>JBKBLB010000014.1:0-83488 GCA_046296495.1 Bacteroidia bacterium
TTTGAGAAAATAATGTTACATTTACCATCTGGAAAGGGTTTTGTTTTTTTTGCACCTCAAAGGTAACTATGAGGATTAAACTTCCCTTTCCTTTTTTTAAACGTTTAGGACGCTATTGGTTGTTTATAAACAAAAAAAGCAACCTGTAAATTACAGATTGCTTTAATGCTATGAACTCAATATTAATTACTTTTTAAAGTATGATTTAACATCATCGTTCGGAACAATTTCCGATTTAAATGAATATGAACCTTTTTCGTTTTTAACGGCTCTGTAAACTTTAGCGAACTCTTTACCTGTTCCCTTTTTTAATGTTGCAACTACCTTTTTTGCCATGGTTTGATAATTTATTTAATTTCTTTATGAACGGTTACTTTTTTAAGTATTGGATTATACTTTTTAAGTTCAAGCCTTTCGGTTGTATTTTTGCGATTTTTGGTTGTTATATATCTGCTTGTTCCGGGCATACCACTATCTTTATGCTCGGTGCACTCTAATATTACCTGTATTCTATTGCCTTTTTTTGCCATTTTTATTCAATATTAAATTATACCTTCTCTAACAAATTCATTTAACACGGCTGTAATACCTTTTTTGTTGATGGTTTTAATTGCTTTAGCCGATACTTTTAGTGTTATCCAGCGTTTTTCTTCCGGAATGTAAAATTTCTTTTCTTGTAGGTTAGGGTAAAAACGTCTTTTTGTTTTACGGTTAGAGTGAGAAACATTGTTTCCCACCATCGGACGCTTACCTGTTAAATCACAAACTCTCATCGCTTTATTTCTTTAAAAAGGATTGCAAATATCGGAATAATAATCTTATTTACAACAGCTTTTTTAAAAGTTTTAAAAAAAAGCTGTCATACCTTAGCATTTATGCTAATTTCGTGAACCAAAAATCGATAAAATGCAAAATTTTGAATTTATTCTGGTTGAACCGAATTTCGAAAAACATATAGCATTAATAAGGCTAAACAGGCCAAAAGAATTAAATGCCCTAAATCTTCAATTGATGCTTGAATTAAAGGCTGCGTTTGCCCAATTAGATGATAATGAAGATGTAAGATGCATAATTATAACAGGTAACCAACAAGCTTTTGCAGCCGGTGCCGATATAAAACAAATGGAAGATAAATCGGCTATTGATTTGCTAAAAATTGATCAGTTTGAAACATGGGATCAAATAAGAAAAACCAAAAAGCCAGTAATTGCTGCTGTTAGCGGTTTTGCCTTAGGAGGCGGGTGCGAGTTGGCCATGACCTGCGATATGATTGTAGCATCGGAATCGGCAAAATTTGGGCAACCCGAAATAAAAATTGGTATAATGCCAGGTGCGGGTGGTACACAGCGACTTACCCGTGCAGTGGGGAAAGCGTTTGCCATGGAAATGGTTCTTACAGGAAAATTTATTTCGGCTGATGAAGCATTAAAAGCAGGATTAATTAACCGAGTTGTGCCTGATGAAATTTATTTAGATGAAGCTGTAAAATTAGCTAAAGAGGTTTGCCAAATGAGCCCAATAGCTGCAAGATTGGCTAAAGAAAGTGTTTTAAAGGCTTATGAAACAGGTTTGCAGGAAGGTTTATACTTTGAGCGAAAAAACTTTTATATGTGCTTTGCCAGCAACGACCAAAAAGAAGGCATGAAAGCTTTTGTTGAAAAACGCAAACCAGAATTTAAAGGCAATTAATTATTTTGTTTTAAAATGTTGTTGTGAATTTCAACTGCTTTTCTTTTTTGCTTGATACTTTTACGCCACAGCAATATACTTGCTAATTCGCTGCCAACAAAACCAATAGTTGCCGGAATTATTTTAGCATCGTTAAACATAAATCCAATAGATAATATTGATAGAGCATCGGCAATATAGCTGTATGTAAAATTATTATTAGATTGCTGAAGTACTTGTTTTGCCTGAGGCATTTGAGTCATTTTAATTGCCATTTCATCATTTGTAAGCATTGTATTGTTTGATAGATACACATAATCAAACAAAAATTTTTGAGTTGAAATTGTGTCTTCAATTGTTTTGCTTGGTTTTATAACCTGCACTTTTTGAATAGAAGAGCAAGAAAGAATTAATGTTGAGAGAGTTAATAAAATCAAAAAACGTAAAACCATATCGCAAAGAAAATAATTAACAGCTAAAAAACTTTATTTGCACAAAAACATGGATTATACTAAAATCTCTGATTTCAATTATTACTTACCGGAAGATAAAATTGCTTACTATCCATTACAAAACCGCGACCATAGTAAATTATTGGTTTACAAAAACAATAAAATAACCGATGATTATTTTTACAATTTGGCAAACCATATTGATGAAAATTACCTGCTTGTATTTAATGATACCAAAGTAATTCATGCCAGATTGCTTTTTACAAAACAAACCGGCAGTCACATCGAAATATTATGTATTGAACCGTTTGAACCCAATGAACAAAATCTTGCACTCAATCAAATACACCAGTGCAAATGGTTGTGTATGATTGGCAATAATAAAAAATGGAAAAACGGTGAGTTGATAATGGAACTTATGGTTCAAAACAAAAAGATAAAATTAATAGCAGAAAGATTTGAAAAAATTGGGAGTTCGTTTGTAATTAATTTTACTTGGAATGAACCATTAACATTTGCTGAAATATTGCACGAAGCAGGAAAACTTCCGCTTCCACCCTATTTGAATAGAGATGCTGAAGACTTAGATGAATACCGATACCAAACAGTGTATGCACAAAATAACGGTAGTGTTGCAGCACCAACAGCAGGTTTGCATTTTACAGAAAACGTTTTTTATAAATTAAAACATAAAGGTATTAATTACAATTTTGTAACCCTACATGTAGGTGCTGGAACTTTTTTACCTGTAAAAACAGAATTTATTGCAAACCACCAAATGCACGAAGAGCGTATTTACGTAGGAAGAGATTTAATTGAAAATTTATTGAACGATAAAAAAATTATTGCTGTTGGCACTACAAGCCTTCGCACTCTCGAATCGTTGTATTGGTTTGGTTTAAAACTTTATAATAACATTACTGAATGGAAAAATATAACAGAATTGCAAGTTGAACAATGGGCACCTCTAAAATACAAGGATTTTGAAACAGAGAACTTGTCAATAAATGAATGTTTTAAAACCATTTTAAGTTGGATGGATGAACAAAGCTTAAAAACAATTACAGGAAGCACCCAGCTTATAATTACCCCCAAATACAAAATAAAAGTAGCAGATGCATTGATAACCAATTTTCATCAACCAGAAAGTACATTGTTGTTGCTTGTAAGTGCGTTTACCAATAATAATTGGAGAGATATATACGACCATGCTTTACAAAATAATTACCGCTTTTTAAGTTATGGCGACAGCAGTATTTTATTTAGGTGTTAAGCTGAACCCAAACAGGACAGTGATCGCTGTGAACAACATGCTGCATAATTCCGGCATCTTTAACTTTATGTTTTAGTTTATCAGATACCATGCAGTAATCAATTCGCCAGCCTTTATTCTTAGCTCGCGCACCGGCTCTAAAAGTCCACCAACTATATTGATGTGGCTCTTTGTTAAACATTCTAAAGGTATCTTCAAATCCACTTTCAATAAATTTACTTAACCATTCGCGTTCTTCAGGTAAAAATCCACTACTGTTTTTATTACCAATCGGGTCATGAATATCTATTGGTTTATGCACTATATTGTAATCTCCGCATACAATAATATTTGGATTCTTTATTTTTAAATCCTGCATATAATCATAGAAAAAATCAAGCCACTGCATTTTGTATGCCTGCCTTTCTTCTCCACTACTACCGCTTGGTATATAAACGCTAATAATAGATAAATCTTTAAAATCGGCCTGAATTATTCTCCCTTCCTTATCAAACTCTTCAATGCCAAATCCGTACTTTACATTATTTGGTTCAACCTTACTAAAAATAGCTACCCCGCTATATCCTTTTTTTTCAGCACTAAGCCAATGTCTGTATTTGTAGCCTGCAACATCAAAAGCAAAATCATCGGGTATTTGGTCTTTGCTGGCTTTAGTTTCCTGAAAGCAAAAAACATCAGCCATACTGCTTTGCATAAAATTTACAAGGCCTTTGCCAATGGCACTTCTAATACCATTTACGTTGTAAGAAATAATATTCAATGAAAATTTTTTAGCGGTACATTACTTCTTTAATAGCTTTTACCACTTGCGAAACTTTAGGCATA
Source organism: Bacteroidia bacterium (assembly GCA_046296495.1). GTDB lineage: Bacteria > Bacteroidota > Bacteroidia > UKL13-3 > UKL13-3 > JBKBLB01. Next base: position 4,219 of record JBKBLB010000014.1, read on the forward strand.
AATTCCTCAACCAAAGTTGGAGCATAGCCGCAAGGGGTATCAGCAGTTGTAATTCTTCTTATGGGTGCATCAAGATAATCGAAAGCATTTTTTTGAACCATATATGTTATTTCGCTGCTTATTGATGCCAAAGGCCATGCTTCTTCTACAACTACCATTCGATTTGTTTTCTTTACCGAATTTATAACAGTTTCGTAATCAATTGGTCGTACTGTTCTTAAATCAACAACTTCGCAGCTTACACCTTCTTTTTCTAATTCTGCAGCTGCTGCAAGTGCCACTTTCATAATTTTTCCGAACGATACAATGGTAACATCAGTGCCTTGCTTTTTAATATCGGCTACACCAATTGGTATCAAATATTCTTCTTCGGGCACTTCACCTTTATCGCCATACATTTGTTCGCTTTCCATAAATATTACGGGGTCGTTATCGCGAATGGCTGTTTTTAGTAAACCTTTAGCATCGTATGGGTTGCTGGGTACAACAACCTTTAATCCCGGGCAGTTGGCATACCAATTTTCAAATGCCTGTGAGTGTTGTGCAGCTAATTGTCCGGCATTTCCTGTTGGTCCTCTAAAAACCATGGGAATATTAAACTGACCGCCACTCATTTGGTACATTTTTGCAGCCGAGTTTATAACCTGATCAATGGCAACAAGGCTGAAATTAAATGTCATAAATTCAATAATTGGTCTTAAACCATTCATTGCTGCTCCTACTCCAATACCTGCAAAACCAAGTTCGGCAATTGGTGTATCTATTATACGTTTTGAACCAAATTCATCAAGCATTCCCTGACTAACTTTATATGCTCCATTGTATTCTGCAACTTCCTCTCCCATTAAAAACACATTCTCATCTCTTCTCATCTCTTCACTCATTGCTTCTCTTAATGCTTCTCTAAATTGTATTACTCTCATTTTATTTAAATTTCGAATGCAAAAATAATTTCAATATCATCAATACAAAACCAAATTGAATTTTCGTTATAAAAACAACTAATATTAATTTATTGTTAAATTTGTGTTTATTTTTTGTTACTGTTTTATGTTATGTCTTGTTTTTTAAGTTTTTAAATATGTTTAAAATATTATACATACAAGTAATTATGCTTTTGGTTTTGAGTTCAAACAATACCAAAGGTGCTATAACTCTCGACTTTTATGGAGAAAATATAACCATTAAAACAAAACCTGTTGAAGTTTTACAAAATCTAAACTTATCAGAAATAGATTTAACAAATTTATATAATGATGAATTTATTAAAGATATAATTGACGAGCTTGATGAATATTCTTACAAATATCAATTAGATGATATATCATACTTACAATTAGCAAAAAAAACAGCAAATGCATTTTATCTCAACAAAATTTATCAAAAGCTTTTGCTGTATAATTTATTAAAGAAAAAAGGTTACGATGTTATAATTGGATATAACCATAATGATATAAGTATTTACGGATACAGTTGTATTAATTTTTATAACATCAATTTGGTTCAATACAACAACAAAACCTATTATGATTTATACTTTGAAAAAAACAAACCACTTGTAAAAGAAAAACTGCTACATGAAGAATCGTCAAAATCAAGGTGTTTTGTTTTGAACACCAATTACCCGCCAAAATTAAATAAGCTAAAGGCCAAATACCGCCTTCACATGGAGTATGAAGGCATTGCTTATTTTTTTAATGGTTATTACAATAAATCATTGGCATTGTATTACAAAGATTTACCTGATATTGAATTTGGTGAAGTATATATAAATTATGGATTAAGCGAAACATCGTCAGAAACATTGATAAAACAACTTAAAAAGGCTGTTTATGGAATGTCAAACAATAAAGCATTGGATTTTTTACTTAGTTTTACCCAACAGGCATTTCCATACAAAAGCGACTTGGATTACATCGGAAATGAAAAATTTTCATTTCCCGAAGAATTATTTCTTAATCCATTTGCTGATTGTGAGGATAAAAGCTTTATGCTTGCAGTATTGGCTAAAGAAATTTTAGGTTTAAAAAGTTTAGCTGTTTTATACTTGAGCCAAAACCACCTTAATGTAGCAATAAACACTAACACAAAAGGCAATAATTACAACTTTATGTATTTAAACCAAAAATATCTTATTTGCGAAACTACAAGAATTGGACTAAAACCCGGTGAAAATTTCTTTGACTTAAAGAAAGCGTATCTGCTAGAATGGTAAAGAAAAAAATCAATATTTTTGAAAATGAGTAAATCATTTTTATTAATTGCATCTACAATTATTTCAATAAACTTTGGTTGTAGAAAAAAAGACAACTGTTTTGAAAGTAAACAAGCCTTTGTTGATGTTAAATTAAACAAAGACACCTTTAACATTAATGAAAAAATTCCTTTAAACTTTACAGTTTATGGCAATAATGGCTGTGCAACTAATCCAAAAATTTTAATTACAGAAGAATTAGGAAAAAAGTTTAGGATTAATTCGACCATTGAATACAATGGTTGTATGTGTTTGCAATATCTGCCAAGTTTTAGTTTAATTGAATACCTATTTATAAACGATACCGGAAACTACCAGATTATTTATTCAAATCTTGAAAACACAAAATTCTTAAACGTATATATAAAATAAAAGGCCGCTTTAGGGCGACCTTTTTAGAGTAAGATTTAATATTTCAAATCTATCTAGCAACTGTAAATTTCTTGAGGCCAATCATTTCATTTTTATCATTGTAAATTGAAATTAAATACTGGCCATTAATCAAATTTAAGTCAGACAAAGTAAGTTTTCTGTTTTCAATTGTATTAGTTTCTGTGTAAAGATTTTTTCCAATCATATCATGTATTGTAACAGTAATTTTTCCTTTAATGTCATTGTTAAAACTTAATGTAAACGAACCGTTATTTGGATTTGGATATAATCCTATTGAATTTAAAACTAGTACTTTGTTTTTAATACCTGAAGTAATCGGAGAATTAATTGTTTCTTTTCCAATTTTCACTTCAGATCCAGCAGAATTTTCAGGATTACTAATTACAATGCCTCCACCGCAAGGTAATGCCTGAACCTTAACAACCAAAGTCATAGTATCTCTGCATCCATCTGTTGAAGTAGCAACTAATCGAACAGTATAATTACCAGGAGTATTATATTTTTTTCCAAACACAAAAGTATTTACATTATCACTTGTACCGTCACCAAAGTCCCACTGATAATTATTTATCCAACCAGGGAATGAAGTACCCATATACATTGAGTTGTTGTAAAAATTAAAATTGTTGTTTGTAATACATTGAACTTGTTGATCGGTATAGAAACTGGCGCTAGGACCATTGCCTGCTCCTATACTAACAATAGATGAAGCACTTGCTGAACAACCTGCTGCATTAGTAGCCGTTAATGTTACAGTATAAGTTCCAGCATAAGCATATCCTTTTTTAGGATGTAATTGGGTTGATGTATTTCCATCGCCAAAATTCCAAACAAAACTTAAACCTGAACCGACAGTTGTATTAGTAAAGTTAATTTTATTTGTACAAGGTGAGCCACCCGGAGCATGGGTAAAAGATACAGTTGGAAGTGGAGCACCTGCTACTGCATTTACACTTGCATAAGTTGTATCTGAACAACCATTTGAATTAAAGGCAACCAACATTACATTGTATGTGCCTGGTGATGAATATCCTTTTGAAGGACTGGCTAATACAGAGGTTGTTGCATCTCCAAAATCCCAGAAGTATGTAACTGCTCCGGTAGAAGTATTGGTAAAATTAATTCCTCCGCCACAAACAACAGTTGCATAAGTAAATGAAGCTACAGGAGGTGCACTAATGTTAAACGATTGGTATGTACTATCTTTACACAACATACCATTAGATGCCACAACACTTACATGATGAGTACCTACACTAGCATTCAAAATGGTATAGTCGTTAGGTGTTGCTCCATTATAAACTAATATTCCATCTACATATATTTTGTAATTTGTTGCGTTAGTAGAATTATTTTCAACTTCTACGTCTGTATCACAACCGGCAAAATTCAAATTAAAACTAGATGTTGGAGCAGAAATTGTTGCTAAAGCATTAACGCTTACTATTAGGGTATCAGCGCAACCACCAACACCTGCAACTAACATTACATCATAAGTACCAGATGTTGCATAAGAATGAGTAACAGTATTACCGGTTGCAGTATTGCCATCACCAAAATCCCAATTTAAAGTACTTTGTGTTGTACTTGTAAATGTTATTGCATTACTGCATGGATTTGTAGAATATGTAAATGCAGCAACAGGAGCTGCCCCTCCACTAGGAACAACAGATTTACTAATTGAAGCCGAGCAACCATTAGAAGCTGTTGCGGTTAATGTTGTAAAATACCAACCAGCAGAAGCATAAGTGTGTGTAGGATTTACTAGAGTTGAAGTATTTGCATCTCCAAAATTCCAATTATAAGTTGTAGCCCCTGTTGAAAGATTATTATATGAAACAGTTGTTCCACAACCTGTACTAAAATCAAAATTAACTGTTGGAGAAGGTAATACCACTACCACCATTTGTGCAGTATCTTTACAACCATTTGAGTTTGCAACTGCATATAAGCTTACAGTATATATACCTGGGCTATTGTATTTTTTATTGTATATAAATGTATTATTTGATGTGGTACCGTCTCCAAAATCCCAAGAATAGGTTCCACCCCAACCCCAACCTATATCGTATGAATTGTTAAAGAAGTTAAAGCTGTTTGATGTTAAACACTGAGTTTGCGAAGCTGTTGTAAAACTTGCTTTAAGGGCATTTCCATTAGCTGTATTTATATTAACTATTTGTTCAGCTGTATCTGAGCAACCATTGTTATCAAAAGCTATTAACCTTACCAAGAAATTACCTGTTGTTGGATAAGTTTTGTGAGGATGAACATTAGACGATGAAAATCCATCATGAAATTGCCAAATGTATCCTGTTGCACCTGTAGAAGTGTTTGTAAAATTTATCCTTGTTAAGCAACTTCCGGTTCCGGGTGCCCAGGTAAACGATGCATTTAAACCCCCAACGTTACTATTTGCATTTACTGTTTTAGATATAGAATTAACACATCCTGCTGATGAGGTAGCTGTTAATGTTACATTATAACTTCCAGCCGAACTATAGCTTTTGCTTGGATTTACCGATGTAGAAGTTGTTGCATCACCAAAGTTCCATAAATAGGTCATAGTTCCTGAACCTATTGTTGAGGTATTTGTAAAGACAACTTTTTCGCTGCAAGCTGAACCTGCAACAAAAGTGAAATTTGCAACAGGGAATATACCAACGCCTACTTGTTTTGTTATTGAATCATTTGCACAACCTGCACCATAACTTACTAATTTTACGTTGTAAGTACCAGGAGTTGCATATGTATGTGTTGGATTTACAGCAGTAGATGTATTTCCATCGCCAAAGTGCCATATAAAATTACCACTTGGTTGAGAATTTACAAAACTTAATGTTTGTGAGCATGTTGGATTATTAACTGTAAAATTAGGAGCATTTGCACCGTTAACTGTAACATTCATTTGAGTAGTGTCTGTACAACCTGTTGTTGAGTAAACAACTAATTTTACAGTGTATGTTCCTGTAGCATCATATGAGTATGGATTTGGAAAAGTGTTTATTGATGTATCGCCATTTCCAAAGAACCATTTAGAACCGGTTATCCATGAAGGGTGAACGGGTTGAGATAAATTATGAAATGTAAAACTATTGGTTTGTAAACATTGAACCGGATTTAGCACATTCATTTGTGCTATTGGAGCATTAATTAAATTAATTGTTCTTGATCCGGTTGATGAGCAATTTTGGTCAGAAGTAACTGTTAAAGTAACTGTTTTGCTTCCGCCACTAGCATAATCTTTCTGTGGGTTTTGAAGATTTGATGAGGTTAAATCCCCAAAATTCCAATTCCAACCAGTAATGCTTCCAACCGAAATTTCAGATGAATCAACGAAATTTATTTTTCTTGCACATAGCAAAGAATTTGCAATTCCAATTTTTACAGTTGGATGAGGGTAAACTTCAACCGGTAAATAAACTGTGTCTGAACATCCACCATGTACTGAAGTAACTGCCAACCTAACATTATATGTACCGGCTGATGCATAAGTTTTTGCAGAAGGATTTGTAGCCATTGAACTTGTTAAATCACCAAACGCCCATGAGTTTACAACAGCTCCTGAATCAATTGTTGATTGATTTGTAAATACAAATGAATTTCCTGTACGGCATTGTCCTGCATCATTAACTATAAATGCTGCATTTGGTTCAGGATAGATATAAAACATTTGGTTTGAATTAGAACTACAACCATTGTTGTCAGTTACAGTAAATTTGGCATTAAAAGTACCATTAGTACCAAAAGTTAGGCCATTTGCATCAAAATCTAAAGTTGCAGTTCCTGATGAATTTGTGTATAGAGGTGTAGCCGAATTTACATGTGTTACATCCCAAACTTTTATTAATGAAAGGTTTGTATTGTCGTTAAAACTAAATGTATGACCATTGAAGCATTGTTTATTGTCATTTATTGTAAATGAGGGTGCGGCCGGATGTGCCCAAACATTAACAGTTGCATTAGCTGTATCACTACATCCGAAATTATCGGTTACAACCAATCTTGCTGATTTACTTCCTGATGTTACAAATGTTAAATCATTCACATCTGATGTAATGTAGTTATTACCATCAATTAGCCATTGCCAATTATTAATAGTACCTGAACCATTTGTTGATGCAGAGCTAGAAAAATCAAACTCATTACCTGTTAAACATTGGCCTGCTTGGTTTGTAGTAATTACAGCAGTCGGGTTATTATATACAATAGCGGGGGTACTTGTAAATGCTGTACAGCCATTATCATCAGTTACTGTTAATGATATTACTTTTCCACCTGGTGTATGAAATGTGTAATCATCAATATGCTGAGTATAAATATTTGAACCATTTAAAACCCAATGGTAAGTATATGGAGTAGCTCCTCCACTTACGTTACTTGTAAAATCATAACTATTTAGGTTTAAACATTGAGTTGTTGAAGTATTATTTGTAATAGAAACGGTTGGAAGTGTAATGTTAGAGCAGGTACCGGAAATATTACCATCTACAAAATTTGATGAAGTTCCGTTCAATGTTAATCCTACCAAAGATCCATCATAAGTTCCTGTTTCATCAATTAATGAAGTTATCGTTGTATTATCATCATCAACATTGCCTTGGTTAAATTTATAGTAAGCAACTAAATTAGCTTTTGGAAGAGATAATTCACAATTTAAATTGTTTTCAATTTCACAAGCCTGCAAAGCTCTATTCCATATTCTAACTTCCTCAATCGAACCTTCAAAAAATCTATCACCTTGTGCGCCATTAACTCCAGCATCATCGGTTCCAATAAAGTATTGCAAACTATTGGCAACATCTAAAGTCCCAAATGAATTATTTATAGCGGTATGTTTTAAAACACCATCAATGTAAATTTTAGCAGTTGTACCATTAAAAACACCTGCAACATGATGCCACATCCCATCGTTTAGAGCCATGCCCGAATTTGCTTGCAGTAGTTGGTTTGTTGTACTTTGAACCCAAAATTGCAAAGAACCATTTGCCCAAACCAATGTGAATGAGGCCATATTAGGTATTCCACCTGTGTGCCATTTACTTACCAATGTTCTGTACTCGTTGGGATTATTAACTACATCGGTTGTATTAAACCAACACTCAACAGTTAATGCATTGGTGTTTAATGCTGTTCCCATATCCGGCAGTGATACATGATCATCGTTTCCATCAAAATTTAAAGCGCCTGCCGGTTGCGCAAACACTTTTGTTGATATTTGAGTTAACAACACTATCAATGAAATTTTTAGCAATGTTTTTGAAAAATTTTTATTCAAATTCATAGCTATGTTTTTTGGTAAATTTTGTATCATTTTTGATAAGTATTTGAAGGGAATTTTACACATATATTTAAATGAAAAATAAATATTACACCTGCAGCTGAATTATTTACTCAAACAGTTGTTTTTTTTATTTGAATTGCGAATATTATGTCGCATTAGCGAATTTCGTTTTGAAACAAACTATACTCTTTTGTGTCAAATTGAAACAAATTCAGATTGGTATGAAATTAAAAGTTTATTAAATTCTTTTTGCCAATTAATTTCTTTATCAGAAATTTTAATTTGATTTTTTGAAATTTGAAATGAAAGATTTTTATCTAAAAAAAGTAATTTTAATGCTTCTTTAATTTCAAATGGATTTTCTAAATTACAGCATATTCCAGATTGATATTTTTCGCTTATATCTATATAAATTGATGCATTACAATAAATAGCAGGTAATCCAATTGCCATGTATTCAAACAATTTTCTTTCGTGTGATACAACCATGCCCTCAGGTTGATTTTTTAAACAAATACCAACTTTACATTCTTTACTTATTTCGTAAGCATCCATAAAATTTAATTTACCGTAATAACTTACTAAATCTTTCACTTCATTCCATTTTTTGTAATATTTAAAATCATCATTCTCTCCAATTCCAAAATAACCAACACAATGTAAATGAGTATTTATACCTTCTTGTTTTAATAATAACATGGCATCAAATAATTTGTATATATCATAATACATATCCTTTAACATGCCTATATAAAAAATATTATTTTCCGGCAGTAATTCTCTGTTTTCAACCCTAAACTTTCTTAATATTTCAATATCAGCAAAGTTTTGTACAATAGTGAAATTGTTTGGCTTACAATGAAATATTTCGGCATCATCAGGTTTCCAAACAACTGGAATAAAATGAATATATTTTGAAGATAACCTTAACAACAAATCGTAAAACCCTATTAAAATTCTTTTTTGCCAATCAGGCACCCATGTTTTATATATAATATCAGCTTTGGTATTTTCATGAATATCATAAAATACTTTTTTGCCAAATATTTTAAGTAATAAAGCAAAGGGTAGCAATTCTGCATCGTGTATATGATAAATTTTAGCATTTGTTTTTATCGCTTTTGCAAAAACAATCCAAACATTACTAAAAAAGCGATGCCAAGGCTTTGAGGTTTTTTTAACTCCAATTATTTTAACTCCATTTTTTGTACCTTTAAAATTTCCAATAGCAATTAATGTTACATCATAATATTTTGCCAACCAAACACACTCGCGTTCAAAAACACGCGTATCGTAGATACTGTGAACTGATGAAAAATGACAAACTTTAATTTTTTGAGTTTTCAATTATTCTTACTAATGGATATTTATATAATCGGAATATTTACAAGTATATTAAGTTTGATGATTAATTCTATTTATACATTTACATTAAAATAAAAAAACTACACAAAGAAATAATTAATGTTGCAGTTGTTCTATGATTAAAATTCTTAACTATGTAAATGGCTCTTTGGTTGAACCAATAAGCGGACAATTCAACGAAAATTACAATCCTGCAACCGGAAAAGTTTTTTCGTTTTGCCCTAATAGCGACCAACAGGATGTGGAAATTGCAACACAAGCCGCATTAACTGCATTTGAAGGCTGGAGCAATATGCCCACCGAAAAGCGCAGCAGGATTATGATTAAAATTTCTGAACTGATTGAAAAAAACCTTGAAAAAATTGCAGAAGCAGAGAGCATTGATCAAGGTAAGCCTTATTGGCTATCTAAAAACGGAGAAATTCCCAGAGCCGTAAGCAATATTCGCTTTTTTGGAACTGCCATCGAACATTTTGCCAGCGAAGCACATCCAATGGGAAACCATGCCATAAATTACACTTTACGCTCGCCAATTGGTGTTGTAGGTTGCATAAGCCCTTGGAATTTGCCTTTGTATTTATTTACATGGAAAATTGCACCGGCCCTTGCTGCAGGAAATTGCGTGGTTGCAAAACCATCTGAAATTACACCCTATACTGCATTTTTATTATCCGAAATTTGTATAGAAGCAGGTTTACCTCCGGGAGTACTAAACATAGTTCATGGTTTGGGACCAAAAGTAGGTTCAGCCATTACTGCACACCCAAAAATTAAAGCTATTAGTTTTACTGGTGGAACCAAAACAGGCGCACAAATTGCGAGTGTGGCAGCACCCATGTTTAAAAAGCTTTCGCTGGAACTTGGTGGCAAAAACCCAAACATTATTTTTGCAGATTGCGATTTTGAAAAAATGCTTGATGAAACCATACGTTCATCGTTTTTAAATCAAGGTGAAATTTGCCTATGCGGTTCGAGAATTTTTATTGAAATAAGTATTTATAATAGATTTAAAGAAGCTTTTATTGCCAAGGTAAAACAACAAAAAGTAGGCAACCCTTTTGATGCAGATACAAAAATTGGTGCCATAGCATCAAAACAACATTTTGAAAAAATATTGTATTACATAGAACTTGCCAAACAAGAAGGTGGAACAATTTTATATGGCGGTAACCCAATAAAACTTGAAGGAGAGTGTGCTGATGGATGGTTTATTGAGCCAACTGTGATTGAAAATCTTGCTTATGATTGCCGAACCAATATGGAAGAAATTTTTGGCCCGGTTGTAACCCTAACACCTTTTGAAACAGAAGATGAAGTTTTAAAAATGGCCAATTCAACCGAATATGGTCTTGCATCGGTAATATGGACAGAAAACCTAACCCGCGCCCACAGAATGGCACAACACATACAAGCCGGAATTGTATGGATAAATTGTTGGCTGCTTAGAGATTTAAGAACCCCTTTTGGGGGTGTTAAAAATAGTGGTGTTGGCCGCGAAGGCGGATGGGAAGCCCTAAGATTTTTTACTGAACCAAAAAATGTTTGTGTAAAATTTTAAATTAAATTAATGCAAACTGCACATAGTTATTTGTACGTTGTTCTAAAAGAATTTTGTAATCAGATGTTAATTCTTTGATGATTGAAGAATTGTAATTGCTTATGGTAAGTAACTTTACACCTGCATTTTCTGAAATAATAAATTTGTTTGAAAGTGCTTTGTTTAGTTTTAATAATTTTTCATCATTATAATCGGCACAAACACTAAAGCTAATAGCAGAATTCTGCATTAAATTTATGTTAATTTTACATTCGGCAAAAACACTAAAAATTTCACTCAAATGGTGTTCAACAATAAAACTAAAATCTTTACTGCTTATTGAAATAAGCACTTGATTTTGTTTAAAAATATATACCGGAAACTGACCTTCAGTGCCATTATCAATACCAACTACAGTGCCTTCGCTTTGTGGGTTTTTAAATGATTTAACATATAATGGAATGCCCTTATTTTGCAATGGCTGTATGGTTTTAGGATGTATTACCGTTGCCCCATAGTAAGCCATTTCAATTGCTTTTGGATAACTTAGTTTGTTTATTTTTACAGCATCTTTAAAAAATTTGGGGTCGGCATTCATAACACCGTCAACATCTTTCCAAATGGTAACACCTTCAGCATTTAAGCCAAACGCAAAAATAGCAGCACTGTAATCGCTGCCTTCACGACCAAGCGTGGTTGTATAGTTATCGCGGTTCATACCAATAAATCCTTGTGTAACCACCATTTGTTTTTTTACTATTGGTTGCAGCTTATGGGCAATTTTTTTTGAAGTTAGTTCCCAATCTATAACTGCGTTTCTATATGTATTATCGGTTGCAATAAAATTGCGGCAATCCATCCATCGGTTTTTTATGCCAACTTCATTTAAATAAGTGCTGATAATGCGGGTAGAAAAAATTTCTCCATAGCTTACAATCTGGTCATAAACCTGGTCAAAAGAGTCTTCAGGTTCATCTTCAAGCAAACATTCAAGTTCTATAAAAAGGTTTTCTATATCATCGTATGCGTGTCCGGTATTTGTATTTAACAACCCATTTATAATATCGTTATGAAAATCTTTAACTTGTTTATAAATAGCATATTTTTCGGCACTATTTTCAAAATATGCATTGGCAAGCAATTCAAGTGCATTGGTTGTTTTTCCCATAGCGCTAACCACAATCAATAATTCGTTACCACCAAATTGCATTAATATGGTTGCAACATTTTTTACTGCATCGGCATCTTTAACCGAAGCTCCACCAAATTTATAAACCCTCATAAATTAATAAGCAAAGGTAATTTGAAAATAAGAAATCAAAAACCAATATTGGTTTTTTTAAATTTTATAAAGATAGTACAAAAAAAGAATTACGATTTTATTCTAATGGCTTTTAAACCAACCATTCTTCCCAATTCTTCATCCCAAACTTTAAGTCGTAAACAAGAAATTATGTCTTTTATTTTAAATGTGGTTACAGTTGGTTTTTGCAATGCGGGTATATTTTTCATGGCTTCGGGCAAACGGTAAAACGGAATTTTTGCATTTAAATGATGTACGTGGTGAAAACCAATATTAGCCGAAAACCAACGCATTACGGCATTCATTTTTAAGTAGCTTGAGGAAAGTAATGCGGCTTCTTCATATTTCCATTTTTCGTTTAAATTAAATTTAACACCCGGAAAATTATGTTGAGCATAAAACAAATAAGCACCAATCATAAATGCAATAAAGAAGGGTATAAAAATCATAAGCAACCAGCTTGTCCAACCAAAATAGTGTACCACAAAAACACACCAGGCTATATGAAGAATTAGTGCAAGCAGCGAGTCGATATGTTTTTTGGGGTTGTTAATAAAAGACTGAATGCACATGCCATAAACAAACATGGTAAAATAGCCAAAAACCATGGTAAGCCAATGGCGCGATGCTAAATATGCAAATTTTTCTTTTGGAGTAGCCGAAAGAAATTTTTCTTTTGTCATTATTGGGTATGAACCAATACTAGCACTTAATAATTTAGAATTGTGTTTGTGGTGATGATCGTGAGAACGCTTCCAAATTGAAGGTGGTGCTAAAACATACATACCGTATATGTAAAATAAAAAATTAGCCAGCGGACTTTTATGTAAAATAGTATGATGTTGATGGTCGTGATATATAACAAAAGTTCTTACAACCATTAATGCTGCCAAAATGCTGCAAAAAATTCTTACAGCCAAATGGTTGAACCAAACTGTTCCAATAAGAGCAAATACAAACAAACTCATTGCTATGGAAGTATGCATCCAACTTTTCCAGCGAATTTCTTGAGCAAAAGGTTTAGTTGATAGAATAATTTCTTTTCCGTTAATCATGTAAATAATAAATCAAGTAAAGTTACAAGTTTACCGGTTTTTACCCGAAAAATCAAAATTATAATACATTATTTTACAAAAGAAAAAAAGTTTTAATGTGTGGATAACATTTAAATACTGTGAAATTGCTCTGTTAATTGGCAACAAAATTTTCCTTTAATTTTAAAAGAATACTTTCATCAGGTTTATGTTTCCATCTTCTATGGCTCCAAAGCCAAATTTCAGGTTGTATTTTTATATCATCCTCTAATGCTTTAGTATGTAGCCTAGTAATTTCACCATCTGCTGTAAGTTTTGGTTCAGCACAAAGCAAATGGCCGGTACATTTATATTTACCTCTGGCTATACGCCTTACCGAAAAATAAATTACAGGGTAATTAAATTTTTTTGCCAACAACTCGGTTCCTTTAAAAACTGGCGTTGGTTGATTTAAAAACCATAGCCAATATGCATTTACAGAACTAGGAGTTTGATCTGAAATAAATCCGGTTGCACTAACATGATTTTTATTTTTAAGCATTGCTTTTGGTACATCATTCATTTCAATAAGTTTTGTTCCGAAACGACTTCGCATATTGTACATAAACCTATCAAAATATTTATTCGACAACTTGTGATAAATTATGTACAAAACTCCTTTGTATTGCTGAGCCAAGGCATTTCCACTCCACTCCCAGTTTCCGTGATGTCCGGCAACAAAAATTAAGCTTTGATTTTTAGCTGCATAGTCATTAATCATATCAATGGTTTTTGCATCAATTTCAAATGCTCGTATAGCTTGTTTTTTAGAAAAAACCAATGTTTTAAAAGTTTCAAGCATTAAGTCGCATAAATATTTATAAAATTTTTTGGCTATTAAATGTATTTCATTATTATTCTTATCAGGAAATGAATTTTTTAAATTAGTAAAAACAACATTTTTACGATATCCGATAACATAATACATTAAAACATAAAACAAATTGCTTAAACCATATAACAAAGGCATTGGCAAAATTGCTATCAGGTATATAAAGGGTAAACTTAAATAATAAAAAAATGCCTGCATATATTTATATTTTTTTTAACCTATTACATTGAACGACTTAGGTTACGGGCAATATCTCTTTCTTTAATGGATTCTCGTTTATCAAATGATTTTTTACCTTGAGCAATGGCTATTTCAAGTTTTATAAAACCGTTTTCGCTTTCAAAAATTTTTATTGGTATTATCGTAAAACCTTTTTCGGTTGCTTTGGCTTTAAGCTTTCTTAATTCAGCAGCCTTAAGTAAAAGTTTTCGTTGCCTAAATGGTTCGTGATTGCTGTAACTGCCTTGTTTAAAAGTACCAATATTCATTCCTTTTATATATAATTCTTCAGTTTGTGTTTGCTTATTTAATTTAAAAAAACAAAAAGCATCATTTATACTTGCATTACCGGCTCTTACCGATTTTACTTCGGTGCCAGAAAGTTGTAATCCAGCGGTGAATTTTTGTAAAATATTAAAATCAAAACTTGCTTTTTTATTTATTATATTTATTTCTTTTTTACTCATCAATTCTCCTTCAAACTATTAAACAAATTATTTAATTTTTCTTTGTTTACAATCTTTTGCCCTTGCTTTCCTTCTGCAATTAATCTACCTTTAACTTCGGCTTTGTAACTACAAATTATTTCGTTGCCTTTTATAGTTTCAACAGTTGCCGTAAAATCAACTACACTACCAACCAATGCCGGACTTTTATGATTGATACTTAAAAACGTACCTATTCCTTCTTCGTGTGGCTCTTTCATATCCAATACAAACAAACGGCAACACCATTCTGCATCTCTACCAAGAGCAAAAGTTGCATATACCGGGTGAACCTCTCCACTTTCAAAAGCTGCAGTATCTTTAGGTTCAACCACAATTTGATACTTTTTTATATCGCCCTCTTTAAAACAAAGAATCATAAACTGCAAATATAAGCCATCAAAGTTTGGTGATATAAAATTATCTTTTTCAATAAATGTAGATGATTAGCTTTTAACAACCAAAACCGGTATGTTTACTATATGTCTTACCTCATCTACTGTTGAACCAAAAATAAAATCTTTTAAGCCTTTATGCCCGTGAGCCGCCATTACCAAAAAATCAATATTTTGTTGCTTAACAATTTCGGCTAATTGTTTACTTCGTCTTCCGTAACCAAGGCAATATTCTGCTTTAAATCCAAGAAGTTGTAGCATGTTCTTATAATCAATTAAATTGCTTTCGTCTTTTTTACTTTCTTCATCTTGAACCTCGTCTCCATACTTTATAGCAGTTGCAGATTCTACAATATGAATAAGAAAATACGTTGCATTATCGGCACCAATTTTTATTGCATGTTTTATGGCATCATTGTCGTATTTACTAAAATCAACAGCTATGCCAATATGCTTGTAATGCAATGGTTCATTAAACTTTAAATTAATATTAAGCTCTTTATGCGGAATAATTTGTTTTTGTTTTAATTGAAAAATTACTGGATTTACAATTATATAAACAAGTAAAAACAAAGAGTAAGCAGTTACAGTAACAATAGGATACAACCAAAACGAATTAGGGTTATTTTGCCAAAAACCCAAAATTTCTTCATATACTAATTTTAGGTTCAACGCAATAATTATTGCAGCAATAACCCAAGCAGCTATTTGGGTTTTAAGGCTTATGGCAAATTGGCCCATAATTTTTTTGTTAGAAGTAAAATAAATTAAAGGTACTACAGCAAAACCTAATTGAATACTTAAAATAACCTGACTTAAAATGAGCAATTCTCCAAGCATTTTTTCTCCAAAATAAACAATAGTAAACAATGCCGGTACAACTGCAATTAATCGTGTAATAAGCCTGCGCAACCAGGGGCTTATTCTTAAATTTAAATAACCTTCCATAACAATTTGTCCGGCAAGCGTTCCGGTAATGGTACTGCTTTGTCCTGCACTTATTAGTGCTATGGCAAATAATGCCGGGGCTAGGTTTCCAAATAAATTTTGCAATAATTTGTGAGCATCAGAAATATCGCTTACTTCATAAAAACCACGGTTGTAAAATGCGCTTGCAGCAAGAATAAGAATGGCTGCATTAACAAAAAATGCGGAATTTAATGCTATGGCACTATCAATTAAATTAAATTTTATTGCCTTTTTTATTCCCTCGGTAGTTTTTTCGAACCTGCGTGTTTGAACCAAACTGCTATGAAGATAGAGGTTATGCGGCATTACAGTTGCTCCAATTATACCAATAGCAATATACAATGCTTCGCCAGTTAAACTTTGAGGAATAAAACCTTTAGCAACTTCAGCAACTTCAGGTTTTACAATAAACATTTCAATTAAAAACGAAACACCTATGATACTTATTAAAACAAGTATAAAAGCCTCTAAAACCCTAATGCCTCGGTTCAATAAAAACAATAACAAAAAAGTATCAAAAACCGTAATAAGTACACCATATAACATGGGTAATTTAAACAACAAACTTAATCCAATGGCCATACCTATTATTTCGGCTAAATCGGTTGCAGCAATGGCAATTTCGGCAAATACATACAAACTGTAATTTACCCAGTTTGGATATTGTTGTCTGCTGGCCTGTGCCAAATCCCAACCTTTAACTATTCCCAACCTTGCCGAAAGGCTTTGAAGCAATAGCGCCATCAGGTTACTCATTAATAAAACCCAAATTAAACTATACCCAAATCTGCTACCACCTGCAATATCGGTTGCCCAGTTTCCCGGATCCATATATCCAACGCTAACCAAATAAGCCGGCCCTATAAATGCCAATAAAGTTTTAAACCAACCTTTCTTTTTAGGTATATTTACGCTGCTGTTTACTTCGCTTAACGATGTGTGCTGATTTGACATACTCTTTATTTTACCAAAATATTTGATGCAACCTTAAACGAAAGTGATAATTCTTTTAAATCATCTACTAACACATCTAATGAATTATCGTAAATATTTTTTTTATTAATTTTTATGGTTGAACCCAAATTTATTCCAACATTTTTAAGATGTTTTAGAAACTGGGTAGAATGCTCTAAAACGCCACAAACAATATTTTTTTTATTAATATTTATATTATCTGTTAATGGTACAAATGAGTTTTGTTTAAAACAACCCTCTTTGTCAGGAATTGGGTCTCCATGAGGGTCGAATGAAGGATAGCCTAAAAAAGCATCGAGCCTGTCGGTAAGTTTTTCTGATTTTATATGTTCCAATTGTTCAGCTATATCATGCACTTCATCCCAAGTAAATTTAAGTTTTTCGTATAAAAAAGTTTCCCATAAACGATGTTTTCTAACCGTTTCCAATGCTATTTTTTTTCCGTTTTCTGTTAATTCTACTCCTTTATATTTTTTATAGGTCAATAATTTTTTATTACTCAACTTCTTAAGCATATCAGTAACTGATGATGCTTTAGTTTGGAGCATTTGCGCAATTGCATTTGTATTTATTGATTCTTTTTGTTTTTCCTGTAGTAAAAAAATTGTTTTAATGTAATTTTCTTCAGTAAATGAATACATGGTTGCAATGATAGTTATTTTTAGGCTCATCTAAATTTATTTTTTGACATGTTTGATTTTTATATTTTTTAAAAACCTTTACATTGCACTTTCTGTTTATTTAAAATGATTAAAAAATTTATTCAATACCTAACATTTTGGCGCAAAAATGATACTGACACTTCGTCATCTATAAACTTAAGAATAATGCATGGAATTAACAGAATCAGTATATTAATGTTTCTTTTTGCAATGATTGTGTTAATAATAAGGTATGCATTTTAATTGGAATAATTTTTGATTTGCATTCAACAAAAAATTTAAAAGTATGTATATTTTAATTTTAGTACCACTCGCACTAAGTTTTTATGTAAGTTGGCGTTTTAAATCAAAAGCCCAAAAATACTCAGAAATGGCCTTGAGCAACCATTTAAGCGGAGCAGAAATTGCACAAATGATGTTAAATGATCATGGTATTTACGATGTAAAAATTATGAGTACCGAAGGGCAATTAACCGATCATTACAACCCGCAAGAAAAAACAGTTAATCTTAGCCATGATGTTTATTATGGCAGAAGTGTAATTGCAGCAGCAGTTGCAGCACATGAGGTTGGCCACGCAGTGCAACATGCAAAAGCTTATGCATGGTTAAACTTTCGCTCTGCCATTGTACCTATGGTAAGTTTTGCAAGTAAATGGGTGCAATGGGTATTGCTTGGAGGCGTGTTGCTTATTAATACTTTCCCTCAACTATTATTAATTGGTATTATTTTGTTTGCTGCAACAACATTGTTCAGCGTTATTACATTACCTGTTGAATTTGATGCCAGCAGAAGAGCATTGGCTTGGTTATCAAACAAAGGTGTTGTAAGACAAGATGAATATCCACTTACTAAAGATGCATTAAATTGGGCCGCCAGCACTTATATTGTAGCTGCAATAGCAAGTATTGCTACTCTATTGTATTACATATCAATTTTTATGGGTCGCAGAGATTAAATTTTATCAAAAAAATAATACAAAAAGGCTGTCATTATATAAAATATGACAGCCTTTTTTATTTTTAATAGAATTAAAATTCTTGTTAAAATTTAATTTAAGTATTTACATACTTTCGAGGACAGATGAAATTTAAACTGCTTGTTGCAGGTTTTCTTGCAATTTTATATACAACCAAGGCTCAAATTCCGATAAAGAACTTATCTGATAAACTATATTTAGATTACAAAATTCAAACAACTCTACTTTTATCTCAATATACGCTTCATCAAAAAATTAAAGCTCAAATACTTGCAAAATCAGAAAACATAAAAACAATAAATCCTGACTCTGCGTGGTATAGAGCTGAAGAAATTGCTATTGAGGTATTGCAAAATATCCTTATCAATAATAACGCATTCACAAACTCTGAAACTACTATAATTAAAGATTTTATTTCAATTTCATGTACAGATTCATTTGAAATTGAAAAAGATAATTTTTTTAAAGATTTTGGAAATACATTTACCAAAATTGCTCGTTTACATGGTGTGGCTGTAGCAGTTGTTTGGTTTGCATCAGAATTTGCACAAATAATATCAATACCTGTAACAGCCGCATTGGGAGTACCTCAATATGGCGCTATGTTGGCAGCATCTCCTCTTAGTTTTATAAATTTAATTGTTAGCATTAAAGCCGTTTCAATACAAAATCAAATTCGGCTAAATAAAGCATACGAAAAAAGAAAAAACAAACAGCAAGCCAAAAAAATCATAAAAAATGCCAACAAAACTTTCGGCATAAAAAATGAAAATTCCATTTTACATAAGGTTGGTTCAAAAAGCGACAGTACAACTTTTATAAGTATAAATAAAAACAACTTTATGATTGATGTAGGTAGTTTTTGGAGGCTTAATCAACATAAAGCATATTTTAGAAATGTTAAATTATTTGCTAAAAATCAAATTAAAAACGATTCGGTTTTATTAATTTTAAACAATAAAAAATTGAGCAAACAAATGCGTGTTTTATTCGCAATTGACTATTTATGTTATTACAATCCATTAGATTTCGATTTACTGAAAAGAAAAGTTTACAAATCGGTTATTGTATTACCTAATGACATAAGCAACTGTATAATTGAAAATAATACCAAAGCATGGGTTTATAAACTGTGCGAAATTGAAAATTTTAATTTACTGGAGGATGTATTAAAACAATGCCCCGAAGGATTAAAAGTTTATGATGTTTTTGAGTTATTTGACAATATTGTATTAAAATATTGGGCAAAAAATATGAAAAATCCTGGATTTAAAAAATTTAGAAATGTGGTAAAAGGAATCAATAAAACCTATTATCAATCACTTCAAAAAAGCGATAATTTATTTTCTATACAACTTATCGAAGCATTGATTAAAAATTGTAAACTAAGCAAATAAACCATAAGTTAGCAAACCCAATAAGTTATAAAGTGAGCGATTTGATAAAAACCATAAAAGAAAACTTTCCTGCATTTGAAAACGAACTTGTTGAATACTTGGCTCAAAAAGGAAGCATAAAAACTTATAAAGCCGGAGAACAACTAATTAGAAGCGGTCAATACATAAAATCAACCATGCTTATAACCAAAGGCCGAATAAAACTTTACACAAATGGCGAAGATGGAGATGAATTTTTTATGTACTATCTCGAACCCGGACAGGCTTGTGCATTAAGCTTTGTATGTGCTGCCCGTAACAGAAAAAGTGATATTGAAGCATTTGCCAAAGAAGATAGCGAAGTTATTTCTATACCAATTGAGCTGATGGATGAATTGATGATAAAGTTTAAAACCTGGTATTATTTTGTTATTGAAACCTACAGAAACCGGTATCAGGAGTTGCTTGATGTTATTAGAAGCGTTGCTTTTCATGCAATGGATGAAAGACTTGAGTATTACTTAATTAAACAAAAAAATGCACTTGGAACCAATACGCTATCTATTACACATGAACAAGTAGCAACTGATTTAAATTCATCAAGGGTTGTTATTTCTAGATTATTAAAACAGTTGGAGCAAAAAGGCAAATTAAAACTACACAGAAATGCCATAGAATTGATTTTTTAATTAGATAAACAAAGTAGTATTTATAAATGATTAATCGGCATACCAATGTCAAATACTTTTTTAGGGCGATACATATTAATTTCACGAACTGAATTATAAAGTCATTAAATGACAGCAGACCAACTCAAGGAACTCGAAGATAAATTGTGGAAAGCGGCTGACAAGCTCCGTGCAGACAGCGGACTGAAAGCCAGTGAATATTCAACGCCTATTCTCGGGCTGATTTTTCTTCGCTTTGCTTCTATCCGCTACAACAAAGTGAAAGCGGAAATAAAAGCCGAACTCGAAGCACAGAAAAATAGCCGCAACCAACTGAAAGAAGAAGAAATTGCTATTTTGAAATGTGGTTTTTATCTGCCACCCGAAGCTGAGTATGACTATTTGCTTAACCTGCCCGAGAATGAAGACAATGCCAAAGCCATTAAAAAGGCAATGGAACTGATTGAGTATTACAAACCCGAATTGAAAGACAGCCTGCCCAAAGACGAATACTTTAAACTCTGCACCAAAGAAGACCGCAGCCTGCCCAAGAGCTTGCTCAAAATTTTTAAAGATATTCCCGAAGATGCCTCAGGAGATGTGTTCGGCAAAGTGTATGAATACTTTTTGGGTGAGTTTGCCCTTGCCGAAGGACAAGGCGGTGGGGCGTTCTACACGCCTACCAGCGTGGTAAAGCTGATGGTGGAAGTGATTGAACCTTACAAAGGCACTATTTACGACCCTGCCTGCGGCAGTGGCGGTATGTTTGTGCAGAGCAGCGAGTTTGTGGACAAACGCAGGAAAGAACTGCACGATGACGACACCAAAGACCTGATGGTGTATGGCAGCGAGAAAGATAGTGAAACCGTAAAGCTGGCACGGATGAACTTAGCCGTAAACGGACTGCGGGGGCAAGTGGTGCAAGCCAATGCCTATTACGAAAATCCGTTTGACAGCTACGGCAAGTTTGACTACGTAATGGCAAATCCGCCATTTAACGTGGACGATGTGAACTACGACCGGGTGAAAGACGACAAGCGTTTTAACGAATACGGAATACCGAAAAACAAAACCAAAGCCAACGCCAAAAAACAGGCAGCCGTAAACAGCGTGCCCAATGCCAACTACCTTTGGATAAACCTGTTTGCCACTTCGCTGAAAGACACAGGCAGAGCCGCTTTGGTAATGGCAAACAGTGCCAGCGATGCCCGCAACAGCGAAGCCGACATACGCCAAAACCTGATTAAAAGCGGGGTGATTGACTGTATGCTCACCCTGCCCAAGAATATGTTTTACACCGTTACGCTGCCTGCCACCTTGTGGTTTTTTGACAAAAGAAAATGTCTAAACTATGATTCGTCTGATTTTGGCGATTACGATGATTTGAAAGAAATTGAAACAAACAGCAGTAATCAAGGCAATCATACCAATCAAAAAAATCACCGTTCAGACAAGATACTCTTTATTGATGCCCGAAACATTTTTAAGCAGGTAACCCGTTCATTGCGGGAGTTTACCGATGAACACATACAGAACATAGCCACCATTGTGCGGCTTTACCGTGGCGAAAACCACCGTTTGCAGGAGCTACTGGCTAAATACCAGCAGCAAGCCAACGACTTTGAAAAGCAAGCCAAACAGCAACAGCAGGAAGTTGATAAAATACAAAAGGCAAAGCCCACCGAAGAAAAAGAATTAAAGCGTTGGGAAAAACAACTGGAAGAAGCCGAAAAACAATACAAAGCCCTGCACGACAAGCAGCAGTATTACTTGGCACAAATAAACTGGCTGAACGAACGCTTCCCCAATGGCGTGTATGAAGATGTAACGGGCTTGTGCAAAGCAGCTACACTGAAAGAAATTGAAGAACAGGACTACAGCCTGAATCCTGGCCGCTATGTAGGCGTGGTGATAGAAGAAGACGGATTGACCGAAGAAGAATTTTTAGCCGAAATGAAACAGCGGCACACTGCCCTGAATGAACTGAACCAAAAGGCAAGTGAACTGGAAGAATTGATAAACCAAAATTTGAAATCATTGGTACAAAATGGCTAATACCTACACACAAATTCATATTCAAGCAGTTTTTGCAGTTCAAAACCGTGCATGCGTGATTCATAAGGAGTGGAAAGATGAATTGTATAAGTACATTACGGGAATTATACAAAATCATCAGCACAAAGTATTAGCTATTAATGGAATGCCCGACCATATTCATGTGTTTTTTGGAATGAAACCAACACAATCGCTGTCTGATTTGATGCAGGATATAAAAGGTGATTCTTCTAAATGGATAAACAGCAAGAGATTTGTTAATGGTAAATTCAGTTGGCAGGAAGGATACGGGGCTTTTTCATACAGCAAATCGCATATAGATAAAGTGATTGATTATATCCGTAATCAGGAAGAGCATCACAGAAAAAGAACATTTACAGAAGAATATCTGGATATGCTGCGAAAATTCGAGGTAGATTTTAATGAAGCGTATATTTTCAAACCCGTTGATTATGAATAATGAAATCGTGCCTATAGGCACAAAATAACGATAGAAAAATACGGAAAAACGTGAAATCGTGCCGTTAGGCACAAGATATATAGGTAGAAAAAGCGGGTGCGAGGGTTGTGTTGTCCCGTACGGGACAAAATATTGTTTATGATTTTGTTTTTACCCATATTTCTGCCCTAACGGGCTGGAACCTTGCCGTTAAAAAAAGCGGGTTGTCTCTGTGCCGATAGGCACAAGATATAGGTAGAAAAAGCGGGTGCGTGGGTTGTGTTGTCCCGTACGGTACAAAATATTGTTTATGATTTTGTTTTTACCCATATTTCAGCCCTAACGGGCTGGAACCTTGCCGTTAAAAAAAGCGGGTTGTTTCTGTGCCGTTAGGAACAAGATATGGGTAGAATAAGCGTGTGCGGTGGTTGTGTTGTCCCGTACGGGACAAAATATTGTTTATGATTTTGTTTTTACCCATATTTCAGCCCTAACGGGCTGGAACCTTGCCGTTAAAAAAAGCGGGTTGTTTCTGTGCCGTTAGGCACAAGATATAGGTAGAAAAAGCGGGCGCGTGGGTTGTGTTGTCCCGTACGGGACAAAATATTGTTTATGATTTTGTTTTTACCCATATTTCAGCCCTAATGGGCTGGAACCTTGCCGTTAAAAAAGCGGGTTGTTTCTGTGCCGTTAGGCACAAGATATGGGTAGAATTAGCGGGCGCGTGGGTTGTGTTGTCCCGTACGGGACAAAATATTGTTTATGATTTTGTTTTTACCCATATTTCAGCCCTAACGGGCTGGAACCTTGCCGTTAAAAAAAGCGGGTTGTCTCTGTGCCGTTAGGCACAAGATATAGGTAGAATAAGCGGGCGCGAGGGTTGTGTTGTCCCATACGGGACAAAATATTGTTTATGATTTTGTTTTTACCCATATTTCAGCCCTAACGGGCTGGAACCAAAAAGCAAGTGAACTGGAAGATTTGATTAACCAAAATTTATTGGCGATAGAATGAAAGATTGGACAGAAGATAATATTGGAAATCTTGTTGATGTGAATGCAAAAACTGCTGGAAGAAGTTTTGCATATGAGAATATTGAATATATTGACACTTCTTCCGTGACTGATGGAATTTTTGATGTTCCGCAAATTATTGAATTTAAAAATGCACCAAGCAGGGCTAAAAGAATAGTTATAAACAATGACATTATTATTTCAACTGTAAGACCAAATTTAAAACACTTCGGCTTTATTAAAAATCCAAAGCCGAATACTATTGTATCAACTGGTTATGCAGTAATAAGCTCAAAGAAAATAGATGCAAAATTTCTCTACTACTATTTAGCGAGTGATTTTGTAACAAACTATCTGTCATTAATTTCAGAAAATCAAACTTCCGCTTATCCTTCATTTAATCCTGAATTAATCAAAAAACTAAAAATCCAATATCCAGAAAAACCCGAAACCCAACAACGCATAGCGTCCATACTTTCGGCTTATGATGATTTGATAGAAGTAAATAACCAACGCATCAAACTATTGGAACAAACCGCCCGTGAGCTTTACAAAGAATGGTTTGTAAGAATGCGTTTCCCCGGCTATAAACAAGCGAAGTTTAAGAAGGGAATTCCGGAAAAATGGAAGACAATTGCAATATCAGATATGGTGGATTTTAAAATGGGTCAATCTCCAAAATCTGAATTTTACAATGAAGATGGAATTGGTTTACCATTTCATCAAGGTGTTGGTAATTATGGTTTGCGTTTCCCTGAACATAAAGTTTTTTGTTCTGTAAATGGAAGAATTGCAAATGAAGGTGATGTATTATTTAGTGTTAGAGCACCTGTTGGAAGATTGAATATTGCAGACAGGAAAATAATCATTGGTCGTGGTTTAGCAGCATTAAGACATAAAAAAGGCTTAAATAATTATCTATTCTATCTTTTGCAAAATGAATTTTCAAAAGAAGATTTAATCGGAAACGGTTCAATTTTCAATTCAGTTGGTAAGGATGAACTTAAAAAGTTCAAAATATTTGATGTTGGCGATTTGGCTAAACAATTCAACGATTTTGTTGAACCGATTGACAAGCAATTATTAAATCTCATTCATCAAAACACCCAACTTCGCCAAATCAGAGATAGATTATTACCACGCTTGATAAGCGGAAAATTAAAAGTGTCTGAACTATGATTTTTGTGATTAAATGATTAACAAGATTGGCAATGAGTGAAATAGTAATATACCAAATAGCCGATAAGCAAATGCAGGAAGAAGTGCAGTTTGGGAAGGAGCCGTTTTGGTTGCCCCGGGAGCAAGATTTTATTCGCAAACAAGCCACCCAATTCCGCCAATGAGCAACCCAACGCCTGAAAACATATTTCTTTATTCTAAAAAAATGCAGCATAAATTGGATAATCAAATAGAAATTTATACCAGTCCCGACCTGCAAACACAAATTCAGGTAAAATTTGAGGGCGATACCGTATGGCTCACCCAAGCACAAATTGTTGAATTGTTTCAATCAAGCAAGGCAAACATAAGTGAGCATATAAAATCAAATTTTACTTTGGGTGAGTTGGAGCAAAATGCAACTGTTCGGAAATTCCGAACAGTTCGGCAAGAGGGCAGAAGAATGGTAACCAGAAGTTTAGAGCATTTTAATCTTGACGTAATCATTTCAGTTGGCTACCGTGTCCATACTAAACGAGGAATACAATTCCGCCAGTGGGCTACCCAAAAAAATTAATACTATGCAAAAAGGAGCAATAGAAATATACAAAACGCCTAATGGAACAGATATTCAGGTTAAACTTGATCGCGAAACCATTTGGCTGGATGCTCATTTAATTGCCGACCTTTTTGAAGTGAATCGCCCGGCCATTGTTAAACATATACAAAATATTTATAGGTCGGGTGAATTAGACGAAAACTCAACCTGTTCCATTTTGGAACAGGTTGCAGCAGACGGCAGGAAACGCAAAATGAATCTGTATAACCTTGATGTAATCATTTCTGTAGGTTATCGGGTAAATTCAAAACAGGCCA
This sequence comes from Bacteroidia bacterium, assembly GCA_046296495.1. Classification (GTDB taxonomy): domain Bacteria; phylum Bacteroidota; class Bacteroidia; order UKL13-3; family UKL13-3; genus JBKBLB01. The sequence continues at coordinate 30,529 of JBKBLB010000014.1, forward strand.
CCCAATTCCGCCAGTGGGCTACCCAACGCCTGAAAGATTATCTGGTGCAGGGCTATGCCCTCAACCAAAAACGGTTGGAGGAGTTGGGCAAAATGGTGCAACTGATTGAACAATCGGGAAAAACAGAAAAGCTGCAATTACAGGAAGCTAAGGGCTTACTGGATATTCTGAGCCACTACACCCGGAGTTTTGTTTTGCTCAACCAATACGACAGCCACAGCCTGCAAACGGGTAAACTGAACGAAAACATCACCTATGAAATACAGTATCACGAAGCCAAATCCGCCATTGCCGAACTCAAAAAACAACTCATAGCAAAAAAAGAAGCTACCGAATTGTTTGGCAACGAAAAGGACAACGGTTTCAGGAGTTCGTTGCAAACCATTGTGCAAACCTTTGGCGGGCAATACCTCTATCCCAGCATTGAAGAACAGGCGGCACACCTGCTGTATTTTGTGATTAAAAATCATTCGTTTAGTGATGGCAACAAACGCATTGGTGCTTTTTTGTTCGTATGGTTTCTAGAGAAAAACAAACACCGCTTCAAGCAATCGGGTGAATTGAAAATAAACGACAACGGACTTACTGCAATCGCCCTGTTGGTAGCCCAAAGCCCACCCGAAGAAAAAGAGCTGATGGTGAAATTGATTATAAACCTTATTGTATGATCGGTGATTTTTGTGATTAAATGATTTAGTATGATTATTTTACAAAAAAAAATTTCAACGATATGTTCAATAAATAAATAAAAACATTAAATCAAAACAATCATAAAAATCAAATAAATCACAGTTAAGACGATTATGATTAAGGAACAGTATAAATATTCGGAGCTTACCTCAAAGATTATTGGTTGTGCCATGGAAGTGCATAAGCGGTTGGGCAATGGCTTTCAGGAAGTAATTTATCAGCGTGCATTGGCTATTGAAATGGGTTTGGCAGGAATAGCATTTAGCAGAGAATATGAAATGCCGATTTTTTACCGTGATGAGCAAATAGGCACAAGAAGAGTTGATTTTTTGGTAGAAGGCGTTATCAGTGTTGAGCTAAAAGCCATTATAAAATTAGAAGATGTGCATTTTGCACAAGCCATCAATTATCTGGAAGCATATAATATGGAAATTGGCTTGCTGATAAACTTTGGTGAAACAAGTTTGAATTTTAAACGGCTCACCAATAAAAAATTCAAACCCCAACAATCAAATCAATTACAACAATCACAAAAATCAAATAAATCATAGTTAAGACGAAATGGCAATTATCACCGAAGACCAAATAGAAAAAGCAGTTATCAGCGTGTTTGTAAACAACCTGGGTTACAGACATCTGAACTGCTATGATGTGGACACAACGGAGCGTGAAAGCGAAACCGAAGTGGTGATAAAGCCCTTGCTGAAACGCAAACTGCGGGAACTAAACCCACACCTGGGCGAAGAAATTATTGAAGAAGCTTTTAAAGAACTGTGCAATACCCGATTTGACAAAAGTGACATACAAGCTAACCGAGAAATTTATAACCTGATAAAAGACGGGGTGGAAGTAAGCATTACCACCGCCAGCGGCCGCACCGAACCCGAACGGGTAAAGGTGATTGACTTTAAAGACGAAACCAAAAACGATTACCTGGTTACCTCGCAGCTTTGGGTAAAAGGCGATTTGCGTTTACGCCCCGATTTGATTGTGTTTATCAACGGCTTGCCTTTGTTGTTTATTGAATTGAAAAACAGCAATGTGCCCGTTCGCAATGCCTATGACGACAACCTTACCCGATACCGAAAACAAATTCCGCTGCTGTTTCGCTACAATGCCCTGTGTATGCTTAGCAACGGTATTGAAACCAAAATCGGGGCGTTCAATGCGGGCTATGAGTTTTACTTCAACTGGCTACGCTACGAAAGTGAAAAACAAGTGCCCGACAAAAAACGGATTAAAGATTACGGGGTGAGTTTGGATTATGCCGTGTTGGGCTTGTGCGAAAAGAAACGCCTGCTGGATTACATTGAGAATTTTATTTTCTACTACAACGACAGCATAAAAATTGCCGCCAAAAACCACCAGTTTTTAGGCGTAAACAATGCCGTGCAAAATTTTGCTTTGCGTTTGCAACACGATGCCGAAGGCACCGACAAAGAAAACAAAGGCAAGCTGGGTGTTTTCTGGCACACGCAAGGCAGCGGAAAGAGTTTCAGTATGATTTTCTTTACCCGAAAAATCTTCCGACAGTTTACGGGCAATTACACTTTTTTAATCGTTACCGACCGTGAAGATTTAGACGGGCAGATTTACCGCAACTTTTTGGGTGCAGGGGCATTCAGCAAAGACACCAAGTGTCAGCCGAGCAACAGCGAAGATTTGCGGAATATGCTGCAAACCAACACCCGCTACATTTTCACTCTCATTCAAAAATTCCGCTACGACAAAGGCAAACAATATCCGCTGCTATCAGACCGCAATGACATTATTGTGATTGTGGACGAAGCACACCGCACCCAATACAAAGATTTGGCGGAGAATATGCGGACAGGTTTGCCCAATGCCCAATACATTGCCTTTACAGGCACACCGCTGTTGGGCAGCCGTGAACTCACCAAAAACTGGTTTGGCGATACCGTTTCGGAATACAACTTCAAACAAAGCATTGAAGACGAAGCCACCGTTCCGCTTTTTTATCACAAGCGGGTGCCGCAGGTGCTTTTGCAAAATGATGATATTGATGATGATTTGGCAGAAATCGTTTCGGACGAAAACCTGTCGGCAGAAAATCAGGACAAACTGGAAAGAGAGTTTGCACAGGAAATGAGTGTGCTGAAACGGGACAGCCGTTTGGAAATCATCGCCAAAGACATTGTATATCATTTTCCACGCAGGGGTTATTTGGGCAAAGGAATGGTAATTACCATCGACAAGTTCACAGCCGTGAAAATGTATGACAAGGTGAAACGCCTGTGGGAAGAAGAAAAGCGGGAACTGCAAAAGCAAATCAACGCCAGCCAAGACCAAGACGAAAAAGCCGAACTGAAACGCATGTTGGAATGGATGCGAAAAACAGATATGGCAGTGATTGTAAGCGAAGAAGCAGGTGAAGAAGAAAAGTTTGAAAAAGAAGGGTTGGACATACGACCGCACCGCAAGCGAATGAAGCAGGTGGACGAGAACGGAAAGGACATTGAAAGCAAATTCAAGGATGCTAAAGACCCTTTGCAGTTGGTTTTTGTGTGTAGTATGTGGCTCACGGGTTTTGATGCGCCTACGGTTTCTACTCTGTATTTAGACAAACCAATGAAAGACCACACCCTGATGCAAACCATTGCCAGGGCAAACCGAGTAACCGATGTGCAGATTTTTGGGAAGCCCAAGAAAAACGGTTTGGTGGTGGATTATTACAATGTATTCCGCAACCTGAAAAAAGCATTTGCATCGTATGGTGGCGGCAGCATAGGCACAGGCGAAGACCAAGACGAAAACTCACCGGCAAGAGATATTGAACAGCTTTTTGTGTTGCTGAAAGATGCTATTGCCGAATGTGTTGAATACTGCAAGGGCATTAATATTGACTTGCATCAAATCAAAGCATCCAATGAGACCTTCAGCAAACTGAGTTTGTTTGAAGAATATGCCGACATCATTTTGGCAAACGATGAGCAGAAAAAACAATTCATTGTTTACGACAACACTATTGATGCACTTTACGAAGCCTGCAAACCCGAAATTGTTGGGCGAAGAAATGAGTTTCCATTAGCTGCAATCATTCACTACCTGCGACAAGTCATTGACGGCAAAGCCGACCGTGGAAACTTAGACAGTGCCAAACGGAGAATAAGCCAACTGTTGGACGAAAGCATTATTGCACAAGAAGAAAACGAAGTAAAGGAAGACACCAAAGATTTACACTTAGCAGCCGAGAAGCGGGAATACTTCATCAAGGCGTGGAAGCAAATTGACCTGAGCAAACTGGACGTTGACAAGCTGAAAGAAGAATACAAACAAGCACCTTACAAGAATATTGAAATTGCCGACTTGCGGGCTTTCATTAAGGACAAGTTGCAAATGATGATGGACAGAAACGTAACCCGCAGAAGCTTTGCAGAGAAATTGCAGGAAATCATAGACCGCTACAATTCGGGCAACGCCACCAACGAAAACTACTTTGACGACCTGATGGCTTTTGTGGAGAAGATGAAAGAAGAAGAAATGCGAGCCACCCGAGAAGGACTGTCCGAAGAAGAATTGGAACTTTTTGACTTGCTGAAAAAAGAAAAACTTACCAAAGACGAAGAACAGAAAGTAAAACTGGCTGCTAAAAACTTATTGAAGCGACTGAAAGAAGAACGACCAAAAGTTTTAATCAACGACTGGCACAAAGACACGCAAACCAAACTACAAGTTCAAGCCGTAATCAAAGAACTATTGGACAAAGAACTACCCGTTTCATACGACCGTGCTATTTACGCCACCAAATGCGATGCAGTGTTTGACCATTTTTACATTATGGCATCAAGCGGTGACCAAAGGGCATTTGTAGCATAACAAAACAAAGACAATGTGTCTTATCAAGAAACAGTTTTATAGCGAATTGCTTTAAAATCCCGCACGAACGCAAAACATTAACCCAACATCAATGTATTTTAATTTTAAAAACACAAACACTAAAATTACACTTGATAATTATATAATATACCTACCTTTGCAGGCCTTATGAAGTGGTGGAAATATTTATCGGTTTTGTTTCTTATATATGTTTTAGTTGCCGCATTTTTAATGCCTGTTCCACAATTACCCATTCTCGAACAAAGCATCAGAAACTTGTATTTTCATGTTCCTATGTGGTTTGGCATGATTTTGCTTTTAATGGCTTCGGCATATAATGCCATAAAACATTTAAGCGCCAAAAATCAAGAATTAACATTTGATTTTCTGTCTTCATCTCAGGCTGTAATTGCAATGTTGTTTGGTATTATTGGACTTGCAACCGGTATGATATGGGCAAAAAATACATGGGGAACGTATTGGACCAACGACCCTAAACTTAACAGCGCTGCCATTGGTATGCTTATGTATGCCGCTTATTTTGTGCTGCGAAGCAGTATTGTTGATGAAGAAAAACGAGCAAGAATATCGGCTGTTTATAATATTTTTTGTTTACCTGTTTTTGTGGTTTTAATATTTGTATTACCCCGATTAACAGATAGTCTTCATCCCGGAAATGGCGGGAACCCCGGCTTTAGCAGCTACGATTTAGACAGCCGTATGCGTATGGTTTTTTACCCTGCTGTTTTGGGGTGGACTTTATTAGGTTTTTGGTTGGCTAATATTTATTTTAGGTTTAAAAAAATTAATAATCAGTTACAGTAATATGAAATTTTTAATCAATCAGATTCAACACACCTCTGCCATGCCAAATGCTGTTGGTTCAAACAAAATTGAAGTTGTGGCTGCAGTTGTATCCATATTATTTTTAGGCATTGTTGCCTTCTTAATTTTTGTTGAACGCAAACTAAACAAGATTGAAAAACAATTAAATAAATGAAGAAACAATATATAATATTTATTGTATTAATAGCCGTTGCAATTGGCGCAATTGTTAGTATGTATGGCGATGCAAGCACCTATGAAGATTTTAGCGTAGCCCAAAAACATATAGGCAAAGAATTTCATGTGGTAGGCACACTAAACCGTGAAAAAGAAAAATACTATAACCCTCAGGAAAATGCAAACTATTTTTCTTTTTACATGATAGACGAAAAAGGCAACGAAAGTAAAGTAATTTATTACAATCCGGAACCAACCGATTTTGACAGAAGCGAAAAAATTGTGATTGTTGGCAGAATGAATGAAAATAATGTTTTTGAAGCATCAAAAATATTGCTAAAGTGCCCAAGTAAATACACCGATGGTGAGGTAAAAGAATCTTGATTTTTACAAAACCCGTAACTCTTTATATCTGTTTTATTTTTAAAAATTTACATGAACGAAATAATATTTGAAGGCGAAAATTTGTTTTGGGGAAACCTTGGCCATACAGCAGTTGTGGTTTCATTTATTGGCGCCATACTTTCTACCATTAGTTATTTTTTTGCTGAACACAAAAACGAACAAAGCTGGCAAAAACTTGGTAAAATCTCTTTCTATATTCATGGAATTGCAGTTTTAACAATAATTGGCAGTTTGTTTTACATTATATACAACCATTTATTCGAATACCATTATGCTTGGCAGCACAGCAGCCGAGATTTACCTGTACATTTTATGATTTCGTGTTTTTGGGAAGGGCAAGAAGGCAGCTTTTTACTATGGATATTTTGGCAAACCGTAATTGGTTTTTTACTATTAAAAACTGCCCGAAACTACACCAATACAGTAATGACGGTTTTAATGCTTAGCCAAATAGCACTTACCAGCATGTTACTGGGTATAAAAGTTTTTGGTTACAAACTTGGCAGCAGCCCTTTTGAATTACTTAGAAACGTAATGACCGATGCCCCCATATTTAAACAACCCGATTATCTTAGTAAAATTAAAGACGGCAATGGCTTAAACCCTCTATTACAAAATTATTGGATGGTAATACACCCTCCTACCCTGTTTTTTGGCTTTGCCACCACCATTGTGCCATTTGCTTATGTAATTGCAGGGCTTTGGAAAAAAGACTATGTAAACTGGCTTAAACCGGCATTACCATGGGCACTTGTAAGTGTTATGGTTTTAGGTGCCGGAATAATTATGGGAGGCTTTTGGGCATACGAAAGTTTAAGTTTTGGAGGCTATTGGGCATGGGACCCCGTTGAAAATGCAAGCCTTGTACCGTGGCTTATTTTAATAGCCGGTGTTCATGTAATGATAATTTATAAAAGTACAGGAAACTCGCTTGCCGTAGCACAAATATTGTTAATAGCAACATTTGTTTTGGTTTTATATGCTACATTTTTAACCCGAAGCGGTATCCTTGGCAATGCTTCGGTACACTCGTTTACAGATTTGGGCATGAGCGGACAACTGCTTGTTTTTTTGTTTATATTTATCATTCTTGGTGTTGTAATGATGATTATACGCTGGAAGGAGATTCCAAAATCAGCTAAAGACGAAGAAGTTTACACCCGCGAGTTTTGGATGTTTATTGGCAGTTTAGTGCTTGTTATATCTGCTTTTCAAGTAATTCTTACAACATCTATACCCGTATTTAATAAAATATTTGGAGCTAACATGGCACCACCGGCTGATGTTATTGGCCACTACAATAAATGGCAAATGCCAATGGCTATTATTATTGCCATTTTAACTGCCGTTGCTCAATTACTTAAATACAAAAAAAACAAACCCGAAGCCGGAAAAAAAATTTCAATTTATGCAGCAATATCTTTGGTTTTAAGCATTGGCTTATTCTTTGCCTTTAATCTGCACAACTATGTTTTTATAGGTTTATTGTTTGCAGCTGTATATGCAATAATTGCCAATGCTAGTTTGCTAACTGATGTGTTTAAAGGCAAAATTAAATTAGCCGGATCAAGCATTGCCCATATTGGTTTTGGCATTTTGCTTATTGGTGTTTTGGTTTCGAGCGCAAACAAAACAGTTATATCAATAAACAACAGCGGTCAGACTTTAAACCCCGAATTCAGCGATAAAGAAAACGTTGAGAATATTTTTCTTGAACGCGGAAAACCTAACCAAATGGGCGATTATATAATAACTTACGTAGGAGATTCTTCACATTGGGTTAACACCTACTATAAAGTTAATTATAAAAAATTAAACAAAAACGGAGAAGTTGATTATGAATTTAACCTTTATCCAAACGGGCAAATAAATCCAAAATTTGGACTTGTTGCAAACCCCGACACCAAACACTACATAAGCCATGATGTATTTACTTATGTAAGCTCTGTTCCTGTTAAAAAAACCGAACCAAAATTTATAAATAAAAAAATCCATCAGGTAAAAGCCGGAGATACCATTTTTACCAATAACGGTTTTGCCATTCTTGAACAAGTAAGCAGTACAGGACAAACAGGCAGTATAGAAAATAATGATTTACAAGTACTATTGGCAGCCGATTTAAAAATTTATAATTTTAAAGAAACATATACTGCAAGGCCTATGTATGGAGTTCAGCAAAACAAGGCTGTAAATTATGATGCTTATGTAGAAGAAGCAAAACTAAAATTTAGCTTTACCGGTGTTGACCCAAATACGGGACGAATAACCATAGAAACAGAAGAGGCCGATTTAAGCGGCAATTTTATTATAATGAAAGCTATAATCTTTCCTTGGATTAATTTTGTTTGGGCAGGCACAATAATTATGATAGTTGGTTTTATGCTGGCTATTTTTAGAAGAGTTAATGAATATAAGTTAATGAAAGGTGTATAATTTATTCAAGCATTACCCTGTCGGTGCCATCAAAATAAGGCGATTGAATACTAAGACATTTTAATGGTTTTTGGGTTACTTTTAGCCTGTGAGGTGTATTTTTTGGAATAAATATAAAATCGCCATGTTTAACATTAAAAACCGAATCGCCTAAATGCATTATGCCTTCGCCACTAATAATATAAACATGTTCGCTATGTTGCAGGTGTTTGTGCGACTTAACTTCATAATTTATAATCAGGTAAAAACTACTCGACAAACTATCTGAAAATAAAGATCTATTAACTATGTTTTTCGTTGTATCCGCATCGCTTTTATATTCATTAAGTGAAACCTTTTGAGCAATAGCAAAAGTTGTGTTCAACAAAAATATTACCAATAAAATTCTCATATTTCTTACTTCATTACTTACAAAATAAATAATATTGCCAAATTAATCACCTAATAATATGCATAAACACTTTATTACACTTACAACTGTGATTGCCCTTTTTACAATTTTGGCGTTAAAAACAAAAAATAAGCCCGGTATTCAAATTCAAAACATGGATACAAGCATACTTCCGGGAGAAGATTTCTTTAAATTTGCTAATGGCGGCTGGATTAAAAACAGTCCTATTCCGGCAAGCGAAAGTCGTTGGGGCAGCTTTAATGAAGTAACTGAAAGAAATAATTTAATTTTAAAACAAATTCTTGAGCAATCAGCCAAAAACACCAAAGCTCCGGTTGGTTCAACCATACAAAAAGTTGGAACGGTTTACAGGCTTTATATGGATACCGTAGCAAGAAACAACATGGGTATAAAGCCGGTTGAACCTATTTTAAAGCATGTTGAAAGCATTGAAAATAATGAACAGTTAATAAATACGCTTGCTTACTTACACAAAATAGGAATAAGGCCTATGTTTAATATGGGAGTTGGTCAGGATTTAAAAAACAGTACCAGTTATATTGTTTATGCATCGCAAGGCGGCTTAAGCTTACCGGACAGAGATTATTATTTAAAAGACGATGAAAAATCGAAAAAAATACGTGAAGCATTTATTAATTACATCGATGAATTAGAGAGTTTATATAATTTAAAAATTGGACTAAACCAAACGGTAATGCGCATTGAAACCGAACTTGCAAAAAGCAGTATGACCCGCACCGAAAGAAGAAACCAAGAAAAACAATATAACAAAAGGAGTTTTAATGATTTTGTAAAAACTTACCCAAATTTACTTTTTAATACCTATTGCAAAGAAATTGGTATAGCAAAGTTTGACAGTTTAATTGTATCGCAACCCGATTTTTACGGCAGATTAAATAGTATGTTAAACGAATTCTCTATTAACGAATGGAAGCAATATTTAACCTGGCATGTAATAAACAACGCTGCATCTAAGCTAACCACAGCAACCGAACAAGCAAGTTTTAAATTTTATGCTACAACACTAACAGGAACAAAAGAACAAAAAGAACTTTGGAAACGTGGCATTGGAGCAGTAAACGGAACAGTTGGCGAATTGCTTGGCCAATTATTTGTAAAGCGCGCATTTACCGAAAGCAGCAAAGCACAGGTAAACAGTATGGTAGATGATATTATGGCCGCATTTAAAATTAGAATTGAAAACCTTGAATGGATGAGCAGGGAAACAAAACAAAAAGCTCTCGAAAAACTTGCTTCGTTTAACCGTAAATTTGGCTACCCCGATAAATGGCGCGATTACTCGGCACTTGAAATTAAAAACGACAGTTATATTGAGAATGAGTATCGGTCTAACGTGTTTAACTTTAACGATAATATAAACCGCCTTGGCAAACCCATTGATCGCACGCGTTGGGGTATGACACCCCAAACCGTAAATGCCTATTACAGTGCTACATTAAACGAAATTGTGTTTCCGGCAGCCATAATGCAACCTCCATTTTTTGACCCAAAAGCTGATGTTGCCACAAACTATGGAAGCATTGGTGCTGTTATAGGGCACGAGCTTACACATGGTTTTGATGACCAAGGAAGCAAATACGGACCAGACGGTAACTTAAAAAGCTGGTGGACCGAAGAGGACCGTAAAAAGTTTGAAGAAAGAACAAAAGTTTTAGTAAATCAGTTTAATAGTTTTGAAGTTTTACCTGAACTTTTTATAAATGGAGAGCTTACCCTTGGAGAAAATATAGCAGACCTTGGAGGTTTACTTATTGCTTACGATGCTTTAAAAATCTATTTACAAAAAAACCCTAAAGCAAACCGAAAAATTGATGGATACACCCCCGAACAAAGATTTTTTATTGGTTTTGCGCAAGTATGGAAAAATCAATCGAGGCCTGAGTATATAAGAAACCAAATTCTTACCGATCCTCACTCACCTGCTGAATATAGGGTGAAAGGCACATTAAAAAATATGCAAGCATTTTTTGATGCTTTTAATATTACCGAAAAAGATAAAATGTATCGCAAACCCGAAGATAGAGCTGTAATTTGGTAAAACAATAATTTTATATGCAGCAACAAAATAAGATTATTGGTATTATACCGGCCCGATATGCAAGCACCCGCTTTCCCGGAAAGCCTTTAATTGATATTAAAGGAAAAAGTATGATTGAGCGAGTTTACACTCAATCGGTTCAGGCAAAATGTTTAAGCAAAGTTATTGTTGCTACAGACGATGAAAGAATTGCCAAACACGTAGAAAGCTTTGGTGGAGAGGTGGTTTTTACAAACTCCAACCACCCAAGTGGTACCGACCGTTGTTTTGAAGCACTGCAAAAACAATTTGAAAAATATCAATATGTTATAAATATTCAAGGTGATGAACCATTTATAAATCCTCAACAAATTGATGAACTGGCAAAGGTTTGTAATGGCCAAACAGAATTGGCAACACAAATGATAAAGGCTAATAGCTACGATATTTTATTTGATTATGGTGAAGTAAAAATTGTATTGAACCAAAAAAACGAGGCCTTGTATTTTAGCCGAAGTGTAATTCCGTTTTTAAAAGGTATTGACCCAAAAGAATGGCATTTAAAACTCAACTATTACAGGCATGTTGGCATGTACGCATACCGAGCAGATATACTTGAAAAAATTACTTCACTAAAACCATCAATGCTTGAAAAAGCAGAAAGTTTAGAACAACTTCGCTGGCTTGAAGCAGGTTTTAAAATAACTTGCGTTGAAACTACTTTTGATAGTCACTGCATTGACACTCCTGAAGATGTTGAGAAAGTTTTAAATCTTATGGCAATAAACTAACGGCTTTAGGGTTTCTGATAAATATTTTCTGAATTTCTGTTTCCCGAATTGTTTTTATACCAATCAGTAAATTGTGTGCCATTGCTTCTGGCCCATTGCGCAAAGCGCAAGTATGCTGTTGTTATATCTTTTTGTTCTTTCGGATAATCAAATCTTTCAGGAATACTAATTGCCCAAAACAAGTTATCTTTGGTTTTATAAGTATTGCTTCCGTTTATCTGTGTATTATCATCGGCTGTGCCAAATATTGATGTATTTGCAAGGTTTGTAAAGTTTTTACCCGGCAAATGAATTTCAAAACCTCTGTTACGGCCATCGTTATTTCCCCAAATAAATGGATTATACTGGCCTATACCGAACACATTGGATGCAATTGGATTATTAAGCGTAAATTTTATTCTGTATGTAACCGTGTCAACATACGCAACACCCGGAAAAGTATTCCAACCGCTCATTTCGGCTCGTGTGTTATCAAAAATTTTAACTACGGCATTTTTTGCTCCATTCTCTAAAGTGCCGCCTGTTAAGTTTGTTATGTTTGAACGCAACGTTGGAAACTCAACCGCAAAAGAATTTTGAATAAAGCCACCTGAAGCCCTCAAGGTATAAAATCCTTCAACATCTTTTACCATATTTAATGCATCGGTAACAACTTCATATTTAAAATCCACTACCACATCATTTAAATCATAATCGCCTTTATATGGCCACAAATCTTCAAAAGCAACTGTTGCATAAGTTCCACCGTTTGGATAATAATTTCGAAAAGCCCTTGCGTTATCATTGGGGAATTCATCTTCATTATCGGGTACTCCGTCTCCATCAGTATCTGTGCCCGATGGCAAAACGGCTATTCCTGTAACATCAATGGCCGTTACCGGATTGGCTGTTGTATAAAAAATTACATCATTAAAATCATGATCGCAACCGCTTAAATCTCTTTTTATGTCTTCAAAACCCATTACCAAACGATTATTGGCTCTGTCGTTTAACAATACCATGTGTTGTTTTAAATTTGTATTAGGCTCAGGGTTAAAATCTTTATTGGCATACAATAACCAAAAACCCGTTGTAACTCCCCTAAAGCCGTTAGTTCCGCCTTTCCAACCATCAGCAGCAATTCCATAAGCTATGGTTGTGCCTGCACCAAAATTTCCAAGTTTTACTTTTTGTCCCGATACCATTTGACCACCTGAATTATTGAATGATGCATTTGGAAAAACCACATAAAAACTGTCTATATCATTAACCGTAGCAGGAGGATTGTTTGTAGGATAAGTATAATAAAATAAAGTATTTTTATATCCGGCTCCTTCAAAAACAAAAGTTACAAATACTTCGCAGGTTTCAACCAAATTTATCAAACGCCTGGTAAGGTTATCATTTAGCAAGTCATCTCTACGTCCGGGTACTGCAACCCTTTCAGGTAATACGCTATTTATATCACTCATCAACTGGCTTGAAATAACATCGTTTGGAGTTCTTAAATAATCAGGTAAACCACTGCTACTGTTCCATGTGCCTAGCCTACCTGAAAATTTATTTACATTTTTTTTGCCCGAACCAATATTAAATGGAGCGCTTTCATCAATGGTTTGAAATGTATTTGGCTTTGATGAACCTATTGTAAAGTTTAAAATCTTACTTGAAGTATTTGGCAACAATAAATTTTGCGGAACGCCTTTATAGCATGTATTACAAACTATAAATTTATAAAATGTTGGTATATCAATTTCGGTTTTAAACTCACCTTTGTAATCGGTTATTCCTTTTGCCAGTATATTTCCATTTGCATTTATACTATTATCAGAAAAAACAACAACAGCATTAACAACAGGCTTATCGTCAGTTCCTAAAATTGTAACAGTTATTTGTTTTGTTTCAACCGTGTTAAAATTAAAGTTTGCGGGCGGCCTAATTTGGTTTACGGAATTAACAGGACTTGTATCAATTGGATTGTTATTCTTATCATTTGGTAACTTTTCGGTTATTTGTCGTTTACACGAAAAGAAACTAAAAAAAACAACACAAATAATAAGTGTTTTTAGTAAGTAAATAGTTTTCATGTTTTATTGTTGATTGAGTTTGAATCAACACAAAACAAAATTAAGGTTTTTTATAAATAAAAGCTTCATTTCTATATCCCGGTTCATTTTTAAACCAGTTTCCATTAGCATTTCCACCGGTATTTGCCCAGTTTACAAAACGCAGATATGCTTTGGTTATATCCTCACCTTCTTTTGGATACTCAAAACGGAATGGGGTACATATTGCCCAAAACAAGTTATCTTTACTTTTATAGGTATTGGTGCCTGATAAATCGGTATTATCATCTTCGGTTTTAAAAATTGACACATCAGCAATATTTGTAAAGTTTTTTCCCGGTAAATGTATCTCAAAGGTTCTGTCTTTTCCGTTGTTATTTCCCCAAATAAACGGATTGTAAATACCAAGATTTAATACACTTGCAGCAATTGGAGTTATTAATGAAAATTTTACATTGTAATTTATGCTATCGCTGGCTGGTAGTGTTGGTTTTGTATTCCACTCACTCATTTCGAGGCTTGAGTTTGAAAAAATTCTTACCGTTGCATTTGCTGGCATTCCCTCCAAAACACCACCCGAAAATGCAGTTACATTTGATCTTAAAACTGGATATTCAACTGCAAATGAGTTTTCGTTGCTGCTGCCTCTTGCCCTTAAAGTATAAAAGCCCTCAATATCTTTTACCCTATTTTCTCCATCGGTAACAATGGTATGTTTAAAATCAACAACAATATCGTTCATATCAAAATCTCCTTTTTTAGGCCAAGTATCTTCAAATGCAACCGTTGCTGAACCAAATGCCGGAAATACATTTGTAAACGCGCGGCTTACATCATTTGGTTTTTCGTCAAAAATATCAGGAATATTATCACCATCAGCATCATTGGCAACAGGTAATGCAGCAACCGAAGTAAAATCGTAAGCGTTTAATGGTGCTGTTTCTGTAACAAATATTAAATCGTTAAAATCGTTATCGGTTGTTAAATCATCTCTAAAACCATCTTCAAATGCGGTAATTAATCTTGAATTAGCCGGATCATTAATCATAATGGCATGTTGTTTATTAAAGGGGTTTGCTTCAGGGTTTAAGTTTTGGTTACAAAAAAACAAATGTGTACCTGTGGTAACTCCATTTAAACCATTATTACCACCTTGCCAACCATTAGCCGCTATTCCAAATGCAATTGTAGTTCCTGCATTAAAAAAACCAAGACTTATTTTATTACCAATTCCTAATTCGCCACCTGATTTATTGAATGAAGCATTTGGCAATACCACAAAAAACGAATCAATATCATTAATACTTGAAGGTTCAGCCCCTGTTGGGTATGAATAATAAAACAATACATTTTTTTTGGGTGAGCTTTCGTGAACAAACGAAACAAAAACTTCGCAAACTCCATTAATTTGTATTGTTCGGGTAGTAATAGCATCATCAAGTAAATCAGGTCTTCTTAAAGTTAAAGGAAATCTCTCGGGCAACAATGCCGAAGTGTTTAATATCATATCGCTGCCAATGGTTGTATTTGGTGTCATTAATGCAAATGGCCTTCCGTTACTATTCCAACCACCTAATTCTTTTGAAAACTTATTTACAAATTTTTTGCCTGAACCCGGATTAAAACTACCATCTTGAGCAGCTGTTTCAAATTGATTTAAGCCTGTACCGCCAATTGTGAAACTTTGAAGGGTAGAATTATTTATATCTAAAATTATGTTTCGTGGTACACCTAAGTAACCTGTATTGCATACAATTTTTTTGTAATAAGCAGGCAGATCAATGCTTGTTGCAAAAACACCATTTAAGTTTGTAGCACCTTTAAAAATAATATTTCCTCCGGCTTCAATGCTATTATCCATAAGCAAAACTGGAGTGTATGGAATAGGATTATTGTCGTTACCTAAAACTGTAATAATAATTTGTTTGGTATTAACGGTATTGTAATTAAAATTTGCAGGTGCTTTAATATTTGCAATTCCGGTTAATGTAGTATCAGGATTTGGATCAGGACCCGGAGGATTGTTTGGGTTATCTCCGCCAAGCCTCGAACTCATTTGTCGTTTGCATGAAAACAACAACATTGACAAAATTACTATTGAAAAGATACGTGCCTTAAATTTCATAATTTATAGAAGTTAATTTCCAAAAGTATGAAATTAAGGTCAATTACATATTGAACATTTTATTCATAGGTGTTCAAAATTATGAACTTAGCAAGTTTAATTTTATTTATTTTTTTAAAAAACTTTTGATGCAATGGCTTTAGTTGCTTCGCTTAAGCCCATGGTATAGTAATGCAATACGGGTACACCGGCTGCTTTTAATTCTTTGCTTTGTTGTATAGCCCATTCTATACCAACTTGTTTTGCAGCTTTGTCGTCTTTGCAATCTTCAATTGCATTTACCAAGTCTTCAGGAATATCAATATGAAAAATTTTTGGCAAAATGCTTAATTGCTTTTTAGTTGTTAAAGGTTTTATACCAGGTATAATTGGTATATTAATTCCCATATTTTTAACGGCATCAACAAACTCGAAAAATTTTGCGTTATTAAAAAACATTTGCGTTACAATATAATCGGCACCTGCATCAACTTTGGCTTTAAGCCATTTTAGGTCGCTGCTCATATTCGGGGCCTCAAAATGTTTTTCTGGATAACCGCTTACACCAATGCAAAAGTCAGACTTTACCGGATTTTCGAGTTCAGGGTCAAGATATATTCCATTGTTTAAGTTTTTTACCTGTTCAAGCAATTCCAGGCTTGTTTTATTGCCGTCTGGCTCAGGAATAAAATTGGGTTCGTTTTTTATGCTATCGCCTCTTAAAACAAGTACATTATCAATACCCAAAAAGTTTAGATCTATTAAAGCGTTTTCGGTTTCTTCTTTCGAAAAACCACCGCAAATTAAATGAGGTACCGTATCAATTTTATACTTATTCATTAATGCGGCACAAATGGCAACCGTACCCGGACGCTTACGTGTATAAACCTTGTCAAAACCGCCATCTTTGCGCTTACGCAACACAAATTCCTCTCTATGATATGTTACATCAATAAATGCAGGTTTAAATTCCATTAATGGATCTATGCCGCTAAACACCGAGTTTATATCTTTTCCTTTTTGCGGAGGTAATATCTCAATGCTAAAAAGGGTTTCTTTGGCATTTTTTATATACTCTGTAACTTTCATACCTTTTGCAAAGAACCACTAATTTTAAATAGTGTTCAAATAAAATTTGTAATATTTATTGTGGTATGTTTAACACTATTTTACCAAACTGACCACCTTTGTCCATTAACAACATGGCTTCGTTTGCCTGAGCCAAATTAAAACTATGACTAACAACCGGAACTATTTGGTGCTGATTAATAAACTTAACCATTTCGTTAAACTCCTCATTATTGCCCATGGTTGAACCTAAAATATCTAACTGTTTCCAGAAAATTTTTGCAGGCACACCACTGTTAAATCCTCCGGCTGTTGCACCATACATGGCAATACGTGCGGCAGGTTTTGCTAAATCAACCAGTTTTGCAAAGTTATCACCACCTGCACCATCAATTATTACATCAAAACCACCTGTTTCTTTTGAAAGCTGTTTATGCCATTCGGGTTGTGTATAGATAGCACCGCCAATAGCTCCAATAGAAATAGCTTTATCAATTTTATCAATGCTGCTGCTGGTTACATAAACCTTACAACCTGCTGCAATAGCAAATTGAGCAGCAAATAATGCAACACCACCACCAATTCCGGTAATTAAAACAGTTTCGCCTTGCAATGCTTTTGCCCTACCAAACAATGCTCTGTAAGCAGTTAAACCGGCCAAAGGAAAAGCAGCAGCTTGTTCAAAAGATAAATGATTAGGTTTTTCGTGAAGTAACTCAACACTTATTTTTACATATTGAGCAAATGTACCATTATGTGGAGTGCCAAGTATTACATAATCTTTTGCCTGAACACGAGGATTATTGCCCCAGTTTAAACTTGGGTTTATTATTACTTCTTTATTTAACCAATACTCGAATTCTTTTGAACCTGTTTTTTCAACTACTCCGCAACCATCAGAACCTAAAATTATCGGGTTAACAATTCCGGCATATTGGCCTTTTTGAATCCATACATCCCTGTGATTTAGAGCTGCGGCTTTAAGCTTAACAAGCGCTTCATTGGGTTTTAATTCTGGAATTTTTATATCAACAATTTCAAGTGGCAGGTTTAAACCGTTTAATACGGCTGCTTTCATCAAACTCATATTTTAGTATTTTAGAATATTGCTTCTAAGTTTTTTTGCGTTTTTGTAACCAAATAAAATATAAACCAAAATGCCAATTACCATCCAAACAGCCATGGTGTACCATGCAAAAATGTTTAAAAATACCATTTGAGCCAAACAAGCAGCAATACCCAAAAGCGGCACCCAAGGTGAGAATGGCGTTTTAAAAGGGCGTTTAATATCAGGCTCGTTTTTACGAAGAATTAAAATGGCCAGACATACCATAGCAAACGCTAAAAGAGTGCCTAAACTTACAAGTTTACTTAATACGCCTATAGGAAATAAGCCTGCTAAAACCATGGCAAATAAACCTGTAATAATGGTTGAAAAGTAGGGTGTACCAAATTTACTGTGAACTTTTGCAAATGCCGGAGGTAAAAGACCATCTTTGCTCATGGTAAAAAATATACGCGGCTGCCCCATTAACATTACCAGAATTACGCTGGTTAATCCTGCAATTGCTCCAAGTTTAATTAATGCGCTTAGCCAACCCCAACCAATAGCATCAACTCCAAGCGCAATTGGATCAGGTACGCCTAATTGTTTAAACGGTACAAGACCTGTTAATACCAATGCTACCAAAATGTAAAGCAAAGTACAAATGATTAAAGAAGCTAAAATACCAACCGGTAAATCTTTTTGAGGATTTTTTGCCTCTTGTGCCGCAGTACTTACCGCGTCAAAACCAATGTATGCAAAAAATATTACAGCAGCTCCTCTAAAAATACCACTCCAGCCATACTGCCCAAATGTGCCTGTGTTTTCAGGAATAAATGGCACCCAATTATCGGCATTTACAAAACTTATACCTGCAAGAATAAATACTACAATTACAGTTGATTTTATTACAACAATAATATTGTTAAACTTTGCCGATTCTTTTACTCCAATAACCAGCAAAGCTGTAATAGCTGCAATTATAAATACAGCAGGCAAATTAATCAGTCCATTGGTCATCTCAAATCTGCCGGCTTCGTTATTAAATGCTACCGGGGCTTTTACCAAAGCTTCTGGCAAATGAATATTTATACTATTTAAAAAACTTACAATGTAACCACTCCAACCAACACTTACTGTACTTGCTGCAAACAGGTATTCAATAATTAAATCCCAACCTATCATCCAGGCAAAAAACTCGCCAACAGTTGCGTATGTATATGTATATGCACTTCCGGCAATGGGAATAATACTTGCTAATTCTGCATAACAGAGACCGGCACATGCACATGCCAAAGCTGCAATGACAAAAGATATTACTATTGCCGGACCTGAGTAATTTGCGGCTACCTCGCCAGTAAGCACAAAAATACCTGCACCAATTATGGCTCCAATGCCTAGCATTACAAGATTAAACTGCCCTAGCGTACGCTTTAATTCATGTTTTTCTGCTTCTTTAAGCAAACCGCTTAAAGGTTTTTTATACATTATGTTGCTCATGGTTTATTAATTTTTAATTGCCAATTATAAATGTTTGTTGAACCTAAACCAAAATTGAAAATTTTTTTTTGGCAAATCTCAAATCAATAACAATTTATAAATACATAATTTCTGAATTGTATGGTTTTGAAATAAGTTCAATCAATGTTTTAAAACTTTTTTTAGTAATGCTTAATTAAATACCTTCGCGCACAAATGAAAAAAGCAGAAATACACACCAACAAAGGTGTAATGAAAGTTGAATTTTTTGAAAAAGATGCACCGGAAACGGTAGAAAATTTTTGCAAATTAGCAAAATCAGGTTATTACGATGGCGTTAGTTTTCATCGTGTTATTCCAGATTTTGTTGTACAAGGTGGCGACCCAACCGGTACCGGAGCAGGCGGACCGGGTTACACCATAAAGTGCGAACTTGATGGCGAAAATCAGTACCACGACAGAGGCGTATTAAGCATGGCTCACAGAGGCAGAGACACCGGTGGCTCGCAATTTTTTATCTGTCATAATCGTCAAAACACTAAACATCTAGACAGAAATCACACCTGCTTTGGCAAGGTTGTTGAAGGCTTGGATATTATTGACGATATTAGACAAGGCGACATAATGGAAAAAGTTGTAATAATTGAGGAATAAAATTGGTTATTAATACATGCTTCAGCTACAATATTTAAGAGAAAACAAAGAATCGGCCAAGCAAAGAATTGCTATAAAAAATCAGGCTCATGCAAATACTATTGATTTGGTTTTGCAAAAAGATGAAGAATCTAGAAAAGCAAAAGCCGATTTGGAAAGCAAACAATCAGAAGCAAATGCCTTAGCCAAACAAATTGGCGAATTAATAAAGACCGGTAACAAACAGGAAGCCGATGATATAAAATTGAAAACGGCACAATTAAAAGAAGAAATAAAGCAGCTTGAAGAAAGGCAAAAACAGCTTGAAGATGAATTATTTAATTTGTTGGTTACCATCCCAAATTTACCTCACCATACCGTTCCGGTTGGTAAAACAGCCGATGACAATGTGGTTGTAAAACAATCAGAGAATATTCCTCAACTGCCTGAAAGTGCTCTTGCTCATTGGGATTTGATAAAAAAATACAACCTCATAGATTTTGATTTAGGTTCAAAAATAACGGGTGCCGGATTTCCGGTTTACAAAGGTAAAGGAGCAAAATTGCAGCGTGCTTTAATTAGTTTTTTTCTTGATGAGGCCACAAAAGCAGGATATGAAGAAGTAATACCACCATTGGTTGTAAATGCCGAAAGTGGATTTGGTACCGGGCAATTGCCCGATAAAGAGGGGCAAATGTATCATGTTACAAACGATGATTTGTATCTTATACCCACAGCCGAAGTGCCTATAACAAACCTTTACAGAGATGTTATTTTAAAAGAAGAAGAATTACCCAAGAAAAATGTTGGATATACACCTTGTTTCAGGCGAGAAGCAGGAGCTTGGGGCGCCCATGTTCGTGGCTTGAACCGATTACACCAGTTTGATAAAGTTGAAATTGTACAAATTGCTCATCCTGATGAATCGTACCGAATTTTAGATGAAATGGTGGCTCATGTTGAAGGTTTATTAAATAAATTAAACCTACCCTACCGTATTTTAAAACTTTGTGGTGGCGATATGAGTTTTTCTTCGGCATTAACATACGATTTTGAAACTTACAGTGCTGCACAAAAACGATGGCTCGAAGTAAGCTCTACAAGCAATTTTGAAAATTTTCAAAGTAATCGTTTAAAATGCAGGTTCAAAACAAAAGACGGTAAAAATAAACTTACACACACACTTAATGGCAGTGCATTGGCATTGCCTCGTATTGTTGCAACTTTGCTCGAAAACAATCAAACCGAAGAGGGAATTTTAATACCCGAAGTTTTGGTTCCTTATACAGGTTTTAATATAATAAATTAATTTTTGCTGAACCGAATTTGGGAAATACTGGGTATTGGTATTATTGACAGGTATATTTTAAAAAAATACTTGCAAACTTTTTTTTACTCACTATTACTGTTTTCGCTCATTGCTATTTTTATTGATGTAAGCGAAAAAATGAACGATTTTATTAGGAGAAAGCCCCCTTTATTTGTGCTTATTTTCGATTACTATATTTACTTTATTCCTTGGTTTATGGGCCTTTTTAGCAGTGTATTTGCATTTTTGGCTACATTATTATTTAATGCTAAGCTGGCTCAAAACAGCGAAATTATTGCTATTTTAAACAGTGGTGTTAAATATCCTAAATTTTTAAAACCTTATTTGTTAGGTGCAACCTTTTTGTTCTTAATTTTTTTGTTACTAAATACCCATATTATACCTCGAGCCGAAAAGTATAAATTAAAATTTGAAGATGATTGGATACATGACCGAAAACCAACCGAAAACAACAATTTATACAGTATGTTAAATGACAGTTCGGTTATACACATGGAATCTTTTAATTATACCGACAGTATTGGTTTTAATGTTGTACTTGAATGTTTTAGCCAAAGCCGCTTAATAAGCAGGGTTTATGCAGGCCGATTGATTTGGGATAAACAAAAACAAATATGGAGCCTTGAAGGCTATAGAAACCGAATTTTTAATGCTGATGGTTCGGAAATAATTTTAAAAAGAGAACGACTTGATACTGTTTTGCTTATAAAACCAGATGAATTTATAGTAAAATCGAAATATATAAGCAGCATGACAAACCCCGAACTTAATGAATTTATTAGAAAAGAAGTTGAAAAAGGAAGTGCAGGGACAGGCAAATACTATGTAGAACTTTATAAACGAACATCAATACCTTTTGCATTTTATGTATTAACCATAATGGCTGTTGCTGTTTCATCAAGCAAATCTCGTGGCGGCATGGGTTTTAGCCTTGGCTTAGGGGTAATTATTACTTTTGTTTACTTATTATTTATACAGGTTTTTAGTACAATGGGAAATAGTGGTGTAATTCCTGCCTGGGTTGCAGTATGGGCGCCTACGTTTATATTTATGTTAATTGCTCTTCTTCTGCTTCGTTTAGCGCCCAAATAAACGATTTATTTTATCAAAAATTGTTGGTTTTATTTTCTCAAGTTCGGGTAATACCGCTAATAAATCTTCTTTCATCTCAAGGGCTGTTTTATAGCGTTTATTTACAGCAACGGCAAGCAAGTTATCTAATTCATATTCGCTATACATGGCAGGAGGTTTTCGCAATTCAGGGCGAAGGGTGGCTTTGTATAAAATCTTAAAAAATTCATCAGGCATGTATCCTGGTTTAACCAAGTTTTGTGTAAGCTGCAAATGCATTATAAATTCAGGATTTTCGTTTGTTATTTGTGGTTCTCCTGTAATAATATGCCACATGGTTAATCCAAGAGCAAACATATCGGTTGATGGATTTACCAAATGGTGTTTCTGCAAAATTTGTTCCGGAGCAGCATATAATAGGGCAAAAGGAAATCTTTTATTTTTTGATTGAGGAAAATTTCTTGACAAACCTAAATCAAGCAATATTGCTTTATTATTATTTGTAAGTAGAATATTTTCCGGCCTTATATCGCCATGCACAATTTGTCTTTGGTGAAGATAATCTAATGCAATTAAAACCTGAATGGCTATTTTAACACTCTCGGCAAGTGTAAAATCTTTTTTTTGATTTATTACTGCAAGGTCGTTTCCTTCAATATATCTTCTAACTACAAAAAATCCTGCATTGGTTTCAAAGCAATCAACTACTGTTGCAATATTTGGGTGAACAGCTTGTATATAAAATTCGTTTTGTAATTGTTTAATTCTTTCTAGTGGATTGTTTTTTGAAATAAACTTGATTATAAATTTTTCTCTTTCGAGAATAGACTCTGCAATATAAACATAATTAAATTTGCCTTGCTTTATACGGCTTACAATTTTATATGTTTGATGATTGCCGGTTACCTGCATATTTTATTTTTTTAATGCAAAAGATACCTCAAGCCCTTCGTTGTACCAATCTTCGCCAAAAGCCCTGATAAGCGGTTGTTTTAAAAACTCAAAAACCGATACTTTTTGCTTTTTACCAAAACTGCAAGCAGCATGGCAAATATGCCAGCGGTGATAATTTAGTGCAATATAATCGCCTACTTTACTTAATCTTATTGGGTATAAATGGCATGATAATGGTTTTACAAAATCAGATTTTCCGGAAGCAAAGGCAAGTTCAATACCACAACTCAATATTCCGTTTTTGTCTTTAACTGCAAAATTACATTCTCCGGTTTTTTGGCATGTTGTTACATATTCTCCTTCATCGTCTTCTTCATAAAAACCATTTTCTTCAATTGTTTTTAAATGTTTTGGGTTCAAAAACGGTTTTATACCAATAAAATTATGCTCAATTTTTATTATTTCTTCCTTATCCAATGGTGCTCCGGCATCACCTTCAATACAGCAAGCACCTTTGCACGCATAAAGATTACACACAAATTCTTCTTTAAATATATCTTCACTTACCAGTGTATTTTTAATTACTATCATTTTTTGCAATTTTCGGCTTTGGGCTTCATAAATAAAAAAACAGAAAATGGTCTTTATTTAATAATGGGCTTCAAATCCTCAAAAAATAATATTTTATCTTATACATTCAAATTTTATTTAACAATTATTTTATAAATTAAATTTTTATTTGAATAATGAAAAAAACTGCATTAATAACTGGAGCAAGCAGCGGAATTGGTTTCGAACTTGCAAACATACATGCTAAAAACGGTGGCAATCTGGTTTTGGCGGCAAGAAACATCAAAAAATTGGAAGAAATAAAAAAACAATTTGAAACGGAATACAATATAAAAGTTGATGTTTTTGAAATAGATTTAAGCAAATCTAATTCTGCAGAAGAAATTTACAACTTCACAAAAAATAACAATTTAAATATTGATTATCTGATTAATAATGCAGGTTTTGGCGACTTTGGTTTATTTAATAACTCTAACTGGGAATCAAACAAAGAAATGATTCAATTAAATATTACCTCATTAACTCAGCTTACGTATTTGTATTTGCAAGATATGATTAAAAACAAAAATGGTAAAATTATGAATGTTGCTTCAATTGCAGCATTTCAACCCGGTCCATTAATGGCGGTTTACTTTGCAACAAAAGCATACGTGCTGCATTTTTCTGAAGCTATTGCAAACGAGGTTGCAGAATTTGGGATTACGGTAACAGCTCTTTGCCCCGGCCCCACCCAAAGTAATTTTTTTAATAAAGCAAACATGCTTGGAAGCGGTTTGGTAAAAGGTAAAAAATTACCATCATCAAAAGAGGTTGCAATTTTTGGTTATAAAGCAATGTTAAACGGAAAAACTGTTGCCGTACATGGTATTAAAAACAAATTGTTGTTGTTTTCTAACCGTTTTGCTCCAAGAAATATGGTTGTAAAAATTGTTAGAATGATGCAAGAGTAGTAATCGAGAAAGAAACTATTTTTCTCTCATTCTTATTTTAATCAGCTTATCTTTCATCGATTTTACTTCTTTTAACTCTTTAGCTGTTATATGTGGCTTATCAATTCCTGATGATGAATAATACAATAATTCACAACCTGCTAAAGTTATTAAAAGTTTATGACTAAATTTTTCGTCTTTAGAAATATAAAAGTATAAACTGTTATGGTCTTGTTTTTCAATTCTTGGATTTATTTCGTCTTCGCTCAACACTTCAACTTCTCCTCCAAATAATGCAGTTGCATCTTCTTTTCCTTCCAGTTTCATGGTTCCGGTTTGTATTAATAAAGTTTTATCAAGCAATTGATTTTTTTCACTGGGATAATTAGACATCAATCTGTTTATATTTGAAAATTCGTTTTCATTTTGAGCTTTATCGCAAATATTCAAGTAGTTTTTTAAAAGTTGAACACCAATCATGGCAACACTTTTCCAATCACTGGTATCAATATTGTTTTTTGTATGAGCATAGGCAACAATATTTTCTTTAGCTATTTTTTTACTGTATTTATTGGTAATTACAAAACCGTTAAAATCTTCAACACTGCTGCAAAGCTTTGCTTTGTTTTTACTGCCTTTACCTTTGCTGTATAGTAAATAATAGTTTCGCGATTTTTTATACATATACATGCTGGTATCTTCGGCAAATTCAAAGGGGCTAAAATTCCAGTAATCTTCCATTGCCTGCATTATACTTTCGCTATAAGCGCTATCAGGAAAAAGCACTACAACAATTTTATTTGCTTTTATACTATCAATCTCCCATTTCTTTTTTATGTAGCCAAATTGCGCAAATACAGAAAGTGATAAAGCTGCAAAAACAAACAGTAAAAGTATTTTCTTCATGTTATATGGTAGTTTCAATTTTTGGTTTAATTTACAACAATACAAATAAAAAATTATTTGTCAAGTGTTTTGTTAAGTATAGCTGTGCTGACTTTAATAACGAAATAAAACATCCAAAAATATTAAATGAGAAATTATTAAATCTCTAAGTAAATTATTTTTACTAAAAACCTTCAGCCAACCTATTCATAAAAATTTTTATTACCGCAGGCTTAAAAACTATGGTATATGCAATACCATAAACTGCTCCGTAAAAGTGTGCATCATGATTAATATTATCGTTTTGCTTTTTGGCAGCATAATTAGAATAAACTAAATACAAAATTCCGGCAACAATACCCGGAATTCCAATTATTCCGTACAAGTATATTTTTGCCAAAGGTTGAAACAAAATGCTGGCAAAAACTACAGCCGAAACTGCTCCTGATGCTCCTAAAGATTTATATTGGTAAGCATCTTTATACTTGTAAAGCGAATGAACATTTGCTGCAAAAATTGATGTAATATACATAATAACAAAATGAATATTTCCACTTGATACAAAAACATAACCATAGTAGGTATTTACAACTCCACCAAAGCTAAACAATACAAACATATTAATTAATAAATGAAGCCAGTCTGCATGTAAAAAGCCACTTGTTACCATACGGTACCATTCATTTTTATGTTGAACCGAATAAGGATGAAGTATCAGCCTCTCCATTATATCAGTTCTTGAAAAGGCAACAATGGAAAGAATGCAGGTAATAATAACAATATATAATGTCATACAAGGTGCAAAATAAAGCAAGTATCATTTAATTATTGGGTTCAACAAAAAACTTATTAATAATTGCAAAAAATATAAACTTGTAATCTTACATGAAAACCATTGGTATAATATCTGATACACACGGATATATTCATCCATCTTTATTTAATTTTTTTGAACCATGCGAAGAAATTTGGCATGCCGGAGACTGGGGTGATTTTGATGTATACAATAAGTTAAAAAATTTTAAACCACTAAAAGCTGTTTATGGTAATATTGATGGAATTGAATTAAGACAATTGTTGCCTGAGGTAATACAATTTAATTGTGAAGATTTAAATATTTGTATGCTGCATATAGGCGGTTATCCCGGTAAGTACAGCAAGCAATTCAAACAAATAATGGCTCAAAACAAACCTGATGTGATGATTTGCGGTCATTCGCATATTTTAAGAGTATTAAACGATCATGTAAATAAAATTTTACACATCAATCCGGGTGCAGCCGGAAAGCATGGTTTCCACAAAAAATCAACAGCTATAAAATTGATTATCAACAACAAAAAACCTACTAGTATTGAAGTTTGGGAAACAGACAAATAAAAGCAACCAAAAAAAATTTTTTTTTGACTTTTGTAATATATAAGTTTACCACCATGAAAAGAATTGTTTTACTATTAGCCGCATTTACAATTGTTTTTACAAGTAAAAACGTAACAGCTCAGCACATATGCGGTACAGATGAACACTTAGAACATATTTTCCGCGAAAACCCCGAATGGAAATTACAATTAGATAATTTTAACAAAGCATTCAGAGAGTTTATTGAAAACCAAAAAAATGAATTGGGAAAAACTGAGCAAAAATTTATCATTCCGGTAGTTGTTCATGTTTTTCATGATAATGGAAGTGAAAATATTAGTGATGCCGCTATTCAAAGTGGAATAGAATTGATGAATCGTTACTTCGCGGGTACAGCACCCGGTACAAATCTGGTAAGAGATATTTTTAAACCATTAATAGCAAATTGTAATATTGAATTCAGGCTTGCAAGAAAAGATCCTCAAGGAAAATGTACCAATGGAATAGTAAGGGTTCATACACCACAAACGTATCTAGGAAACGATTTTATTAAACAATTAAGCACTTGGAATACACGCAGGTACTTTAATGTATGGGTTACACGTGAGGTTTTCTCGGGTCAAGGTAATGCAGTGGGAGGATTTGCTTATCTTCCTTTCGGAGGTTTTTCTAATATAAGAGATGGTGTGATACTTGCAGCAAATCAAAGTTTTGGCCCCAGTTCTGATAATACACTTTCGCACGAGGCGGGTCACTGGTTAGGATTGTTTCACCCTTTTCAGGGAGATAGTTGCGACTTAAGTGGAGACGGTATTGATGACACCCCTCCTACTTTCTTCAGATTGTCCACTTCAGGCGTAAATACCGGAAGAGGTATCCTATGTGGCAATCAAAATTTTAATACCTGCAGCACCGATAACCCTGATTTACCGGATATGCAGGAAAATATAATGGATTATTTTAGCGGATCGTGTAGTGGTACCATTTTTACTTTGCAACAAAAAGCTAAGATGCGTTTTTGTCTTGAAACTTACAGAAAAGAACTTTGGAGTGAAGAAAACTTAGAATTTACAGGTGTAAAAGACCCATATTCGGCAAATGCAAACTGTGCACCCATAGCAGCGTTTAATACAAAAACCCGTGTTATTTGTTCAGGTTCTAGTGCAAGTTTTTTAGATTTTAGTTTTAATGGAACAGTAAATACATTTGAGTGGCAATTTCCAGGTGGTAATCCATCAACCTCTACACAAAGAAATCCAAACAATATTACTTACAACGAACCAGGAACTTACGATGTAATTTTAAAAGCCACAGGCCCTAACGGTACAGGTACAACTACTCTAAAAAATTATATAACAGTATTGCCATCTGCTTCAAATAGAAAACCCGGATGGAGAACTTATGCTGATTGGTGGTATCAAAACAACTGGCAACAAGAAGGTTGGGTATTTGACAATGGGTTTTCAACAAATAGCTTTCAACGCACTCCATTCTCGCATAGCAACATAGCTTCCATGCTTTTACGTGCCGATCCATTTAATCAAAGAAACAGTATAAATAATACTTTTACGCTTACATCTCCGGCATTCGACTTTTCAGGCACTTCAACTCCATACATTTCTTTAAGTTATGCATTTGCACGCGGTACATTATTTAATGAGCCCACAAAAGAATCTATTTCAATTTTTACATCAACCGATTGTGGAAGAACTTGGGTTTTACGAGCAACAAGAACACATTCAAATACAACAAACAATGTTTCAACCATTGGTGCAACAACAACTCTTCAAAGTAATGTAAACTTTATACCAACTGACAGAACAAAATGGGCCGATTTAACTTTTAGCGGTGCCTCGTTTCCAAAAACATCAAATGTTTTGGTTAGGATTGCATTTACTTATGCAGGCGGTAATAATTTTTACCTTGATAATGTAATGGTTGGTGATGGGGTTGCTACAAGTGTAAACAAAGATTTGGCTGTAAATTTTAATCTCATGGTTGTACCAAATCCATTTAGCGATGCCACCAGCGTTATGTACACATTAAATGAAAATGCAAACGTAAACATTACCGTTTTTGATATGCTTGGTAAACAAATTACAACAGTATTTAGCGGCAAACAACAAGCTGGAGACCATGTAGTTGAAATAAACAAAAACCAACATAACCTTAATACCGGTATGTATATTGTAAACACCGAAATTAACGGACAGGTAATAAGCAATAAAATTGTAGTTCAATAAAATTATAAATTTTTTAAAAATCCCTGTTGTATTGCATACAACAGGGATTTTTTTTGTTCATATATAACATTAATAACATACTTGAATAACAATTACTTAACAAGCTTCACATATTACAGTTATCAAAATATATTAAATTTTTTTTACGATTTAATAGAGATAACCTACTTTTGCACCCGGAGAGATGGCAGAGTGGTCGAATGCGGTGGTCTTGAAAACCATTGACTGTAACAGGTCCGGGGGTTCGAATCCCTCTCTCTCCGCCAAAACCAGATGCAAAACATCTGGTTTTTTTGTTTCATGAAAAAAATAATAATAGCTTTATTTTTTATTTATAGTAAAACTGCGATTGTTTTTGCACAGTTTGCGCCACAAGCTGGGTTTGCAGGCACAACTGCTATACATGCTGATAGCGCTGTTATTATAAATTGGGCAAATAATTGTACTTTAAAGTTAGGCTATCAAAATATTGCCGATACCGCTTTGGGCTTGGTTAGTGTTGGTTCAAAAGAAAATGCAATTGGCAAAGCCGATGGCCGAATTGTAAGCCTTGGCGATGGCGGGGAAGCAATTTTACATTTTGACAATCTGATTGTAAATGGCCCGGGACCAGATTTTGTAGTTTTTGAAAATGGTTTCAGCTTTGATGATTCGTTATATTTTCTTGAACTTGCTTTTGTTGAAGTAAGTAGTAATGGAAGAGATTTTGTAAGGTTTGAACCAACAAGCCTTACTAATACCAATTTGCAAATAGGAGCTTTTGAAGGTTTGGATGCAAAAAAAATAAACAATCTTGCCGGAAAGTATATCGCTCCATACGGTACTCCTTTTGATTTAGATGAGCTAAAAAACAACCCTTTAATTGATGTAAACCATATTAAGTTTATAAAAATTATTGATGTTGTTGGAAGTATTGATGAAACTTTTGGATCAAAAGATAAAAACAACAACTTGATAAACGACCCTTGGCCTACACCTTTTCCTTCAGGAGGTTTTGATTTGGATGCCGTTGGCGTAATACATCAAAAATATTCGACTTCAATTAAAAAATCTTACTTAAAAACTATCAATCTATATCCTAATCCAGTAAAAGCTAGCTCAAGCATTACTATTACAGAAATAGATATGATTGATGAGTTTGTTTTGTTGAATCAGTTTGGTGAATTGGCTTCTTATGCAACCAACTTTGATATAATTGCTCCGGAAAAACCCGGTGTTTACTTTTACAAAATAAGACATAAAGATAAAGAATCAACGGGTAAACTGATTGTTTATTAAAATAAATATCTTGCTTCCATACGGCCAATATGAATGGTATTTATGCCTTCTGCTTTTCGGCCATCGTAGTTTATGTTTATTTGCAAATTAGGGCCAAGGCGTTGTTGCAGGTTTATATTCCATAATTGATTGTTACCTGTATTTAACCCTTGCAACATATCGTAAGCTAAAGGACTTGCAACATTTCCATTAAAATTAATTACAACAAGCGAATATTTAATAGTTAGCACACCAAGTTTTTTTAAAGTAAATCTTGTTTCTGCTCCGGCTTCATGAATTTGTGCAATTTCTTTACCAAACTCAGGTTTATTGCCGGCATTAAAAAAACTGTAATTTACGGTTATACGAATATCGCTTTGCAATTGGTATATGAGTTTGGGTTTTAGTTCAAAAAAATCGTAATTAAAGTTATTTGCTTCAAAAAACTGATTGAACATAATTCTTTGACCGGAAACAAATGATTGATTAAGTGTTAAATCTGTTGTTATATTCCAACGCGTATTTAAGGTATAATCTTTTCTGTTTCTTGATTCAAAACCATTTGTAAGCAGGTTTTGATTGGTGCTTTGATTTATTGTAAAATCAGCACCAAAAACCGGATGAGAACGATTAAAAAACAAAGTGTTTCTTAGCAAAGAGTTTCCTGCAATTAACTCAGAATCGTTGTAGTTGTTTTGTAAGAATTTATTTAAATTTAAAGCATTTGTAAGTATTTTATTATCTAACCTGTAAGCAAACTGATTATTAAAATATGAAGCAATTTTTTTTATACCGCTGCTCCTTTGCCATTTTACAGGAGTATTTATATTTAATGTTTGGCTTATTTGGTTATTGGTTGTTTTTATTATGCTTGTAGTTGGTAAAATTATTTTAATATAGTTTGCCAAAGGTCTGTCGGCAAAAGATGCCGGAACGAATTCATTTAGTTGCTTAATACCGTCTTCATTAAAATCGCGCCATACATAAATACCTTGCCCTTGTTGTACTTCAAAAAACTGAAAATCACGCCTTAGCTCGTTTCCACTGCCTGTGGCTATATATGTATTTCCGGTAATGGTACGTTTAAATAAGCCATAATCATACTCGGCTCTGGCCAAAAAGGTTCGTTCTTGGGGTAAAACATCAGGCTGTGTTTGTTGCAAAAAATTAAACTGTCTTAATGTAGTATTTAGGTTTAATCGGTTAAGGTTTTTTTGTTGAACCGAAAATCCTGTTGAAACATCGTTTGCAAGCGTATTATCTTTAAATTCGTTTTTCGTTGGAGTTCTGTCCCCTCTTCGGTTGTATTCAATAAAATATTTTATGCTGGCGCTATCAATGTTTCTTATACTTGCGCCAGTTTGGTAATAGCTAAAACTAGCTGGTAACAAACTATCTTTTTTAAAATTACTTTGTTCGGTTTGCCCATATATTTTGGTATAAAATTTCCCTATTATCTGACCCAAATATCCGTTATATTTAACTACTGCATTATCAATATTTGAATTTGCTATAATCCATTCGGTATTTAAATTACCATCGGTTTTATTTTTTTTAAAACCAATGCCTGCAATATGTTGTATGGCACCAACCGAATTAGCATTTCGATTATATAAACCTAATTGATAGAATGTATTTATTGAATTGCTACAAACTGAAATTTTATAAAAAACAATATGTTCATTAAAGCCTGTATCGCCTGTTTGTTGGTTAGTAAGTTGTCTGTTCCAAATTCGGTCAAATTCGACATCGCGATAGCGTTCAATAAACCTAAAGTTTTTATCAACCCATTCGTATTTTATATCATTAATCAGCGTAATTTTTTCGCTTAAGTTGGTTTTATTTTTAAGGTTTACTTTTAAGCCATAACCTGCATCATTTTGTTTATCAAAATCGCTGAACAAATTCCGATTAAAATTACTTCTTGCACCCTCAATGTGCAGCAATGTATTTTTATTAATTTGTTGTATCGAACCAATTGTTAGCATTTCCATTCTATTTGGTGCTATTAATGGAATAACAGGTTCAAAATCTCCTTGAGGCACACCATTAATTGGTTCAACCCACTTAAAAACACGGCCATTTGCAGCCGATGCACTTTGTATATAATTGCCTTTGTTTTTGCCAACAAAACTAAATCTTACTTCATAAAATACACTGTCGTTGCCTGGTTGTGATGCAAAAACATATATTCCGGTATACAACAACGTATCAATTTTTCTGTACAAAACTTTGCCTGACGAAAAAGGTTGTCTTGATTCGCTTGGTATAAATGCACTGTTTAAATTGTTGCCAACACTAGCCAACACTTTTTTTGCCGAATCGGTTAATTGTTGCTGAAATGGTTGATTTTTATTGTCCTGCTCGGTGTAATAGTTTAAATAATAAGTTGAATTGCCCGAAGTAAAAGCGGTATTAAAATTAAAAAGTATTCGTGCAAAATTACGGTCGCTGTACTGAAACTCAACAACTATTCTGCTATAAGCGGTAATTAAGCGTTTGGCCGTAAACGTAATTTCACCGGTATTGTAATCTATTACATAGTCGTTCTGTTCACCTCTAGTAAGCTTTTGCCCATCAATAAATACAGATTCAGTTCCGCTAATTATTATAATAAACAACTCGCCATTTGGCCCTGTAAGCCTGTAAGGGCCTTGATTTCCTTCTATTCCGTTAATTACATTTCTAACAAATCTACCTCGCGATATGGCAGCATTTGCAGCTATATCTAAACTATTTTTAGGATTTATAGGCAAATGTGTTATGGCTTGCAACCCTCTTGATTTTTTATAAAATTTCATAAAGTAATCGCTGGGTTTGGTTTCCATTAAGAAGTCGCCAACTGTAACATAATTTTTATTTTTATTAAACTGAATAAATACCTGGTCAAAATCCTGCAATTCCTGAGTATTTCCTTCAGGTTGTATAGGGTTATTATCATCGCTTATAGCAGCTAAAACATTTATATCGTTGTTAATTTTTCCGACAAACTGCAAGTTTAAATTAGCATTTACTATGGCATTTTGATTATTGCCCACACTTATACCACGCATAATACTACCGGTTACATCCAGACCTTCATCGCTTAAAAAATTAATTCCCGCAAAACCTTGTTGCGAAACCTTAAAAGGATTAATGGTTTGTATAAACTCAGGCAATACAATCGAATCGTGTTTGTTTAGGTAATTATTATTTATTTTTATAAAAACAGGTGTATAAGAAACTTCGAGCATTTCTCCGCTTTGTACCGATAAATTGTTAAATAAGTTTGTATAATAATCAAAAGTATAATCAAGGCCTTCTATTAATATTTTGTTTTGATGTTTTACTTGCAGTGTACCTTTAATAATTATTAGCGTATCAATTTTTTGCGGTTGATTATTTGCAAAAATTTTTTTTGAAATTTTATAATGCTGGGCCAGTAGTGTTGAACCAAATAGAAAAAAAGAAAATATACAAAGCCCGATTTTCATCAGGTATGTAAAAACGGTAAAAACACATAAAAAGTTGTGCCTTTGTTTATTTGGCTTTCGAACCAAATTTTACCACCACCACTTTCAATCATATTTTTTACAATGGGTAGGCCAAGACCCATACCAAAAGTTTTTGTACTGTAATATGGTGTAAATATTTTTTCGGCCAATTCTTCACTTATTCCACAACCGTTATCGGTAATTGATATTGTTAAACCTTTATCTGATTGTGTTATTTTTACTTCTATCAAACCATCAATATCCTCTGGTATGGCTTGAATAGCATTTTTTATAAGGTTTGAGAACGTTCGGTTCAAAAAACCTTCATCAAAATCTATAGTAGTATCAAAATTAGGCTCAATTAAATGTATTGTTCCATTAAATGTATGTTCGTACATACTTATTTGATTTTGTAAAATACTTTGAACATTTACTTTGCTGATTTTTGGAACCGGCATTTTTGCGTAGTTGCTAAATTCGGCAGCTAATTCGCTAAGCACATCAATTTGTGTTATAAGGGTTTTTGTTACTTTTTTAAATGTTTGCGGCAATGCCGGGTGGTTATCGTTCCATGCTCTTTCAAGGTGCTGAACGCTAAGTTTCATTGGAGTAAGCGGATTTTTTATTTCATGGGCAATTTGTCGGGCAATATCACGCCATGCGCTTTCGCGTTCGCTTTTTGCAAGAAGTTCGGCACTTTTTTCCAGTTCATCAATCATACTATTGTATTGTTTTACAAGCTGACCTATTTCATCGTTGTTTCGCCAATGTAATGGTTCGTTTTTACGGCTTAAACTTACTTTTGAAAACTGTTTTTGTATAATAGCCAAGGGGTATGAAATGCTTCTGCCAATAAGCCATGCAATAATTCCGATAACTATAAATAAAAATGCATAAAGGTTTATAAATCCAACAATAATACCCGAAATTTCTGCATAAAGATCGGCTTTACTGTTAAAATAAGGTAGCATTACATAGCCAATAACTTCTTTTGATTTATTTACTACAGAAAGATAAGCACCAACAAATTCAAACGTTGCAATGTATTCATTGTTAAGGTATCGGCTTTGTTTGTTTATTTTTAATTCTTTATAAGCTTGGGCATTTATTACAGGAGCAATTATTCCGTAATCATACAATTTACTAATGGTTGAACCTACTAACTGTCCGTTAGCATCAAAAAATGTTATATCTGTTTCATAGTAATCGCCAATTTGGTTCAAGTATGCATCTGTTTCTATTTTATTGGTTGAAGATTTTTCAAACAAAATTTCTGTTTGTATTGCACTTACAACACTTCTAAGCTTCTTTACTAACTTATCTGTTTGCTTATCGGTGTAAGATGAATTGATGATATTAATGGTAAAAAATGCTGTAGTAATTAATGTAAAAAAAACAATCATTACCAGCGTTAATTGTATTTTACTTCTTAAAAGTAATACATCACTTTTTTCTACTCCTTCCAATAGCTTTTTAAGTTTTGTTATGAAACTAATTTTAGATAAAAAACCATCAAAATTTACTTTACTTTTAATTAATGCCAAGAAATAATATAAAAACAATACAACTAAAAAAAGTATGCTAAACATGGTAAAGTAAAGAGAAAACAATGCAAAAGGGCCATATATTGGATTTAATTTTTTACTTACAACAACCAATCCGTTAAAACCATCATTTTTTATTAAATGGTTGTATCCATCCTGATTTACATAAGTTACTTTATCTGTATATCGGCTCCAATCGTTTTCAATTTTATAATTAAACAAACCGCTATGTGTTTGTAATTTATTTTCTCTGTAAATAGCATACGAATATTCATTATTTTTTCTCCTACCTATAGTTCTAAAACCTTCAATCAGTAATTCATCAAATCGGTTTTCATCAGCAAGTAGTTTTGGCGATAATTGAATAAATAAATATCCTGCAATCTCATTATTTTTTATAATTTCAAATTTACCAAGGTAACCTTTTATAAAAGCCGTATTTTTAAGCAGTTTGAAACGTTTTGAAATAGTTTCGTTGCTCAATTCATTATAGGCAAAATCTATTTGCCTGAAAAAATATGGACTTCTATCACGATAAAAATTTTTTTGCGAATCGTAATCAAATATGGTAATATCGTATTTGCTTAAGTAGCCGGTAAAATATAATTGCCTTAACCTTCTTTGCAATTGCATTTGTAGTGCAAATGGGTTAGCAAAATAATTCATTACTTCTTTATCATTAATAATCCGGCTTTCAACTTGTCTTAAAAAATCTTCTGTATTTATATCGTTTTGTGCTATTAATTTATCTGCAAACAATTCGCGTTTTTCTTTTTCTTTTTCAGCATCCCAATACTGTATGGCAATACCTGCAAATGCTGAAAATAATAAAGCCGAAATAAAATATTGCTGTAATTTATTTAGTCTTTTTTGTAAAAGAGAAAAGTAAACAACAAACACTATTAATACCAGTGCATTTATGTACGGATGATACTGATTGCGTTCAAACAGATATTTAACAATAAAGGGGTGAATAAACAAAATACTAAATCCTGAAAAAACAATTTTTTGAAAAGTTGAATAATGTTGTACTAAAATCAATCTATAAAAATGTTTACATGTTAAATAAACTATTAATATAAGTAATATTGATAAGAACAAAGCAGCAAACGAATGAAAATTTAAACCATAAACGTTTTGTAAATCAAAAGTCAATTGCGAATCTCTCACCAAGCTTTTAATACCATCTAAAACCGAATCAATTAATGTTATGGTAATTAATGCACTAAAAATAAGTTTTACTAAACCAAACCTATTTTTATTTTGATAATATGTTACACCTTCAATAAGAAAAAAATACCACAAAACCAACAAAACAGTTAATATAAAATCTCCTAAAGATGGAATAAATACTGATGATGCGTAAGTGTCAGACTTAAACAAATCGTATTTATATAAAAAAACAGGTAGTTTAAAATAAAGTAAAACATACTTTGCACCAAGTGTGAATAAAAAAAACAGCAACGAACCAAGTGCTATATTCTTTGAAAGTAATTTTTTTATTAATACATGAAAGTAAAAACAATTTAAACATAAAACCAAAAGTATCAATAAAATCAACCAATAAGGTGTATCCCGCTCTTCATCATAAACTTTTAATGCAAATAAAAAATTACCTTTACTATCGCTAATATCTGTAAATCCTTCAATATGTGAAGGGCTTGCAATGGCTGAACCTAAAAAAGAAAAATCAGAGTTAAAATAATTTTTGATGTATTGATTTTGATACTGATAGTATGTTTTTATTTGATAATATTGTAATAATGCATATTTACCATATTTAAAATAGTGAGCAAGATAAAAACCATTATTTGCAAGCAAAAATCTGGTTCCGCTCGTCATAATGCTTTTATATTTTTGGGTATTTAGTAAATTGTTATTCCAAAAAACAAGCGTATCATTACTAAAAACACTTACTCCTATATTATTTTCATTTGCAAGATTTAATAAAAGTTCAAAACTACCATTTATTGAAACTGTATCTGAAAAAAAAGCATTGTTAATACTTAAAAACTGAAGCTCTTTTTCTCTTACCAGTCTTGTGGTTTTATCAATTAATTCTTTTTTATATTCTTGCTTGTTTACAAGTAATTTTAGTTCGGTAAAAAACAAACCAATTAATACCGATAAGCTTAAAATAATTTTTAAGATATTTTTTAAAACGGCAGACAAACTCTGTTTTAAAAGTATAAATCTTTATTAAGGTAATTTAAAACATAATCTTTAACCCCATCTTCAATTGAAGTAAAAGGTATATCATAACCAATATTTTTTAGCTTTTCCATATTTGCCTCCGTAAAATATTGGTATGTATCCCTTATGTCTTCAGGTATATCAATATATTCAATATTTGGTTCCATATTAAAGGCATTAAAAATTGCTTTTGCCAAGTCGTTCCATGTTCGTGCTTTTCCACTGCCTAAGTTGTAAATTCCATTGTTTTTTCTTGTTTCCATAAGCCAAATACATACATTACATAAATCTTTTACATAAATAAAATCACGCATTTGTTCTCCATCTTTATATTCAGGCTTGTATGATTTAAAAAGCCTTACTTTACCAGTATTCTTTATCTGATGATATGCATGAAAAACAACACTTGCCATTCGTTGCTTATGGTATTCATTAGGCCCGTAAACATTAAAAAATTTTAGCCCTGCCCAAAAATATGGTTGTTTAGTTTGAACCAAAACCCATTTATCAAAATCGTTTTTAGAACGACCGTAAGGATTCATGGGTTTCAATAAATTTATTTTCGAAACATCATCATCATATCCAAATTCACCGTTTCCGTATGTTGCAGCACTACTTGCATAAACTAAAGGAATTCCGTTATTTGTACATATGGTAAATAATTTTTTGCTAAAGTCTAAATTAAGTTCTTTAAATATATTTTCATCTTTTTCAGTAGTATCTGTCCTGGCTCCTATATGAAAAACAAATTCTATTTGATTTGCTTTAGGTTCAAACCAATTAAAAAAATCTTTCCTTAAAACTTTGCCTGAAAATTTTTTATCAATTAAATTTTTTTCTCGTCCGGTCCATGTATCAAAATCATCAACTAAAATTAAATCATTATATCCATGAAGGTTTAAAGTTGAAACCAAACAACTGCCAATAAAACCCTCTGCTCCTGTAATTATAATCATATTAAATTAAAGTTTTTGGCGAAAATACATTTTTAACATCATTAGCCTAACTGTTTTATATTTGATATAAATCTATATTTGCGGTTTTTAATTATGGCTAATCAGCAAAAAATAGTATATATAACGCGAAGAGAGCGTTTTAATGCTGCCCACAAACTTTACAATCCAAATTGGACTGAAAAACAAAATGAGGCCTTTTTTGGCAAATGTGCAAATAAATATTACCATGGTCACAACTTCGAACTTTTTGTTACGGTAAAAGGTATTGCAAACCCTGAAACAGGAATGGTAATGGATTTAAAAGTTTTAAAAAAACTTATTAAAACCGAAATTACCGAAAAACTCGACCATAAAAACCTTAACGAAGATGTAGATTTTTTAAAAGGCAGCATGCCAAGTATAGAAAATATTGTAGTTGCTGTATGGCAAATTCTTGAACCTAAAATAACTGATGGCAAATTACATAGTATAAAACTTATTGAAACCGAAAACAACTATGTTGAGTATTTCGGAGAATAAAAAATTTTTGAATTTGCAACAGTTAAAAGTAATATTATATTTGCAACGCTGTTACGCTTCCAACTTTAACAGAAAAAAATAATTGCTTCTTGCTTGCATTCATCTTGTAAATTGCTACATTTGCAGTCCTTTTTTACAAAAAAGGTGTGCTTTTAGCAATAGTTCTTTACAAGATTTGAATGTTTAATATATTCAAAATCAAAAATTTAAGCCACTTTAGCTCAGCTGGTAGAGCAACTGATTTGTAATCAGTAGGTCGCTGGTTCGAATCCGGCAAGTGGCTCTTTGTTTATCAATTAAAATTGATAAATCAAGTTGGGGAGATACCAAAGTGGCCAACTGGGACGGACTGTAAATCCGTTGTCTTATGACTTCGAAGGTTCGAATCCTTCTCTCCCCACCAAAAATTGTTCTTTAAATAATTAAATAATAACATAAGCGGGAGTAGCTCAGTTGGTAGAGCGACAGCCTTCCAAGCTGTAGGTCGCGGGTTCGAGCCTCGTCTCCCGCTCAACAAAGTTATTAGGTATTTGGTTGAGCCCAAATTTCAACCTCAAAACTGATTGGTATAGAACTTGATTTTTATAAGTTCAATGAAGCGAAAGAGTATGATTTAAAATAAATCCTCATCCGCAAACCAAAGCCGTTGTAGCTCAGTGGTAGAGCACTTCCTTGGTAAGGAAGAGGTCGGCAGTTCAATCCTGCTCAACGGCTCATAAAGCTTTGAGATTACGGATTATTAGTAAGTTTTGAGTTTTCCAAATACTGTATAACTAAAAGAAATAGTAAATTAATTAAAAACAAAATAAAATAAACAAAAATAACTATGGCTAAAGAAAAATTTGACCGCAGTAAACCGCACGTTAACATTGGAACTATTGGACACGTTGACCATGGTAAAACCACTTTAACAGCTGCAATCACAAAAGTTTTGGCTGAAAAAGGCCTTTCAGAAGCTCGCTCTTTCGATTCTATCGACTCGGCTCCTGAAGAAAAAGAACGTGGTATTACCATTAATACGGCTCACGTTGAATATCAAACTGAAAATCGTCACTACGCACACGTTGACTGTCCAGGTCACGCAGACTATGTAAAAAACATGGTAACTGGTGCTGCACAGATGGATGGTGCAATATTGGTTGTTGCTTCAACTGACGGTCCTATGCCTCAAACCCGCGAGCATATTCTTTTGGCTCGTCAGGTAGGTGTACCACGTATTGTTGTTTTCATGAACAAAGTTGACATGGTTGACGACCCTGAGTTGTTGGAAATTGTTGAAATGGAAATTCGTGATTTATTAAATAAATATGAGTTCCCTGGAGACGAAATTCCAATTATACGCGGTTCGGCCTTAGGCGGTTTGAATGGAGAGCCACAATGGGTTGAAAAAATTATGGAATTAATGGCTGCTGTTGATAGCTACATTCCTGTTCCTCCTCGTGCAGTAGATTTACCTTTCTTAATGCCAATTGAAGATGTGTTCTCAATTACAGGTCGTGGTACTGTTGCTACTGGCCGTATAGAACGTGGTGTAATTAACTCAAACGACCTAGTTGAAATTATTGGTTTAGGAGCAGAAAAACTTACTTCGGTAGTTACAGGTGTTGAGATGTTCCGTAAAATTCTTGACCGTGGCGAAGCCGGTGATAACGTAGGTTTGTTATTACGAGGTATTGATAAAAATCAAATACGCAGAGGTATGGTTATTTGCAAACCAGGTTCAGTAACTCCACATACCAAATTTAAAGCAGAAATTTACGTATTATCAAAAGACGAAGGTGGACGTCATACTCCTTTCTTCAACAAATACAGGCCTCAATTCTATTTCCGTACAACTGACGTAACTGGCGAAGTAATTTTACCAGATGGAGTTGAAATGATTATGCCTGGTGATAACGTAACAATTACTGTTCAATTAATTGCACCTATCGCAATGGAGAAAAATTTACGTTTCGCTATTCGTGAAGGTGGTAGAACAATTGGAGCAGGTCAGGTAACTGAAATTTTAGACTAATTAATTGATTTTTAGATACTAAATGTTGGCTCAAGAATTAAAGAGCCAACATTTGGTGTCTATAAAGACTTAAAATTGTTCTTTTCTTTTTGTATAATTTTATGATGTCATTAAAATCATCATAAAATAGTTATGTACAATTAAATTAAGAAGGAATTGGTTAAATGGAAAAAAATTAGAAATAAAACATTAACAATCCAACTTAATTATTTACGGGCATAGTTCAATGGTAGAATAGAGGTCTCCAAAACCTTTGATCTGGGTTCGAATCCTGGTGCCCGTGCAAAATGAATAAGATAACAGAATATATTAAATTGTCTTATGATGAATTGATTAATAAAGTAAGTTGGCCTAGCTGGGAAGACTTGCAAGAGAGCACCATTATTGTAATGATTGCCTCATTAATAATTGCCATTTTAATTGGTGTTATTGATTTTGCAAGCAGTGGAGCTTTAGGCTTTTTTTACTCAATTTTTCAAAATCAATAAGATTATTAATTATAAAAATGGAACAGCAAACCGAGCAATATAAGTGGTATGTAGTTAGAGCCATAACAGGCCAGGAGAAAAAAGTTAAGGCTTTAATCGAGTCGGAACTTGAAAGGGAAGGATTGCGTCATCATGTTCCACAAATATTAATTCCTACAGAAAAAGTATATCAGGTTAAAAACGGAAAAAAAACAAGCAAGGAGAAAGCTTATCTTCCTGGATATATTTTGATACAGGCCGAATTGGTGGGAGAAGTTGGTCATATTATCGATTCGATAAATGGTGTTGTTGGATTTTTGGGTAGTAAGGTTAAAGACAAAAAAGATGTAAAATCTATGCCTACTCCTTTACGTCAATCAGAAGTGAATCGCATTTTAGGTAATGTTGATGAAATTTCTGAAATGGGAGAAAAAATGGTTGAACCATATATTGTTGGAGAAACTGTAAAGGTAATAGATGGTCCTTTTAGTGGATTTAGTGGAATTATTGAAGAAGTAATGGAAGATAAAAAGAAATTAAAAGTTATGGTTAAAATCTTCGGAAGAAGAACACCATTAGAATTAAATTTTATACAAGTAGAAAAAGAAAGTTAAACAAAAAAACCGGAAGGAATAAATAAATATTATGGCTAAAGAATTAACAGGTTTTATTAAGTTACAAGTAAAAGGAGGCGCTGCTAATCCTGCACCACCAATTGGTCCAGCACTGGGTTCAAAAGGTGTAAATATCATGGAGTTTTGCAAACAATTTAACGCCAGAACACAAGATAAAGCAGGAAAACTATTGCCGGTTGTAATATCGGTATATAGCGACAAGTCTTTCGACTTTGTAATTAAAACACCTCCAGTTGCCGCTCAATTAATTGAGGCTGCTAAAATTCAAAAAGGTTCTGCTGAATCTAACAGAAAAAAAGTTGGTTCTATATCATGGGATCAGATTAAGAAAATTGCAGAAGACAAAATAGTTGACATGAACTGTTTTAAAGTGGAATCGGCAATGAAAATGGTTGCCGGAACTGCAAGAAGTATGGGTTTAACCATAACAGGCAATAATCCGTTTAACTAGTTAATGATTTAAGAAATGGCAAGAATAAGTAAAAAAAGAAAAGTAGCATTAAATAAGGTTGACAAGAAGAAGAATTATACTTTAAATGATGCTTCGAAACTTGTTAAAGAAATAAGCTACACAAAGTTCGACTCATCGGTTGATATTGATATCAGGCTTGGGGTTGACCCTAAAAAAGCCAATCAAATGGTTAGAGGTGTTGTATCTTTACCTCACGGAACAGGAAAATCTGTAAGAGTATTAGCATTGGTTCCACCAGATAAAGAAGCTGAAGCAAAAGAAGCAGGTGCTGACCATGTTGGATTAGACGATTATATTCAAAAAATAAATGATGGTTGGGTTGATATTGATGTTATCATTACAGTTCCAGCAGTTATGGCTAAACTTGGAAAACTAGGTAAAATATTAGGGCCTAGAAACTTAATGCCTAACCCAAAAAGCGGTACCGTAACGCAAGAAGTAGGGAAAACAGTTAGGGAAATAAAAGCAGGTAAAATTGACTTTAAAGTTGACAAAGAAGGTGCTATTCATACATCAATAGGTAAAGTTTCTTTTGCTCCTGAAAAAATTTACGAAAACGCTGTTGAACTAATTCAAACAATTGCTAAATTAAAGCCATCGGCTGCAAAAGGCACATATTTTAAAAGTATCCACATTAGCAGTACAATGAGTCCGGGTATTACTGTTGATACTAAATCGGTTCCGGGATTATAATAATATTTAAAAATGAGAAAGGAACAAAAACAAGAAGTTATAGATCAGTTAGCGGTAAGCCTTACACAATATAAAAATGTGTATGTTACTGATGTAGCAAGTTTAAACGCTGAACAAACAAGCAATTTAAGAAGAGAGCTTTTTAAAAATGGTATAATCATGCAGGTTGCTAAAAATACCCTTATAGAAAAAGCTATTCAAAAAACGGGTAGAGATTTTGGCGATATAGTTTCAACTTTAAAAGGCAATACTGCTCTAATGTTTTGCGAAGACATTAAAGCTCCTGCAAAAGTTATAAAAGAATTTCGTAAAAAAGGTGATAAACCTGTTTTAAAAGGTGCTTGCATTGATACAGATGTATTTTTAGGCGACAAACAGTTAGATGCCTTAATGGCGCTTAAAACTAAAAATGAGCTTATTGGTGATATCATCAACACCTTACAATCACCTGCTAAAAATGTTATTTCAGCATTAAAATCAGGTGGAGGAAAAATTGCCGGTATAGTTAAAACATTATCGGAAAGACCAGAATAAAGAAAATTTCAATTAGTGTTCAATTTATAAACAATTAAAAACAAAAACAATGGCAGATTTAAAAGCGTTTGCAGAACAATTGGTTAATCTTACTGTAAAAGAAGTAAATGAATTAGCCCAAATTTTAAAAGATGAATATGGCATTGAGCCTGCTGCTGCAGTTGCAGTTGCTGCTCCTGCTGCCGGTGGTGCCGATGCAGGTGCTGCTGCTGCAGAAAAAACATCTTTTGATGTAATTTTGAAAAGTGCCGGTGCTAACAAACTTAATGTAGTTAAGTTAGTAAAAGACATTACCGGGTTAGGTTTAAAAGAAGCCAAAGAATTGGTTGACGGTGCTCCTAAACCTGTAAAAGAAGGCGCTGACAAAGCTACAGCTGAAGACATTAAAGCTAAGCTTACTGAAGCTGGTGCTGAAGTTGAACTTAAGTAGTTCGCTACCAGTTTCACCATCAATGTGACCCCAGTGAAAACTGAGGGTCACCTTGCTATTTATTAGAATCGAATTTTCGGTTAACAATTAAAAAAACTCTAACAACATTGGCCAATACAAAATTAACACCAGAAGGCAGAATTACCTTCGCCTCGGTAAAACCGGTAATTGATTATCCTGATTTTTTAGATGTTCAATTACAATCATTTAAAGAGTTTTTTCAATTAGACACTACTTCAGAAAGTAGAGCTAATGAAGGACTTTTTAAAGTTTTTCAAGAAAACTTCCCCATTACGGATACCCGTAATATTTTCGTACTTGAATTTTTAGATTATTTTGTTGACCCTCCC
The DNA here is from genome assembly GCA_046296495.1 of Bacteroidia bacterium. Classification (GTDB taxonomy): domain Bacteria; phylum Bacteroidota; class Bacteroidia; order UKL13-3; family UKL13-3; genus JBKBLB01. Next base: position 75,326 of record JBKBLB010000014.1, read on the forward strand.
AGATACTCTATTGATGAATGTATTGAAAGGGGTTTAACTTATTCTGTACCTCTAAAAGCTAAGTTAAGACTTTCATGTAACGACCCCGAACACGAGGATTTTCAAACCATTGTGCAGGATGTTTATTTGGGTACTATCCCTTACATGACACAACGAGGAACCTTTGTAATAAACGGAGCCGAGCGTGTTATTGTATCGCAGTTACACCGCTCTCCAGGTGTATTTTTCGGTCAAAGTTACCATACCAACGGAACCAAGCTTTACAGCGCAAGGGTTATACCTTTTAAAGGTTCGTGGATAGAATTTGCTACAGACATTAACAATGTAATGTATGCATATATTGACCGAAAAAAGAAATTCCCCGTAACTACATTACTTCGTGCAATTGGCTTTGAAACCGATAAAGAGATTTTAAATCTTTTTGATCTTGCCGAAGAAATAAAAGTAAGCAAATCAGGTCTTAAAAAAGTTCTGGGAAGAAAACTAGCAGCAAGAGTTTTAAGAACCTGGGTTGAGGATTTTGTTGATGAAGATACCGGAGAGGTTGTTTCAATTGAACGTAACGAAGTAATAATTGAACGCGATATAATTTTGGCAGAAGAACATATAGATTTAATTGTTGATGCTGAAGTTAAAACTATATTATTACACAAAAACGAATCGAGCCATAACGACTTTGCTATTATATTAAATACTTTACAAAAAGACACTGCAAACAATGGAAAAGAGGCTCACGAACACATCTATCGTCAATTAAGAAATGCCGATCCACCTGATGAAGAAACAGCTCGTGGTGTAATTGAAAAGCTTTTCTTCTCTGATAAACGTTACGATTTAGGTGATGTTGGTCGTTATAGAATAAACAGAAAATTAAATAAAAACGAATCTTTAGACAATCGCGTTTTATCTAAAGATGATATTGTTTCAATCATCAAATATTTGATTGAACTTTCGAACTCGAGAGCAGATGTTGATGATATTGATCACCTAAGTAACAGACGTGTAAGAACAGTTGGTGAGCAATTATATGCTCAGTTTGGTGTTGGTTTGGCTCGTATGGCAAGAACCATTCGTGAAAGAATGAACATTAGAGATAATGAAGTATTTACACCAACCGACCTGATTAATGCAAAAACACTTTCTTCGGTAATAAATTCATTCTTCGGAACCAACCAGCTATCTCAGTTTATGGATCAAACAAACCCATTGGCAGAGATTACACATAAAAGAAGAATGAGTGCTTTGGGTCCGGGTGGTTTAAGCAGAGACCGTGCAGGATTTGAAGTACGTGACGTTCACTACACTCACTATGGTCGTTTATGTACCATTGAAACACCGGAAGGACCTAATATCGGCTTAATTTCATCTCTTTGCGTTCATGCAAAAATTAACAGTATGGGTTTTATTGAAACACCATATATGAAAGTTGAAAACGGAAAAATTGATGTAAGTGGAAAAGTTACCTACTTAAGCGCAGAAGATGAAGAAGGCAAGGTAATTGCACAAAGTGATGCTAAATATAATGAAGAAACAGGCGATTTTATAGATAGCAGGGTAAAAGCTAGGTATGAGGGCGATTTTCCTATGGTTGAACCTGAGAAAATTGAATACATGGATATTGCTCCAAACCAAATTGTTTCTATAGCTGCTTCATTAATTCCATTTCTTGAACACAACGATGCAAACCGTGCATTGATGGGTTCAAACATGCAACGCCAAGCAGTACCTTTGCTTCGACCTGAAGCTCCGGTTGTAGGAACAGGTCTTGAAGGTCGTGTAGCAAGAGACAGCCGAACTTTAATAGTTGCTGAAGGCAATGGAACTGTTGAGTATGTAGATTCTACCGAGATTAGAATTAGGTACGAGCAAACAGAAACAGATAAATTAGTTTCGTTTGTTGGTGATACTAAAACCTATAAATTAACAAAATTTAGAAGAACCAATCAGAATACATCCATAAACCTAAGACCAATAGTAAGAAAAGGAGATAAAGTTACCAAAGGTACCGTTTTATGCGAAGGTTATGCAACACAAAACGGAGAGCTTGCCCTTGGCAGAAACCTACAGGTTGCATTTATGCCTTGGCAAGGTTTTAACTTTGAGGATGCAATTGTAATTAGCGAAAGAGTTGTAAAAGAAGATATCTTTACATCAATTCATATTACAGAATACGAACTAGAGGTAAGAGATACAAAACGTGGTGAAGAAGAACTAACCAACGACATTCCAAATGTTAGCGAAGAAGCTACAAAAAATCTTGATGAAAATGGATTGATACGTGTTGGTTGCGAAATTGGTGAAGGTGATATTTTAATTGGTAAAATAACTCCTAAAGGAGAAACAGAACCTTCGCCTGAAGAAAAACTTTTACGCGCCATATTCGGAGATAAAGCCGGAGATGTAAAAGATGCTTCTCTTAAGGCACCACCATCATCAGCAGGTGTGGTAATTGAGAAAAAACTATTTGCAAGAAATAAAAAAGAGAAACTTAGCAAAGCCGATGAAAAAACCAAATTGGCTAAATTAAAAGAAGAGCACGAAAAAAACTTAAAAGAAATAAAAAGTTTGTTGCTTGAAAAAATTTTCTCGATTGTAAGTGGTAAAACCAGCGCAGGTGTATTTAATGTTTACAACGAAGAAGTAATTGCCAAAGGCGCAAAATTTACCATGAAAGTACTTGCAGATGTTGATTACAATACAGTAAATGCTACTAACTGGACAACAGATGCCGACAAAAACGAACTGATTAGGCAAATTATAGCCAATTATAAAAACAGGCAAAACCAGGAATTGGCTGATTACAGGCGCAAAGAATTTGCCATAAGTGTTGGCGATGAACTACCTACTGGAATTTTAAAACTTGCAAAGGTTTACATAGCCAATAAACGCAAATTAAAAGTTGGCGATAAAATGGCTGGTCGTCACGGAAATAAGGGTATTGTTGCAAGAATAGTTCGTGAAGAAGACCTTCCTTTTATGGAAGACGGAACACCGGTTGATATTGTATTAAATCCACTTGGCGTACCTTCTCGTATGAATTTGGGGCAGATATACGAAACCGTATTGGGTTGGGCTGCAAAAAAACTAAATGTTAGGTTTGCAACTCCTATTTTTGATGGTGCCAGCGATGAAGATGTTTTAAAATATACACGCGAAGCCGGGATTCCTGACTGGGGTAAAACGCAACTTTACAATGGTTTAACCGGAGAGAAATTCGATCAACCGGTTACAGTTGGTGTAATTTATATGCTTAAACTTGGCCACATGGTTGATGATAAAATGCACGCACGTTCAATAGGTCCATACTCGCTTATAACACAACAACCATTGGGTGGTAAAGCTCAATTTGGTGGTCAGCGATTTGGAGAGATGGAAGTTTGGGCGCTTGAGGCTTTTGGTGCTGCAAATATCTTGCAAGAAATTTTAACTGTAAAATCTGATGATATTATTGGCAGAGCCAAAACATATGAAGCCATTGTAAAAGGTGATAATTTACCACAACCAGGTATTCCAGAATCGTTTAACGTATTGATGCACGAGTTACGCGGTTTAGGTCTTGATATTACATTAGAATAACTTTTAAAAACAATTCGGTTTGAACCCAATGCATTAATTGTACTGGGTTCAAGCCATAAAAAAATTAATACAAAAAACATGTCTTTGAAAAAAGAACAAAAAGTAAAAGCAAACTTTACCAAAATCCGTATAGGATTGGCTTCGCCTGAAAGCATTTTACAGCGTTCGTTTGGCGAGGTTACAAAACCCGAAACCATAAACTACCGTTCGTTTAAGCCAGAAATGGGTGGCTTGTTTTGCGAACGTATTTTCGGACCAATTAAGGATTATGAGTGCCATTGTGGAAAATATAAAAGAATAAGGTACAAAGGCATTGTGTGCGACCGTTGCGGTGTTGAAGTAACCGAGAAAAAAGTAAGACGTGAAAGAATGGGGCATATAAACCTTATTGTTCCTGTTGCACATATTTGGTATTTCCGCTCGTTGCCCAATAAAATAGGCTATTTACTTGGTATGCCAAGTAAAAAGCTTGATATGATTGTTTACTACGAGAGATATGTAGTTTGCCAACCAGGGTTAAAAGCAGCAGATGGAATACAATCTCTTGATTTACTAACAGAAGAAGAGTATCTTGACATTTTAGATTCGCTTCCAAAAGATAACCAACATTTAGACGATAACGACCCTAACAAGTTTATTGCCAAAATGGGTGGTGAGGCGCTTTGGTTCTTGTTATCAAGAATTGATTTGGACAGTTTGAGTTTTGATTTAAGAACAAAAGCAAACACTGAAACATCACAACAAAGAAAAAATGAGGCCTTAAAGCGCCTTAAAGTAGTAGAGGGTTTTAGAAGTGCGCAGGAAAATGGAGAAAACAGACCGGAGTGGATGGTAGTAAAAATTCTACCCGTTATACCTCCTGAGTTACGACCATTGGTTCCATTGGAAGGTGGTCGTTTTGCAACTTCAGATTTAAATGACTTATACCGTAGGGTAATTATTAGAAATAATCGTTTAAAGCGTTTAGTTGAGATAAAAGCACCTGAAGTAATATTACGTAACGAAAAACGAATGCTACAGGAAGCTGTTGATTCGCTTTTTGATAATACAAGACGTGTTAGTGCTGTAAAAACCGAGGGAAATCGTCCATTAAAATCATTAAGCGATATGCTAAAAGGAAAACAAGGACGTTTCCGCCAAAACTTGTTGGGTAAACGTGTGGATTATTCCGGTCGTTCGGTAATTGTGGTTGGCCCTAATTTAAAATTACACGAATGTGGCTTACCTAAAAATATGGCAGCCGAATTATTTAAGCCTTTTATTATTAGAAAGTTATTAGAAAGAGGTATTGTAAAAACTGTTAAATCAGCTAAAAAACTAGTTGACAGGAAAGAAGCTGTTGTTTACGATATTCTTGAAAATATACTAAAAGGACACCCGGTTTTATTAAACCGTGCTCCTACCCTTCACAGACTGGGTATTCAGGCATTTCAGCCAAAATTAGTAGAAGGAAAAGCAATACAATTACACCCGCTGGTATGTACCGGCTTTAATGCCGACTTTGACGGTGACCAAATGGCGGTACACGTACCGCTTGGTAATGCAGCTGTTTTGGAAGCTCAGCTATTAATGCTTGCACCTCATAATATTTTAAATCCTGCAAATGGTGCGCCTATTACAGTTCCTTCTCAGGACATGGTTTTAGGTTTATATTATATTACCAAAGGCAGAAAAAATACTCCTGAACACCCAATAAAAGGTGAAGGAAAGGTATTTTACAGTTTTGAGGAAGCAATTATTGCATACAACGAAGGTAAAGTTGATTTACATGCATGGGTAAAATGTAGAGCAAATGTTAAAGAAAACGGACAATTGGTTCAAAAAATAATTGAAACCACTATGGGAAGAATTATTTTTAATCAGGTTGTACCGGCAGAACATGGCTATATAAACGAATTGCTTACTAAAAAATCATTAAGGGATATAATTGGAAATTTGTACAGAGAAGTTGGGCAAGATGTTTGTGCAAAATTCCTTGACGATATAAAATACTTAGGTTTCCAATACGCATTCAGAGGTGGTTTATCGTTCAACCTGTCTTATGTTAATGTACCGGTTGAGAAAGAAAAATTTATACAACAGGCGCAAGAAGAAGTAAACGAAATTTGGGAAAACTATAACAATGGTTTTATTACCAATAACGAGCGTTATAACCAGGTTATAGATATTTGGACTCGTATAAACTCAAGGCTTGCTGATACTGTTTTGAAACAGTTGAAAGAAGACCAACAAGGGTTTAATCCAATATACATGATGTTAGATTCAGGTGCAAGGGGCTCGAAAGAGCAAATTCGCCAGTTGGGAGGTATGAGGGGTTTGATGGCAAAACCACAGAAAAATCTTGTTGGTGGTACTGGGGAAATTATTGAAAACCCTATTTTATCAAACTTTAAAGAAGGACTATCGGTAATAGAGTATTTTATTTCTACACACGGTGCCCGTAAAGGTTTGGCCGATACCGCTTTAAAAACTGCCGATGCCGGTTACTTAACCCGAAGGTTACACGATGTAGCACAAGATGTTGTTATTGCCGAAGAAGATTGTGGTACTTTAAGAGGAATTCCAATCAGTGCATTAAAAGATAACGAAGAGGTTGTAGAATCTTTATATGAAAGAATATTAGGTCGTGTAAGTGTTCATGATATTTACGACCCTATGAATGGTGAGCTTATTTGCAATTCGGGTGATGAAATTGATGAAGCAATTGCTTCAAGAATAGAAGAATCTCCTATTGAAACCGTTGAAATTCGTTCGGTGCTAACTTGCGAAACCAAACTTGGTACTTGCTCGAAATGCTATGGTAGAAACATGGCTACAAGCCGAATGGCTCAAAAAGGAGATGCGGTTGGTGTAATTGCTGCACAAAGTATTGGAGAGCCAGGTACACAGTTAACTCTTCGTACATTCCACGTAGGTGGTACTGCTTCAAACATTGCTTCTGAATCGCAAATGAATGCCAAATTTGCCGGTATTCTTGAGTTTGAAGAAATTAGAACAACAGAACTTGAAACCGAAGATGGTAATGTTAACGTTGTTTTAGGAAGACAGGGTGAAATAAGGATTTTAGATGAAAAAACCAGAAACCCTATTATTACAGTTAATATTCCTTATGGTGCTCACTTAATGGTAAAAGATGGCCAAAAGGTTGAAAAAGGCGATAATATATGTACATGGGACCCTTATAATGCAGTAATTATTAGTGAATTTGCCGGTAAACTTGATTTTGAAAACATAATTGAAAACGTAACTTTTAAAGAAGAGAGTGACGAACAAACCGGACACAAAGAGAAAGTAATTATTGAAAGCAGGGATAAAACCAAAATACCTTCTATATTAGTTAAAGATAAAAAGGGTAATCTGCTAAAAGAATACAACTTACCTGTTGGGGCTCACATTATTGTAGAAGATGGACACGCCATAAAAGCAGGTGAAATTTTAGTGAAAATACCACGTACGGTTGGAAAAACAAGAGACATTACCGGTGGTTTACCAAGGGTAACCGAATTGTTTGAGGCTCGTAACCCAAGTAACCCAGCAATAGTTACCGAAATTGATGGAGTTGTAAGTTTTGGAGCAATAAAACGTGGTAATAGAGAAATTATCATTACTTCTAAAGAAGGTGATTCAAGAAAATATCTAGTGCCGCTATCAAAACATATATTGGTTCAGGAAAATGATTTTGTAAAAGCTGGTTCTCAATTGTCTGATGGTTCGATAAGTCCACAGGATATTTTAAGAATCGAAGGTCCACTTGCTGTACAACGCTATATCTTAAATGGTATAATGGAAGTTTACAGGCTGCAAGGTGTAAAAATTAACGATAAACATGTTGAAGTTATCATTCGTCAAATGATGAAACACCTTGAAGTGGTTGACCCTGGAGATACAACATTTCTTGAAGGCGAAAACGTTGACCGTTTTGAATTTAAAGAAGTTAATGACTGGATTTACGACAAAAAAGTTGTGATTGATCCGGGAGATTCTCCAAATGTAAAAACGGGTCAAATAATAAGCGTTAGAAAATTACGTGATGAAAACTCTCAATTAAAACGTAAAGATTTACGATTAATAGAAGCTCGTGATGCAAATCCTGCAACTGCAACTCAAATAATTATGGGTATAACCAAAGCAAGTTTGGGCACACATAGTTTTATGAGTGCGGCTTCGTTCCAGGAAACAACCAAAGTATTAAATGAAGCAGCTATATCGGGAAGAGTAGATTATATGACAGGTTTGAAGGAGAACGTTATAGTAGGACATTTGATACCTGCCGGAACAGGTTTAAGAGAATACGAAAAACTAATTGTAGGCTCGAAAGAAGAGTTTGAAGCATTAATGGCTTCTAAGGAAGAAGAATAAACCTACATTAGATAAAACTGAAACGGGGACATTTGCTAAGCAAATGTCCCCGTTTTTTATAGGTAGTTTTATTAATTATAATAAATATTATAAACCCAATAACATTTTCTCCCGACTTTGACACCTAATCACAAAACTGTCTCTTGAAACCCTTGTAAATACTGGATTTGTTGTTTGATTTTTCAAAAACGTGGTGCGAAAGATTTTTGCCGTTTTAGTTGTTAACGA
>JBKBLB010000015.1:0-77542 GCA_046296495.1 Bacteroidia bacterium
ACCGATTAATCGAAAACCAATACAGGGGGTTCTTTTTTGAAATGATTAATTTTACTTTCTAAGTACCAATAAAATCAAGCAGCTTATATCTCAATAAAAATTATTTAGGACACTATTGTTTTGAAATTAAAAAAATTAGGGTCATTTAAAAATCCCAAATTTAAATAAGCCTGTATGCAATAATTTAGGTTAAAAATTGGGTTTTATAGCCATTTCAGAATAATAATCTAAAATGTAGTTTACGGCATCGTCTGCTGTATCAACCAGCTTAAATAAAAACATATCGTCTTGGTTAATATTATTGTGCTTTTTGCACATGGTTTCTTCAAGCCAATCAATCAGTCCTTTCCAAAATTCGGTTCCAACCAAAACCACCGGAAAACGTGCAACTTTATGTGTTTGTATAAGGGTAAGGCTTTCAAACAATTCGTCTAATGTGCCAAAACCACCGGGCATGGCAATAAATCCCTGAGCATACTTTACAAACATTACTTTTCGTACAAAAAAGTAATCAAAGTTTATCATTTTATCATGGTCAATATATTTGTTGTGAAATTGCTCAAAAGGCAATTCTATATTCAATCCAACCGATTTTCCACCGGCTTCAAATGCTCCTTTATTTCCGGCTTCCATAATGCCGGGGCCGCCACCGGTAATTACGCCAAAACCGGCTTTAACCAATTTAGCTGCAATTTCTTCGGCAAGTTTGTAGTATGGGCTGTCTTGTTTGGTTCGGGCTGAACCAAATATAGATACGCAAGGACCTATTTTGCTCATCTTTTCAAACCCTTCAACAAATTCGGCCATAATTTTAAAAGTAGCCCAACTGTCAGAGACTTTTATTTCGGGCCAGTCTTTTTTCTGAAAAGCTTTGCGTATTCTATCCTGTTCGGTCATAAGATTTTTTATTGGTTCAAACAAAAAGTAAAGATGTAAACTTTGGGTTAACCCAAAATCTCTTTTAGTAAGGCCGAAATTATTTTTCCATCAGCTTTACCTGCCAATTCTTTCATGGCTATGGGCATTACCTTTCCAAAGTCGGCAGCCGATTTTGCTTCGGTGTTTTGTATTATTGTTTGTAATGCTGCTTTTATTTCATCGTTGCTCATTTGTTTGGGCAAGTATCTTTCTATAACATCAATTTCTTCTTTTTCTTTTTCGGCAAGCTCGGTTCGGCCGTTTTGCATGTATATTTCGTAGCTTTCTTTGCGTTGTTTAGCAAGTTTCTGAAATATTTTTAATGCTTGCTCATCGCTAACAGTTCCGTTTGCTCCGGCTTCGGTGCCAACTAACAATAAGGCTGATTTAAGACCTCGCAGTGCCCTTAATGAAGCCTCGTCTTTGGCTTTCATGGCAGTAATAATATCTTTGTTTATTTGTTCTTGTAATGTCATAATTTAATTATTTATTTTTTTTGGTAATATATTTTGCCGATTTGTTTAAGAAAAACCCAAAAGTATCGCTACGTAAACCAAGCCTTAATGTTTCAAGCGGTATAACATCGTTGGTGGCAATATTGCCAAGGTTTACATTTGCTCCTACCAATTTTATAAAATACGTTTGTTGCGATTTTTGGGGAGCTTCCCAAATTATTTTGTCTTGCGGTATTTTGGTTAATATTTCCTGCACAAGTCCTTCTCTTACCTCGCCACTGCTTCTGTAAACACCAACATTTCCGGCTTCGCGGGCTTCGGCAATTACTCGCCAGGCGCCAGCTTCAAGTTCGCTTTGCATTAATTCTATCCATTGGTATGGTGGTATAATTTTTTCAACGTCTTTGCTGCCAACTTCGCTCAAAACAATAACATAATTACTAAGTTTATCTATAAACTCAAGTTTTATGTCGTGTGGCATTTCAATGCTTCCATCGCTTACTTCGGCATGTTGCATTCCAAATTTTTCTAGCACTTTCAGGTAATCATCAAACTGGTTGCGAACAATATAGGCTTCAAACAATGTGCCGCCAAAATATACCATTACATTATGTTGCTGGTATAGTTTTATTTTTTCTTTTAGGTTTGGTGTAACATAGCTTGTGCCAAAGCCAAGTTTTACAATATCTATAAATTCTCCGCTTATGCTCAGCATATCTTCGGCTTCGCGCAGGCTAAGTCCTTTATCCATAACCATGGTAATACCACTTTCTCGAGGCTTTTCGGTACGTAAAGGAATTTGTTTTAATTTAAAATTTTTCATTCAAACAATCGTGCTCAAAAGTAATAATAAACACACAAGTTTTATTTTTCCCTGAACCCAATTTTTGCAACATATGTTGTTTGTGTAAAATACCAATTATATATTTATTACTATTGCATTTTATGTATCAGCAGTATCGCCCAAGTAATTTTTCTATTTTACCTCCGGTTGTAAAAAATCTATTAATAATAAACGGTTTAATGTTTTTTGGAACCATAGTTCTTGCAGACCGCGGATGGTTTGATTTAACAAAAGAATTTGCTCTTTACTACCCCGAAAGCAGGTTTTTTAAACCCTTGCAATTTTTAACCCATGTATTTATGCATGGCAGTTTTATGCATTTATTTTTTAACATGTTTAGTCTTTGGATGTTTGGCAGTGTAATGGAAAACTACTGGGGAGGAAAACGGTTTTTTATATACTACTTTGTTACGGCACTTGGAGCGGCATTGCTGCATTTGGGGGTAAATGCATACGAAATTAATAGCATAAAAACATCAGTAAATGCCTATTTACAAAACCCAGGTTACGATAATTTTTACCTTTTACAACAACACGATTACAACTTATTTAATAACGACCGATTGCAGGCTTTTTTAACCGAATGGAGTTATCAAAAAAATAACCCGGAGTTTATAAACGGCTCGGTAGAAATTGCAAAGGCTGTTGTTGAACGCAAAATGAATATACCCGTAGTTGGTGCAAGCGGTGCTGTTTTTGGATTGCTTATGGCTTATGGAATGATGTTTCCGAACACGGTAATTTTAATATATTTTTTATTTCCTTTAAAGGCTAAATATTTTGTTACCATTTTAGGCGCTTTAGAGTTGTGGCAAGGCTTTAGCAACAACCCCGAGGATAATGTTGCCCATTTTGCTCACCTTGGTGGAATGTTGTTTGGTTTTATTCTTATAAAAATCTGGAACAAGAAAAACCGAGATTATTTTTATTAAAAAACCTTTACAACATTACTGTTTTTAGGTTTACAAATTCTTTTAAGCCATAACTGCCCAGTTCTTTACCAATTCCTGATTTTTTAACACCGCCAAACGGAAACCTTGCATCGCTTTTTACCATTTTATTTATTGAAACAATGCCACATTTTAGCTTTTCGGCAATGTGCATAGCAATATCATTGTTTTGGCTAAATATAGATGCACCAAGGCCATAAGGCGAGTTATTGGCTATTGCTATGGCTTCGTTTATATCATTAAAACTAAAAATGCTAAAAACAGGGCCAAACAATTCTTCGGTTGCAGCAGGTGCATCATCAGGTATATCAGTTAATATTAATGGAGCATAAAAACATGGCGAAGTTACGTTGTGTGGCATTTGCCAAAATATGTTAGCACCCATTTGTACGCTAATTTTTACCTGTTGTTCAAGCTTTACTTTTAAATCTATCCGTGCTAAAGGGCCAACTTGCGTTTCGGGCAATTGCGGGTCTCCTATTTTTAGTGTTTGCAAATGCTCAACCAATTTGTTTAAAAAAGCATCTTTAATATCTTTTTGAACCAAAAATCTTTTTGAGGCCACACAACTTTGCCCATTGTTTTGCAACCTTGCCAAAGCTATTTCGGGTATATGTTTATCGAGGTCGGCATCGTTTAAAATGATAAGTGGGTCGCTGCCGCCAAGTTCTAAAACAGTTTTTTTAATATTTCTACCTGCAATTTCGGCAACTTTACTTCCAGCAGCATCGCTACCTGTAAGGGTTACACCGGCTATATTATCGTTTGCTATTAAACGGGCAATTTGTTCTTCGTTTATCATTACGGTTTGCAAAACATGCTCAGGTAAACCGCTGTTGTTAATAATGTCTTGTAATGCCAAAGCACATTGCGGCATGTTTGGAGCGGGTTTTATAAGCATGGTATTTCCGCTTGTTATTACGGGTATTGCGCTTCTTATTATTTGCCAGTAAGGAAAATTCCACGGAAAAATACCAAGAATAACGCCCATTGGTTCAAACAATAATTTTACCAAGCCTTTTTCAGTATTTTCTAATTGCGGTGCAAGTTGTTTTTCGGCTTCGTTTAAATAATAAGAGCAAACAGTAGCACACTTTAAAACTTCAGCCTTTGCCTGAGATACGGGCTTGCCTATTTCTGCAGATGCAAGCTTTGCAAGCTCATCGGCATGTTTTAATAATAGTTTACCAATATTTTCAATATAAATTAAGCGCTCTTTTAAAGGTATTTCCTGCCATGTAGGTTGTGCATTTACAGTATTTTGTAACTTTAAATTTAGTTGTTCGCTGCTTAAAAGTTCGTAGATTTTTAAGTGGGTATTGGTGTACGGATTATTTGAAATAAACATGTTGTTAAATTAACTCAAAACATTGCAATAAAGTTTAATGAAAATTAAAATGAACTAATATAAAATTCAGATTTTGATTGAACGATTGTATGCAGTAATTTGTATTAGTTGGGTTTAAACTAATATGTTACCTTTGTAAAATATGAGAAAACCTGCAAAAAAATCAGGAAGAAGCGGAGGCAGAAGTCGTACAACTAAAGTTCCTGCAAAATTTTTTACAAAAAAATCGGAGCTAAAGGGCTGGAAAAAACCCAAAAAATCTGTTGAAGGCGATGATGATAAAGATGAATTCAGGTTTAAAAAACCCGGAAGCAGAGGCAAAGCCATCAATTTGTTTAAAGACAAAAAACAGGTTCAGCCACCAAAGCCCAAAAAGAATAAAAACACAGCACAGCAAGATTTAAACGAAGGTAATGATATTCGACTTAATCGGTATTTATCAAATGCCGGGGTTGCCAGCCGCAGAGATGCAGATGAACTTATAAAAGCCGGATTGGTTAGTATAAACGGCAAAACCGTTACCGAACTTGGCACTAAAGTAAAACCAGGAGATATAGTAAAATTTAACGGGCAGAGACTATCGGTTGAGCAAAAAATATATATTGTAATGAACAAGCCAAAAGATACCATTACTACTGCCGATGACCCTGAAGGAAGAAAAACAGTTATGGAGCTTTTTGAAGGCCAAGTTGAAGAGCGAATTTTTCCGGTTGGCCGCTTAGACCGCAATACCACCGGAGTGCTTTTGTTTACAAATGACGGAGAACTTGCCCAAAGACTAACGCACCCTAAATACAATATTAAAAAAGTATACAAAGCCACTCTTGATAAGAATTTTAAGCCAACCGATATGTACAATTTGCTTAATAACGGGGTTGAGCTTGAAGACGGGCCCATAAAGCCTGATGCCATTGCCATGCCCGACCCTAATAATAAAAATGTGGTTGGTATTGAAATACATAGCGGCAGAAACCGCATTGTACACCGAATGTTTGAAGCCATGGGTTATAAAGTTGATAAGCTAGACAGGGCTTTGTTTGGCAATATAGGCAGGCTTAAACTTAAGCGTGGAGAATGGAGACATCTTACAGAAAAAGAGTTGAAAGAATTGAAGCGCTTAGTAAACTTACATTAGTAAGCTATTCCCATTGCGCTGTCGGCAAAGCGTTTTATAAGCAGAAATGCTTCGTTGTATTTACTTAGAGTTACAGCTTCATACACATCATGTACATCGTGGTAAGCATTGTATTCGCCCATTAAATAAAAGAAAAATGCTTTTACACCGGCTTCGCTAAAATGGTAGTGGTCGCTGTTTTGTGCTTTTCCTCTTGCATTTACAGCAGGTAAGTAATTGTAAATTCGGTTTATTTCTACAAGCCTATTAAACAATTCAGGAAAAACTTCACCATTAACAGCCGTAAGTCCTTTATCTCCTGTAGCCATTAAATCAAGATTTATAAGCACACTCATTTTGCTTAATTCTACAATTGGGTTAAGTGTGTAAAAATATGACCCGATAAGGCCGGCTTCTTCACCTGCAAAAGCTATAAAAAGTACCGAGTATGGAGGCGGATTTTTGGCATAGGTTTGAGCCAAATCAAGCATCATGGCAACACCGCTTGCATTATCGTTTGCACCTGCAAAAACTGCAGAGTTTCCCAACATGCCCAAATGATCGTAGTGTGCAGTAAAAACCACAAAACTATCGGGGTAATGTGTGCCTTTTACATACCCAAGAACATTTTGTGTGTTATGGAATTTATATTCGGGCGAAATATTCAGCTGAATTTTTTGTAGAAAGTATTTAAGCTTATTTTTTTTAATATAGATAATGGGAAATGGCGCCCAGCTTGTTGCTACACCCCACATTAAATGCTCGGTTTTTAAATATATAAGCCCTTTAGCTCCAATGGTATTGTTTAAAATATCTTTGGCTCTTTGCGATTTTAAAAGTTTGTAATTTTTAACATCATCAACAACCAAAAAACAATTTCGCAGGTTGCGTTTTAAAAGTTTGTTGTAAAGGCCATTGTTATCAATAATAGCAGAATCAATATAAATTACATTAAAAATACCGTTTACTTTTGGGCAACCGGGGTTAATTAATACTTCGTAGCCGGGAACAAGGCTTATTCCATCGGCAATAATATCAGGCTCTTCACTGTATGCTATAACCGGAAAATTAAACCGCTGAAAATAATTTTCGCCTAAGGGTTGTAGTTTAAATTTTCTGAATTCTTTTTTTATGAAATCTGCAGCAATGGCATCACCGTTATTTACATATCCGCGCCCTGCAAAATCTTCGCTTGTAAGTGTTTTTATTGTTTGTCGTGCATATTCAATATTTTGGCTTTGTGTGGTAATGGGTTCAAGCCATAAGCCAAAAACAATAGCAGCAACAAGTACAAAACGCATGTTTACAATGGCGCAACTTTAAAAGTGTAGCTTTCCATAATTAAGTTGGCAAGCAGTTTATTACAAGCGGTATCAACATATTGTTCGGCTTGTTGTTGTGTAGCTGCTTCAACTTCAAGCGTAATGTGTTTACCAATTCTTACGTTTTCAATATTGGGCAATCCAATATTGCCCATAGCTCCTGTAACGGCTTTTCCTTGCGGGTCTAACAAAGCAGCGTGAGGCATTATGTCTATTTCGGCTTTAAATTTCATTTTTGTTTGTAAGTTTTAATATAATTGACAAAAGTACATAAAGCGTAATACACAAACTAACACCCAAAAACTTAAACAAGGATAACATCAACACGCACAAAGCAATAAACCCAAAGCGAATTTTGTTTGAACCTAGGCTGAAATTTTTAAACTTTAAAGCAAACATGGGTATTTCTGAAACCAAAAGGTATGATGATATTAAAGGAAAAATGATTAAAAAAGCATTTGATGTAAACATATCGCCAGCCCAGGCAGGCCCGTACTGCATTACAAATGGTATTGCAATAATAAACAAGGCATTGGCAGGAGTAGGCAGGCCATAAAATCCAAAGCTTTGGCGTGAATCTATATTAAATTTTGCAAGCCTTAAAGCCGAAAAAACTGGAATTAAAAAAGGCAGATAAGAAATGATAATAAGTAAAGGTACAAATTGAAAAAAGTTTGAACCAAAAATTAAATAATCTTGTTGTAATGAATAAACTATTAAACCAGGAGCAACACCAAACGTAACAACATCGGCAAGCGAATCGAGTTGTTTACCAAATTCTCCGCTTACTTTTAAAAGGCGTGCAACAAAACCATCAAAAAAATCTATTACAGCCGCAATGGCAATCATAGTAGCGGCTTCGGTAAGGTTATGGTCTAATATGTTTACAATTGCCAAACAACCCAAAAACAAGTTGGTGCAAGTAAGTGCGTTAGGAATATGTTTTAGCATTTTGCAAGGTTAAATAAAAATTGATTTTTTAACCCAATTTCTACCAAAATGGTTTTATAAACATAGGTTCAACCAGCGTTTTACCAGGTTATTCTTTTACAATTTTGTATGTTTTAGAACCCTGATGATTTTTAATTTGTATAAAATATAACCCCGATTTGAACCCTGCAAGGTTAATTACTTTGTTACTAATGCCTTCATTAAAATTATCATTCAATAATGGTTTACCTTTACTGTCATATACAATAATGGTGCAGGTTTTATTTTCTATATTATTTGATTGAACAACAATATCGTTTGTAAATGGATTAGGGTAAACAATAAATTCATTGTCAAATTCATATGCATTTTGACTTATTACAACTATATCAGAGAAAGTTGTGCTTCCATCAAAATCTACCTGCTTTAAGCGGTAATATATGTTTTTTGAAAGATTGGCAGCATTTATATCAGTATAAGTGTAGTTGTTTAATGTTGTTGAATTTCCTTGACCCATTACAAAAGCTATTTCATTAAAGTTTTTACCATCAACAGATCGTTCAACACCAAAGCCTTTATTATTTATTTCATTAGCTGTTTGCCAGTTTAAAAATACAT
Source organism: Bacteroidia bacterium (assembly GCA_046296495.1). Classification (GTDB taxonomy): domain Bacteria; phylum Bacteroidota; class Bacteroidia; order UKL13-3; family UKL13-3; genus JBKBLB01. The sequence continues at coordinate 8,500 of JBKBLB010000015.1, forward strand.
CTTTATCAATAGTGTTACCTTTAAAATAAGTTAGGTTTACAGGCAATACAAAAGATACTTCATAAGCACCGATATCAGGCGAAACGGTATCTCGAGGATTGCCAAAGTAGTCATCGTTAATTGGTGGAAATGTTACTCTTGTTCCGGCTGCAGTAAATGGCGATGAAAGTGTGCTTAACCTTAAATCAAATGGCATTGAAGTTAAACTTATAAATGGAGGCAAAGCGCTAAAAGAAAGAGAATCTCTTGTGGGTGCAACCCTCGCTTTATAAGCAGCTATGCTGTTATCGGTATTTGTTCCATCGGTAAAAATAGCTCTTCTTACCAAGGTTGTGTCAACATAAAAGCAATTATTGTTCGATAAGTTATCGTATGAAGTTAGTGTGGTGTTGCTTCTTCTGTATGCTGCAACAATGCCTCCGGTTGGTCCGGGTATGCTAACATTTACAAAAATATTATTGCGTACTTCAGCCGTTACCGAACCAACAATATACAATGCTGAGTTTCCGTAATTAGTAGTTGATGAACTTGAAGCATTTAAATAAACAGTGTTGTATAATACTTTTTGGTTTGCTCCGGTATTAAGTTCAATAGCTCTTATTGCATCAGCACTTGTTGAGTTAGGTGTAAATAATTGAGAGATAAAATTATTGTAGAAATAACAACTTTGAGCATTTGAACGATTAATGATTAGGCTTCCTGTACCACTTCCATTATGTGTAATATTGTAAATTTGATTTTTATAAACGTGAGTTTGAGTGGTAGTTGTGTTGCAAATAATAGGGTATAAAGTAGAGTTGTTTGATGTGTTAGAAAAAGTTATATTATAAATTTTATTTCCATAAACATGGCTTAATGTAGCGCCACCCGGAATACTCCAAATAATATAACCTGCACCAGTACCGGTATTTACCAAATTAAAAATTTCGTTGTTGCTTATATCCATCCTTACGGCACTAGCCTGGCCTCTTATACCGTATATTGAAGAGCCGGAAGTAGAACAATTGAAAATTCTGTTAAATGAAATATCAATAAAGTTATTGGTTCCGCTTCCACCGCTGTTGTTAAATACAGGATATAAAATTCCGCTTGTGCTCGAAATTGAAACATTGTTGTTATTAATGGTTCCGCTTGCATTTAAAGCAGCTTCTGTTCTAATTCCGTAGTAAGTTGCTGCCGTAACATTACCATTTAATGTGTTGCGTGTTATGTTAAAACTATCAACATAAATGGTGTAAAGACCATTTGCTTCGGTTGTTAAACCTCCAAAATTTAAAATGCTATTGCTGTCAATAGTTACAAAATGGTCGAAAAAGTTGTAAGGTGCAGTTGTATGGTTAAAACCTCTTATTTGTAGGCCATGATAACCCCCTCTAAGGGTATTACCTTTTATTAAAATATTTTCATTTCGTCCCCCTTCGCTTGTTACAGAAATTGCAGCACCTGAAGAATCGAAACTGCCCGAAAATATTGCACTAGTATGAATTAATAAAGCATTAATTCTTACATTACAGTTTTGTATGGTAATGTTTTTGCAGCCATCGTTGGCATTTCTTCTTAAAAGCATGTATCCATAATCATATACTTGGGCTGCTGTTGTATATAAGGCATTTGTGTCAAGGTCAATACCGTTAATAGTAATGTTATCACCTCCTGCAATTCTAAACACGCCATCACCAAAATTTCCCATAGTAGTTACCGAAATGGTTCCTGGAATATTGGGAATAATTACCGGGTTTGAACCCAATCCGCTTTTTCTAAAAATGATTCTGTTGTTTACTCCGCCTGAAGCATAAAGTGCCGGAGGCCTTTCGTTAAAAGTTTGCCCGGCTGTTACATTAAAAATAACACCTGTGAAAGTATCAACACCTAATGTATTAAGTGCTAAAATAGCATCGGTAAAATTTGCAAAGTTGCTTCCAAATGTTGGCTGGGTATTATCTATTGTATAAGTTCCAACCAATTGTGCGTTTGTTTTGCTTGGTTCAATAAAATAAAAAAATAAAAACAGAATAAATACTTTGTAAATCTTATTTTCCATATATAAACTTTTTACAAATAAACCTATAAAGTTCTAAATCTGTTTTACATTAAAGGTATTTTAATTGTAAAATCGTTTGGTATAATCATAGATTTATAAAAAAACATTATGGTACAAAAACTTGTATTTGTACTGAATCTTTTGTTAAACATTTTTTATATTAATTTGCCGCAATAATTGGCATCGGTAGAAACAATAAAGCAACCAATAGCAACAGAACTTGAACTGTTTGAACAAAAATTCAGGCAAAGCATGAAAAGTAATGTGCCTTTGCTTGATACCATAATGACTTACATAGTAAAACGAAAAGGTAAGCAGCTTAGGCCCATGTTTGTATTTTTTTCGGCAAAGCTTTTTTCGGGAGTATCAGATGCAACTTATAGGGCTGCATCGTTAATTGAATTATTACATACCGCCACATTGGTGCACGATGATGTTGTTGATGATAGTGATTTGCGTAGAGGATTTTTTAGCATAAATGCATTATGGAAAAATAAAATTGCCGTTTTGGTTGGCGATTATCTCTTATCTCGCGGGCTGTTGCTTTCGGTTCAGCACAAAGACTATAACCTTCTCGAAATTGTTAGTAATGCAGTAAAAGAAATGAGTGAAGGAGAGTTGCTGCAAATTGAGAAAAGCCGCAACCTTAATTTATCGGAAGAAGTGTATTATGACATTATTAGAAAAAAAACAGCATCGTTGATTGCAAGTTGCTGTGCCACCGGAGCGGCAAGTGCTGGAGCTTCTGCTCTAGAAATTGAGCAAATGCGATTGTTTGGCGAAAAAGTTGGAATAGCTTTTCAAATGAAAGACGATTTGCTTGACTATAATGACGATGATATTGGAAAACCACACGGAATTGATATTAAAGAGAAAAAACTTACGTTGCCCATCATTTACACATTAAATAATTCCGATTCATCAACAAGAAAATACATTATTAATACCATTAAAAATTACAGTAACAACAAAAAACGAGTGCAGGAAGTTATTGATTATGTGAATGCTCACGATGGTATTAAATACACCAAACAAGCAATGGTTAAGTTTAAAAACGAATCCATAGCTTTGCTCGAAAACATGAATGTAGATAAGCAAAATGCCAAAGATTTAATAGCATTGGTAAATTTTGTTATAGACAGAAAAAAGTAGTTACCAGCTAAAGCCGGCAATTGAAAGTTCGCCACTTCTTACTCTCACACCATCAATAAAATAGGCGGTACCATCTTTTGCACCGCGAATAATAGGTGTACCTTGTCCATTAAAATTTACCCCTAAAGTTAAACCGGCAATTTTATTTATGCTTCTTGTTGGCATATAGGCCAAATCTTCGGCATAATATGTAAAACCTGTTGTAGTAAAAATTCTGTTGGTGTATTTTGTGGCTTGCTCTATAATAGCAAATTCGTTTTGTTTAATCTTATAATCTTTTTCTTTATGTTCATTTATTTGGGTTTGAGCCAAACAAAGATTAGTTGAAAATGCAATTACAATAAAACTGATGATTTTTGCTGAACTATGCTGAATGTATAACAAACCCTGAATCATCATTGCAATACGAAAGTATTAAAGATTTAAAAAGTATTACATAAAAAATTTAAAATACATAAAAAATTTTACAAATTGGTAAGACTTGCATAATTAACATATTAAGCTTTAATCAAAATATTTTATAGGAAAGTTAATGTTGAATGATAAGTTTAGAATGCTGATTTATATAATTATTGATTCCTTAAAATAAATCGTAGTAGCACAAACTAAAAGCTTATACGAAATTTATTTTTAACTTTTTTACAAAACGGTTGTTACATTTACAAGCATGATTATAGGTTCAAAACCAAAAAAGGTAATTGTAATTGGTGCAGGTGTGGCCGGTTTGTCGGCAGCAAGTTATTTGGCAAAAGCAGGGTACAATGTAACAATACTCGAAAAAAATACTACTGCCGGAGGTCGAGCAAGGCAATTTGTTGCAAATGGCTTTACTTTTGATATGGGACCAAGTTGGTATTGGATGCCCGATGTTTTCGAAAAGTTTTATAATGATTTTAACAGCACCACATCAGATTTTTACGAATTAATGAGGCTAAATCCAAGCTATAAAGTTGTTTGGAAAGATGGTAAAGGTTACGATATACCATCAGAAATGGATGCCATTGAATCTTTTTTTGAACAGTTTGAACCGGGAAGCAGCCATAAACTTAAAAAATTTTTAAGCGAGGCAGCATATAAATACCATGTAGGTATAAATGATTTGGTGTATAAACCAAGCCTTAATTTTTTAGAATTTGCCGACTTACGATTGCTAAAAGGATTAATTAAAATGGATGTACTAACCAATATGCGAAAACATGTAAACTCTTTTGTAAAGCATCCATTTTTACGCGAACTTTTAGAATTTCCGGTTTTATTTTTAGGCGCATTACCCGAAAACACACCTGCACTATACAGCCTTATGAATTATGCCGATATAAGCCTTGGCACTTGGTACCCTATGGGCGGTATGCACAAAATAATTGAAGCTTTTGTAAAAGTTGCAAAAAAACATGGGGTTGAAATTTTATTAAACCAAAATGTAACCCAAATAAAAACCGAAAACAAAAAGGTTAAAACTGTAATAACAAACAGCGGTAGTTTTGAGGCAGATGTAGTTGTTGCAGCTGCCGATTACAATCATATAGAACAAAATGTGCTTGAACCTAAATATAGGCTATACAGCCAAAAATATTGGGAAAATCGCAAAATGGCACCTTCGTGTTTATTGTATTATATAGGTATAAATAAAAGATTGCCAAACCTGCGCCATCATAATTTATTTTTCGATGCCGATTTCGGTCGTCATGCAGCCGAAATATACTCAAATCCTAAGTGGCCAAACGACCCATTGTTTTATGTTAGCGTACCCAGCATAACCGATTCTTCGGTTGCACCACAAGGCAGTGAAAATTTGTTTTTATTAATTCCCATAGCCCCTGGCTTGGAAAACGATACCGAAGAAATTCGTAAAAAATACTTTGATTTGATTATTGAAAGACTCGAAAAGCATATTAATCAACCGGTTAAAAATAATATTGTTTATTATCAAAGTTACAGTATAAGCAATTTTATACAAGATTATAATGCTTTTAAAGGCAATGCCTATGGGCTTGCAAACACGTTGGATCAAACAGCCATTTTAAAGCCTAAAATTAAAAGCAAAAAATTAACCAATTTATATTTTGCAGGTCAGTTAACAGTGCCAGGCCCTGGTGTACCGCCAAGTATTATTAGCGGAAAAGTAGCCGCAAACTTGGTTGTAAAAGAAATGGGTGTTTAGTCAACCCAATCGGCAATAAACAAGTTGGTATCTCGTGTGCCGCCATTATTTCTGTTGCTGCTAAAAATTAATTTTTTACCATCGGGGCTAAACATTGGGAAAGCATTAAATAAACTTTCACTGGTAATTTTTCTTAGTCCTGTGCCGTCATCATTTATCATATATAATTGAAAATCGTATCCACGCTGGCTGTGGTGGTTGCTGCTAAAAATTATTCTTCTTCCGTCAGGGTGATAAAATGGCGCCCAGTTTGCTTTGCCAAGGTTTGTTATTTGCCTCAAATCGCTGCCATCAATATTGCAGGTAAAAATTTCCATATTAGTAGGTGCTACCAAACCTTGTTTCAGTAAATTTTTATAATCGTTAATTTCTTCTTCGGTTTGAGGCCTGCTGGCTCTAAAAACCAATTTTTTACTATCAGGCGAAAAAAATGCGCCACCATCGTAGCCCAATTCAAAAGTAACCTGTTTTACGTTGCGGCCGTCAATATCGCAAATGTATAAGTCAAGGTCGCCATTACGGGTACTGGTAAAAACAATCTTTTTTCCATCTGGGCTTACTGTAGCCTCGGCATCATAGCCTGGTGTTTTGGTAAGTTGTTTTATTATTTTGCCCTTTTCGTTGGCAATAAAAATATCAAAGTCGTTGTAAATTGGCCAAAGGTAGCGTTTGCTTGGTGGCGGTTCGGGTGGGCATTGGTTTGATCCCAAATGTGTGCTTGCATATAAAATATGTTTGCTGTTTGGCATGTAATAGCTGCAAGTTGTTCGGCCTTTGCCTGTGCTTATCATTGTGGGCTTTTGCAAACTGTCGGTAAGAGGTTTGCTTAGGTCCATCATAAAAATTTGGTCGCATTGCACACCCCATTTTTTATAGTTGCTCTGAAAAGTAATTTTTTTACCGTCAGGACTAAAATAGGCTTCGGCATTATCGCCACCAAAAGTTAGTTGTTTTATATTGGCAAGATGTACTTCTTCTTTAATGGGGCTTTGAGCCAATAGCACATGGTTTAAACAAACTAAAAAAATCAAACTTTGTAAGGTTTTAATATTGTATTTCATCATTTTAAGTAACATCATAACGGTATCTTGAGTTTTAAAACAAAGCCGCGAATTAATTACTAATAAAACGATTTTGAATAATTTATTTATTGCAGCAAAAGCAATTATGCCTACTGTTTTACATTATTATTGTAGTAATGAATAAATTAGCATAGCTTCGCACCGCAAAAAAGCCCAAGTTTAGGGCAAACTAATATGTTTATCGAATTACTTAAATCAAAGATTCACAGGGCAAAAGTTACACAAACCGAGTTGCATTATGTAGGAAGTATAACCATTGACGAAGATTTAATGGATGCTGCCAATATTATTGAAAACGAAAAGGTTCAGGTAGTAAACCTAAACAATGGCGAAAGGCTCGAAACCTATGTTATAAAAGGAGAAAGGGGCAGCGGTTCAATTTGTTTAAACGGTCCTGCTGCTCGTAAAGCAGCCGTTGGCGATTATGTAATTGTTATTTCTTATTGCAGCATGGAGTTTGAAAAAGCAAAATTGTATAAGCCAATTGCTGTTTTTCCTGATGCAAACAATAAACTAATATAAAACGTGAATCAAAAAAAAGCCATTCAGTATCTTATAACTTTTGCCATTGGTGGCGCTTTTTTATATTTTGTATTTAAAGACACTAAATGGAACGAAATTTATAATAAAATACAACATGCCAATTATTTTTACATTGCTTTGGGCATGTTTGTAAGCATTATTAGTCATTACCTTAGGGCCGTTCGTGCTATATATCTTTACCAGCCACTTGGATTTACCATACAGCAAAAAAACAGTTTTTATGCTGTGATGGTCGGATATATGATGAATTACATTATTCCTCGTGCCGGAGAGGTTTCGCGTTGTGCTGTACTTGCCAAAACCAATCACATGCCCATTGAAAAATCGTTAGGCACGGTTGTTACCGAAAGGCTTGTAGATTTGTTTTTATTGGCTTTAATTCTAATGGTAATTGTTTTTGGCCGTTTTGAGTTGCTATATGACTATATAAAACAAAATATTGGTGGCAAAAGTGGCACTCAGAATATAAATTTTGTAAAACCTATAATTGCTTTGGTTTTACTTGGTATTGCAATATTTTTATGGATGAGCCGAAAAAAACTAAAAGGTCATCCCTTTTTTAACAGACTCGTAAATATTGTTAAAGGTTTTATAGAGGGTTTGTTGAGTATAAAAAAAGTAAAATCTCCACTTGCATTTATTGCTTTATCTGTAGGTATTTGGGTTTGCTATATATTAATGATGTATATATGCCTGTTTAGTATGGAAAGTACATCGCAACTTAATTTTATGGATTGTTTGGTTGTATTTGCCATGGGAACAATTGGTATAATTATTCCTGCACCCGGGGCCGGAGCTGGAACATATCACTTTGCTATTATGACTGCCTTAACTTGGTTTGGCGTTTCAAAAGACGATGGTATTGCATATGCAACCATTGTACATGGCGTACAAATGATTTTATTAATAGTTCTTGGAGCAATAGCATCCGTATTGGTTTTGGCTCAGCAAAAAAAATTGGTAAAACATGCTTAAAAAAGATTTGGTTCAGGAAAAAATATGCAACTCCACCAATGAACTTTTACAAAAAGTAAAAAGCTGGAAAAGCCAAAATCAAAAAATTGTATTTACCAATGGATGTTTTGATTTACTGCATCGCGGCCATGTAGATTACTTGGCTAAAGCAGCCGACTTGGGCGATAAGTTAATTGTTGCATTAAATACCGATAAATCGGTTAGCGGCTTAAAGGGTAGTCACAGGCCAATACAAGACGAACAAAGCCGAATGCAAATAATGGCATCGCTTGGTTTTGTAGATGCGGTTGTACTTTTTGACGAACCTACTCCTTATGAATTAATAAAAAACATTGTTCCAGATATTTTGGTAAAAGGCAGCGATTATAAACCCGAAGATATTGTTGGCTATGATGTTGTTACACAGCATGGCGGAAAGGTTGTAACACTCGATTTTTTACCAGGCTACAGCACCAGTATTATAGAAAAGCGTATCAAAAATCAATAAGAAGTTTTTTTACAGAACTTTTTAACTTTATTTGTTATTTATTTTTTGATTTGCAAAAAACATAAAACCAAAAAAATATGAATTTTACACTTACCGAAGAACATTTAAACGTACAACAGGCCGCCAGAGATTTTGCACAAACAGAGCTTTTACCTGGTGTTATAGAACGCGATGACAAACAGGAGTTTCCTTACGAGCAAATTAAAAAACTCGGAGAATTAGGTTTTTTGGGCATGATGGTTGACCCTAAATACGGGGGCAGCGGTATGGATACCATTAGCTACGTATTGGCTATGGAAGAATTATCAAAAGTTGATGCATCAGCATCGGTAGTGGTAAGTGTAAACAACTCACTGGTTTGTTGGGGTCTTGAAACCTACGGAACCGAAGATCAAAAACAAAAGTATCTGGTTCCGCTTGCAAAAGGTGAGGTTTGGGGAGCATTTTTATTGTCAGAACCCGAAGCAGGCAGCGATGCAACAAGCCAACGTACAACAGCCATTGAAATGGTTGACCATTATTTATTAAATGGTACCAAAAACTGGATTACAAACGGAAACACTGCAACCTATTATTTGGTAATAGCCCAAACCCATGTAGAAAAAGGTCACAAAGGAATTAATGCATTTATTGTAGAAAAAAATTGGCCGGGTGTAGTAGTTGGTAAAAAAGAAGATAAAATGGGCATTAGAGGAAGTGATACTCATTCCATAATGTTTCAGGATGTTAAAATACCAAAAGAAAACCGAATTGGAGATGACGGCTTTGGTTTTAAGTTTGCCATGAAAGTTCTTGCCGGTGGCCGAATTGGTATTGCTGCACAAGCGCTAGGCATTGCAAGTGGCGCTTACGAGTTGGCTTTAAAATACAGCAAAGAGCGTAAAGCATTTGGCAAAGAAATAATGAATCATCAGGCCATACAGTTTAAATTGGCCGATATGGCAACACAAATAGAGGCTGCCAGACTACTTTGTTTAAAAGCAGCTGCCTTAAAAGATGCAGGCGAAGAATATGCACTTATGAGCAGTATGGCAAAGGTTTTTGCAAGCGAAACAGCCATGTGGGTAACCACTGAGGCTGTGCAGGTTCACGGTGGTTACGGATATGTAAAAGAATACCACGTTGAACGATTAATGCGCGATGCAAAAATTACCCAAATTTACGAAGGTACCAGTGAAGTGCAGCGAATTGTTATCAGCAGGGAAATATTAAAATAATATGAAAATCTTTATTTACTATGTAAAATAGCCAATTTTTTATTTAAAACACCTTAACGGCTTTGTGAATATCTCGCAAAGCCGTTATTATTATATTGATAATCAGATTTTTATAATTTTATTAATTCTAACTTCATTATCTATTAACTTTTCTTTAATTTTATTTATATATGTTCGTATAAATAATTCACTCGTGGAAACTGCAAAAACACTATACAACCAAAACAATACACTTGTTTATGAGGCTATTAAACCTTATGTAAACATTGAGTTTATTGATATTAACCAAATATCGGTTGAAGTAATTGATGGATTTGCAACCGGAATGGTTCATTTGGTAAAAGATAAATTTTTAATTGATGTTGATAAAGCAACATTAATACTCGAAAGGCAACCTGCACCATCGTTTAATTATTATTTTAAAGAAGATTTGGAAATTAATACAGAAAAATTACTTACGTTTGAAATAATAATTACCGAATCTGGACAAAAAATTTACCAAACCACATTAACAATAAAATAATATGAAGTTCAAATTACTTAATCTTTTATTAATAATTTTATTCTTTAGTTTCTCTTGCAAAAAAGACCTAGATTTTAATAAATTTAATAAAGTAAAATTTAGTCCTGAAATTGGGATGCCAATTGCAGATTTAAAACTTAAAATTACCGATGCTATAAAAGAAGATAGTTTAATAAAGTTTGATCCGGATGGTTTTATTAGGTTAGTATATAAAAACGATTCATTGGCATATTATCCAGCTGATAGCTTGGTAAGTATAAAACCACTAAATCCTGAGATTTTTTTTACAAGACTTGGGGCAATTGATGTTGGTGATATTGAAATGATTAATTCCAGAAATCTAAATTCATTGGCTTCTGGTTTTAATCCGGCAACTGCTGCAGCAATTAGTTCGATTGCAGGCACTACCACTATATTTCCAGCAATAAACGATCAAAATACAACACTAGTAAACCTCCCTAATTTAGCTAATGCAGATTTTGTTGATGTATCTATGTCTCAAGGTTTCCTAAAAATAGAATTAATTAACAGATTACCAGTTGTAATTGATGAAATAAGAATAAATATATTTAATATAATTCCTTTTCAAACCTTATTAGGTCAAATTATATTAAACAATATTCCACCAAATCAAAAAAAATCAGATTCTATTAACTTAGCAAATAAAACATTAAGCACAAGTTTAGGATATAATATACCAGTGTTTAAAACATTAACTAGCCCAAATCCTGTATTTGTGAATCTAAATGACTCAATTGTGGTTTTAGCAAGTTCTTCTAATTTAAAAGCAATTGCCGGCAATGCAGTTTTTCCCAATCAAGATGTTAACCCTCAGGAAATCATTGTACCGGTCGTATCAGACGACCCAACCATTAGAATTAAGCACGCAATTTTTGAAGAAGCTAAAATCTTTTACAATGTACAATCAACGGTAAAAGAAAGAATGGATTTAACCATTAAAATACCGGGTGCTGTTAAAAATGGAGTTCCATTGGCTCCTACAGTTATTACCGTAAATAATAATACAGTAAATGGATCAATTGATATTTCAAATACAGATTTAGATATGGGTTTATTGACTAATCAACCATATAATAATTTAAAGGTAATTGTTGAACCTAAACTAATCTCTTCAAACCAAATCAGACCTTTTGATAGTTCAGACTTTATTGATGCATATTTTACATTCAGCCAGTTTGAGTTTAAAGGTCTTGATGGATATCTGGGTTCAAAAACACTAAATATTGATAAATCTGAAATTAAACTGGATGCATTTAAAACAATAGGATCAGGATTAAAATTAGTAGATACCAAACTCAGAATAAATACTCAAAACAGTATTGGCTTACCTGTTAAGGTAAATATTGACGCAGAAGCAGAAAAATCAAACGGTGCAAAACAGCCATTTAATGGTCTGCCTTTTACCATTGCATACCCAACGGTTGCACAAAAAGGGCAAACCATTAGCGGAACATTCGAATACAACAGAAATAACTCTTCTATAGTTGATTTTATTGGTGTAGGTCCTGAAAAAATTTCATTTGGTGGTAGCGCTACTGTAAATGCAGATGGTTTTACCGGTTACAATGATTTTATTGATAATACAAAATCTATAAATGTTGGCTTTGAACTTGAGGCACCATTTAACCTTCGTTCAGAAAAAATTACCCTGCAAGACAGCATTAAAAATCCGTTTTTCGAAATTGAAAACGACAGAATTAAAGATAGCAGTGTTTTAGGATTGCCTTTGGAAAATGTAGATTTGCTTGAAGTTCTTACAAGAATTGAAAATGCATTTCCGTTTGATGGTGGCTTTACACTTTATTTTGCCGATGAAAATAATGTAGTAAAAGATTCAGTTGAAGCTCCCGTTTTATTTGAGTCTTCTATACCAGATGCAAATGGCAGAACCCAAACCAAAAAAGTTACAATTTCGGGATTTAAAATAACCGGAGAACAATTAAGAATGCACTATGTAAACAACCTAATAAATACAATTGTAAGTATAAAACTAAATACCTACCAAAACGGAACAGTGCCTGTAAAACTCTATACCGATTATGAAACCAAAGTAGGCTTGTCTGCCAAAGTAAAAGCTAAAATTTCAGCAGAGAAGAAATAAACATTAATATAAAAAAAGATTTTTACCTTATGAAGAAAATATACTTACTAATAGCAGTTATATCAATTAGTATGCCTGGAGTTTTGGCTCAACCAAGTTTTAATTTGTATCATCTTAATTCCGTTGGTCAAACAAATTTACTTAACCCGGCTCACATGCCTCGCCACGGTTTTACTTTAGGCATTCCAATGATTTTTCAGCATGTACAAACTCCAAATATTACGGTACATGATATTTTCAGAAAAGATCTTGATGCAGATAAAACCATAAAACGAATTCTTGACGATAAAAATATAAACTTTGAGAACATAAATATGGTGAATGAAATTACTCCCATATTTCTAGGCTTAAAAATAAGAAGAAACTATTTCTCTGCCGGTTTTTATACACAATTAACATTTAATTACGGTTTGCCTAAAGAATTATTTGGTATGTTATACTATGGTAATGCCGGAACCGAATATTTTGGAAAAAAAGTAGATTTATCGGGCACACAATTTAGTGCAAACGGCATGTCGGTTACACATTTTGGATATACCAGAGAAATTAACCAAAAACTATCAGTTGGCGGTAGATTTAAATTATTAAATGGTTGGTTTAACCTTGATACCAAAAAAACCGATGCATATATAGAAACTAAACCGGGAGACAATAATGTATATAAAATTACAGTATTTGCCGATTACGAATTCAGGGCTGCAGGTATTAATACACTACAAGATTTCAGCGATTCTACAAAAAGCCAGTCGCAATTGGTTCGAAACTACATGTTTAGTTCTCCTGTTGGCCGCGGATATGGTTTTGATTTAGGCGTTAATTACAGGCTAAATAAACGCTGGCAATTTTCTTTTAGTGCTTTAGATTTAGGTAGCATAAAATGGAAAGATTCTGACGCTAAAGTATACAAACGTACCGGTACATTTGTATTTGAAGGAATAAAGCCCGAAAATGCCGATAGTTTTAACAAAGAGTTTAAAAATCTTTTAGATTCAATGGGCAGAATTTTTGAACCTGTTGAATCCAATCAGGCTTATTCAACAAGTATAATACCTAAGTTTTATCTAGATGCTCAATTCAATCTAACTCCTTCAACAAGATTAAATGCAACATTTTATGGCGATAGATATAGAGAAAAAAACAGAATAGGTTACTCGGTTGGCTTATCACAACAAATATGGCGTTTATTCGATTTAAGGGTAAACTACAACGCCTTTAATGGCAAGTTTACCAATTTAGGAGCAGGTGTAGTTATGAATTTTACACCCATGCAAATATTTGCCATGTCTGATAATATTTTGGCAGTAGTTAACCCCGAAAAAGCGCATTTTACAAACTTTAGAGTAGGAATGAATTTTATTTTAGGCAGCAATTGGGATAGAGATGGTGACGGCATTAAAAACAAAAAAGATCGCTGCCCTAAACAATATGGCTTGGCTATATACAAAGGTTGCCCTGATACAGATGGCGATGGAGTGCCTGATCCGGATGATAAATGCCCCAAAGTACCGGGCTCAATATATGCATTTGGTTGCCCTGATGCTGATAAAGACTCAGTGCCCGATTTTATGGATTCGTGTGCAAATGTGGCAGGTTTAAAATCGCTTAACGGTTGTCCTGATGCAGATGGAGACGGCATAGCCGATAAAAACGATGAGTGTCCTAACGAAGCAGGAACTCTTGCAAACCGTGGTTGCCCTGATACCGATGGCGATGGTATAATTGACAAAGAAGATGATTGTCCAAATGAAGCAGGTCCGGCTTCAACCAAAGGATGCCCTGACAGAGATGGCGATGGCATACCCGATAATGACGATTTATGCCCTGATGTTGCCGGAACAAAAGAAGGCAAAGGATGTTTAGACAGAGATGGCGATGGTGTAAATGACCCTGATGATGAGTGCCCTGAAGTGCCGGGATTAGCCAAATTTAAAGGTTGTCCTGACAGAGATGGCGATGGCATACCCGACCATTTGGATAAATGTCCTGATGCTGCGGGATTACCTGTAAATGACGGATGTCCGGTTATTAAACAATCAGTGCTTAAAGTGTTTGAAAAAGCGCTAACAGGCATTCAATTTGAAAGCGGAAAAGATGTTATTCTAAAATCGTCATTCCCTGTGTTAAATGATGTGGTAAAAGTATTACAGGAAAATCCATCTTACAGGCTATTTATTGCAGGCCATACAGATAATACTGGTAATGCCGAAAAGAACCTTGAACTTTCTAAAGCAAGAGCTGCTGCTGTTAAAAAATATATTGTTGATAGAGGTATTGATTCTAAACGCCTTTCGAGCGAAGGTTTTGGAGATACCCAGCCAATAGCCGACAACAACACACCTGCTGGCAGAGCTAAAAACCGAAGAGTAGAGTTTAAAGTGCAGTTCGAAGATTTTGTAGAAGAATAGTAACACAAAAGTCAGGCTGATAAAATTCTATCAGCCTGATGTTTTTTATATACTATTGGTTATTTTGCCAACTGTTTGAACCAACAGGTAACATCAAAAGAAAGAATCTTAAAAAAAATAAGACAAGCCTTAACGGTAAAGTCTAAAGCTTCATTTCAGGGCATTGATCTTGATTCGAATATTTATGTACACACCGAAGAAGATAACCTTGCTGAAATCTTTGCCAAAAACTTTACTCAAAACAACGGGCAGTTTTTTTACTGCAATAATCAATTTGATTGTATTGATAAATTACTTGATTTAATTGAATTAAAAAAATGGAAGCATATTCATGCAGATACAGCAGCAGCCGAAATTCTTAGAGACACAGGCATAGATACCTTAAATGCAAAAGCAATAAAACATGATAAAATTCCTGTTTCAGTTACATTTTGTGAAAGTTTAATTGCCCGAACCGGAACCATTCTTTTAAGCAGTTTTAGCAATACAAGAAAACTTCCGGTTTTTTGCAAAACACATATTGTAATTGGTAAACTATCTCAATTGGTTCCCGATGTAAAAGATGCATTATTGGTTTTAAAAAATAAATTCGGGCGTAATATGCCATCGGGTATTTATTTTATTACAGGGCCATCAAAATCACTTGCTTTGCCTGCAATATCCTTAGGCCAGATTCCTGAAACTGTTTATGGGGCATTTGGTCCGGCAGAATTGTTTTTGTTTTTAATTGACGACTCTAAACGTAGTTAATTGTTGTTGTGAACAAAAACGAAAAATTTGTATATTTTGCTAGTGATTTTCATCTTGGTATCCCTGATAAAGAATCATCACTAAAAAGAGAGAAACTCATTGTTAAGTGGTTAAACAATATTAAACCAACTTGTAAAGAATTATTTATTGTAGGCGATGTTTTTGATTTTTGGTTCGAATATAAATTTGTAATTCCTAAACATTTTGTAAGATTACAAGCAGCCATAGCAAATTTTACCGATGATGGTATTCCGGTTCACTTTTTTCATGGCAATCACGATTTATGGCAATTTGGATACTTTGAAGAAGAACTTGGTGTTACGGTTCACAAAAAACCATTAACAATTACACTTGACAACAAACGCTTTTACATTGCACATGGAGATGGATTAGGTCCTGGACAAAAAAAGTTTAAGTTTATTCTGTCAATTTACCGCAACTATTTTTTTCAGCGATTATTTGCTTTTTTTCATCCATCAGTTGGCATAACTCTTGCAAATTATTTTTCGCATCAAAGCAAGCTAAAAACTTTCGATGGTAATTTTACTTTTTATGGCGAAAAAGAACATTTGGTTCAGCACAGCAAAACTGTTTTACAAAATCAGCATATTGATTATTTTATTTATGGACATCGTCATTTACCCATGATTTACGATTTAGACAAAACCAGTAAATACATAAACCTTGGAGACTGGATTGGATTTAATACTTATGCCGTTTTTGACGGTAATGAATTGCACCTAAAAACGTTTGAACAATAAATGCGCTTAGTAGCTTTTATATGCATTTGTATGCTGTTTGAACCTATTTTGGCTCAAACAACAATAAATTTTGAAAATGTAGCCAAACAAATTGCAACTATAAAACAAAAGGCTAAAATGCTAAGCATTGATAAACTTGGAAATATTTATGTGGTTACTACAACCAATCAACTTTATAAATACAGCAGCAACGGAACATTACTAAGCACGTTAAATTTTAATTATTCAGGCAATATAACTTCGCTTGATGTTACAAACCCATTAGAGATTTATGTATTTTATCAAGAGTTGAATACAATTGTTTTTTTAGACAATAATCTTGCATTTAGAGGAAAAATAGATTTAGGTAATTCAGGCATTCATCAGGCATTTGCAATAGCAAGAAGTTACGAAAATGGTATTTGGGTTTTTGATGCAACAGACCTTATGCTTAAAAAACTTGATAAAGAAGGTAACATTACACAAACAAGCGGTAATATAAGACAATACATTAATGCTAACTTTAAACCTCAATGTATTATTGATGATGGTTTAAATGTATTTATATCAGATAGCGGTTCATTTATTTTGCATTTTGATGTATTTGCCAATTATAAAAAAAATATACCTGCAAAAAATTCAATGCTAATAGGTTCAGGCAAAAATACTATACATGTTTTACAACAAAATAGTTTAGCTTTCTACAAGCTTAAGCCATTTGGTTTACTGTTAAATTACATTTTTAATAACCTGTATAATACTGCTGCTATGAGCGGTGCAGTTGTTGCAATTGCAAATAATAACGAGGTTGTAATTTACAAATTAGAAACTCAACCTGTTGCTGAATAGTTCTTTTATTTACTAGCAACTAAATATATATCCCATGTTTGGTTTAAATTATCATTAGTTAGAAAAAAATCCTTGGTTGAAATTTTTATGGTTTCATTGTTTTGCTCTTTAAGCTTGTTTCGCATTAAAGTGGTTAAAAAATTATACGGAACAGTAAGCCAGTTTGCAGGCACAAGTTTATGTAAGCCAAGTGGATCAAGCTTTAAAATTTTTTTTGCCCAACGAGCATTTTGTTCGTAGTAAGTATTTACTTTATTATTACCCTGAAGGCCTTTAAACTCATAATTATTGAATATATTTTTTACCTCGTTTTCCATTTCGTTAAAAGTGTATTCGTGAACATGAAATGGATTTCGGGCAATGCTCATAAGCGCATTTGGTGTTGAACACAAAAAAACGCCTCCCGGTTTTAAAACCCTGTAAACTTCTTTAATAAAACCTATTCGATCATGTATATGCTCTATAAATTGAAAGGAAGTTACAACATCAAGGCTTTCATCATTAAAAGGCAATGGTGGAACAGAACCTTGCTTAAAAGATAAATTTGATTTGTGACCATGTTTTTGTCTGGCTTTTTTAAGCGTTGTTTCGGAATAATCAACTCCTGTAGCCTCTTTGGCAAAATCAGCCAAATAAGTAGTACCATAACCATCGGCACAACCTATATCGGCAATTATTTTATTTTCAATAAAAGGTTTTGCAAATTCGTAAGCAAAAAAACAACGCTGAACAGTTACATTATTACTGTCTTCAAAACTTGGCCTCTCTCTGTCGAACATATTTTGGCAAACATAACCAATAGCAAACTTCTATACAAAAAACTGCTCAATGGCAAGCATTTTATTTTGTGTTTCGATATATTCTTTTTCGGCATTGCTATCGGCTGTAATACCCGCACCTGCAAAAAGTAAAAGTTTATTTTTAAATAACGATGCACAACGTAAATTTACATAAAAGCAACTTCTTTTATTAAAGTTATGTAAACCTATAAAACCACTGTAAAACTCTCTGCTAAAAGATTCTTTAGTTTTTATAATATCAATACTTTTTTTTACCGGTAGGCCTGCAACGGCAGGAGTAGGATTTAGCGATTTTATTACCTCGGGTAGTTTTTGATAATTTATTTTAAAGCTAAACTTATTCACTAGGTGAAACAGGTTTCCGCTTTTTACTGTGGTGGTTTTTGATTTTTTAAACTTTATGTTTTTTAATTTCAATTGATTTTCTATATGTTGTTGAACCAACAACTGCTCATTATACTCTTTGTTTGACCATTTTGTGTCGCTGTTTTTTTTGGTTCCTGCAAGTGCAACAGTATTTGCTACATCATTTTTATAATCAAGCAATACTTCGGGAGAAGCACCAATTAATGTACCTGTTTTTTTTGAAGATACTAAGTAGCAAAAGTTTTTTGGATAGCTGTTGCAAATTTTTTCAAAAACTCCGAAAATATCTTTTTGAATATATGGTATAAGTTTGGTCCTTGCCAACACTACTTTTTGCAACTTGTTTTTTGATTTTAATAAATCTATAATGCTATTAACATTTTTTATATAATCATCATGTTTAATTTTGGGTTCAGATAAAAAATAAAATTCATGTGTTGGCTTAAAATTATTTGTAACGGCTTTAACATTGCTTAAATTTGCTGCATATACTTTATTTCCATAATTAAATGGTGAAAGCACGAAAGATTGTTGTTTTTTAGGAAGATTGCTTAAAGATACCGGCTTGGTTGAAAGTTGAGAGTATGCAAAATAAATTTTTTTATTACGCGGCAGTCTGAAATATATGTAAACGGGATTTTCTCCCGACATTTATTTATTGATATTAATTACCGACATGGTTAGCCTGCTAATACAGCATAATTTACCATGTTCGTTTGTAATTTTAATTTCCCAAACCTGAGTTGTTTTGCCAATATGCAATGGTATAGCTTTGCCATAAACATAACCGCTGCCAACACTGCTTATATGGTTTGCATTTATATCCAGGCCAAGTGCAACTTTTTCGTTTCGGTTTATACAAAGGTTTGCAGCCATACTGCCAACTGTTTCGGCAAGTGTGCAATAAGCTCCACCATTTATCATTTTTAATGGTTGAAACGTTCTGTGGTCGGCTGGCATTTTAGCTACCAAAAAATCGTTGCCAATTTCGCAATACTCTATGCCAATCCATTCGGCCATGGTGTCTTTGCTTCTTGCATTTAAATCGTCAAGCGATGGAATAGGTTCAACAAAAACACTCATTTTGATTCTAAGTTTCTGCGTTTTGATGTGTACATGGCAACTTTGTTATAAAGTTCATCGGGCTTAAAAGGTTTGGTAACAAAATCGTTCATGCCTACTTCTAAAACTTTTTGTCGTGTTTCCATAAACGCATCAGCTGATAATGCAATAATTGGAATATCGTGATTTATAATTGTTGAATTGGAGCTTCTGATAATTTCTGCTGCCTGATAACCGCTCATTTCGGGCATTTGAAGATCCATTAATACAATATCAAAATTATTATTTGGTTCAGAAAGAATTTTTATAGCTTCTAATCCATTATTGGCAATGCTAATGGTGTTGTTCCATTTTTTAAAGAATTGTTTTGCCACCATTTGATTCATGGTATTATCTTCAACCAATAGTATATTTACATCAGATAAATCTTGAACTGTTGCTTTTTCGTCTTGATTTTGTTCAACACTTTGTTTTTGCGAAAGTGTATAAGGCAATACAACACTAAAAGTAGTACCAACTCCTTGTTCGCTTTCAATAAATATATTGCCGTTTTGCAGCTCGGTAAGGTTTTTTGTAATAGCTAAACCAAGCCCTGTACCACCATACTTTCGAGTGGTATCGGTATTTGCCTGAGTAAAGCTTTCGAAAATGCTTTGTTGTTTATCTTTTGGAATGCCAATTCCGGTGTCTTTTACATCAAATTGTAAAAGCAATTTATTATCGTTTTTTTCTTTTTGGCTTACATTTACGGTAATGCTTCCTTCTGATGTAAATTTTATGGCATTACCTACCAAATTGAATAATATTTGATTGAGTCTGTATGGGTCGCCAACAATTACATTTGGAATGTTTTCGTCAATATTTGTTATAAATTCAAGGTTTTTGGCCTTGGTTCGGTGTTCAAATGTTTTTCTTAATTCGGCTATTCGTTGTCTTACATCAAAATCTATATTTTCGAAAGTAATTTTGCCTGATTCGATTTTACTTAAATCAAGTATATCGTTTATAATAACCATCAGATTATCGGCTGAGTATTTAATTGATTTAAGATTTTCCAGGGTTTTTCCGGTAAAGCCTTCATCGAGCAACAATTCGGTTAAACCAATTATCGCATTCATTGGTGTGCGAATTTCATGGCTCATATTACTTAAAAATTCAGATTTGGCTTTGGCGGCTTTTAACGCTTCGTTTCTTGCATTAAGCAACTCTTCTTCAAATTGTTTTTTCTCGGTAATATCTTTTAAATAAACAGCAACACCTGTAATTACTAGGTCTTTGTTGTAAATTGGGTTGTATGTTGTTTCGTAATATGATTTTTGAACCTGTTTATGGCTAAATGTTAGTTGATTGGTTACTGTAAATTGCTCGCCATCAAGGCAACGTAAAATATTTTTTCGCCATTCGTTTTTTACATCATCATCTAATGGAAGTTCGTTAAAATTTGAGTCTTTTAAATTTTCAAGCGCTCCGTATTGCTTGCTGTAGTGTTCAATTTTTTCTTTAAACGAAGTATTAAATGCAATAATGTTTAAATTTTTATCAACTGCATAAATAAGGTCGTGTGTACTTTCAAGAATTGCCTTTAACCTATTGTTGGTTTCAATTATTTGTCTTTCGGCAATTTGTCTTTGCTTTTCGCTTTCAGATAATCTGATGGCTGATATTACAACTTTTGAAATTTTATCGGGATTGATTTCTGATTTGTTAAAATAATCAAAAGCGCCATTTTTAATCATTTCTACTGCAATTTTCTCATCGCCTTGCGAGGTCATAACGGCAACCGGAGTTAAAACGTTAAATTCCCTAAGTTTCATCAATAATTGCAGGCCATCTTCACCCGGTAAAAGGTAATCAAGAAAAATACAATCGTAAACATTTTTTGATATAAGATTTCTTGTATCAGAGGCATTTTTTGAAATATGCAAGTTGTACTCCAACGATGATTTTTTTATGGCGCGCTCAAACGTCATAATATCAACATCGTCATCATCTACAAGTAAAATATTATACTTGTTTGCTGAGGTAGTGTTATTGGAGTTCATTTAAAATTTTATTGAAAAGCTAATCAGGATATTCACAAAGTTTCCAGTAGTTGTTTAGTGTAGAAACAGCTTCTATAAAACGTTCAATACTTAATGGCTTTAAAATATATCCAGCAACATTTAAATTATAAGCATCAACTTTGTCTTTATCTTCATTCGATGTTGTCATTACAAAAACACTTAAATGTTTTAAGCTGTTTTCTGCTCGCAATGCTTTTAAAAAATCAATACCACCCATTTTGGGCATATTAAGGTCGAGTAAAATTATTTTTGGAAGATCTCCCCGTGTTTTTAACTTTTCTTTTAAGTATTCCAATGCTTCAATTCCATTGCCGCATATATGCAAAGGATTGGTTACGTTATTTTTTTTAAATGCACGTTTTACATTCATTACATCAACCTCATCGTCTTCAACTAATAAGATGTTAACCATTTTTTCCGTCATGATTTTTAATTCAAATTTAATTTTTTCTCAATATGTTCAACAAATTAATTTAAATGCAAAGTTTTAATTTTAGTAACAGGCTTACTCACAATTGGTTCAACAATGTGTGTAGTATTTGTGTTTTCTTTAACCGTTGGTGCAGGCCAAGTAAAGTAAAATTTTGAACCTTTACCAAGCTCAGATTCGAGCCAAACTTTACCATTATAACTTTCAATAATTTTTTTAACAATGGCAAGTCCTGCTCCTACCGATTCTACTTTATCTCTTGCTTCAAGTGTTTGAAAAATGGTAAATATTTTCTGATGAAATTCAGGTGCAATTCCAGGTCCGTTATCAGCAACACAAAAAATGTACTCTTCTGCTTGATGTTTAAAAGTTATGTTTACAATTGGTTCAGGGTTTGTATTGTGTAAAATTGCATTGCTTATAAAATTTAAAAACACCTCATCAATGTCTTTTCTGTTGCCATAAATTGCCGGAAGTTTTTCATCAAAAAATATGCGGTATTTGTTATCGGGGTTTAGTTTGTAAAGGCATTTTAAAACAACATTTTTGGTTTGAACCAACTCTTTTTCTTCAACACTTCTTCCTGCACGACTAAATTTTAAAATAGAATCTATTAAAGCTTCCATTCTGTGAACTCTTCCCCTAAGCAACTCAAAATATTTTTTCGAATCGGGTGGCATTTGGTCTCCCATATCTTCCATAATCCATTCGGCCAAATTGTTTATACCCCGCAATGGGCTTTTTAAGTCGTGAGAAGTTATGTAAGCAAACTGGTCAAGTTCTTTGTTTTTCTTTTCAAGGTTTTTAGCATAATCTTCAAGAGCTTTTAAATTATTTTCAAGTTTTGATTGGGCTTCGTTAAGGTTTCGCCTCATTTCTTCAAGTGCTTTGCCAAGCCTGTCGTCTTTGCTTAAAAGTGGAACTGTAATTTTATAGTTGCCTTTGCCAATTGCATTTGCAACAATTGCCTTTTGTTTAAAACCTTCTACTACATTTTGCATGGCTTTAATCATAAAACCTATTTCATCAAGTCGTTTTACTCCTGCTTCAAAAGTTATAATTTTACCTTTACCAATTTCTGTTAAAATATGGCTTAATTCTTTTATGGGTTTTATAATGGTTACTCTTGTTAAATATATTGATACCGTACTAACCAAAATTATTACCACTATCATAATAAGCAGCAAATAACTTAGTGTGCGGTAACTTGCATATTTTTGAGCTTCAAGCTTTCTAAAAGCTTTAATGGCTTCTAAATTGGTTTCGCTTAGCTTAAACTTAATATTGGCAATAATCGGGTCAATATAATTAAGGGTTTTGTATGTGTTAGAAATAAAAAAAGCCTTATCGTACTCGGTTTTATTTTCTTTAACAAAAACAATTAGTTTAAGTAGTTCGTCTTTAACGTTTTGAAACTCTTTATCTGTTTCAATAATTCTGTTTTTTATTCCTTCCAAATCAGGTTCTTGGCAAAGACCAATAACAGTAACTTTAGAGCGATTGTATTGAACATTTAATATTTTCTCGAGCCTAATGCGTTTATTTTCATCATACTTTTCTGTAAGGTCTTGTGCAATACGGCCACTTTCTTCAATTAAAAATTGATAATCTCTAATGGCACTAATAACAGGACTAAAACTGCTTGAAATTCGTATATCAATATTTTTGCTGTATTGAAGCAATAGTGTAGCTGCCACCGAAAAAAACAGCGCAACAAACACTACTGCAAAAAAACTTAATGCAGTTCGTGTTCCTATTTTAAGGGTATAAACCCTGTTTACCAGCTTCTTAAAAAATAACACACTTAGCCAAAATCAATTCCCAAATTTCAGGCCTTTTTTTTAATTTATTAAAAATCAAATGTTAACACACTATATTAAATTATACACTTTTGGCATTTTGGGAAATTAACATCAATTATATTTTCAATTTGAAACCAATTGATTTGAATGTATAAAGTTAATAATTCTTCACATTGCTTAACAATAGCTGCTTTTGAACAGCATTTTGCATTTGAATATTTTAAAATAAATTCGCACCCTTATTTTAGTGAGTATGCAAACAATAAGTGTAATTGGTGTAATGAGTGGCAGCAGCATGGATGGAATAGATTTGGCTTGCTGCAATTTAACATTTAACAACAATAGCTGGAGCTATCAAATAACAGCCAGTGAAACAATTCCGTACAACGAAACATGGAGGCAAAGATTATCTCAGCTGTACAAGCAAAAAGCAGATATTTTTCCTAAGTTAGATGCATTTTACGGAAGGTACATTGGTGGTTTAATTAACGATTTTATTGCAAAAAATAATTTATCTGTTGATTTAATTGCCTCTCATGGTCATACTGCTTTTCATAGACCCGAAGCAGGTTTTACGGCACAAATAGGCAACGGTGCTGCAATAAATGCAATAACAGGAATTCCCGTTGTTTGCGATTTTAGAACAGTTGATATTGCACTTGGCGGTCAAGGAGCACCATTGGTTCCCGTTGGCGATAAGCTATTGTTTTCTAATTACGATGCTTGTTTAAATTTGGGTGGTTTTGCAAATATTTCAATTATTGGTTCAGCCAATATAACAGCATTCGATATTTGCCCTTGCAATATTGTTTTGAACCGTGCTGCACGCTGGCTCAAACAGCAATTTGATGATGAGGGAAAAATTGCAGCATCTGCCGAGGTTGACCCCGATTTACTTGATGAATTAAATGAACTGAATTTCTATTCAAAAACAGGACCAAAATCATTAGGACGCGATTGGATAAACAATGAGTTTTGGCCAATTGTAAAAATCTATCCCGATACTAGCGAACAAGAAAAACTGGCAACACTTGCCGAACACATTAGCATACAGGTTGCAGATGTTTTAAATAAAAACAACTCAAATAATGTATTGGTAACCGGGGGCGGAGTTCATAATACGCATTTGTTAAATTTAATTAAAACTAAAACCAATGCACAATTGCACATTCCCGAAAACCAAATTATAGATTATAAAGAAGCATTAATTTTTGCTTTACTTGGTGTTTTACGTTTGTTGAACCAAAACAATGTATTGGCAAGCGTAACCGGAAGTAAAAAAGACAGTATTGGCGGGGCACTTTACGGAAATTTTTTACCGTTGTTAGATAAAATAAAATAACTACTTACACTAAGGAAATGATACTTTCGAAACTGATAAAAAAATACGAAGAAAAGCAACCCGAAATAGTTTTTGAATGGAAAGACAGTGAAACTGAAGCTGAAGGTTGGGCTGTAATAAATTCGTTGAGAGGCGGAGCTGCAGGTGGTGGAACGCGAATGCGTAAAGGGCTTAATAAACATGAAGTTGTTAGCCTAGCCAAAACCATGGAGATAAAATTTACAGTGGCTGGCCCAGCTATTGGCGGAGCAAAGTCAGGCATAAATTTCGACCCAAACGACCCACGTAAAAAAGAAGTATTGAAACGTTGGTACAAAGCCGTAATGCCACTGCTTAAAAACTATTACGGAACCGGAGGTGATTTAAATGTTGATGAAATACACGAAGTAATTCCGATTACAGAAGAACTTGGTCTACTTCATCCGCAAGAAGGAGTGGTAAACGGCTATTTTAAAGCCGAAGGGCAAAGCAGAGAAAAAAGAATAAAAAACCTGCAAACTGGTGTTAGTAAAAAAATTACAGATGAGCGCTTTTCACCAAATGTAGAACAAGGCTACACAATTGCCGATTTAATAACAGGCTTTGGTGTTGCCGAAGCAGTAAGGCATTACTACGGAATTTGGGGAAGCAACATTACTTACAAACGTGCCATTATACAAGGATGGGGAAATGTAGGTGCTGCTGCTGCTTATTACCTAAGTTTATATGGTGTTTTGATTGTTGGAATTATTGACAGAGACGGAGGAATATTAAAGAAAGAAGGATTTAGCAAAGCCGAGATAAAAGATTTATTTATTAAAAAACAAGGCAACAAGCTAAACACACCCAATATGCTAAGCTACGATGAAATAAACGAGAAAATTTGGAGTTGCGGAGCCGAAATATTTGTACCCGCAGCAGCAAGTCGTTTAGTTACAAAGCCACAACTTGAGCAAATGATTGCAAACGATTTAGAGGTTATAAGTTGTGGCGCAAATGTTCCATTTGCTGATAATGAAATATTTTTAGGAGAGGTGGCAAATTTTGCCGATGATAACGTTGCTGTAATACCAGACTATATTGCTAACAGTGGAATGGCAAGGGTATTTGCTTATTGTATGAGCAACGAACAGGCCGATTTGAGTGATGAAGCCATATTTAAAGATACCAGTAAAACAATATGGCAGGCATTAATGAGATTACATCAATTTAATCCAAAGCATACTGGCCTGCTAAAAAAAGGCCTTGAAATGGCACTGGTAAATTTGGTTAAGTAATATGAATGAATTGCTGAATTCAGAATATCTTGAAAAGGTTTACCTAGGCAATACAATAAAAAGTTATTTAACTTGTATTGTAATCTTACTAATTGGATTTGTTTTAAGAGGCATTGTTGCAAGAGCGTTAAGCTGGTTTAGCTTTAAGTTCTTTCAAAAATTCAGTCATCAAAAATTTCAAAAAGAGTTTAATACGCTGGTTCATAAACCTTTTATGCAACTGGTTATGGTTATAATTTTATATTGGGCTTTTCACAACCTTTCCTTCCCTGATTATTGGAACTTTGGTCCAAAACACGAGTTTGGAGTCAGGTGGATTATACATGCTGTTTATAAAATAATTTTAATTGTTGTTATAACACGCTTATTTCTCCGAGGTGCTGATTTTGTTGAATTGGTATATCACCATTCTGAGTACGAAGCAGTAAGCAATGATTTAGCAAGTTTTATAAAAAACCTTGCCAAGGTTTTTATATACATTTTATCATTCTTTATTATTCTGGCCGAAGCTTTTGAAGTAAATATTACGGCAGTAGTTACTTCATTGGGTATTGGTGGTTTGGCAATTGCACTTGCCGCACAAGATACATTGGCAAATTTAATTGGATCGTTTATAATTTACCTTGATAAGCCCTTTAAGGTTGGAGATTTGGTTGATTTTTCAGACATTAGAGGTACCGTTGAAAAAATAGGATTTCGTACAACAAGAATAAGGACGTTAGACAGAAGTTTACTTTTGGTTCCTAATAAAAAAATTATTGACAGCAACCTTATAAATATTTCGCTAAGTACACAAAGAAGGGTAAGATTTTTAATAGGTTTAACGTATAGCAGTAAACCAGAAGATATACAAAATATTATTGAGGAAATAAGAGCAGAGATTCTATCTCATCAACCATTAGTAGCTGAAGATGTAACAGTAAAATTTTCTGATTTTGATACATCAAGCCTAAGCCTGTTAGTTATATTTTTTGTTAATTCAATCGACTTTGATGTTATGATTTCTGTAAAAGAAAAAGTAAATATTGCAATTATGGAAATTGTAAGAAGAAATGGCTGTGATTTTGCTTTCCCAACACAAACAATTCATTTAGAAAGTCATATTTCACAATAAATTATAATTAAACTAAGCAGGTATTTTTTTTGCTATATCAATACCAAGTGTAACAATTCTTATTAAAAAAATAGCTGGCCAAATTATTAATTGCCAGTTATGGTAACTGCTCATAACAGTTATAAAAACACCATTGCTAAATGCCATTGCAATAAGGCAATACAGCTGAAGTTTATAATTGCTTCTGTATAAAAAACTAATTATGGTAGAAGCTAAAAACAATGCAAGCGAACTTACCAGTAAACCTGTTCCTAAATTCATGTTTTAAAATTTTACTTTTGACGAAAGTATGAATTACACAATAAAAATTGCTGATGCAAAGAAACATTTTATAGAAGTTACTGCAACTGTTTCGGTTCAAAACCGGAACGAAATATTGTTTCAATTACCAGCATGGCGGCCGGGTAGATACCAATTGGCAAACTATGCAAAGAATATAAGAAAATTTACGGTTTTGAACCAATATAACGATGTTGTTGAATTTATAAAAATTACCAAAGATTGCTGGCGGGTTATCTCAGAAGGATGTACTAACCTAAAAATAACCTATGAGTACTATGCCAATCAGCTTGATGCAGGAGCAAGCTATTGTGATAATGATTTACTTTATATAAACCCCGTAAACTGTTTGGTTTATTATGTAAATGCAATAGATAGTCCTTGTGAGTTAACGCTACTTATTCCTGATGATTATAAAATTGCATGTCAACTAAAAATTGAAGGAAAAAAGTTATTAGCAAATAACTATCATCAGTTAGCCGATAGCCCTTTCATTGCATCATCTTCTTTGTTTCATCATTCATTTAATTTTGGTTCAAGCAAAATACATTTTTGGATACATGGAAAAAACCCGTTTGATAAATTGTACCTAAAACAACTTGAAGATGACACCATAGCTTATGCAGAATTGCAAAAAAACATATTTGGAGAATTTCCTTGCACCGATTATCACTTTATGTATTTTATTTTGCCTTATAAATTTAGGCATGGTGTTGAACACGAGGACAGTACAGTAATTACCATGGGCTTTACAAATGAGGATATTTTACCAGAGTTTTATGATGATTTATTGGCTATAAGTTCTCATGAGATGTTTCATTTATGGAATGTAAAAAGACTAAGACCAGCGCAAATGTGGCCATACGATTATACTAAAGAAAATTACAGCTCGCTTGGATACATTTATGAAGGAGTAACTACTTACTATGGAGATTTAGCTCTTCTAAGAAGTGGTGTTTGGAGTTTTGATACTTATATAAAAAGTCTTGAAAACGATTTTGAAAGACACCACACAAACCAAGGCAGGAATAATTATTCTGTTGCACAATCGAGTTTTGATACATGGCTTGATGGTTATGAACCGGGAATAGAAGGAAGAAAAGTAAGCATTTACACCGAAGGTTGTATTGCTGCATTAATTGCAGATATTACAATACTGGCCGAAACTAAAGGGAAAAAGCGACTTGATGATGTGTTAAAGCATTTATATAATAATACATTTAAGCAAAATAAAGGCTATACTGATAACGACTACAAAAATGCCCTCGAAGAGGTTAGCGGTTTATCGTTTAACAGTTACTTTAATGATATTATAAATGGTTGCGGAATGTGGGATGAATACATAAATGAGGCTTTAAGTAGAATTGGATTGGAAATAACTTTGAGCGAAGCATTAAAACCAAAAATTACAATAAACAAAAATGCAACTGCTATACAAAAAAATCTCCTAAAAGTTTGGTCAAACGAAAATTTAACTTGACTATTCAGTTAAAAAAACGGAATTTCCACAAAATTTTTACAGCATACGCCTATGCAAAAGTATAGCTTAGAATGTTCGAATTGCGACTCAAGTAAAATCTCTTTTTTAAGTTTTTGCAATAATGAAGAAAGAGAAATGGTTACAGCAGTAAAAAGTTGTAGCCATTATAAAAAAGGTCAGGCCGTATTTTACGAACACAACATTCCGCTTGGAGTTTATTGTATTAGTAAGGGAATATTAAAACTTACACGAAGCAACAAAGATGGAAAAGAACAAATTGTACGTTTTGCAAAAGCCGGAGAATTTTTAGGTTACAGAGCAATTATTGCCGAAGAACCCCTTGTAGTTACTGCAACTTGTATTGAAGATACCATTTGCTGTTTTATACCTAAAGAAACTTTTTTAAAATTGGTAGAAAACAACCATGAAATTAATAAGTTAATGATGAAATCGCTTTGCCATGAACTTGGTCTTGCAGATGAAAGAATACAAAGTATGGCTCAAAAAAGCGTTAGAGAAAGATTGGCAGAAACATTGTTGTTTTTGAACCTAACTTTTAATGATGCCGAACACAACGATCCGGATGTTATTACCATAAACCTTCCCAGAGAAGACATAGCTAATATTGTAGGAACTGCAACGGAAACAGTTATAAGGTTATTAAGCGAGTTTAAAGCCGACAGACTTATTGACGTTGACGGAAAGAAAATTCGTATTTTAAACAAATTAGGTTTAGAAAAAATTTCGCACGCAAGTGTTTAGAGTGCTTTATTGTTTTTATTCTAACCAAATCATTATCTATATGTTAAATTAAATGTTTTAAAAATTATCTTCCTGATAATTAGATTGATTAGATACTTTGGAAACTATTTTGTAAAAAAAGTTTCCAAAGTTTTTTGCTCATTGTACTTTTGCGTCCGTTTTAATGGAGCAAAAGCAACAAATTTTAACCGAAGCCGCTACCCTGTTTATGAAATTTGGCTTTAAAAGCATAACCATGGATGATATTGCCCGAGAATTGGGTTTATCAAAAAAAACCCTTTATCTGCATTTTAACGATAAAAATGATTTGGTTGACCAATGTGTGGTAAATCATTTAAACAATATGCAAAGTTGTTGTGTTCAATTAACAAAACAACACAATTCGGCAATTGACCAAATTATTGAGCTTACAAAAGCGCTATTGGAAAATATGAAACAAGTAAACCAAAGCGCTATTTACGATTTAAAAAAATATTTTAAAACCAGTTGGGATAAACTCGAAAATCATAGAAACGAATTTATTTACCAACAAGTAAAAACCAATATTCAACTGGGAAAAACAGAAGGTATTTACTATAAAGATATAGATGTAGAAACCATCACTGTATTATACATTCATTTGGTACAAATACTTACCGACCCCGATAAATTTCCTGCAAACTTTACCTATCACCACATGCACAAAGAACTGGTAAAATATCACTTACGTTCAATATGCAACGAAAAAGGATTAGCCATATTAAACCAAAAAATAAAAGAAATATAATGATGTTTAAAATTAAAACACTGATTGTTTTTGTATTGCTTTCGGCAGCGAGTTTTGCTCAAAACACTTACAACTTGAGTGTACAACAGGCTGTAGAACTTGCAAAACAAAAAAATGCAAATTTAAAAAATGCCCAACTTGATAAGGCCATTGCCAGACAACAAATAAAAGAAATTGTTGCTACTGGTTTACCTCAAATAAACGGACAGTTACAATTCTTACATAATCCTGTTGTAGCAACCATGGCTTTGCCCGATTTTATTAGCCCTGCCGTTTACGGAACATTGGTTGGTTATGGTTTGGTTGACCCTACAAATCCCTCAACACCACCACCACCTGCCAGAATTTTACCCGCCCAATTTGGCGTAAAAAATAACCTTACAGCAAGTGTTAGCGCATCTCAACTTGTTTTTGACGGTGGTTTTCTAATGGGTGTAAAAGCCAGTAAAGAATATGCAAAACTTAGCAGTCTATCTGCACAACAAATTGAACAGGAAGTGGAGCTTGATGTAAAAAAAGCATATTATGGAGTTCAATTATTACAAACGTCACTTACCTCTTTTACAGCCAATATTAATTTGTTGCAACAAACAGCCAATGAAGTTGCTCAAACATATAAAGTTGGCTTTGCCGAAAAAATAGATGCAGACAGAATAAAGCTTGCGTTATCAAATACTACCATTCAACGCGATAAATTGGCCGACCAGTTAGCCATTTCAAAGCAATACTTAAAACTACTGTTAGGTATTGAACCAAACGACAGCATAAACCTTACTGAAGACATTGAAAAAATTGAAATAAAAAACAATCAAAGCACTTTAAACGAAACAGCACAACGTATTGAATTAAAAATTTTAGAACAACAAAAAAAACTTAACCTGCTTGATAAACGCAGGTGGCAATATGGTTATGTGCCAAGTTTGGTGGCCTTTGGCAGCTATCAGCAAAATACGTTTGGAGCAAACGTAAGCGATTTGGGAAAACAATGGTTTGAAGGTATTTCGGTGGGTGCAACATTAAACGTACCTCTGTTTGATGGTTTGAGAAAAGACGCACTGGTTCAAAAAAATAAAATAAACGATAAAAAGATTGAAAATGGAAAAAAAGTGTTACAAAACACCATAGAAATTGAGCGCTTTACTGCAAAAAGTAAATATTCACGTGCTTTACAGCAGTATCAGGTTCAAGCAGATAATGCAAAACTTGCAGAAGACATTTTTAAACGTGCAAGCATTAGATATAGAGAAGGCTTAGGAAGCTCGTTAGAACTTACAACTGCACAAACCGACTTGCTAACCGCACAAAACAACAAACTACAGGCAATTTTTGAATTGCTAATTGCCGAAGCAGAACTTAAAAAAGTCAATGGAAACAATTAATAAAACATCAATCATGCATACCTCAAAAATCTTATTTTATGTTGCAATCTTTGCTATTGCAGCATCATCATGCTCAAAACAAGATTCAACCGAAGAAAAAAGAGCAAAACTTGAAAAGTTAAAAGCCAATCAGGCGCAACTCAATCAAGAAATTCAAAGCCTTGAAGAGGAGTTGACAAATGCCGGAGTTGATTTAAACGACAAGCAAAAAATAATTAACGTTGGTATTACAACCATCAATACAGGTTTGTTTGAACACTACATTGATGTGCAAGGAACTGTTGATGGTGATGAAAGTTCATACATAAGCGCAAAAGTTCCGGCTGTTGTTACAAAAGTGCTGGTTACAACAGGTGCTGTTGTTAAGCCCGGCCAGGTGCTTGCTGAACTTGATGCCGAAGCCATTCGTAAACAAATTGATGCACTCGAAGTAAATGTAAAATTAGCCAATGAAGTGTTTGAAAAACAAAAATCGCTATGGGAACAGCAAATAGGCAGCGAAATACAGTTTAAGCAAGCTAAAGCCAATATGGAATCTTTAAAAGACCAACTTGGATCGCTAAAAGAACAACTTAAAATGTATAAAATCACATCATCGGTTTATGGATTTGTAGATATGGTTAATATAAAGGTTGGTCAATTGGCAGCACCCGGAGTACCAGCGTTTTCAATTGTAAACAACAATAAACTAAAAGTAAAAGCAAACGTATCCGAAGCTTATGCATCTAAAATTAAAGAAGGGAATTTGGTATTAATTCATTTTCCCGACATCAATAAAACATTAAAAAGTAAAATTAAATACAGCGGCAAAGGTATAAATACCATTAACCGAACCATTGGTGTTGAAGTTGACTTGCCGGATAACCCGGAATTTATACCAAACATGATTGCTCAATTAAAAATAGTTGATTATACAAATACAAACGCTATTGTGGTTCCGGTTAATGCAATTCAGTTTTCCGGTGATTCGAAATTTGTATTTGTAGCTGA
Organism: Bacteroidia bacterium; assembly: GCA_046296495.1. Lineage (GTDB taxonomy): Bacteria > Bacteroidota > Bacteroidia > UKL13-3 > UKL13-3 > JBKBLB01. The sequence goes on from JBKBLB010000015.1 coordinate 41,438, forward strand.
AAATGTAAATGGCAAGAAAATAGCACGTAGAAAAGAAGTTGTTTTAGGAAAAACTTATAATGATTTGGCCGAAATAGTATCAGGGCTTAAACAGGGCGATAGTTTAATAACCATTGGTTATGCCGACTTGAACGATGGTGATGCAATAAGTTTTTAACAGTTTATAAAATCTTAAGAAATAAACATGTCGAATAATATAAAAGAGTTTTTTGCCTCAAGCTGGGCAATTAACAACCGCACAAGCATATATATTTTAACTGTAATCATATCTATTGCGGGTATCATTACGTATCAAAATTTGCCCAAAGAGCAGTTTCCCGAAGTAGTATTTCCGCAAATTATTGTTAGTACGGTTCAGGCCGGAACTTCTCCAAAAGATATGGAGAACATTGTAACAAGGCACATAGAAAAGAGTGTTAAATCTATATCGGGGGTAAAAAAAATAACCAGCAATACACAGCAAGATTTTAGTATTGTTACAGTAGAGTTTAATACCGATGTAAATGTGCCTGATGCCAAACAACGTGTAAAAGACCAAGTTGATAAAGTAAGAAAAGATTTACCTGCCACACTCACGCAAGAACCTCAAGTTACAGATATTGATGTTTCTCAATTGCCAATTTTGTTTGTGCACCTTAGTGGCGATTTTCCATTAGATAAATTAAAACAATATGCCGATAATTTAAAAGACAGAATCGAAAGTCTTAAAGAAGTAACACGTGCCGATATTGTTGGCGCATTAGATCGTGAACTAAAAATTGATGTTGATATGTATAAAATGCAGTTGGCTAAAGTTACCTTTAACGATATTATGGGAACGCTTGCCAACGAAAATATTACCATTAGTGGCGGTTCGGTAAAAATGAATGGCATAAAGCGCGAAGTTAATGTAGTAAGCACTTACAACGATCCGCGTAAAATTGGAGATCTTGCCATTCGCTCGGCAAGTGGCGCAGTTGTTTATTTAAGAGATATTGCAGATATAACAGATGGATTTAAAGAACAGGAAAGCTATGCCCGACTTAATAAAAAGAATGTTATTACTTTAAATATAGTTAAAAAAAGCGGGCAAAATCTTATTGATGCTACCGATAAAATTAGAGCCATTTGCGATGAGATGAAGAAAGAAAGGTTTCCGGCAGGTTTAAAAATAGATTTTACCGGAGACCAGTCAACCGATACAAGAATTACATTACATGATTTGTTAAATACAATCATTATAGGTTTTATTTTAGTAACTTTAATCTTAACATTTTTTATGGGAGCTACAAATGCCATATTTGTTGCATTGTCAGTTCCGTTAAGTATGGCTGTAGCATTTATGGTAATGCCAACGCTTGGTTTCACACTAAACATGATTGTTCTTTTTTCATTTATTCTGGCACTTGGTATTGTGGTTGATGATGCCATAGTAGTTATAGAAAACACTCACCGAATTTTCGACAATGGAAAAGTTCCTATAAAAACAGCGGCCAAACATGCTGCCGGAGAAGTGTTTTTGCCTGTATTAGCAGGTACTCTTACAACGCTTGCACCTTTTATACCTTTGGCATTTTGGCAAGGTGTTATAGGTAAGTTTATGTTTTATTTACCAATAACACTAATAGTAACCTTGCTTGCTTCTTTATTGGTTGCATACATTATAAACCCTGTGTTTGCCGTAGATTTTATGAAATCGAAAGAACAAGAAGAAGAAAGCAGAAAAAACACCAAAGGATTTAAGCTTACCACAATAGTTTTTGGTGCAATAGCATTACTTGCTTATATAAGTGGTTTGTTTGGCTTTGGTAATTTGGTTGTGGTAATATTTTTGCTTTACTGTTTGAACCGATTTGTGCTTTGGAGATGGATAAAAAACTGGCAGGAAAATATTTGGCCTAATGTACAAGAATGGTATAAGCGCAAATTAAATTGGGCTTTACACCAAAAAAGGCCTATATATATTTTATTATTTACCATTGGTCTTTTCTTTTTTAGTATTATTATTACAGCTATTGCACCTCCAAAAGTTGGATTTTTCCCACAAAACGATCCTAATTTTATTTATACTTATATTCAATTACCTGTTGGAACCGATCAGGCATATACTGATTCAATAACACAGGTTGTTGAAAACAGAGTTATAGATGTAGTAAAACTCGACAACCCGTTGGTTCAATCAGTAATTTCGAATGTTGCAATTGGTGCCGGAGACCCAAGACAATTTGAGGCAGGTCCTCAATCTCATTTGGGCAAAGTAACAGTAGCTTTTGTCGAATTTTCAAAAAGAAACGGCATTTCAACCAAATTTTATTTAGATAGCATCAGAGAGGTGGTTAAAGATATTCCGGGTGCACAAATAACGGTTGAGCAAGAACAAAATGGACCGCCAACCGGTAAGCCAATAAACATAGAAATTTCGGGAGATGATTTTGAAGAATTGGCCGATATTTCAAAAAAACTTAAAAAGTATTTAGATGATAAACAAATACCGGGTATTGAAGAATTAAAATCAGACTTGGTTTTAAATAAGCCCGAAATTTTAATTGAAGTTGATCGCGAGCGAGCTAATCGCGAAGGAATTACTTCAGCACAAATAGGTCAGGCATTGCGCGGTGCAATCTTTGGTTTCGAGGTTAGTAAGTTTAAAGATGTAAATGATGATTATCCCATTCAATTAAGATATAAAACTGCACAGCGAAACAATATTGATGCTTTAATGAATATGCAAATTACCTATATGGATATGAATATGGGTGGAGCGCTTAGAAGCATACCATTGGCAAGCGTTGCAAAAATTAAATACAGCCAAACTTATGGAGGCATAAAAAGAAAAAACCAAAAACGCATGGTTACACTTCAATCAAATGTGTTAACGGGCTATAATGCCAACGAAGTGGTTGCTCAAGTTAAAAAAGCTGTTTCAACCTATAAACTTCCATCTAACATTATGGTTGATATGACAGGAGAACAAGAAGAACAACAAGAAACAGCAAGTTTTTTAGGAAATGCATTATTGGCAAGTTTGGCCATAATATTTTTAATTTTAGTTACTCAGTTTAATTCATTAAGCAAGCCGCTAATTATTTTATCTGAAATTTTGTTCAGTATAATAGGGGTATTACTTGGTTACGCTATATTTAGAATGGAAATGAGCGTGGTAATGACAGGTGTGGGAATTGTTGCATTGGCAGGTATTGTTGTGCGAAATGGAATTCTTTTGGTTGAGTTTACCGATGTTATGCTAAAAGAAGGATTGCCAATAAAAGAAGCATTAGTTGAAGCAGGCCGAACACGTATGACACCCGTATTGCTTACGGCAGTTACTACCATACTTGGCTTAATCCCGCTTGCCATTGGTTTAAATATAGATTTTGAAACCTTATTTAGTCAAGGAAAACCAAATATTTACTTTGGCGGAGACAGTGTAGCATTTTGGGGCCCGCTAAGCTGGACAATGATTTTTGGGCTTTCTTTTGCCACTTTCCTTACACTTGTGCTTGTTCCGGTAATGATTTTACTAAACCACAAACTAAAAGAAAAACTAAAATCAGTTTTTAGTAAAGCTGTTTAGTTTGGTTTGAACCAAAAGCCTTTTATTTGCCAGCTAAATATGAAATACAAACCATATTTAGTAGGCATAACAGGAGGAAGCGCAAGTGGAAAAACCTTATTTTTAAAAAGGTTGCTTCAAACATTTGGTTCAAGCCAAATATGTATAATAAGTCAGGATAATTACTACAAACCTGCACACGTGCATAGTAAAGACGAAAACGGATTTATTAACTACGATTTACCAGAATGTATTGATTTAGATGCTTTTGCAGCAGATATTCAAATGCTGCACAACAATAAAACCATATACAGGCACGAGTATCTTTTTCAGCACGAAAATCAACAAGGTGAATTATTAAAGTTTGAGCCGGCTCCAATTATAGTTTGCGAAGGTTTGTTTATTTTTTACCATGCAGCCCTCTTCAATCAGTTTGATTTAAAAATATTTATTAATGCCGATGAAGATATTGCATTGCAAAGGCGATTAAAACGTGATGTTGCCGAACGCAATATAAACGAAGATTTTGTATTGTATCAATGGAAAAACCACGTGTTGCCAGCTTACAGACAATACTTATTGCCCTTTATGGCACAAGCTGATATAATAGTAAACAACAATACCCACTTCGAAAACAGCCTTACATTACTACAACACCATTTTAAGGCTGTATTAAACCAAAATAATTAATTTATGGCTTGTGTGGCCATAACTATACGTACTTTAAGTTTAGTTCCGGTACTTAAAATATCAACCAAATCCTGAATGGTTAAATCTGCATCCATTCTTAAAACGATGGTTGGGTCAACCAGACCGCTAGTTTCTTTAATAATTGCTCCTTCCAAATCAGCCGGAATTATTAGTTTGTCGTTTAGGTAATATTCTTTGCTTTTGGTTACGGTAAGCGTTAGCTGTTTCTTATTTAGTGTTTGGTTTTTGCTTGCTTTAGGTAAAAGCACCTTTATAACGCTTGGGTTGGCTACTGTACTAATAATTAAGAAAAACAGCAGCAAAAAAAACATTATATCGTTTAATGAAGAAGTGGCTACTTCGGCATCAAAACGTCTTCTTCGTTTTATTTTCATTGGTAGTAATTATTTAGCTTTCCAATACATCAACAAACTCAACGGCAGCCATTTCAACTTTATGATTAAATTTATCAATAAGGCTGTTTAGCCAGTGGTAGCCTGCATAAGCTATAAGGCCAACAATTAAACCGCTTCCGCTGGTTATCATTTTTTCATACAAGCCACCGGCAATTAAACCAATACTAATATTATCGCTTACCGAAATGTTGTAGAAAATTTTAATAATTCCGCTAATGGTTCCAATAAATCCAAGCATAGGTGCAATACCTGCCGTTAATCCTAAAAATCCCATGTTTTTTTCCATTCGCGTATTTTCAATACTAGCAACACTTTCCATGGCACTTTCAATTTCTTTTATTGGTTTACCAATGCGGGCAATACCTTTTTCTATAATTCGGCTAATTGGGTTATTTAATCTTTGGCAGTAAGCTCTGGCTGCTTTTATATCGCCTTTTGAAAGGTGGTCTTTAATATTGTTTAAAAAGTTTGCTTCAATTTTTGAGGCATTGCGTATAAAAATGTAGCGTTCAATTATAACATAAATGCTAATTATTGATAATAATCCTATGGGTATCATTATCACTCCGCCTTTAATTATTAAATCAAGCAGGCTTAAGCCTTGTTCTACTGTTTCTGGTGTAGTTTCCATGTTTTATTTTATCGTGTAAATTTTCAAACGAAACTACATATGTAATATTTTATACAAATTTTCTATTACAAACAAAATGTATATAGTTCCTTCTACGTGTTTAAAAATTAGTTCATATTTGTTTTGAACCCTAATTTAAAAGTTTCATAAATTCAATAAAAAAGAACTTAAAGAAATAATGAATATTATTTTACTAAAACTAATGTTTTAAAGAAGTATTTTTATGTTAAATATTTGAAAAATAATTATTTACACAAATTAGAATGTTTAATTTGCTGAAGGCATAAAACAAAATTGCATTTACCTGCCTTGCCGCTTATATTTGCCCGCTAAATTTTAAAAAATACTATAATACAGATACATAAATGAAAAGTAAAGGAGCAGTTAAGTTTTTTGCCATTGCCTTGGTTATTGTAAGTTTATTTCAGTTGTCGTTTACTTACGTTACTTATAAAGTAGAGCAAGATGCAAAATCGTTTGCAAATGGAAATATAGAATTAGAAAGAGCATATCTTGATTCTATTTCAAGAATTCCGGTTTATAATTTTTTAGGCTTAAAAAAGTTTACATACCTGCAATGCAAAGAGCGTGAGTTGAACCTTGGCCTTGATTTACAAGGCGGTATGAACGTAACGCTGGAAGTAAGTATAAGCGATTTGGTAAGAGGCCTTAGCAATAACAATCCCGATGTAAAATTTAATGAGGCTTTGGAAATGGCAAAAACCAGAATGTCTTCATCTCAAAAAGATTATGTTACACTATTTGGCGAAGCTTACAAAGAAGTAGCTCCTGAAGGAAAACTTGCCGCTATATTTGCCAATGCCACAAACAAAGAAAGAATAAAGCTTAGCAGCAGCAACGAAGAAGTTTTGGCTTATATACGTGAAGAAGCAACTCAGGCTATTGATCGTTCATTTCAAATATTAAGAGCACGTATTGATAAATTTGGTGTAACACAACCAAATATTCAAAAGCTTGAAGGCAGCGGCCGTATATTGGTTGAATTGCCTGGAGTTGATAATCCGGCTCGTGTTAGAAAATTATTACAAGGTTCGGCTAAACTCGAGTTTTATGAAACTTTCTCTAATCCAGAAGCTTTTAAGCATTTAAATACAGCAAACGATATTCTTAAAAAAGTAAATGCAGCATCAAGCTCAAACACTGAAACAAGTACAAAAACTGATTCTGCTTCTACCGGTAGTGCATTAGCAGGTTTGGGTTCAGGCAGTACTGAAACAAAAACAGATTCTACAGAAAAAGACTCAGCAACTGCGCAACAACAAAAAAGCTACGAAGAATTTGCAAAAGATAATCCTTTGTTTGCCTTGCTTCGCCCTTATGCCGATGAAAAAGGTTCGTTGGTAGAGCGTGGAAGCAGTTGCGGAACTGCATTGATAAAAGATACCGCAAAAATAAACAGCATGCTTAACAGGCCTGAAGTGAAACTTGCATTGCCATCTAACATTAAGTTTGCATGGGAGTACAAGGGATTTGGAGATAATCAGGAGGCTGTTATTTTACATGCACTTAAAACAGGACGCGATGGTGGAGCTTCATTAACCGGTGATAAAGTAACCGATGCACGAAGAGATGTAAGCCAAACCGGTAATATTGAAGTAACCATGGCCATGAATGGTGAAGGCGCAAAAATTTGGAGAAATCTAACCAGAAATAACATTGGCCAATCTATAGCTATAGTTCTTGATGATGTAGTATATTCATCACCAAACGTACAGAATGAAATACCAAACGGACGTTCGTCTATTGCCGGAAGTTTTACAAACGAAGAAGCGGGCGATTTGGCTAATATATTAAAAAGTGGAAAACTACCTGCACCTACAAGAATTGTTGAAGAAGCTGTGGTTGGTCCTACTCTTGGTGCCGAGGCTATCAATTCGGGATTGTGGAGTATGGTTTATGCCACTTTGCTAATCATGGTGTTTATGTTTGTTTACTACAACAACTCGGGTTTAATTGCAAACCTTGCCGTATTGTTTAATGTGTACTTTATTATTGGTGTATTGGCAAGCTTAGGTGCGGCATTAACTTTACCCGGTATTGCAGGTATTGTGCTTACAATTGGTATGGCAGTAGATGCAAACGTGCTTATAAACGAGCGTATTAAAGAAGAACTGCAAAATGCTCGAAGCCTTAAAAATGCTGTTGCAGATGGTTATCAGCACGCAGCATCATCAATTATAGATGCTAATTTAACAACCCTTCTTGCCGGTTTTGTTTTATACTCTTTTGGTACAGGTCCGGTTCAGGGATTTGCCATTACATTAATAATCGGTATTCTTTCTTCAATGTTTACAGCCGTATTATTAAGCAGGGTTATTACAGAATGGAGAATTGAAAAAGGCCAATCGGTATTATTTTCAAGAGTGTTTTCTGAAAATGCATTTAAAAAAATTAATTATAATTGGGTGGCTTCGCGTAAAAAATATTATATTATTTCATCGGTACTAATATTAGCAGGCTTAATATCCATATTAACCAAAGGCTTTACACTGGGAGTAGATTTTAAAGGTGGTTGGACTTATGTTGTACAGTTTGAAAAAGATTTAACCGTTTCATCTATTCGCGAAGCCATGTCAAAACCATTTGGTTCAGCACCTGAAGTGAAAACTTTTGGCTCAAATAATAAATATAAAATTACAACAACTTATAAAATTGATAACCAAAGTGAGAATATAGCTGAAGAGGTTGAAAGCAAATTAAACGAAGGAATTGCGGCACTTGGTGTAAAAGGAGAAATTTTAAGTTCGGCAAAAGTAGGACCTACCATTGCAAACGATATTAAAATAGCATCTATTTGGGCAGTTTTAATTTCTATTATTGGTATTGGCTTATACATTTTTATAAGATTTAGAAACCTTTCATACTCTTTGGGTGCCATTATAGCCTTAACCCATGACGTATTGATTGTACTGGGCTTTTACAGTATTTTTGATGGTATTTTACCTTTTACAATGGAGGTTGACCAGGCGTTTATTGCAGCCGTATTAACCATTGTTGGTTTTTCAATAAACGATACAGTGGTTGTTTTTGACCGTATTAGAGAGTTTTTAGGAACCCACCATCATGAAACCAATAAAGAAAAAGTAATAAATGATGCATTAAACAAAACATTAAGCCGTACCATAATTACCTCGGCAACTGTGTTTATTGCTGCCTTAATACTATTTATTTTCGGTGGCGAAGTAATTAAAGGATTTACTTTTGCGTTGTTGGTTGGTATTTTGGTTGGTACATACTCTTCGTTGGGTATTGCTACGCCAATTGTGGTTGATTTTGCTAAAAAAATAAAATTAAGTAAAGATTAAATTTTATTGGCTATTGTGCAAATGCAATAGAAGCAATACTTATTTTGGTGTTATTTGCCTTTAATATTGTATTTGCGCATGCTTCAATTGTTGCTCCTGTTGTAATAACATCATCAACAAGCAAAATATGTTTCTTATAAATAGTTTCAGGCTTGTTTAACTCAAAAATATCAGCAACGTTTTGCCAACGTTCAATTCGAGATTTTTTTGTTTGTGTTGATGTTGCAATGGTTCGTTTAATGATGTAGCTGAAATCTTCAATTTGTAAACTTTCGCTTATACCTTTTGCAAACCATTCGCTTTGGTTGTAGCCTCTTTGTCTAAGTTTGCTAATGTGAAGCGGAACAGCAATAACACCATTAAAATCAAAGTTTTTATTTGAACTTTTAAGCTGCAAACCATACAATTTGCCCAAGTGCATGGCAAGTTCTTTATTATTGTTGTATTTTAATTGGTGTAATAATTTTTGAGCCATACCTTTTTTATTAAATAGCAAAAAGGCAAAAGCATATTCAAAAGGAAACCTTCCCCAAAAGGTTTTTTCAACCGGATTATCATTTGTAAGATGATAGTTGCTGTATGGAAGTTTGGCTTCGCAATGCAGACAAATAAAATTTTCGAATTTTAAAAGATTGCGCCTACAAGTAATACATAGTTCGGGATAAACTAAGTTTAGCAGGCTTGCAAGCATAATATTATTTATTTGAGCAAATAACTTTTAAATTTTTAATAAAGTTATCTTGTTTTAAACTTACAATGTAAACACCATTATCTAATTGCTGTGTGTTTATATTTATTTGGTTCGAACCAAATTTTACATTGTTAGACAACGTTTGCATTACTACCTTTCCGTCAATACTAATTATGTTGATTAATACATCAGATTGATTTTTCGATTGAAAATCTATTGTCAACTCATTTTTAAATGGATTTGGATAAGCATTGAAATCCGTAATAGGTTCAACCAAAGGCATACCAACAGGCCAAAATTGTAATGTATTAAAAGCTGTGTCGGAACATTGAGCAAACGTATAAGCAATTAAACGTACCTGCATATCTTCGCTTGTTGTTAATCTTACACTTGGATTTTGCGATGTACTGGTTTGGTTTGAGCCAAATCGCCACAAAATATAATCGCTGTTTTGCGAGGTGTTTGTAAACCTGAATAAATTACTATCTAAACGCTCGGTAATAAAACTTGCTTTTGGCGAAGGTTGTGCTGTAATGGTAATGCTTGAACTATCGGCCGGATTATTGGCAGAATCTAAGGCAATAAGCCAAACGGTATATGTGCCGCTGTTGGTAAAAGTAACAGGCTCTGGGTTGTTTTTATTTGAAGTTTGTCCGTTTCCAAAATTCCATCTAAAACTATTAGCAAAAGCCGATTGATTTGAAAATGTTACAGTAAGCGGAGCACAGCCCGTTATTATATTTGCATTAAAAGAAGCAACTGCTCTGTTTCCAAGCGAGAAAGTGATAGTACTATCAGGGTTTTGGGTAATATTGGTAACGGCAACATTGCTTGTGATTTTTATGCCTTGAGAGTTAGGATGAAGTTTTGAGTCAGGATTTGAATTGTCGTTAAATGTACGATTGTTGGTTGTTCCGGGATATAAATCACCGGCATTACCCCGGTTTACGTTTCGTTCAAGTTCTCTAAGCCCATCAGCTTGTTTAAGTCCAACCCCGTAGCGGGCTGTATCGGTATTAACTGTGTTGCTGCCCGGATATAAATTAGTTCGTAAAGTATTTATATGCCAAATTGCCAAACCTCTTCCCGGAGTAAAGGCATCAAATTTTTTACGCTGTTTGTTTTCAAGTAAAAAATACTCGTTTGGGTTTGGTGTATTTACCCTATATACAATATTTGAGTCGGCAGAATTAGTTAGGTTATAAGTACCTGTTTGATTAATAACAATTGGATTTAACCAACTAAGCTGTATTTTGCACCAAGGCTCAAAATGGCATGGAGTGCGCTCTTGGTTCAACCAAGGACCACCGCCCATTAAGCCCCAATTGCCTGTACCGCTGCTGTTTTGTTGTGTATCATATAAATCGGGCAAGCCTAAAATGTGGCCAAACTCGTGGCTTGCAACACCAATGCCAACCATACCAACCTGGCCACCCCAGTTTCTTTTTGATGGGTTAATGCAGTAATTTCTAATGGCTTTTCCGTCTCTCATTACGGTACTAATGGTGCTTCTATGGCTCCATATATAACCATTTAAACCTTGTTCTGCCCCAAAGCCTGCCTGAAAAATCATCAATCCATCTACATCTCCGTCATTATCGTTATCATATTGAGAAAAATCAACACCGGCACTATCGGCTTTCATAATTGCTTCGGTAACAAGTGCGCGAACATTTGCCATATAGTTTGGATTTTGCGAACCATCAGGGTTGTTGCGGCCATAGCTTGCTCGGGGTAAGCTTGCTCTAAACCATCCATATACATCGCTATTTGGAGTAAACTGTCCAAAGCTGTATTCCATAAATGCGTCTTTAAAACTTCCTGTTCCGTTGTATCTGTTTTGGTTTAATAAATTATCGAAATTACTAATTGGGTATGGTGCTTGCTCATCGGCAAAATCAACCAGTAAAACACAAATTTTTCTAACGCCTAAACTTGGAAATTCGCCAAGATTTTTATTTAACTGAAAATCCATAGCGTTTTGAGCCAAAAAAGCTGTTTGAAGTTCAAAAACCTGAGCATCGCTATATCTCAAATGTTTTTTTATAGTTGCATTTTTTTGTAATACTATTTTTATACTGTTTGTTGCTTTTATTCCACTACAAACCAAATTGCCACTTGAATTAAGAATAGCATATTCAAAAATTCCAGATTTATTGGGTAAAATGGTATATCCGTCTTCGGTTTCAAAATAATGAACAGCCTCGTTACCAATAATTTTATAAGTAATGCTACTACCATCTGTTTGTGTAATGGTAACAGGGTACGGTGATGATGCACAGTTGCTTCTTTGAGAAAATGCTTTAAATGTTAAAAATGATACTGCAACTAACAGTAAAAAAAGTTTCTTCATTACGTTTTAAATTGTGTGTTTTACAATAGTTTAGTTTTGCAATTTAATGGTTGCAATACAAATTTTATAACTTAAAATTTTACTTTTGAATTAATTAAACCAACAATTTACATATGAAACAGCAATTTAATGATGCCGAAATAATTGATATAATTGATGTAAATAGTGCCATAAAACGTTTTTTCTTTAAAGTATTGCATACCGATAAATTTGATTTTAAACCCGGTCAGTTTGTAATGATAAATTTACCAATAGATAGTAAAATTTCATATCGTAGTTATTCAATTGCATCGGCACCAAACGGAACAAATATTTTTGAATTGATTATTGTGTTGAACCCACCCGGTATGGGCACTCCTTACATGTGGGATAATTTTAAAAAAGGCATGATTGTTCCGGTTGCCGGCCCGCTTGGTAAGTTTAATTTACCCGAAAATATTTTACATGATATTTGCTTTATAAGTACAGGTACAGGTATTGCTCCGCTTCGTAGTATGTTGCATCATATTTACAATACAAAAATGCATCATCACCGAATCTATTTTATTTTCGGTTCAAGAAAAAAAGAAGATTTGTTGTATAAAGATGAGCTGGAAGATTTACAAAAAACACATCCTGAGTTTCATTACATACCCGTACTTAGCCGCGAAACACCCGAAACATGGTATGGGCGTATTGGTTATGTTCATCAGGTGTATGAAGAAATTTTTCATAACAAAAGACCGGCTCATTTTTACTTGTGTGGTTGGACAGCCATGCTTAAAGAGGCACGTGAGCGTTTGGCATTAATGGGCTATACTAAAGAGCATATAAAATTTGAGAATTACGACTGATAAAAATCATTTAGTTAGGCATATAAAATATTGTATTTACATTTGCACTTCTTTTTTCGTTAAATAATGAGTGATGCTATAAAGCATGAGTGCGGAATTGTACTCATAAGGCTGTTAAAGCCATTAAGTTTTTACAAAGAAAAATACGGATCGGCACTGTATGGCTTAAAAAAACTTTACCTTTTAATGGAAAAACAACACAACCGTGGGCAAGATGGAGCAGGTATTGGTGTTGTTAAACTAAATCCAAATCCGGGCGAATCGTACATTTTTAGGCAAAGGGCAAATGGCAGTAGTGCTATTGCCGAAATTTTTGAAAAAGTAAATACTAAAATTGTTAAAAGCGGCAACAAAGAAGAAATTAAAAATACCGAATTTTTAAGGCAACATGCACCTTATGTTGGCGAAGTTTACTTAGGTCATTTACGATATGGAACACATGGCGGAAACAGCAAAGACTTATGTCATCCTTTTATAAGAGAAAATAACTGGATGAGCCGAAACCTGATGCTTGCCGGAAATTTTAATCTTACAAACGTTGACGAACTTTTTGATGTTTTGATTGATTTGGGTCAACACCCTCGAGACAAAGCTGATACGGTAACCATGTTAGAAAAAATGGGGCATTTTTTAGATGAAGAAGTGCAGCGGAATTTTACCCGGTTTAAACTTGAAGGGCATAGCAATAAAGAAATTACCCATTTAATAGCTCAACAAATAAACGTAGAAACCATTTTAAAACGAAGCCTGAAAGAAGCAGATGGAGGTTTTGTAATGACAGGAATTTTGGGACATGGCGATGCTTTTGCAGTTAGAGACCCCAACGGCATAAGGCCTTGCTATTATTACTACGATGATGAAATTTGTGTGGTAACAAGTGAAAAACCGGCTATAATGACGGGATTTAATATAGCATATAGAAATATAAAAGAGCTAAACCCGGGAGAGGCTATTATAATTAAACAAAACGGCAATATTACATTTAACGAAATATTACCACCTCTTGAACGAAAAGCATGCTCGTTTGAAAGAATTTATTTTAGTCGTGGAAACGATAGAGACATTTATAAAGAACGTAAAAAACTTGGTTACTTAATTGCCGATAAAGTATTAAAAGCCGTTGATTACGATTTTAACAATACGGTTTTCTCATACATTCCAAATACTGCTGCGGTAGCATTTTATGGAATGATTGACGGCATAAATGATATTCTCGATAAATGGAAAGCAGAACAAATTGCTAAAATAGGTTCAACCGAAACACAAAAAATAATTGACATTTTAAAAATAAGACCTCGAAGAGAAAAAATTGCGGTAAAAGATGCCAAACTTAGAACTTTTATTACCGATGACGAACACCGTGAAGATCTTGTTGCACACGTATATGATGTTACATACGGTTTAATAAACAACCAGCAGGATACACTTGTGGTAATGGACGACAGCATAGTAAGAGGCACCACACTGCGAACAAGTATTCTTAGAATATTAGACCGTTTACATCCTAAAAAAATCATTATCGTTTCATCTTCGCCACAAATACGTTACCCCGATTGTTATGGAATTGACATGAGCCGAATGAAAGATTTTGTTGCATTTCAGGCCATGATACAATTACTTAAAGAAAACAACATGGAACAGCTTTTGCAGGATGTTTACCAAAAGTGTAAAAACCAAATGAATAAGCCCAAAGAAGAAATTGAAAACTATGTAAAACTTTTGTACGACCCTTTTACCGAAGAACAAATAAGTAAAAAAATAGCCCAAATAATTACGCCCCATGATATTGAAGCCGAAGTGGATATTATTTATCAATCAATAGAAAACCTGCATATTGCCTGCCCCAACAATCTTGGCGACTGGTATTTTAGTGGCAATTACCCAACACCCGGAGGAAATAAAATGGTAAACAAAGCATTTATTAATTACATGGAAGGCAATGTAGCAAGAGCCTATTAAACCATTTGTATGAACCAACAACTAAAACTGCATACCAAAAATTTGGTAAAAAAATATAAAAAGCGCACTGTGGTAAATAATGTTAGCATTAACGTAAATCAAGGTGAGTGTGTTGGTTTACTTGGCCCGAACGGTGCCGGAAAAACCACAACCTTTTACATGGTTGTTGGCCTTATAAAACCCGATGAAGGAGAAGTGTATTTAAATGATGAACCTATTACCAAATTGCCTATGTACAAAAGGGCACAAAAAGGTTTGGGTTATTTGCCGCAAGAGGCATCAATTTTTAGAACACTTTCGGTTGAAGATAATATTAAAGCTGTACTTGAGTTAACCAACCAAACCAAAGAGCAGCAAAAAGAAAAGCTTGAAAGTTTAATGGAAGAGTTTGGCCTTAACAGGGTAAGACATAGTATGGGTAATGTGCTTAGTGGTGGAGAAAGGCGAAGAACAGAAATTGCAAGAGCACTTGCTGTAAATCCTAAATTTATTTTATTGGATGAACCTTTTGCAGGTATTGATCCAATTGCCGTTGAAGACATTCAGCAAATTGTTGCAAAATTAAAACATAAAAACATTGGCATTTTAATTACCGACCATAACGTGCACGAAACCTTAAGCATTGTTGACCGTGCATACCTGCTGTTTGAAGGGCAGATTTTAAAATCAGGTACTGCACAAGAACTTGCCGATGATGAAATGGTGAGAAAAGTTTACTTAGGCAAAAACTTTGCTTTGAGATAGATATATATTATAAAAATAATTACCAATATTTCAATATCTTAGAACTTTTTCGTTTTTAGCTTGAAACTTTATTGCTATATAAAGTAACCTACTTTAAAAATTTTTCATTTACCAAATTGGAAAAACAAGAACGTTTTATGCAATTATATCACCCCTTGCATGCAAAGCTTTGTCGTTTTGTACAAACCTTAATTTGGGACAAAGAAGAAGCAAAAGACATAGTTAGCGAAACCATATTGATAACCTTTGAACAGTTTGATAAAATAAAAGACGAAAAAGCCATTTTATCGTATTTGTTTTCGGTTGCATCAAACCTTGTAAAAAAGAAAATTAATAAAAAGAAATTTTGGAGTTGGCTCAATACTGATGAAATGGCTGATTTAAAATCAGCTTATGGTTCAGAAAACAGTTTAATGTTATACGAACTGAACCAAGCTTTGCAAAAATTGCCGGTAAAGCAATATGAAGCACTAACATGGTTTGAGATTAGCGGATTGAGTATAAAAGAAATAGCCGCATTGCATAAAATGAGCGAAGAAGGTGTAAAAACCAATATACATAGAGCCAGAAAAAAAATGGCATTGCTGCTTGAACACAAAGCAGATGTAAACAATACAGAAATTTTGAAAGGAGTTGGCTATGAAAAATAAACTCGATCTTCTTTTAAATGAAGCAAAAAATCAGCCCATATTATTAAAAAATAATGATGTGGTTAAAATAATTAATAAAAAAAGTACCATCAAGAAAAACAGTAATACTAAATTTTTAAAAGCCTCAGTTTTTATGATTGCATTAACACTGATTACAATTGTTTTAATTAAGTTTTGGTTCAACGAAAACATAACAAATAATAAAGAAACAGTTCGGGAAAGCGAAGTAAAAATTATTGAAAATACTAACAATAAAATTCAAACATATAATGAGCTAAAACCTGAATTTAAAATTAAGCATAATAAAGTTATAAATAAGAATGAATTTGAAGAAAGCATGGAAGAAACGCAGCCTGAACAACCAAATTTAGTTGATGAAAATTTTAAATTTAACACAACAAACACTTTTACATTGCCTGAGCCAAATGAAACTGAATATATTATACTAACCAATGATGAACTTGCCAATTTAGGAATTTATACCAATGGCAATATACTTAAGTATGAAAACATTGTTGATACTACAACATATAAAGTAACAAAGAGTAAAATAACATTAAACAAAGCACAAAAGTATTTTTCTATACAGGTATCAGAGTGGGGTGGAATTAGAACCCAAATTGGTGATTTTAAAGTTAAGGATTCTTTGCAAAAAACATCAAAATTATTTTGGCCTGCATTTATTGAAAATATTACCAACAAAGAAACACACGTTGTTGAACCAATTAGAGATTATAATGAAAATAAAAACAATTTTATTGAATTAGTTAAACCTTATTGCATACCGGTATATGTAAATACAGAAGCTAAACCCGGAGGTAAATACAAATATGATAATGAATTTATTTTTTGGTTTAGCCCCAAGCAAGAATTTTTTAATGCATTACCTGTTTATATAAAGCAGCAATGGCAAAGCCGTTTTACATACATTGAATTGCAAAAATATAATGAACACCTAATCGAATTCACTCAGTTTAAAAAAGTTGATGGATTGCAGAAATTACTTAACAATGAACAATTAAAAGCAATACAATCTTCATACATTGTTATTGAACCAAAAGGTTTAAAAGCATTAAATATTGATATTTATAATAAAGGCTTTAATTATAAAGGATATAAGCAATATGATAATATTAAAAGCAAGATTAACATTAAAGTAAAAGGCAGTTATACCGAAATAAAAAATGTTGAATTAAATGAAAAAATAAACGAAAATAATTTACAAATTGACCTTGTAGCATTTACAGATGAAAATCTTTCTCGAAACCAATTTTTTTATATTACCGATAAAGAAACTTCATACTATAAAAAAAGAGAAAGAGACGAATTGCGATTTTTAAAAGAGTACAAAGATTTAGTTCCAATAAAAGTATCGCGCTTTGGTGTACTTTGGTTCAGGCAAACACCTTATATTAGTGATGTTATAAATCAGTTTCAGGTTAATAATACAGTTTTTAACCTAAAACAAGCAAAATTGGTTCAATTAAAAGCAGAAGAACTTGAAAGACTTAAAATTTCGTTTTCCGACAATGGCATAAGAATACCAACTTTAATAAGTGATGAAGTAAAGATATTTTCTGTTTACAATAACGAATATTCTGAACATGAATTTGAAGGTATAAGAATATTTGATGGAAATAATGGTGTAAAAATTGAAAAAGATACCGTTAACCAAAATTTACAATTAAAGCTAAATAAGCCAATTACTAATTTAACTCCTATTTTAATTACTACTACAAACGGAATAGGATGGAGGAGCTATCAACTAGATGTTGAAAAATACTTATCGAAAGAGGAAATAGAATATATGCAAAAGCACCAAATAAAGCCCAATAATTACCAACAGTATTTAGCCGCTGAAAGGAAAGCGAAAGATGAATTAAAAAATAATTTAAACCTTTTGCTTCCAATTCTTATAATCCATCCAACAATGTATAATACTGGCATTATTGCCTGGTATAAGGTAGATTCGACATTGCTTACAAAATTACCTGCCCGCATATCTAAAAATATCTCAATATCTAATACAAATAATCCTAAAACACTATCGTGCGAATTTATTGAAACCTGTAAGCCGTCTGCTTTGAATATCGATGTTAATGTGTTCCCAAATCCATTTGATGATGAATTTTCCTTTGATATTGATCTAGCCCAAAATCAAATTTTAGAAATTTCATTAACTGATATTACAGGTAAATTAGTAAAGCAACTCGAAAAAAGATTAAAACTATCAAAAGGCACACACAAACTATCGTATAAAAACCTATCTAATTTAAAAGGTGGAATTTATTTGCTTCAGTTTATAACCGATGATGGTAAAGTATTTGCCAAACGTATTGTTAAAAACTAATTAAATATTTACGGTATTTGCTTTTATTGAAAAAAATCTACACATTATATATTATGATTTTTATCAATTTGTGATATAATATTAATCAGAGGAATCCAAAATTAAAATGTATAAAAAATAGAAAATCAGTATGTTAAGAAATATCGAATAGTAAAAGACAATTATTGATAAATTGCCTTAACATTAGCTTAATATTAAATTGATGTAGCTAAAAAATATTCGTATAAAAATTAACTCATTAAATGAATAAACTTTCTCAGCTTGCCGAAGCATTTAAATCGGCATTTGTAATTATAGTTTTTCCGGTTGCCGGTTTTGCAGCTTATTTAATTTTTCAATATGTGATGGGTAATCCTGCAAATTTTGAAGGTGGAAATAATATGAACCAACCTTTGCAGGGTAATTACCTTGGCATAGTTTATAAAGGTGGCATATTGGTTGTAGTGCTAATATCATTTGCAATTATATTATTTACGTTTGTAATTGAGCGCTTCATAGTAATATCAAAAGCAAGCGGTAAGCTCAACAACAAAACATTTGTAAAAGAAATTAAAAAAGCAATAGCCGTTGAAGACTTAGACAAAGCCCTAGCCATTTGCGATGAACACAAAGGAGCGGTTTCGAATGTAATACGAAGCGGCATTTTAACATATAAAAGTGTTGCCGATAACAATGATCTCATAAAAGAACAAAAAATTGCCACTATACAAAACGACTTGGAAGAAGCATCTCAACTTGAACTGCCTTCTTTAAATAATAATTTAATCATCATATCCACTTTGGCTAGTATTTCAACTCTTTATGGTTTGCTGGGAACGGTTACGGGTATTATTAAGTCGTTTGCTGCTTTGGCAAGAGTAGGTGCTCCAGATGCTGTTGGTCTTGCACAAGGTATTTCTGAGGCATTGGTAACTACTGCATTAGGCATAGTTATTGGTTCGTTTGCAATTATTTTTTATAATTATTTTACCAATCGTATAGAGCGTATTACTTATGCAATTGATGAATGTTCGTTTAGCATTTTGCATGCCTTTACCATGAAAAAGTAAACTCACACATTCCTTTTTATGCCAACTGTAAAATTCAAAAAAAATAAATCAAATGCCATCGACCTGAACCCAATGGTTGATATAGCATTTCAATTGATAATATTCTTTATGCTTACCACGCAATTTAAAAGCGATGAACCTGTTGAAGTTGTAATACCTGCCGCAACCAGCGAAATAAAAATTCCTGAAAAAGATATTATTACCATAACCGTATCAGAAGATAGCCGAATCTTTTTTCATGTTGACGGAAAGTTTACCCGTGAAAATTTATTGAACCGAATGGCTAACAGGTTTGGTATTGTTGTTACTGAAAAAGATGCAGAATCGTTTGCCATTGCATCAAGTTTTGGGTTGCCTATACAAGCTTTGCAAATTTGGATTCAGGCTAAACCTACCGAAAGAAAACTTATAAAACATACAGGAATACCTTGCGATAGCAGCCGAAACGAATTAGCAGAATGGGTGGTAAATGCACGAATGGCAAATCCTAAAGTTCGCATTGCCATAAAAGCGGATAAAAAAACCCCTTATCCGGCAATAAAAAGGGTTATTGAAACCTTAGTTGATAACAATATCACACGTTTTAATTTTATTACCGATACCGAAATAAAAAGCTAATGGCTGAACCAAACGCTCAAAATACAAGTAGTAATAATTTTGTTATAAAAAAACACAGGCGAAAAACACGCGAGCGTAAACCTGCACCTACACTTGACCTAAACCCGATGAGTGATTTAGCTTTTCAATTGATTATTTTTTTTATGCTGGCAACCACATTTTCAAGGCCGCAAACCATGGAAATTGTAATGCCGGTAAAACCAAAAGGCAACGAAAAAGAACAGGCCGTAAAAGAAAGCAAAGCACTTACCTTGTTGTTGTACAACGATGATAAAATATATTATTATCAAGGTATAACAGACCCTGAGGTAATGGAAACCAACTACACAACATCAGGCTTAAGGCAACTTGTGCTTGATAAGAATAAAGAAATTTATGATTTGGTAATTTTAATAAAACCCCATAAGTCATCAAATTACCAAAACCTGATTGATGTATTGGATGAAATGACTATAGCACACAACGGCAGGTATGCAATTGTAGAAATTACAAGTGATGACGAGGAATTGGTAAAAAATTACTTAGCTGCTAAATAAAAAATGAAAAGCAACTCAACCATAGAATATTTAGAAGTAGTTTTTGAAAACTGCAACAAAGATTACGGTTTTTTTGAGTTGAGAAAAAATGCAGTAAAATATTTAGCCATAGCATTTAGTCTTGCCATGTTTTTAGTTACATGTGTATTTGTTGGTCCTTTTATTTTAGAAAAATTAAAACCACAAGATGAGCCACTTGCTGCTAAACCCAGATTGATAAGTTACGCAGAGTTAGCAGCACCACCACCCATTGATAAAAATGTTGTTTTGCCACCCGATTTGGATGAATTACCACAATTAATAAAAAGCACTTTAAAATTTTTACCACCTGTAATAAAACCCGATGCACAGGTTTTTGAAGACGATTTGCCCCCTACACAGCAAGATTTAAAAATGGTTGCAGCCGGAGAAACAACGGTAGAAGGAAACGATAGTATTTTTTATGATAATAGAGCAATGGTTGACATGAGTTTGGTGGATGATTTAAAAAACGATGAAAAAACACCTATGGTTTTTGCCGAGCAAATGCCCGTTTTTCCGGGAGGCAACGAAGCATTGTTAGATTATATTCAAAAAAATATTGTATATCCTCCTAATGCACTCGAAAACCATATTCAAGGTCGTGTTACCATTTCGTTTGTGGTAAATAAAAACGGCAAAGTTGATAGAATTGAAGTTGTAAAAGGTATTGGTTTTGGTTGCGATGAAGAAGCCATTAGAGTTATACAATCTTTGCCTAAGTGGAAACCCGGTATGCAAAATGGTGTACCTGTTTCAGTTCGAATGATGATACCAATTCAATTTGTTGTTAAAGATTTTTGAAAACGTTTATCTTACATATAAAAACTGTTTTAGTGTTGCTATCAATTTCATGCAGCAGTGGCGAAAAACTTCCAACTGCTTCGGGTAAATTTAACCTTGGTGTTGATGAAACAATGAAAGATGCCATGCAAGAAATTCTTAGGGTTTACTACGCTCTATATCCTGATGTAAATGTAAATTTAATTTACCTGCCCGAAACCGAAATTGTAAACCGCTTTGCAAAAAATGAGTTAGAAATAATTGTAGTAAGTAATGTACCCGACAGTTTAGAGTTACTAAATTTTTATACTAACAAAATAAGTGTTGAACACTACCCCATTGCAAAAGAAAAAATTGTTTTTGAAGTAAATAGAAATACTAAAACTGATGAGATAAAAAATATATTTA
This sequence comes from Bacteroidia bacterium, assembly GCA_046296495.1. Taxonomy (GTDB): domain Bacteria; phylum Bacteroidota; class Bacteroidia; order UKL13-3; family UKL13-3; genus JBKBLB01. The sequence goes on from JBKBLB010000015.1 coordinate 63,025, forward strand.
TAAACTCAATAAACAGTTCGTTTTTATACTTTCTTGATGATAGCATAAAACAAAAATATGTTAGCGTAAAAGAAAACGATGCTATAATAGCATCGCTAAAAAATTGCCTGCAATGTGCCACCATAAAAGGAAGCGCAACAACCATTACAAAGGGCAGGTTTACGAATTATATAAAACCTCATACAAAATTTAATATACCTGAGTATCGAATATGGTATGCCGTAAATGGCGAACCAAACATTGGTCCGGGAAGTGGTTTTGTAGCATTTTTAAGAGGTGTTAGAGGTCAAAAAATTTTATCAAAATGTAATTTAATTCCGGCCATACCGCCTGATATTTTGGTAAACCTTAAAAATACCGACTTGTTTTTTGCGCCCGAAAAAATTGAACAATGAAAAAATATACCTATATATTATTAATTGTTTTATTGCCGGTATTTGTTAGTGCAAGTGTATTTCAAAAAGCAATTAATTATTTATGGAAAGCCGATACGGTTGTATGTATAACTTTTATTGACTCGGTTTTAAATAATAATACACACAATTTAAAAGATGATGAAGAAGCTGCATTAATTGCTTTACTAATAAAAGTAAACCAACTAACTGATGCAGAAAAGTATTACAATATACTTTCATTAAACCATAAAAAATCGCCTTATTTCTCAGGCTTAAATGCAACAATTAATCTAATAAAAAATAATATAGCCGATTACGAAAAACTTGTAGAAAAAGCAAATTTAAAAGCAGAAACAAAACCTTATCTATCTTTTATATTAAGCGTTGGTTTGGTTCAAGCCCAAAAATACGATGCAGCCATAACAGAATTAAAAAAAAGTTTGAGGCAAAACATTAAAAACGATTTTATAAGAATAACATTGGCAGAAATTTTTATTGCTACCAATAATGGTACCGATGCATTTACCGAGCTTGAAACCGTTTTATATTATTATCCAAATCATACTTATGCAAAGTATTTACAGGCACTTATGCATCATAATTCTTTCCGAACCAATCAGGCCATTAATTTGCTTGAAAATATTATAGATACCGAACCTGATTTTATACCGGCATACAACCTTTTATATAAAATTTATTTATCGCAAAAAATGCCTTATAAGGCAAAAGCATTATACGAAAAATTTAGTAAACTGGCATCGCCAAGCAAATCGCAAAGTTTGCAGTATATAGCTTTGTTGCTTTCGTACAACATGTTCGATGATTGTATTGAATATGCCAACAGCATCATTTCAAACAAAGGCAACAGTCTTATGCTACATAAGTTTTTGGCAATGGCTTATTATGAAAAAAATGATTTTGAAAATACCATCATACAATATGAATATTTTAAGTTGAACCAAAACGATTTAAAAGCAGAAGACTTTATTAGATGGGCAACTGCTTTATTAAGAATAGGTAAACAAAATGATGCCATTGATTTACTAGAAAAAAATTATTCTACACTACAATCGCAAAACATTAATATGTTACTTGCCGATTTATATCTCAGAAATCAGCAATACAAACAGGCTGATGAAATGTATAAAATTATTTTGGCAGAAGACAAATACAATAACAAAGCATTGTATGGCTTAGGCCGATCGCTTTATAACCAAAAGGATTATGCAAAAGCATTAGAAGTTTTTTTGGTTTTCGATTCGGTTTACAAAGGCAATTACATACCGCCTTTGTGGCTTGCACGTTGCAATGCAGCGCTCGACCCCGAAACTAAAAAAGGTTTGGCAAAGCCACATTATCAAAATGTAATTCAACTTGCCGAAAAAAGTTTACCCGAAACAAAAACCGAATTGCTTGAAGCATATAGCTATATGGGCTATTATTATATAATAAACAACAACAAACGCGAGGCGCTAAAGTCATGGCAAATGGTAAAACAGCTTGAACCAAATAATAAACAAGCTGAAGAAGCACTAAAAATATTAAAGTGATGAATAACGATAAACTGCATCAAATAACACACGAACTTTACCAAAGCGGTATTGAAAAAGGAAAAGCTGAAGCGGCAAAAATTATTGATGAAGCGAAAAAGAAAGCCGAAGAAATTTTGGCTCAAGCTAAAAAAAATGCAAACGAAATTGAAAACACAGCAAAAGAAAATGCCGATAAAATGCTTAGCAACGTTAAATCTGATTTATTAAGCCAGTTTGATTTTATTGTAAACGGAATTAAAGAAAAAGTATCACTAAAAATTACCGAAACATACATAAACGAAAATTTAGATAAACCCCATCATTTGGTTGAAACAATTTTAAATGCATTTGTAGATAACGTATATAAAACCGATAACCTTAATACAGATTTAACATTAATGCTGCCCAAAAACTGGGAACAACTTTTTAATACATCGCTAGTAAATAAAATTACCGAATCTATACAAAAAGGATTAACCATAAATAGCAGCAACGATTTAAACTTTAATATCGAAATCATCAATACAAATGATAATTTTAAAATTGTTTTCAACGAAGATGAGCTAAGGCAATTTTTTATAGGCAGGCTAAATCAATTTACAAAAAAAGTTTTAGGCTTCGATGCATAACCGTGATTTTTCAGATATAAACTTACTACTTGCTGCATTACCAAACCTTAGCCTTGATTCGGTTCAGCATTCTTCATTAAAAAATATTATAAATTTAATAAAAACCAATTTAAGTAATACTGATTATGAAATCCTTAAAAACGAAATGAGAATAGTATTACCATATTGCATAAAAAACATAAAAACCAAACCTTCTAAAGGGTATTCAAGTTCAATTACAGTAAATTCATTTATACAACATTTTAAAAACATAAAACAAGCATTGTTGCATAACGAAAAGTTTTATGACGAAAAAACAATAAACGAAATAAAAGAATGTTTAGCAATTAAAGATTATGCATACGCTCAGCAGCTTATAAACAATTATTGTATTGAAAAAACATATGATGAAGTTAGAGCTTACCAAAACTTAACCGAAGATTTGATTTCTTATTGCATACACTATGCTGTTTTATTTGAAGAAACCCGACAAACCGAAAAAAAATCAACTGAGAATATTGCAGCAATTAAAAAGCAGTTATACAACTCAATTGAAAACAGAATTACAGAATTAAGCAACGAATTGTTATGAAAGCGGCAAAAGGTAAAATAATAGCCATAACAGGAAGTACAATTGCCGTAGAAACTGAAGGCGATGTTTTACAAAACGAAACCGGATACGTTTTATATAATGGCAGGCGCTTACTCTGCGAAATAATTAAAATAAAAGGAGTAATTGCTTATGCACAGGTTTACGAAAGTACCCGAGGCTTATACTTTGGCTGCGAAGTAATTTTTACAGGTAAACTATTAAGTATAAGGCTTGGGCCGGGCTTAATAGGCAAAGTGTTTGATGGTTTGCAAAACGATTTATACAAACGCGAAGGTACATTTTTACAACCCGGAGATCATTCTCCAGCTTTGCACGATGATATTACTTTTGAGTTTTTCCCTTTGGTTGAACCTAATGAAGAAATAGAAAAAGGGCAGGCATTAGGATTTGTTAAAGAAATAGAATTTAAACATTACATTTTTGCCCCCGACACCATTGCTAAAGGTACAATAGTAAAATACATGCACCAACAAACCAAAATACAACAAACCGAAAAAAAAGTTGCCGTTTTGCTTGAACCAAATGGTAACGAGGTATTGGTTGGTATGATTAAAGAATGGCCTGTTAGAGAACCATTAAAAGGCTATAAAGAAAAACAAAGGCCAAACGAAGTTTTGTTTACCGGAGTTAGGGCAATTGATATATTGTACCCAATTGCCGTTGGTGGTACTGCATTTATACCAGGTCCTTTCGGTTGCGGAAAAACCGTATTGCAGCAATCTATATCAAAAAATGCAAAAGCAGATATTATCATTTTTGCTGCCTGTGGCGAGCGCGCAAACGAAATCACCGAGTTGTTACACAGTTTTACCAATTTAAAAGATGCCGAAACAGGTAAAAGTTTAATGGAACGTACCATTATTGTTTGCAATACATCAAATATGCCGGTTGCGGCCCGCGAGGCTTCGGTTTACACCGCTATTACCATGGCCGAATATTACCGCAATATGGGCTTAAATGTATTGCTGCTTGCCGATTCTACATCAAGGTGGGCTCAGGCTTTACGCGAAATATCTAACAGGCTCGAAGAATTACCTGGCCCTGAGGCCTACCCCATGGATTTACCCGCAATTATTGCTGCATTTTATGCACGTGCCGGAGCCGTTAGGCTCAACAATAATAAGTATGGAAGTATTACTTTTATTGGTACAGTATCGCCAGCGGGTGGTAACTTGCGTGAGCCGGTTACAGAATCAACCAGAAAAGTAGCCCGTTGTTTTTATTCGTTATCGCAAAAACGTGCCGATACAAAACGTTATCCGGCTATTGACCCCATTGAAAGCTACAGCCGATATATGGCATACGAAGAATTAGAGCAGTTTTTTAACAAACATTTTTATGTAGGATGGAATAATGATATTACATACCTGATAAATATTTTAGTAAAAGGAAAAGAAGCTGCCGAACAAATTAATATATTGGGTGATGATGCAGTGCCGCTGGAAACACATATACAATTTTGGCAAGGCGAATTGGTAGATTTTTGTCTTTTGCAGCAAGATGCTTTTGATGAGATTGACGGTAGAACCAATGCCGATAGACAAAAAGAAATGGTGGCACTAGTAAAGCAATTGCTCGAAATGTCTTATGTTTTTAACGGATACGAGACTATTGCCGCATTTTTTAAGAAAAGAATTTTTCTATTTAAACAACTAAACTATTCGGTATTTTTAAGTGAAAACTATTCAAATTATAAAAAAGATTTATTGGAATTAACTCCTGAAAAACAAGTGTAATGAAAGTACAGGGAACCTCATTTAAAAAAATATACCTTAAGTTGCATAAGCTTACCAAAGCAACATGTACGGTATATGCCGATGGTGTGGGTATGGAAGAAATTGCATGGATTGACGGTCGTGCGGCACAGGTAGTTGCCATAAATGGCAAAGAGGTTACTTTGCAGGTTTTTAGTGGAACCGAAGGTCTTTCAACAAACTCGGAAGTAATTTTTACGGGTAAATCATCAACCATGATTTGCAACACACAAATTGCAGGTAGGTTTTTAGATGCTTACGGACACCCCATGGACGGAGGTCCTGAACTGAATGGAGAAGAAACCGAATTGAGCAACCTTACGGTAAACCCCGTAAAACGCGCCCAACCTTCAGAGCTTATAGAAACTTTGTTGCCTGGTATTGATATAAATAACACATTGGTTAGCGGGCAAAAAATTCCCTTTTTTGCCGACCCCGATCAACCTTTTAATATTGTTTTAGCCAATATTGCCATTAATACCAAGGCCGATAGAATAATTTTAGGCGGTATGGGTCTTGATTTCGATGATTTTTTAATGTTTAAAAACATGTTTCAACATGCTGGAATTTTAAACAAAGTAACATCGTTTATAAATACCACTCAAAACCCTACCATCGAAAGATTACTTATACCCGATGCCGCATTAACTGCCGCTGAATACTTTGCTCACGTTCACAAAGAAAAAGTATTGGTTTTGCTTACCGATATGACTTTGTATGCCGATGCGCTTGCTATTGTATCAAACAAAATGGAGCAAATACCCTCAAAAGATAGTATGCCCGGTAGCCTTTACAGCGACCTTGCAAGACTTTACGAACGTGCTGTTCAGTTTCAGCATGGTGGTTCCATTACCATACTGGCTGTTACAACCCTTTCTCAAGGAGATATTACTCATGCAATTCCCGATAATACCGGTTATATAACCGAAGGACAATTGTATTTAAAATTTAATCGTCAGGTAAATAAAGTAATTGTTGACCCGTTTCGCTCACTATCGCGTTTAAAACAATTGGTTATTGCTAAAAAAACCCGCGAAGACCATGCACAGGTTTTAAATGCTTCTGTACGTTTGTATGCCGATGCTGCCGAAGCATTAACCAAGCTTGAAAACGGTTTCGATTTATCGGAATATGATAAACGCGCCATCAATTTTGCAAAAGATTATGCAGCAAATATTCTTGGTATAGATGTTAGAAAATCAGTTAACGATGCCCTTGATAAAATATGGGAACTGATTGCAGAAAATTTTACACCCGAAGAAACAGGCATAAAAAAGCAACTATTAGATAAATACTGGCCAAAATATGCGTGAGCAACCTGCATATAACAAAACAAGCATAAGACTGTTGGAAAGACAAATAAGCCTTCGAAGAAATGCTTTGCCTGCTCTTAAAATGCGCGAAACAACTTTACGGGCTAACTACATAAAAATATTACAAAAGCAAAAAAATTTAATTACAAAAATTAACGATTTAAATAAAAATATTGCGCATTTTCATCCTTTGCTTTCAGGATTAATCTTAGCTGATATTGATTTTTTTGAAATTGAAATAAATAAAGAAAAAATAGCCGGTGTACGTATTCCGGTTTTAAAACAAGTTATAATTAAACCAAAACAATTGCCACAACATGCTCCCTATTGGCTGTATTTGGCTTTACCACATATAAACGAATGGTATAGGCTTAATGCCGATAAACAAGTAACCGAATTTGCGCTTATTGCCATTGATAATGCCAGAAAAAAAATTACACGTAAAATAAACTTATTTGAAAAAGTACAAATTCCTGATATGGAATTGCAAATAATGAAAATTAAAAATTACCTCAACGATACAGAGTCATTGAGTTCAGCTATACAAAAACTTAGTAAAAAATTATTAATTGAATAAAGGTAATGGTTGAACCTATGTATAAAATAGTATTGATATGTGAAACCAAACACACTGATTTGCTGCTTGAAAAGTTGCAGGAGTTTGGTAAAGCACATATTGATGATTTGGAAAATACATCGCCACCGCAACAACTCTACAAACAGGCTGAAGATATAAAAGAGGCAATAGAAATACTTAGAAAACTCAGAAAACAAAAAAAACAATATATACAGCAATACGAATTTAGAGGCAACGAAGATGAATGGGTAAACTTATTGTTGCAAAAAACCAAATTACTGAATGAAATAAAAGAACAAATTTTAAAACTTGAAAATAAAAAGAAAGAAACTGAAAAGTGGAGCAATTTAAAAACATCTTTCATTAAAGAACTAAGGCATCAAAATATACCCATGAAATTGTTTGCCTGTAAAAACAGCGATATAAAATTATTAAGTACAGAGTTTTTACAATCATCAGAATTGGTTAAAGAAACTCATGATGAAATGTATTATTTGCTGATTAAAAATGTAGAAATAACGTCTTTATCGTTGCTGAGGATACTGAAAGAAATTCCATTACCTGAAATGGATGCTGAAGAATTGAACAGTAAATTAAAGCAATTGATAAATGATTATATGCAAATAAACGAATGGTTGTATGGTTGTGTGCATTATGTGCGTTTTTTACGTAATAAATTAATGCATCTGCAAGATACTGTTACGTACCTAAAAGCCGCTGAAGCAGCAAAATTTCAAAGAAACGAGTATTTAACCATGCTTACGGTTTGGATTCCCAAACAATACAAAATAAAATTTGAAGAAACAATTTCATCTTTACCGGTTGTACATGTTATTGATAAACCCAAAACATATTCTGAGGTCCCTGTATCACTCAAACAAAATGCCTTTGGCAACTTGTTTGTTCCGCTTACAAAATTATTCAGTATTCCATCTTATACCGAACTTGACCCAACCGTATTTTTTGCACCATTTTTTACATTGTATTTTGGTATTTGCGGTGCCGATATTGGTTATGGATTGATTATGCTGTTAGCTTCTATTTTTATTTATTTCTCATCAAGCAACAAGCAAATAAATCAATATGCCAAATTGGGCATTATTTTATCTGCATCAGTTGCTTTTTCGGGTTTGTTATACGGAGTCTTTTTCGGTTCAAACATAAATAACTTTTCGGTTTTTAAGCCATTAACCAAACTCAATGTTTTAGGCGATATGCCATCGGCTTTTTCGTTTGCATTGTTTATTGGAGTTGTGCAAATGCTTACCGGGTTTGTAATTAGGCTTGTAAACCGATATAACCAATTGGGCTGGCAGGGAGTGATGCAACCCGTAGGTTTTATATTGGTTTTAGCAGCCGTTTTTTGCTTTTCCATGTTGGAGTATGGTGATGTATTTGTTCCTGCCAATATTCATATAGGCAAATATGTAAAACAGTTTGCAGAAAATTCGCTTTTGCCTTATGTATTAGCAGTTACTGGTATATTTTTTATTTTATTTTTTTCATCGTTGAACCAAAATATTTTAAAACGTCCGCTTGAAGGTTTGTGGCACTTGTATTCTCTAATTACAGGCATACCAACCGATGTGCTTTCTTATTTAAGGTTGTTTGCTTTGGGTCTTTCCGGAGCATTATTGGGCAATGCCATAAATATGGTTGCATTTAGTGTAAATAAAGGAAGCATTGTTAGCATAGCAGGCATGATTATAATATTACTCATTGGTCACTCTATTAACTTTGCATTGGTGCTGCTTAGCGCATTTGTGCACCCGCTTAGGCTTACTTTTGTTGAGTTTTACAAAAGCATTGATTTTAAAGGCGGTGGTAAAGAATATAATCCATTTAAAAAACTAACAAAAAAAACATATCACTAACATGGAACTAACAGCTTATTTATTTGCATTAATCGGTATGGGCAGTATGATAGCTCTGCCAGGCATAGGTTCGGCAATTGCATTATCCCGAACCGGTTCATCAGTAATAGGGTCGTTGCACAAAAAACCCGAAACTTTCGGAAATTTATTGGTATTGGCAGCTTTGCCTGCCTCTCAGGGTTTGTATGGGTTTGTAGGTTTTATTTTATACAGCCCAATGGTTACCCCCGAAATCAGTATGTTTAAAGCAGTAATTACATTTATTGCCGGTATTATGATGGGTGTTGTATGTTATATGAGTGCCATGCAGCAATCAAGAATATGTGTGGGTGGTATTACAGCCATTGGAAACGGTCATCAGCTTTTTGCCAATACTTTAATTTTAGCGGCTTTCCCAGAGTTTTATGCAATATTAAGTCTTGTAGCTACCATATTGGCAAGTAATTTTTAGCGAAATATAAATTTACTTAGTTTGTTAGCATTAAATGTTACATAACTTAATATCACAGTGCTGTCATAAAACCTTAGTTTTATACAATAAATTTGCTATTTATTCGTATTGCTTTATATTTGAACCAATTAAAAATTAAATTAAAATGAAAAAATTAGCAATTTTATCAGCATTCATGGTATTCGGTTTTATATCGGTAAATGCACAACAGGCATCAAACAACAATAAACCTGCTATAATTACTCCAACAGAGGTACAAGATGTAACAAACGACAAACAACCTGCAAACGATTCGAAAAAAGACAGTAAACATTGTAGCGATAAAAAAGAAACAAAAGGCTGTGGCGATGCTAAAGCAGGCGAGAAAAAAAGTTGCTGCGCAAACAAAAAAGCTGAAGCAAAAAAAGAAGATAATTAATTTTTGTTTTCATAATCATAAAAAGGGCAGCTCAAAAGGCAGCCTTTTTTTATAAAATTTCTTTTTAAAAACATTCTTTATAATTTAAATAATGAGTGCTATGATTGCATAAGTAATATTTAATATACCTAATGAAAAACACTGTTGTAAAATTTGGTTTTTATAGTGGCATTCTTTGTTCAATATTTCTCGCCATTTCATCTTATTTACATTACGATATAAAGTTACCCAACGGCTTATTGTTAGGTTATGCCGGTATGCTTATTGGTTTATCGTTTGTGGTGGTAGGCATATACAAAAAGCGGGCTGAACCAAATACTTACTGGACATACGGAACCGCTTTTAAATATGGTATTACCATGGTTTTTATAGCATCGTTGTTTTATGTTATAACATGGCAAATAATTTTTTATGGCTTTATGCCAGATTTTGCAGAAAACTACGCAAACACTGTTATTGAACAGCTAAAACAAAAAGGTTTACCCGAAGCAGAAATGCAAAAGCAAATTGAAGGCATGGAAAAGTTTAAAGAAAACTATAAAAATCCGCTATTTAATTCCGGTATGACTTTCTCTGAAATATTTCCGGTAGGTTTTTTTGTGGTACTCATAGCATCTATATTTTTAAGAAAACCTAAATCATCATCTAATTAGTAATAGCTAATGCTCATAACATCTGCCGTTTTTATTGCTTGTAAACCTTTTGCATCTGTTGCCAGATTTTGTTATTCCTGAGCATTGAACCGAAATAGAATTGTTTTTTTCAGAGTCATTGATGGTCTTATCAACAAATTTATCTTTCCAATTCCAGCAAGGTAAACATAAAGTGCTTTCAATTATTTTTTCGTGTTCATCGGGCAATTGATAATAAAAATCTATACCTGTAACAGATTCAATACTATCAATGGTTACAGCAAATTTTTGTAATGGTTCAGAACTAGCTTTATTAGGTAAAATAAAACCAATGGCTTTTATATCAGGTTCAGTATAATCTAATATAATTTTATAAAAATACTCAGGTATGCTAACATTGCTTGAACCTAAAGTGTTAAGTGCCGATGATAAAATTGGCCCCGTTGCAATATAAACCGTATCATTATCTGCAGCCCATAGTCTAAATTGCTCTTCTAGTTTTTTCCAAATACCACGATTAAATGCGGGCACTTGCGGACTGATATTGCTAAAATAAAAACTTTCCGTCATAGCCTTTTCGCTCCATGCCATATCGGCTGCCGGTGCTAAATGTCCTCGGTCGAAGCCACTATTTGTATAATCGTTATTATTGGCAGTTTCACTTTTTATTTTGGGGTCAGGCAAAAATTTATTGGTTCTTTCGAAGCTTTTTATTGTTTTATCTTTTGTTAGTGTGTAAGCAACCCAATGGGCTTGTTTATTCAATTGATTAAAAAACAAAGAAAATCCGGTATGATGAACAACGAAGTCTGTTTGTTTTACATAAGGCAAATGCAGGTTGTTTATAAAAACAGGTTTTATGCCATAAAACGGAATACTATCTGCAAATTTCCATGTACCATCATCAAACAATACTACTTTTTTGCCGGTAGATGTTATGGTTGCTTGTTGCTGGGCATAAACAAATTTTAATGATGTAATAATACATAGAAAAATTTTATAGTATTTCATTAATAAAATCAAAAAGTTTGAATTAATTCAGAATTAAAAAAAGTTGGGCAAGATAGATAAGGTACTTTTTCCGGTCCCATCCCAAAAATAATATGTTTTAAATCCCTTAGACCACATGCTTTTTGTCTTGGAGCAAAAATTAAACCAACCTCAAAATTATTAGTTTTACCGATAACACTATTGCCAAATATATTATTTTCATAAAGTGCAAAAATTTTGAAATTGCCGTTGGGTTGAAATCCGAAATAAATAGAAGGGTATAGCATATTTGCGTTAAACACTTTATTATTAAATAATACTCTTCTTACACCAAAACCTAAGCTTACATTTTTATTTATAAAATATTCTGAAAAAAAATCAGATGTGCTAAAATTTGATTGTTTATCAAAACGCGCTAGAATCATTATTGAATTATCTATGTAATTAGGGTTTGACTTAAACAACATTCCTCCATGAAGAGAAATTCTTCTATAAATTGGATAACGATTTAATAAACCAATTCTAGGTTCAGCAATATTAAATACAGCAAAACCAACTGACCAAATACGTTTTTTACTTGCCCAACCATTTAAACGACCTCCAGCAGACCAATTATTAACGGTAGAAAAATCAAGATTTGCATTTTGATTAGAAGACGGTCTAACAATTCCTCTTATTGGGTCTAATTGATCTGAAAAAATAAATTCATTCCAGTCTACGTTTTGAAAAATATAACCCATTCTAAAGCCAACACTGCCATTTAAACTTCTGCTTAATTTTTGTGTAATACCTAGAACAAAATCTAATTTATTAATTTTTAAAAAACCATCTCCTTGAATTTCATTATTTGCTATTAAACCAATTCCAAGATTTGTATTTGGTAAACCACAAAATCCATAATCGATAGAAAATGTTGAAAAGTTATGAGGTCCTCTGAAGGGTTGAAAAGAATTTCGATTAACCAAGCTAGTTCTCAACTTTCCGTCTCCATCTCCACCTGCATAACTAGGATTTAGTTCTAACCTGTTATAATAAAATGCAGTATTTGTCGGGTCTTGACCCAAAGCATTTAAACAAACAATAAAGAAAAATATTAAAAATAGCCTCATCATCTAATTAAGGTTACATTACCTTTTTTGTAAAATTTATCTTTATAAAATTCCATACCTTTCCAATTAGTTTCATCTGTAAAAGATGCTTCAATATGCCACAAGTAACTGCCTTGCATACAGGCTTTTTTATTTAAATCGGTACCATCCCAACCTTCTGCAGGGCTACCTTCCCGGGTTAATTTATTGCTAAAAAATACCAGTTCACCCCATTTGTTAAAAATTCTTAACTCATAAGTTTTTAGTTCGACCCCAACTGGTTTAAAAACTCTCACATCATCTAGGCCATAATCAGGAGTAAAAGCGTTCGGAACAAACAAACCTTTATGATAAGAAGGCAATTCTATTTGAAACTCATAAATACTGTCACAGCCATATAATGAAGTAACGATTGCTCGAACTATCTTTATACCAGAATCTTGATCGGCATAACGATGAGATCGTCTTATACCTGTTATTTTTTCGCTTCCATCTCCAAAGTCCCAAAGAATTTGTTGAATACTGTCACCAATTCCTTCAAAAGTTACTAATCTATAGGGTTTATTTTTGGTATCAATAGAATAAATAATTTTTAATTTTGGCTTAGGAAAAACCTTAATTGATTTTAAAGCTTCAACTGTATCAAAACAGTATAAACCAGCAGCGGCAATTAATCTCACATTATAAATTCCTGGAGATAAAAACTTGTGATTTGGACTAAATTCAGTTGAAGTATCACCATCTCCAAAATACCATAAAAAGGATGTACCAAATAGACTTTTATTAATAAACTTAACATCTAAAGGAACACACCCCATATCTTTATCAAAATCAATATTTGCAATGGGTGCCTTGTAAACATTGTAAATTGAGGTAGCTGTGTCATGACAATTAAATTCATTACTACTAACAAGGCTAATTGGATATGTACCAACGCTGCTATATATATTAACTGGATTTATAAGTGTTGATGTATTACCATTGCCGAAATTCCATAAATATTTGTTTCCACCAACTGTTGTATTATAAAATTGAACTTCAACTGGACCACTACAAGTATCTTCTGGAGAATAAAAGAATGAGGCTTTTGGAACCGGATTAACAATAATTAGTTTTGATGTGCTATCAATGCAACCTAAAAATGATCTAACATATAGTTTAACATTGTATGTTCCTGGATTAAGATATTTATGAATAGCTTCAACTCCGGCAGAAGTATTACTATCACCAAAATCCCATAAATATGTGCTACCGAATGTGGTTAATGAATTAAATTTAAAATACTTATTAGAACAATTCATCGTTGTATCAGCTAATATTTGTGCTAATGGTAAAGGATTTATAAAAACAGTGTCACTTAATTCTGTGATACAACCATTGTAAAATGATTGTAGTTTTGCGCGAATAATTTTTTGCCCTGGAGTTAAATAACGTTTTATTGGATTTATAAAATTAGAGCTATCTCCATCACCAAAAAACCATGTAATAACGCCACTATCTAACATATTTGAAGCAAACTGAATAGGTTGGTTAACACATGCTTGTGATATATTTTTTGAAATAGAGAATATTGGTTTTGGTAAAACATTTATAATTACAAAACTAGTATCAAAACTGCATCCGTTATTTACAAACTGATATGCATAATAAACACCTGGTTTATTGAAAGTATGAATCGGGTTTGTTTGGCTTGAAGTTCCTTCATCACCAAAACTCCATGAAATTTGATTACCACCTGTTGAAAAATTAAAAAATCTTACAGAAAGAGGCTGACAACCTGTATTTCCAGAAGTAGTAAAAAACGAGCGAACTGTATTGGGAAAAACTTTAATACTACGTTGCATCGAGTCGATACCACAAATGTTTGTTGAAAATAGCTTTATTGTATAAATTGTTACTGTATCAAGTGTACGGTATACAATTGGCACTTGAATAGGATTAAATCTTATGCTGCTGTCACCATTACCAAAGTACCATTTAAAAGTTTCAGGTAAGCCATTAGTTTGGTTAATTATAAAAACTGGTAATGGGCTACATCCACTATCTGTACTTGTTAAAAAGAATACATTTGGTTTAGGTAAAACTCTTATAGAATCATTGTGAGAAAAAACACCACATTTATTTGTAATAGACAACTTAACATAATAAGTAGTGTCTTAGCCCCCTATAAACTGGAGAGAACCGTTCAAAGAGTTTAGGTCTATTTCCTCTTTTTGCGGTTGAGTTTTTTGAGGCATTGGGAATAAAGATAATTTTTGTGGATGAGGAGCAGT
>JBKBLB010000016.1:0-74735 GCA_046296495.1 Bacteroidia bacterium
ATTTGAGAAAATAATGTTACATTTACCATCTGGAAAGGGTTTTGTTTTTTTTGCACCTCAAAGGTAACTATGAGGATTAAACTTCCCTTTCCTTTTTTTAAACGTTTAGGACGCTATTGATCTTAAATTAATTTTCATCCTTCAAAGCTTTTGTAAATTGAAGTTATATTTATGTTGTGGTTATGTTTTAAATTTATTAATGCGTTTATTTGAACCAATAATTATTTATGTATCCAACTATATCTCATTTAATTGAAGATTTAACCGGAATTTACATTCCATTGCCCATTCAAACATTTGGTTTTTTTATGGCCTTGGCTTTTGTTGCTGCATATATTACAACCGCAGAAGAACTAAAAAGAAAAGAGCTTTCAGGCATTTTAAAGCCAATTATTCAAAAAGTTAAAATTAATGTTCCTATTACTTGGGCTGATTATGCTACCTCTACCATTATAAGTGCATTTATTGGTTTTAAGTTTTTCGAAATGATATTGGATTATGATGCTCTTGTTACAAACCCTCAGCAATTTATTTTATCTGCCAAAGGCAGCTGGTTTGGTGCAATTACCGGTGGTGCTTATGGTTACTACATAAAGTATAAAGAAGCACTTTTATTAAAAGGTAAAAAAATGGAAATTGTAAACAAACAATTTAGGCCACATGAGTTAATGGGCAATGTTGTTGCAATTGCTGCAATTGCAGGCTTACTTGGTGCAAAAATTTTTCATAACCTCGAAAATATAGATGAATTAATGGCAGACCCAATTGGCGCTTTGTTTAGCTTTAGTGGATTAACTTTTTACGGAGGCTTAATTTTAGCAGCAATTTCGGTATTGTATTATACAAGTAAAAACGGTGTACCCAATTTGTTAATGATGGATGCCGCAGCGCCCGGATTGATGCTGGCTTATGCAGTTGGTAGAATTGGCTGCCACCTTAGCGGAGATGGAGATTGGGGTATTGATAATTTACTACCTAAACCCGAATGGATGGCTGCCCTGCCAGATTGGATGTGGGCTTTTAACTATCCACACAATGTAATAAACGAAGGTGTTTTAATAGATGGTTGCCAAGGAAATTTTTGCCATGTATTGCCTAATCCGGTTTTCCCAACACCTTTTTACGAAGTTGTAGCCTGTACTATATTATTTGGTGTTTTATGGACACTAAGAAAAAAATTTACCATACATGGTACGTTTTTCTTTTTTTATTTAATTTTAAATGGAATTGAGCGATTTTTAATAGAAAAAATTCGTATCAACACAACTTATAAAATATTTGGATCGGCTATAACACAAGCCGAAATAATTTCGTTTATGTTTATTGTTACAGGAATAATTGCAATTGTACTTTTAGTAAGAAAACAAAAAACGGCATAGTTTTTTCTGATTTAATATTTATGATGAGCAGATTTTTAAAGTTAAGTATTTGTTTTTTTTGTTTGAACGCAAAATTATTATTGGCTCAAACAGAACCTGCTGATACAACTGTGCCAATAATGTACAATGTTGTTTTGCCCGATTTTATTGTTGATGCACAAAAAGACCCTGAATATAAAAAGAAATACGAGCGATTGGTTTATAATGTGAAAAAGGTTTTACCATACGCAAAAATGGCTAGTTTCAGATTTCAAATGATGGAGCAAAACCTGCAAGCCTTGCCAACCGAAAAAGCACGCAAAGAATACTTAAAACGAACCGAAAAAACCATAAAAGATCAATTTATGGATGATTTGGTAAACCTTACACGCAGCCAAGGACGTATTTTAATAAAATTGATTTATAGAGAAACCGGTAAAACAACTTATGAACTATTACAAACCTATCGTGGAGATTTAACTGCAATATATTGGCAGGCTTTGGCTAAAATGTTTGATGCTAACTTAAAAACAGAGTTTGACCCGGTTGAAGATTGGCAAATTGAGCAAATTATTAAGCAATTAGGTTTTGAATAATTTTAGAATAATGAAAATAAACATAATAAAAATTTTTGCCTTATTTTCTTTTGTAATTTTTAGTTATATATCTTATGCGCAAATAATTGTTAAAAATTTAAATAAAACACTCATTGGCGAAGCTTTTGAACCGTTTGATTTAGATGAAGATGAAAACTTTGATTTAGAATTTAGCATTAGAAGAGTGCAAGCCCCACCACCACTTAATGTTTTGGTAGCATTATACGAACCAATGACTAACAAAATAAGAGTTTTAGATAACTCAAATATTGGCTACCCCGATGCTTTAGATGAAGGCGATAGTGTTGTGGGAAATTTTACACCATTTATTGGTGTTTTAGGAACTTTTTCAGGTGCCGGAAATTTTAACGGAAAAGGAATAAAATATTTAGGTTTTATATTGATTAGAGATAATGGTGTTTATTACGGTTGGATTAAACTTTATTGCAGCGAAGAAAGAGACACACTAATAATTTACCAATATGGTATAAGAACAGATTTAAATGAAAAAATTTTAGCAGGTCAAACCGAAATTACAAAAACAAGTTTTGAAAACATACCATATAATTTAAGCAAAAAAGTAAATGTATATCCCAACCCTTTTGTTGATAGATTTACTATAAATTTTGATGATGTTGAAAATGTACAGAGTGTTAGAATATATAACATGTTTGGTTCAGAAGTTTATAAAACTAAAAATATTCCCAACAACAATATTCTCGATGTTGAATTAGATAAAAAAACTTCTGAAATTTTAATTTTGCAAGTTGAAACTGAAAAAGGAATCATCAGAAAAAAGATACTTTCAGTTAATTGAAATTATTTATTTAAATTCAAAATATTGCATATAGGTTTTGCGTTCATATAACAGAATGTAATAAAAATCTACACAAGTTGACATACATTATAATTCAGTTTTAACCCGGTATTATATGTTATGCCTTCTGTTTACTTTTTGTTTAACCTTTTAATAATTTAATGTATGAAAAACAGAAAAAATTGTGTAGCTACAACTATCGTTTTTTTCTTTTGCTCTTTAGCATTACAAGCAAATGTTAAAGTAAACATAAAAGATGCAATTGTTAAAAATTTAATTCAGGTAAATGCAGTATCAAAAGGAGGTGGAATTGGGAAATGTGTTTCGTTGAAAATAAAAAACAAAACAGCAAACAAAATACAAATTGAAATCGATGCCGGAAGAAGATTGATTAATAACGTGAAATCTCAACAAGATTTAATTATTACAGAACAATGTTTTGTTTATCTTGAACCAAACCAAACTGTAAAAAAAGATATTTATGCCATGTGTGGCGAAGCTGCAGATATGTCTCCTAAAAAAAATGTAAGTTTTTCTTTTGGTTCAAACCATAATAAAGATTTAAGTAAACTTGCTTTATTAATTCATCAATATAAGTTTCAAACAAATGCTGGTCAGGCTGCAATTTGGGCTATAACCGATAACCATGATATTAAAAAAATTTATTCGAACGATACTTTTGAAACCAATACATTAAGAAGGTTTATTGCCAATGTTAAAAAAACAGAGTATTCATTATTTAATGAAATAAAAAAGATTAAGAGTACAACTTTGTATGTTGGCTTTAATTTATCTGTTGCTAAAAAAGTTTCAATTTATATACTTGATAAAGAAGGAAACACAATTAAAGAAATTCAGAACGAATACCCTTATTTATCGGGCGCTCATAGTACAAAAGTAGTTTTTGAAACCAATACTCTTACCATAAATGATTATGATTTGGTGGTAAAAACAGCAGATGAGATTGTGATGAAGAGAAGTTTTAAACTTTAATAATATCTAGCAGTTTATTAAGATAAAATTCAATCAACTCGTTGTTCATATTCTTCATGCAAATGTTATTGCCACCGCAAGGCACAACATCGGTTAAGTGAATACATGGCGAGCAATGTACGCCAAGATAAATATGTAATTGTTTACTTACCTGATTTGCCGATAGCATTTGCGTTGGATTTACGGGTCCCCAAAAACTTAATGTAGGCAAGCCCAGTTTTATGGCTATGTGCATTGGGGCACTGTCAATACTTATCATGGCTTTACAGTTGTTGTATAAAAATTCGTAGTATTTATCAAAATTAAAAACGCCTGCAATGTTTGTTATTCGGTTTTTGTATTGGTGCAAAAAATTATTTATAAATAACTCATTGCTTTCAAAATCAACCGGAGCACCTGTAAATGCAAGGTTGTAATTTGTATTGTTTATTATGTATAAGCATAATTGTTGAAGTGTGGCACCAGGAATTTTTTTTAAATTACCTCCTAATTCACTGCAAGTATTATTTATGGCAATGGTATTTTTTTGTTTATCGTTAATTAATAAAGGTTCAAAAATAAAAGGAGTAATTTCACTAACGCCCATTGCCTTAACAAGCATTTCGTAATTTAAATAAACGCTTGTAAACTGATTGAAAAAAATATTATGAGTATTTAGATAATTTCTGAAATGTACTTTGTTTAGCTGAAAACCAAACCTGTTTATGGCTAATGTGTATGTACTAAAAATGGTAGAAAGTACACTGTAAACCTCAAGATCAACTACCCAAAGTTTTTTAAGTTTCCATGTTTTTAAAAGTAGTTCAAAACCCGAAACAAATAGTTTAATGAAATTTTTATCGTTATGAACCCAAATTTCATCAAATAGTTGTAGTGGATGCATAGAAGCTGCCACGCTACTGCTTGTCATTAATATAAATTTTGCATTTGGGTATTTTTTCTTTAAACTGTAAATACTATCGGTTGCTATAAACATACTGCCAATGCCCAGCATTTTTATAATCAATATATTTTCAGGAGGTTTATTTATGCTATGATCCCGTCTTAGTAAAATACCCAAACCTCTTACCAAAACAACGTTTATGGCAGCAATAATTCTGCCTATGTTTCCATCAATCCATTGTTTTTGTTTTAGGTTCATACGGCAAAAGAATTAAATTTATCTAATTGCTTTAATAAAACTGCAAAATCTTTAGGGTATGGAGCAGCAAGTTTGTATTCTTTATTGTTTAATGTAAAAGCTATTTCGTAAGCATGCAATGCAAATCGTTTAATAATGGGTGATTCTTCTTGAAACTTAGAATGACTAAAATTTCTTTTTAGTGTGCTTAAAAATAGGGGTTTACCACCATACAGTTCATCGCCAACCAAAGGATGATTTTGTGATGCTAAATGTACTCTTATTTGGTGCAGCCGACCTGTAATTGGTTGGCAACTTAGTAAAGTAAAATGCCTGTATGCTTTTATGGTTGATACAATTGTTTCTGATGCTTTACCTGTTTTAAAATCAACTTTTGAAGTTCCATTTTTAGCTTGAGCCAAAGGCAAACTGATAGTTTGGTTTTGAACATTTAATATTCCCCAAACTACAGCATGATAAGTTTTTGTTATCAATCGTTCTTCAAATAGTTTAGCAACCTGTTTATAAGTTTCATTATTTTTTGATATAATCAAAATTCCGCTGGTATCTTTATCTATTCTGTGGCAAAGCTGTGCATCTGTATTGTATTTTTTTACAAGCTTAATGATGCTTGTTGCTTCATTGTTGTTTCGTTCATCAAGCGAAGAAATACCGGCAGGTTTATTTATACATATTAAGTTTTCGTCTTCAAATAAAATCAGTTCTTTAAGCAACATTATACATTTAATTTTTCTTTTAAATATTTTGCAGTATAGCTTTCTTTTACCTCAATTAATTTTTCAGGCAAGCCTTCAAATACCAAATGGCCACCGTTCTCACCGGCATCCGGCCCTAAATCTATAATCCAATCGGCACATTTTATCACATCCATATTATGTTCAATTACAACAATGCTGTGGCCGTTATTAAGTATTGCATTAAAGCTATTCATTAACTTATTTATATCATTAAAATGTAGGCCTGTTGTAGGTTCATCAAAAATAAAGAGTATAGGGTTTAATGCTTTTCCCTTTGTTAAAAAACTGGCCAGTTTTACCCTTTGTGCTTCGCCACCACTAAGTGTATTGCTGCTTTGGCCTAATTGTACATAACCTAAACCAACACTTTGCAATGGCAATAATTTATCTCTTATTGACCTTTCATCTTTAAAAAAATCTATTGCTTCATCTACAGTTAGGTTCAAAACATCACTTACATTTTTATTCTTGTATTGTACTTCAAGAATTTCTTCTTTAAATCGTTTACCGTTGCAATCTTCACAAGGTAAAACTATATCGGCCATAAACTGCATTTCAACTCTAATTTCGCCTTCTCCCTGGCAGGTTTCGCAACGGCCTCCATCAACGTTAAAACTAAAATGTTGTGGCCTATACCCACGGTTTTTTGATATGGGCTGATTTGCAAATAATTCTCTAATACCATCATAGGCTTTTACATAAGTTACCGGGTTTGAGCGTGATGATTTACCAATTGGATTTTGATCAATCATTTCAACTTGTGAAATCAATTTTATATCGCCTTCCAAACAGTCGAAAGAACCGGTTTTTTCCTGAGCATAATCGCCAATTAGTTTTTGCAATGCAGGGTAAAAAATACTTTTTATTAGGGTTGTTTTACCGCTTCCGCTTACTCCAGTAACAACAACAAGTGTATTTAGCGGAATGGTTACATTTATATTTTTAAGGTTGTGTTGCCTTGCACCTTTTATTATAATTTTGTTGTTAAAAACTCTGCGTTTCTTGGGTACTTCAATTTGCATGTTGCCGGTTAAATATTTTCCTGTAAGGCTATTAAGGTTGCTTTTAATATCATCAACTTTTCCGGTAGCAACTATATTTCCGCCATTTGTTCCTGCATAAGGTCCAATATCAATAATAAAATCTGCTTGTTCCATCACATCCTGGTCGTGTTCAACCACAACAACCGTATTTCCAATATCTCTTAGTGTTTTTAGTACTTTAATTAAATTTTCGGTATCGCGGCTGTGTAGGCCAATGCTTGGCTCATCTAAAATATACAGGCTGCCAACAAGGCTCGAACCAAGGTTAGTAGCAAGGTTTATGCGTTGAGATTCTCCACCGCTTAGTGTGTTTGATAATCGCGAAAGCGATAAATAACCAAGTCCCACTTTATTTAAAAAATCAAGGCGTGAAGTGATTTCATGTAAAATTCTATCGGCAATTTTTTGATGATTTTCTGATAGTTTTAGATTGTTGAAATACTGAAGGCAACTGCTAACATTCATCAGCAAAATTTCGCTCAAGCATTTGTACTCGGTATAATTTTTTGCATTTATAGATACATCAACCAAGCGAACATAGTTAGTGTCTTTTCTTAATCGAGTTCCTTTGCAATCGGGGCAAGTTGTTTTACCACGATATCGTGCCAGCATTACACGGTTTTGAATTTTGTAAGTTTGTTTTTCAATTTCGGCAAAAAATCCATTAATGCCTTCCCATTTTGTTCCGCCTTGCCACAAATAATCTTTTTGCTGCTCGGTAAGTTGAAAATATGGTTTATGAATTGGGAATTTTTCATGTTTGCTTAGGTTTATAAAGTAAGCTTTCCAGTCTTGCATTTTTTCGCCTTTCCATGGAGCAACTGCATCTTCAAAAATGCTTAAGCTTTTGTTAGGAATTACCAAATCTTCATCAATGCCTATTACACTGCCAAAACCTTCGCATTTGGGACAAGCTCCATATGGATTATTAAAGCTAAAAAAATTTACGGTTGGTTCTTCAAAACTAATCCCATCAATCTCAAACTTGTTATTAAAAGTATGTGTTTCGGATATGTTATCGTGGTTTATAAAAATGCTTAATTCTCCATGTCCTTCATAAAAAGCTGTTTGAACCGAATCTGCAACCCTTGTATCAAAATCTTCATCGTTTGTTTGCGAGATAAAGCGATCAATTAATAAGAAAACTGTTTCTTTTTTTTGCTTTGCTTTTAATAAAAGATAATCTTCAATTTCTACAATTTCGTTATTTATCATCAAACGGCTAAAGCCGTTTTGCAAATAAACTTCAAGAGATTTTTTCAATTGATTTGGTTCAGCCAAATCAATTTTTACAAGCAAATAAACTTTACTTGCATTCGGTAATTTTTTAATAAAATCAACAACATCTTCAACAGTATGTCTTTTTACTATATTGCCTGAAAGTGGTGAAAAGGTAACGCCAACTCTTGCAAACAGCAGTTTAAGGTAATCATAAATTTCGGTTTGTGTGGCAACGGTACTTCGAGGGTTTTTTATATTTACTTTTTGCTCAATGGCTATTGCCGGAGAAATGCCGTTTATAAAATCAACATCAGGTTTATGCATTTTACCCATAAACTGCCGGGCATAAGCGCTAAGACTTTCTACATATCGCCTTTGTCCTTCGGCATAAAGGGTATCAAAAACCAAAGTGCTTTTGCCGCTGCCGCTAACACCGGTTACTACTGTAAGTTTATTGCGAGGTATTAAAACATCAATATTTTTTAAATTGTGTTCTCTTGCGCCTTTTATTTCAATGGGTAGTTGTTTATTATCGGCCATTTACCAATATTTGTTATTAATTATAATGATTAAATTAACTGCAACATTACAAAAAACAGCCATGCTGTTTTGTTTTAGTTTTTGTGTTTTAAAAAATTTTTGTGTTTACGCACAATCATTAACAGTCATGTCAGGTATTTCAATGCCAACAGCATTATATGGCAGCAAAGATGTAACGCTTACAGATGCCGGTTTTGCCTTAAATGGAATTGGAACCAGTATTTTTTTTGAAGATACCCGAAAACCGAAATGGATTAATTACAACCTGGCAATACTGCAAAATGTAAATAAAATTGATGAAACAGCCATTGAAAAATTTGCAAACGGATCAAACCTAAATGGAAATAAAATAAATATTCAGGCAACTGTTCCTTGGAGGCAATTTTTTATAGGTGGTGGGCCTAAAGTAAATGCCTATAAAAATGGTTATACTTTATATGCCGGTATTTTGGCCGGTTTAAATTTTTTATCATCGGCAGCATACAATAGGTTTGATACTTCGTTTTTCTTTAAGCAAAAAAGCTCTAATACAACTTCGTTTGGTATTTTATTTAATGCAGGAACCAATGTTAACATTACACAATCAATAGCATTTACATTACAGGCATCATATTATTACACATCGGCAAATTATGGCTCGGTAGTTATAACCGATGCAAACGGAGTGGTGCTGCAATTGCCAAATCAGCCACATTTACAGGTTCCGGTACAAACTATTTTGGTTCAAACCGGATTAACTTTTAACCTTTCAAACAATTCTAAAAATTTTCTTAAAAAAGAATAATTTGCTTGTTTGAACCAAAATGTTGTATATTCGTATTACAATTAACAAAATCTAACAAAAAGGAGAACGCATATAAATACAACTCTACACTAATTTTTTACTTGTTAAACCCTTAAAAGCATAAAGCTATGAAATACGAGAAAATTAGTGACCAAGAGTTGGTTAAATTGTACCAACAAGGCACAGAAAATGCGTTAAACGAGTTAATCAAACGCCACAAAAGAGCAATTTTCACTGCAATTTATCTTTTGGTAAAAGATCGCTATCTTGCTGAAGACATTTTTCAGGAAACCTTTATTAAAATAATAAACACACTAAAAAGTGGCAACTATAACGAAGAAGGCAAATTTGTTGGATGGGCCGTTAGGGTTGGTAGAAACCTAACTATTGATTATATACGTAAACAAAAACGAGATGTAACCATAACCGATTCTGAGGGAAATGATATTTTTACCTATTTGGTAATAGCCGAAGAAAATGTGCAGGATAAGATGATAAAAAATCAAACCTTCAGAGAATTGAAAGACCTTGTAAGAATGTTGCCACAAGAGCAAAGAGAAGTTGTAATGCTTAGGCATTGGGGCAATTTAAGTTTTAAAGAAATTGCAGAAATTACAGGAGTAAGCATCAATACATCATTGGGCAGAATGCGGTATGCATTAGCCAATTTGAGAAAATATATTACTGCAAAAGGTTTGAAAATCAGCGTTTAAACGCGCTGATTTTTTATAATGCAATATTGACATTAAAATTATCGTTTAAGTGTGTAAATAAAAACTTTATGGTAAAAATTTACACGAAATCTTACATCCTTCAGTACCTTTACAACGAACTTGATTTAGAACAACGAATCGATTTTGAAAACGAAATTAAAAGAAATGTTCAATTGTTTACAAAAGTAAACGAACTAAAATCAACCATTAGTCAATTAGATTCAATTTCTCTTGAGCCGGATCAAACAACTATTGATTTAATTTTGGAGTATTCATTAAAGCTAAAAAAAGAGCATTTAACTGCATAGTAACTTTGTTATAAAAGTTACAAATTAAGTTATAGAGTAATTTATTTTTGACAAATTTTAGTATGAAAAAAATTCTTGTAATCGTTTTTTCGATTTTAGCAACCACAACTTTTGCTCAAAAAAATATAGAAGAAGCAACATTTGCCGTAAAAGGAAATTGCGGTATGTGTAAAAATCGTATCGAAAGTGCTTTGGATATTAAAGGTGTTAAATTAGCAAACTGGGATTCAAAAACCGGTATGCTGCATGTTGTGTTCAACACAAAAAAAACAAACTTAGAAACAATACATAAAGCTATTGCAAATGCCGGGCACGATACAGATAGAGAAAAAGCCAATGAAGAGGTTTATAAAAATTTGCCCGATTGCTGCCTTTACCGAGACAACTACAATCCTCATTAAATATTCATTTAAAACTTTTAAAAGCTAAATGAATAAATTTTTTGCGAGGAGTATTTTTGTTTTTTTATCAATAATAAACTTTCAGTTTTTAGTTTACAGCCAGCAGCAAGAGTCAACCAAAAAAATTACAGGAATAGTAGTTGAGATAGATGAAAAAGGAACAATTAATCCAATTTTTGGAGCTGTTGTTTTTTGGCAAGGCACTACAAAATCAACAACTACTGATACTTTAGGTTATTTTGAGGTTGAAAAACCAACAATTAGTAACAAGCTGATAATTTTAGCAACAGGTTTTTTTAACGATACAATTTTAATTGATAAGCAATCGTATTTAAAAGTTTTATTGTTAAGCAAAACGAAGTTAAATGAAACAATTGTTGAATATGAAAGAAAAAGCAGTGAAATAAGTTTTATTGACCCGCTTAAAGTTACATTAATGACAGAAAAAGAGCTTTTTAAAGCGGCATGTTGTAACTTAAGCGAAAGTTTTGAAACCAACCCATCAGTAGATGTTAGTTTTACTGATGCATTAACAGGTACTAGACAAATTCAAATGCTTGGCCTAACTGGCCAATACACCCAGTTTACACAAAATGCCATGCCATCGGTTAGAGGTATTGCTACAAATTTTGGCTTAAATTATTTACCCGGTACGTGGATTAAAGAAATTCAGGTATCAAAAGGTGTTGGAAGTGTTGTAAATGGATATGAAGCCATAGCCGGACAAATAAATACTAACCTGCACATGCCCGATGAGGATGAAAAAGTTTACTTAAATCTTTATTCGAGCGAAGGTGGAAGAAATGAAGCAAACATTATTTTAAACAATAAAATGAATAAAAAACTTTCGGTTGGTGTGCTTTGCCATTTTAGCAATTATGCTTTGCGTATGGATAGAAATAATGATGGTTTTCTTGATAATCCTGTAGGAACCCAATTAAACGGGCAAATGGTTTTTAAGTATGATAATTTAAAAGGTTTGTTGGTTCAGGGCGGAATAAGAACTTTAACTGACGATAAAATTGGCGGAGAAAATAATTTTTCGCAAAGTAAGTTTGATACAAGCGCAAATGCCAAATATTTTGGAACTCGCGTAAATGCATCAAGAACCGATGGATGGTTTAAAACTGGTTATGTTTTTAAACAAAAAGTTTATAAAAGTATTGGTTTGCAGGTAAACGCATCAAACCAAAAGTTTAATAATTATTTTGGTAAGAATTTTTACGATGCCAATCAGCAAAATTTTTATGCAAACCTTATTTACCAAACCATAATAAGTAATACCAATCACAAAATACGTCTTGGTTTAAGCACAAACAATGATATATATAAAGAAACACTTTTTAATTACCATAAATATACTGGAGATAGAACTGAAAGCATACATGGCGCATTTACCGAATATACTTACACATTTTTGGCAAAATTTACTTTAGTAGCTGGAATAAGATTAGATCAGTTTAATTTTTACAGAAATGATTATAATGTACCACATCAAAGAAAATATTTATTAACACCAAGGTTTCATGCCCGATATGCATTTAATGAAAAAACAGTTTTGCGTGTTTCTGTAGGAACAGGATGGAGACCCATAAACCCGGTTGCTGATAATGCAGGTTTATTGGTAAGCAGCAGAACCTGGCATTTTGATGGGGATAGAAATTTTTTAAACATTTTACCATATCAACGTCCAACATCATATTCAGGCTTGGCATTTAACGCAGAGCGTGCTTTAAATGCTGGAGTTAATTTAACACATGATTTTAAATTAAATTATCGTTTTGGCACCATTTCTGCCGAGTATTATATTACAGAATTTCTTAGCCAGTATGTGGTTGATAGAGATTATTCTCCGCAGCACATTTTATTTTTAAATGCAAAAAATGCAACAACAGCCTCCAATTTTCAAATACAATTAGATTACAGTCCAGCAAGAAGAGTAGATGTAAGAATTGCTTATAGAAATTTTAACGTAAATACAAATTTTTTAAATGCAAGAATGCAAGCGCCTTTAATTGCCAAAAACAGGGCTTTTGTAAATTTAGCTTATAAAACCAAAAAAAAATGGGAGTTTGATTTAACTACACAATACATTGGCCGTAAGCGTTTACCAAATACACAATTAAACCCTGAAGGTTTAAGGTTTAATGATTATTCGCCTGCTTATTTTTTGGTTCATACACAGGTAACAAAAACTTTAAAAAAATATTTTGCAGTTTATACCGGAGTTGAGAATTTATTAAACTTCAAGCAGTTTAACCCGATACTTGATGCCCAAAATCCATTTAGTCAATACTTTGATGCAAGTATGATATGGGGGCCGGTTTTTGGCAGAATGATTTATGCCGGGTTACGCTTTAGAATGTAAAAGTTAATGTTTTATTAAAACTGGCCTTATTTTTATTACTAATTTGCGCCTCGTAAACATTGAAAAATAATAAAAACGCCATACTATTTATTGTTTACTTTGCAGTTGCATATATACTTTTATCGGTTATATATCAGGCAATTTTGGTTTTGTTTGAACCTAAAGCCGATTTTTTTACAACTTTAGTTTCAAAAACTGTTGTATTATTATTTAAAGATTCATCAATAACTGAATTAAAAAACACACCGGGATATTTATTTTCAATAAACCATATACCTGTAGTAAATATTAAAGAAGGCTGCAACGGTATAGCAGTTTTTGTAACTGTTGTAAGTTTTTGTATTGCATTTAAAGGATATTTAAAAACTTATTTTTGGTTTTTACCTGTATCATTTTTGTTGATACAAATAGCCAATATTATTAGGTTATACATACTTATTAGAATTAAAATATCAACTCCCTTGTATTTTGATTTTTTTCACGTTTATGTATTTCCTGCAATTATTTATTTAATGGCTTTTGTAATTATGGTTTGGTGGGTAAAAAAGTACAGTTATGCAACCGGAAAGTAAAAGACTGATTTTACAAAGTTTATTATTGCTTTTTGCTTCATTTTTATGCTATTTGTTATACGATTTTAATCCGATAATTCTTAAATATTCAAATTGCAGCTTATATCAATACAATTCAAACTGTTTACCTTACAGTCATTATGCTGCAAATAAAGTGCTTAGATGGATGTTGAATATAATTTTACTATTTATAGCTGATAAGATACAATTAAAATTATTCAGTAAAAAGGTAAAAATTTCAATTGCGGTAATCACTTTTTTTCTATTATTAATTGATTTGTTTTTGTCAACCCAAAATCAACTTTTTTTACAACGCATGCACAATATTTTATCAACTGTTTTGTACAGTCCTTTAATTCTATTGGTTTATTTGGTAAATACAGCAAGGCTTAAGTTGTTATGATTTTATTGGTATTATATTATATAATAGTTTTTTTTATTGCTACTGTATTGGGCATTTACACATCGGCTTTTTTAAAGCAAAAACATGAAAATGTTTTTTACAATTCGGTTTTTGGTATTGCTATAATCAGTTTATTAAGTATTGTATTTTTTATATCAGGACCTGTTAATTTAAGCGCTTTGCTGGTAATAATTGTTTTACCTGTAGTTTTAATTTGGTTAAAACCGAATGTTTTTATAGCTGAATTTAAGTCCATTAAAAATTTTTATCAATCACTTGATTTAATTGAAAAAGTATATGTGTTTACTATCATTACAATTATTTCGTACCAATCGGCTCAGGCAAGTTTAATACACGATGATGGTATGTATTATCAGCAAACAATTTTATGGGCTCAAAAGCATGGTATTACTAAAGGTCTTGCAAATTTACATCCTGCCTTTGGCTTGTTTTCAAGCTGGCATTTATTCACTGCATTAATAGATACGGCTAATTTAGGTTTGCCTGCATTTCATCATTACAATGGATTAATATTATTGGCGTTTATATTATACTTTGTTTTTGAAACAAAAATAAATCCTCAATTTAATGCTTTTAGTAAGTTGTTTTTAATTGTATTGCCATTATTGGGCTACATGTTTCTTACAGCACCAAATACTGATTTGCCTTTAATATTGGTAACAATTTTATTGTTTTACAACGTTATAATAAAAAATCAAAAAGATATTTCTCTATTCCTTTTATCAATCTTTGCATTTACCATAAAGCCATCAGCATTATTAGCCATTCTCATAGGTTTTATCTTATTTTATTATACTCTAAAGTCAAAAAAAATTATTGTCTATTTAATGTTTACCATGATATTCGGATTTTTAATAATTTACAAAAACATTGTATTAAGTGGATATCCGCTTTATCCGTTATCATTTCCAAATGTAACATCAGTTGAATGGAAAGTGCCGGAAGAAGTAAACCAATTTTACAAAACCGGTATTAAAAGTTGGGGAGTGTCAGACTCTTTTAAAATCAATGAAATTGCAGAAATTGGTTCAGAAAAAATTATTAAAAGATTTAATACTTGGATTACCAGAGGGGGTTATAAAGGTTTAATGAATAAACTAATGCTGACATTTGTATTAATTTTTGGTTTATTATTTGTATTTAAAAATAAATCTGATATTAAAGCTTTAGTTACAATACTTATTTTGTTTTGTGTAATAATTTTAGATTGGTTGTATCTTACTCAATATCGTTTAATGTTGCCTACATTTGTTGTTTTAGTGCTTTATGTTTGGCATAAAACTGAGCTAATTAATATAAATAAAAAATTTTTACTAATTACAAGTTTGCTTTTAATAATTATTGCATTTGTTCCATTTAGTTTATTGAACCAAACATCTAGAAATAAAAGTATTACAAATTTTAAAGGCTTTAACACCAAATACCTGGTTTTGCCATTTAGTCAATTTTATTTAGGTGAAAATAATAAACGTTACAATAAGTTTGGAAGTTTTAATTATTACGAGGACCTTTCATATTGTTGGCAATGCCCATTACCTTGTCAAAGCATGGGACAAATCAACTTATTAAATTATTACGGCTATGAAGCAGCATATATTGATACGAACAATTACGCCAAGGGATTTAAATTGGTAAGAATAAATTGATAATATTTGGAATTATGCTCAATATAAATTATAGATTTGCAAACAATTAACACACTCTATTAACATGAAATTAATAGCATTACTATTTGAGAGAAAATCAAGCCTACCCAGATGGTTTGTATTTATGATAGATGTTTCTATTTGTGCCGTATCATATATAATTACGGTTTTCTTTAGAACTGCATTTGAACAAAACTATTCATCACTATGGCTTGGTTTAAAAGCCTTGCCATTAGTTCTTCTAATAAAATCGTTACTTATATATTACTATAAACTTTATGCCGGTATTTTAAGGCATACAAGCGTTCACGATGGAATAAACATATTATATGCAATGTTATTAAGCGGAGCCAGTATGCTCATGTTTGATGCTGTTTTTTATTATTTCTACCCCGATATGCAGCAGTTTATTCCATTTCCTGTAATTTTACTCGATTTTATTATAAGTGTAGCAGCATTAACCTCATTCAGATTAATTGTAAGATTACTCTACATACAAACGAGAAAAAATAATATTGAAAATGTGCAAAATTTTGCTGTTTATGGTGCAGGCGAAGCCGGTTTGGTAACAAAGAAAAAGCTGGAAGAAGAAAGCCGACATAGCATTAAAGTGGTTGCTTTTTTTGATGATAGTCCAAACAAACATGGCAAATATGTACAAGGAGTAAGAATTTACAATGGTTTAACTGATTTTGAGGAAATTGTAAAAAAACATCAAATTACTACAGTTGTAATTGCAATTCCTTCGCTTGGAAAGGTAAGAAAACACGATATTATTGAAGCATGCCTGAATTTAAATATAATTGTAAGGTCAGTTCCTCCGGTTGATAAATGGATAAATGGAGAGCTTACCGCAAATCAAATTAAACATGCAAAAATTGAAGATTTAATAGATAGAGATGTTATTGAACTCGATATTAATGGAATTGCCACTCAATTACATAATAAGGTTGTATTAGTATCAGGAGCAGGAGGGTCAATCGGTTCAGAAATTGTAAATCAAATAACTTCTTTTAAACCTAAAAAGTTAATTTGTCTTGATAAATCAGAAATTAAGCTTTATGAACTTGAAAGTGCATTGGCTCAAAATAAAAAAACTCAACTTGACACCTTTATTGATATAGTAATTGGTGATATAACCAATGTAAGCAGGATGCGAATGATATTTGAGAAATACAAACCTGATATTATATACCATGCTGCCGCCTACAAGCATGTTCCTTTAATGGAAGAAAACCCATCTGAAGCCGTTTGGACTAATGTAAACGGCACTAAAACTTTGGCTGATTTAGCTGTAGAGTATAAAGTTTCGAAGTTTGTAATGGTTAGTACCGATAAGGCTGTAAATCCAACCAATGTAATGGGGGCAAGTAAAAGAATTGCCGAAATTTATGTTCAATCATTAAACAATCATATTAAGGCTCGCGAAACCGATAATACTAAATTTATTACCACCAGATTTGGTAATGTTTTAGGCTCAAGCGGTAGTGTAATTCCAAGATTTAGAAAACAAATAGAAGAAGGTGGACCAATTACGGTTACACATCCAGATATAACCAGGTATTTTATGACTATTCCTGAAGCTTGTCAATTGGTGCTTGAAGCAGGTCATATGGGAAAAGGTGGAGAGATTTATATTTTTGATATGGGTAAACCTGTAAAAATTGTTGATTTGGCAAAAAAAATGGTTAAGCTAAGTGGATTAACACTTGGTAAAGATATTCAACTTGTGTTTTCGGGCCTTAGACCGGGAGAAAAAATTTATGAAGAATTACTAAATGATAAAGAAAACACACTTCCAACACATCATAATAAAATTATGATTGGTAAAGTAATTCCAAACGATTATGAGGATGTTAAAGTAAAAATTGAAGATCTAATAGACTCTTACAAGACCCAAGATGAAATGAAAATTGTATCTAAAATGAAAAGTATTGTTCCTGAGTTTAGAAGTAAAAATTCAATTTTTGAAAGTCTTGATGTAAATGTGGAGTTACCAGATAGAAATCAAATTGAAAAAATGCTATTGTCTGAGTAACTAATTTTTTTGACATAGTTTTATTTTGATAACCAGCAAAAAAAATTTAGAAAAATTCTAAATAGTATTTTTTTTTAACAGTCCCTTCACTTTAATCATTTGTATATATATTCGCGGCTGTTTTATGCTTAAAACTGCACGTATTAAGCACCTAAAACTTTAAAAAAGTAATAAATAAACTAGTTGATGAAAATAAATAAATTTTTTGCGTTAGCATTTTTCAGCATTATTACAATTAATGTCATTTACGCAGATGCAGCAGCCGGTGAAAAACTATATCAGGCAAATTGTACAGCCTGCCATGCAATAAATGAAAAAGTGGTTGGTCCGGCACTTAAAGATGTTCATAAAAGAAGGGATGAGAAATGGCTGGTAAAATGGATTAAAAATTCACAGGCCTTAATTAAATCTGGAGATGCCACAGCGATTCAGGTTTACAAAGAAAACAATGAAGCATTAATGACTTCTTTTGAAAATTTATCTGATGATGAAATAAAATCAATTATCGATTACATTAAAGAAGAAAGCGAGAATGCTGGAAAACCTAAAGCAGCAGATGTTTCATCAGCAACACCAACTACGGTTGCTAATGGTGGAAACAGCGGTTCTGGTTTTTACAGCCAAACTACTTTTTATGCTTTAAGCATAATGACAGTAATTTTATTGATTATTGTTTTTATTCTTTACAGATTAAAGAATGTAGTTGACGAGCTTTATGCTCAAAAATATCCAGAAGCTGCTGCAAATGAGGCCGAATCAAAAATAAGCTGGAAAGAAAACCCGTTAGATTTTAGATATAAACTCTTTAAAAAACACCCAATTGTAGGAGGCATAACTGTTGTTCTTCTTTTTACTGTTGTTTTAGGCTTATTAGGTTTTGATTACGGAAACAAAAAAATTGGTGTACAAAAAGGTTATGCGCCTGTTCAACCAATAAATTATTCACATGAGTTGCACGCAGGTAAATATCAAATAAACTGCTTGTATTGCCATAGCAGTGCCGATAAAAGCAAACAAGCCTCAATACCATCGGCCAGTACTTGTATGAATTGTCATATGCATGTACAGGCAAAAGAGAAATACGATGGACAAGTTTCTCCCGAAATTCAGAAAATTTATAACGCAGTTGGTTGGGATGCCGAAAAAAGAGCATACATAGCCGGCTATGAGCAAAAACCTATTAAATGGGTTCGCATTCACAATTTACCTGATCTTGCTTATTTTAATCATGCTCAACACGTTCAAGTAGGAAAAGTAGAATGTCAGGCATGTCATGGCCCTATTGAAACTATGGCCGTTGTATCTCAACAAAGAAGTTTACAAATGGGTTGGTGTATCAACTGTCATCGCGAAGCAAAAGTTGATATGGCTAATAACGATTACTACGAAGAATTGCATAAAAAGTATAAAGCCGAGGGCGTTGAGTATGCAACCGTTGCTCAAAATGGTGGCTTGGAATGTGGTAAATGTCATTATTAATTATTGTTGAACCTAAGAAGAAAATTTACTGATGAAAAATAATAATAAATACTGGAGAGGATTGGAGGAGTTAAATAACGATCCTAAATTCCTTGAACATAAGAAAAATGAGTTTGCAGAAGGTATTCCATTAGAAGAAATATTTACTGAAGAAGATGGTGCACTAAACTCAACAAGAAGAGATTTTCTTAAGTATTTTGGCTTTAGTGTTTCAGCCGTTGCTTTAGCCGCTTGTAACAAAACACCGGTTAAGCACGCAATTCCATATGTAGTAAAACCTGAAAATGTTACACCTGGAATACCAAATTGGTATGCAACAACTTGTAATGCATGCAGTGCTAACTGTAGCATATTGGTAAAAACCAGAGAAGGTCGCCCTGTTAAAATTGAAGGTAATTCAGACTCACCTGTATTTAAAGGAGGCGTTTGTGCAACAGGCCATGCTAGCTTGTTAGGCCTGTATGATAATGACAGATTACGTAATCCGCAAAAAAGTGGAAGTGACATAACTTGGGAAAAAGCAGATGAAGAAATTTCATCGGCTTTATCAAATGCCAAAAGTATTAGAATTGTAAGTGGAACCATAAATAGCCCAAGTACAAAAAAAGCAATTCAGACTTTTATAAATAAATTTCCAAACACAAAACATATACAATATGAGGCAGTAAGCCTTAATGCAATTTCAGAAGCAAACAATATTGCTTTTGGTAAAGACGTAATACCCGGATACAGATTTGATAAAGCCAAAACCATAGTAAGTTTTGGTGCTGATTTTCTTGGTACATGGATTTCTCCAACCGAATATACCAAGCAGTGGATTCAAGGAAGAAAAGTTGAAGATAAAAAAATGTCTCGTCATATTCAATTTGAATCTTTACTAACCATTACAGGTTCTAAGGCTGATGTTCGTTATCCTATAAAACCAAGTGCAGAAGGTGTTTTATTGATTAGTTTGTACAACAAAATTGCTACATTAGCAGGAGCACCAACACTCAATAATCCTGGAAATGTTGAGTTAGCCCTAAATATGATTGAGCTAACTGCAAAAGAATTGTGGGAAAGCAAAGGTCAATCGTTGGTAGTTTCGGGCTCAAATAGTATTGATAACCAATTATTGGTTAATGCCATCAATTCATTATTAGGCAATATTGGCTCAACAGTAGATTTAGATAATTACAGCAACCAACATACATCTAACGATTCGGCATTCGAAAATTTTGTAAATGAGCTAAGCAGTGGTGCTATAGATGCTGTAATATTTTACAATACAAACCCTGTGTATTTTTACAGAGATGCAGATAAGTTAGCAGAAGCAATTAAGAAAGTTTCATTAAGTATAGCAACTAATCCTTCGCTTGATGAAACATCTTCTTTATGTAAATATAATTTACCTGATAATCACTACTTAGAAAGTTGGAACGACCATGAACCAAAAGCAGGTTACTTTGGTTTGACCCAACCTACAATTACTAATGTTTTTAATACTCGCCAAACGCAAGAAACACTTTTAAAACTTGCTGGTACTAATACAACATATTACGAATTCATTAAAGACAACTGGAAATCAATACTTGGTTCAACACTTAACTTTAACGAATTGTTTAACAAAGCATTACACGATGGTTTTTACATGCAGCCGGAAAAACCAGCAAATGCTTATAAAGCCAATGCTGATTTAGCAACTGTTGTTAATCCAGCATATCAAAGTTACGTTAATAATAAAGATAAAAAAGAAGTAATTGTATATCCAACAGTTGCTTTAAAAGATGGCTCAAATGCAAATAATCCATGGTTGCAAGAACTGCCTGATCCAATTAGCAAAGTTTGTTGGGATAATTATGTTGCCATAGGAAAAGCTACTGCTGATGAAATTGGGGTAAAAGATGGTAATTTGGTTAATGTAACCGTAAATGGAAAAACAATTGAAAAACTACCAGTTTTAATACAAGCTGGTCAACCTAATAATACTGTTTCAATTCCATTAGGATATGGAAGAACCAATGGCGGAAAAGTTTCATTAAATGTTGGAAAAAATGCTTATCCATTAACTTCATTCACTAACAATACAACAGCTTTTAATGCCTCTGATGTTACAATTGAAAAAGTAAGCGGTAGTTATGAGTTGGCTCAAACCCAAACACACCATACCATTGAAGGTCGTGATTTAATTAGGGAAGCCTCTCTAAACGAGTTTATAAAAGATGCAAAAGCAGGTAATGCTGATCATCATAAAATGCTGAAAGAAGATGGCAACCTAATAACTTTATGGAGCGAACACGATAGCAAGGGCCACAAATGGGCAATGGCTATTGATTTAAATAAATGTACAGGCTGTGGAGCTTGTGTAGTAAGTTGTAATGCAGAAAATAATGTACCTGTGGTTGGCAGAAAAGAAGTGCTAAAACGCAGAGAAATGCATTGGATTAGAATTGATCGCTACTATAGTTTTAAAAATAAAGAAGGCGTAAAAACCACCAAAGAAAAAGAATACAATAAAGCAGAAACAGGAACCGATTTTGAGAATGTAAGAGTTACATTTCAGCCTGTAATGTGTCAACAATGTGGTCACGCTCCATGCGAAACTGTTTGTCCGGTGTTGGCAACCGTACATAGCAGCGAAGGTTTAAATCACATGGCATACAACCGCTGCGTTGGAACAAGGTATTGTGCAAATAACTGTCCATATAAAGTAAGAAGATTCAATTGGTTTAAATACCGCGATAATGATGAGTTTGATTTCCATTTTAACAACGACCTAGGCAGAATGGTTATAAATCCTGATGTTACAGTTCGTTCGCGTGGTGTAATGGAGAAATGCTCATTCTGTATTCAAAGAATTCAGGCTGGTAAACTTGCAGCTAAAATAGAAGGAAGAAAACTAAAAGATGGTGATGTAAAAACGGCTTGTCAGCAATCTTGTCCTGCAGATGCAATAATATTTGGAGACATTAATAATCCTGAAACAGAAATAGCTAAACATTTTAATGATGACAGAAGCTATGTAATGCTTGAAGAGTATAATGTTCAACCATCGGTTGCCTATAAAGTGCAAATTAGAAATGTTGATGAAAATTTAGTTGAAGCTCATGGGCATACAGCTAAGCATAACAATGAACATGATAATAACAAAGAGCATAAACACACTCACGAAGAAGAACATCACTCATAAATAACAATAAAAAGAAATAAAAAATGTCATACGAATCACCATTAAGGGAACCATTAGTTACGGGTGGTAAAACATACTCGGATATTACAACCGATATTACCAGACCGATTTTTAACAAACCTACCAAAGGTTGGTGGGTTGGTTTTAGCTTATCAACTATAGTATTGGCTATTTGGATTGCTGCAACAACTTACACGGTTTTAGTAGGTTTGGGTGCTTGGGGTCTTAATAAAACAGTTGGTTGGGCTTTTGATATTACCAACTTTGTATTTTGGGTTGGTATTGGTCACGCAGGTACACTTATTTCTGCAATTCTTTTGTTGTTTCGCCAAAAATGGCGTATGAGTATAAATCGTTCTGCTGAGGCCATGACAATTTTTGCGGTAATTTGTGCAGCATCTTTTATTCTTTCTCACATGGGTCGCCCATGGTTAGCTTATTGGCCTATTCCGCTTCCAAATGCATTCGGAAGTTTGTGGGTAAACTTTAACTCTCCGCTTGTTTGGGACGTATTTGCCATCTCAACATATTTTTCAGTATCATTGGTTTTTTGGTATATTGGTCTAATACCCGATATTGCTACAGTTAGAGACAGAGCTAAAACTAAAGCAGCAAAATTTTGGTATGGCATCTTTTCAATGGGATGGAATGGTTCAACCAGAACATGGCACAGATATGAAATCATCAGTTTAATATTGGCAGGTATTTCAACCCCTCTTGTATTGTCTGTTCACTCTATCGTATCAATGGACTTTGCTACTTCGCTTGTACCAGGTTGGCATACAACCATTTTCCCTCCATATTTCGTTGCCGGTGCAATTTTCTCTGGTTTTGGTATGGTACTGACCCTATTGGTAATTGCAAGAGAAGTAATGAATTACAAAGACTACATTACAGAAGGTCACCTAGATGCAATGGCTAAAATTGTTATGCTTACCGGAACTATGGTTGGCATGGCTTATATCACTGAATTTTTTGTTGCGGCTTATTCGGAAGTAGAGTACGAGCAATATGCATTTTTAAATCGTGCTTTCGGTCCATATTGGTGGAGTTACTGGATTATGATGAGCTGTAACTTAATAGCACCACAGGTATTTTGGTTTAAATGGGCCAGAACAACACCTTGGTTCTTATTTGTAATGAGTATAATAGTAAATATTGGTATGTGGTTCGAAAGGTTTGTAATTATAGTAACATCATTGCACAGAGATTTCTTACCTAGCAGTTGGGCAATGTACACACCAACCATCACCGAAGTATCTATATTAATTGGCTCTTTTGGTTTATTTTTCTTTTTGTTTTTCTTGTTTATTAAGTTTTTACCTTCAATTAATATGGCCGAGGTAAAAAGTATAGCACCAAAAATAAACGGACATAGTCATCACGAACATTCAACTCACGAACAAGTTGAGAAAGGAGTTTTACATGCAAACTAATCAAAAATTAATATTGGGCGTTTATAACGACCCTGACCAAATTTATTCAGCTACTAAAAAGTTGATTAAAAATGGTTATAAAATACACGATGTCTATTCTCCATTTGCCATCCATGGTATGGATAGATTAATGGGCATAAAACGCTCGCGACTTACTGTAGCTGCTTTTATTTTTGCTATGACCGGAGTAGTTTGTGCTTTAACGCTAATGATTTATACCGGTGGTATTGACTGGCCTATAAATATAGGTGGAAAACCTTACTTTCACGTGCCCACTTATATTCCTATTACTTTTGAGTTGGGTGTTTTATTTACAGCATTTGGAATGGTAGGTTGTTTTTTTATTGTAAATAGAATGTTTTGGGGTAAAAATGCAGATATTATTGACCCAAGGGTAACAGATGATTTATTTGTTGTTGCTGTAGATATAAACAGCAAAACAAATGTTGATGATTTGAATAAAATGTTGATAGAAAATGGAGCCATTGAAGTAAGAGAAAGGACAGTAGAACCATGATGAAAACTTTTATAAAAAATATAGCAATCGCAAGTTCAATTGCTACCATTTTTACTGCATGTAGTGCCGGTGGAGATAACCCGGGTTATGAGTATGCCCCGAATATGTACCACTCTTTTGCATACGAACCTTTATCTCAAATTGAAGATGAACCTAATACGATAAATCCAAATGGTATGAATATGAGATTACCCGCTAAGGGCACTATTGCAAGAGGACAAACCGACTACAATAATTATGATTTTGTTGTTTCAAACGAAAGTTATGCAGCAAGTGCTTCTTTAAAAAATCCACTACCTGCTACACCTGAAAATATTGCCGCAGGCAACAGATTGTACAACATAAATTGTACTCCTTGCCATGGCGACAAAGGCTTAGGAGATGGAACCATAGTAAAAGACGGAAAGTACCCGCCACCACCTTCATATGAAAGTGACAGGATAAAAACTACGCCCGATGGTCAAATGTTTTACTCAATTCGATATGGCAAAAACTTAATGGGTGCCTATGGTACTGTTTTAACACCACATCAGATTTGGCAGGTTGTTCATTTCATTCGTACAGTTAGTGGCCCATACAAAGGTTCGGTTCAAACAGCCAGTAAATAAATTTTAAATACGGAAAAACATTAAAAATTATAGAAAATGGAACATGCAGCAGTTCATATCACCGAAGAAAAATATACAATAAGTTCTACAACCAAAAAGTGGTACACAGGTCTTATAATTGGCGGTTTATTGCTTTCAGTAATTGGTTATTTTACATACCATCCTCATGGTGTTGAAGGTTTAAATTTATCAGAACATGATTTACATCATTTACACAGCAAAAAGCTTTGGGCTAATTTGTTGGTAAACGGTTACTTCTTCTTTATAATTTCTATTTGTGCAGCAGT
Source organism: Bacteroidia bacterium (assembly GCA_046296495.1). GTDB lineage: Bacteria > Bacteroidota > Bacteroidia > UKL13-3 > UKL13-3 > JBKBLB01. The sequence continues at coordinate 25,197 of JBKBLB010000016.1, forward strand.
ATTTATTGCAGTAAGTCAATTAGCAAATGCCGGTTGGTACGTTGCTATTAGAAGAATTCCTGAAGCTATGAGTGAATATACACTTATTGGTGGCCCGATATTGTTATTAATTTCAATTTTTGCATTGCCATTATTATATCACTGGGCTCATCACGGAATTATGGATCCGAACTCTCCAACATTTGATGAGATACTTTACGGAAAAAGCTGGTACTTAAATAAAACATTCTTCTACGTTCGTATGGTTTTGTTTATGGCATTTTGGATTTGGTGTGCTCACATGATTAGAAAATACTCACGTCAGGAGGATATTAATGGTGGTTTAGATTCATTCAACAAATCATACAGACTATCGGCCGCATTTGTATTAATATTTGCATTTACCTTTTCTATGTTCTCATGGGATCAAATGATGAGTATTGATGCACATTGGTACTCAACAATTTTCTCGATATATAACTTTGCTACAGGTTGGGTTACAGCGTTAACAATTATGTATTTGTTTACTCATTGGTTTAGAAGCAAAGGTTTACTAGGAATAGCATCTGATGAACACCAACACGATTTAGGAAAATTTATGTTTGCTTTCTCAATATTTTGGACCTATATGTGGGTAGCTCAGTTTTTATTAATTTGGTATGCAAATATTCCTGAAGAAGTTGCTTATTATAAAGAAAGACTATTTGGTACTTATAAATTCCAATTTTTCTTCAATATTATCGTGAATTTCTTTGTTCCGTTTTTTGTTTTTATGCGCAGAGATGCCAAAAGAAACAGAACTGTTGGTTATATAGTTGGCAGTTTATTAATATTAGGACATTGGAATGATGTATGGTTAATGGTAATGCCTGGTGCAATGAATTTGGCTACTGTTCCAAGTGAATTGTATCCTGCCGGTGTAATTAAAGTACCAAACCAAGGTTTAGGATTTTTAGATATAGGCATGTTTATGTTTTTTGGTGGTTTATTTTTAATGATGACCCACAAAGCACTAACAAAAGCTAACCTATATCCAACCAAACACCCATATGTTATGGAAAGTGCTTTGCACGATGTTGGTATTTAATTAATAAAAAAACAATAAAAGAAAAAGGTCGCAAATTTTGCGGCCTTTTTTTGTTTTTGATTATTAGTAAATTAACAATTGTTTACAAGTTTGTGGTCAAAAATTGAAATAGATTTTAATTTTTGAATTGTAACAAAATTACAATGGCAAAAAAAACAATTACTGCAAAGCCGGTAACAAAAAAATCTCCAAGAAGTAGTGTTGGATTAAACGTAAGCAAAGCAAGAAAAATATTTGTTCTTGATACATCAGTTATTTTGTATGATCACAAGTCAGTTAAAAATTTTCAGGAACATGATGTTGCCATTCCTATAACCGTGCTTGAAGAACTTGATAATTTTAAAAAAGGCAATGATACCATAAACTTTGAAGCACGTGAGTTTATAAGATTTTTAGATAAGCTTAGCGGAGAATATACCTTAACCGATTGGATACCAATAAACGGGCCAACAAAAGGAAAGTTTAAAGTAATAATGAATGAAAAAGGTAGTGTAGATGCACAGATAGTTTTTGGTGAGCGTAAACCCGATCATAAAATACTAAATGGCGCATTGGCTATGAAACTGCAACACCCTGACAGGCCTGTAATACTTGTTACAAAAGATGTAAACTTAAGGCTAAAAGCAAAAAGCCTTGATTTAAAAGCCGAAGATTATGAAACAGGTAAAATTAAAAATATTGATACACTGCATAGAGGGCACAGCGAAGTAAATAACGTAAAACCTTCAGCTATTGATGAAATATACGCAAAAGGTTTTGTAAGTTATAAAAAGGTATTTAAAGCACCTCCCGAAGCACATCATTATTATATACTTAATAGTAGCAGCAATTCGGTATTATGTTACTTTAATCCGCTTACCGATAATTTGGAAAGGGTAAACAAACCAAGCGCATACGGTATAAAGCCAAGAAATGCCGAACAAGCCTTTGCATTACATGCTGTATTAAATCCTGATGTTAGGCTTGTTACCATACAAGGGGTTGCAGGCACCGGAAAAACCTTACTAGCCATTGCCGGAGCCTTAGAGCAAAAAAGCAATTTCAGGCAAATATATTTGGCAAGACCAATTATACCTTTAAGCAATAGAGATATTGGTTATTTGCCGGGAGATATAAAAAGTAAAATAAATCCATACATGGAGCCCATATGGGATAACCTGAAGCTGATACAAAGCCAATGGAAAGAAACTGATAAGGAATATCAGAAAATTACCGAAATGGTAAATAACGAAAAACTAATGATTACGCCATTGGCATACATACGAGGACGCAGTTTAAGCAATATTATGTTTATTATTGATGAAGCCCAAAATTTAACTCCACTTGAAGTAAAAACCATTATTACTCGTGCCGGAGAAGGAACCAAAATTATTTTTACCGGAGATATTTTTCAAATAGATACACCTTATCTTGATACACAAAGTAACGGTCTTTCTTACCTTATTGATAAAATTCGAGATAACCCGCTTTATGCCCATGTTACTTTAGAAAAAGGCGAAAGAAGCGAATTAGCCAACATTGCCAATTATTTGCTATAATAGCAAAATGAAAAAATCAGCTTTTTGCTGTTTTATTTTTGTAACAATTTTTAACCTAAGTGTTTTATTGGCTCAAACCAATTCTAAAGACACCATAAACTTAAACGAATTTGTTGTTTCAGCCAACCGTTTGTTTGAACCTAAAAAAGACATAACAAGACAAATTATAACCATTAAACCACAACAAATATCATTTGTAAACCAACAAAATACCGCTGATTTATTGTTTCAAACTGGTAATGTATTTATACAAAAAAGCCAGCAGGGGGGTGGGAGCCCAATTATTAGAGGTATGGAAGCGAACAGGGTTTTAATAGTAATCGATGGTATTAGATTAAATAATGCTATTTACCGAAGCGGACATTTACATAACGTTATAAGAATTGATCAACAAATATTAGAAAATACTGAAATATTATTTGGGCCGGGAAGCATTGTTTATGGTACTGATGCTATGGGAGGCGTAATGCATTTTGAAACCAAAAAGCCAAAGCTTAATATAAAAGAAAGTAGTTTAATGTACAGGTTTTCGAGTGTAAATAACGAGAGCACTTTTAATGTAAATATTATGCAAGGCTTTAAAAAATGGGGCTTTATTATTAACTATACAGGAAGTGAATTTGGCGATTTGGTTCAGGGTAAAAGAAGAAGCGATGCTATTGGCGATTTAGGACTTAGACATGTTTACAGTATAAGAAAAGATAGTGTAGATATAATACAGAACAACAGCAACAAACATAAGCAAATAGGCAGTGCATACCAACAGGGCGATTTGTTTTTTAAATTATTGTTTGAACCTAACAAAAAGTATCAGCACGTTTTAAATTTTCAGTTTAGCACAACAGGTAATGTACCCAGATACGACAGGTTGAGTGAATTAAGAAGTGATACGCCAGTTATTGCTGAGTGGTATTATGGACCCGAGCTTAGAACTTTTGCTGCATACAGTTTTAACATTCATACTTCAAATAATCTTTTTGATAAAGCAAGAATTACTGCAGGATACCAATATTTAGAAGAAAGCAGGCATTCAAGAAATTTTGGTAATAACAACCTTAACAACCGAAATGAATATATTCATGTAGCAACAATTAATACAGATTTTGTTAAAGAAAAAAGTAAACACAAAATACGCTATGGAGCTGAATTAGCATACAATTATGTTAACTCATTTGCGGTAACAAAAAATATTTTAACAAACGAACTAAGAAATCTTGATACCCGATATCCTGATGGGGGCAGTAATTATATTTCGGCAGCAGTTTATTTGAGCAATAACTTTAATTTAACAGAAAACCTATTTATAAACTACGGTGTTCGATACAATTACATAAATTTAAATTGTGAATTTAACGATAAGTCGTTCTTTTCATTTTTACCAGATAGAATAAAGCAAATAAACCACGCACTAAATGGTTCTTTAGGGGCAAATTTTACTTTAAATAAAACAAGTCGCTTGTATGCCAATATTTCAAATGCTTTTAGGGCTCCAAATGTTGATGATATAAGTAAAGTATTCGATTCGAGGCCAGGCAGTTTATTGATAATACCAAACGAAAAATTAAATAATGAACAGTGCATAACCAACGAATTAGGAATAAACCATCAAAACAAAAAATGGCTAATTGATGCCAATGTATATTATACAAAATTATTTAATGCAATAGTTCTGGCACCTGCTAATGTTAATGGTAAATCTGCCATATTTTATGATGACAGGTTAACTCCGATTTTCAGTAACCAAAATGTGCAAAGCGCTTACATTGTTGGAACTGTTTTAAATGCTTCTTATTTCGTATCTAAAACAATAAAAATTAATTCTACATATAATTTTACTTATGCTGATATTTTAAAGCCGAGTGTTAAACCGCTTGATCATATTACGCCAGCATTTGGGCGTACCGGAATTTTATATCAAAAAAAATCAGTTAAAACAGAATTATTTGGAATGTATGCAGGCGCAAAGAAAAAAGAGAGATATAATTTAGATAGTGAAGATAATATAAGATATGCTACACCAAATGGTTTACCCGGTTGGTTTACGTTAAACTACAGGGTTAGTTGGTTCAGCAAAAACCAAAATTTTAATGTAAATGCTGCTATTGAAAATATTTTTGATACCAATTACCGATTGTTTGCAAGTGGCATAAGTGCACCGGGTAGAAATTTTATTTTGTCGGTAAGATATAATTTGAATTAAGCGCAAGCCAATTTATTATTGCAACATGCAAAATATTCCATCTATTGATTTAGCTGATTTTTTAAGTGATAATATAGAACTGAAAAACAAATTTGTTGAAGAGTTGGGTAAGGCCTACGAAGACATTGGCTTTGTTGCTTTAAGAGGCCATTTTTTAAAACATGAAACTTCAGAAAAACTATACAAAGCCTGCGAGCAGTTTTTTAATTTACCCGATGAAACCAAAAAGAAATATGAAGTTGAAGGACTTGCCGGACAGCGTGGCTATACAAGTTTTGGTAAAGAACATGCCAAAGGCCGCAACGAAGGCGATTTAAAAGAATTTTGGCATTTTGGTCAAACAGTTGTTGGAGATGACCCAATAAAAAACGAATACCCCGAAAATATATTTATTGACGAAATACCGGAGTTTAACCAATATGGAATTGAAGCATATAAAAACCTTGAAGAAACCGGAAAATACATGCTGAGGGCCATTGCTTTATATCTTGGTCTTGATGAGTATTATTTTGACGAGAAAATAAAACACGGCAATAGCATTTTAAGGCCAATACATTACCCGCCAATTACAGCTGAACCCAAAAATGCCGTTAGAGCAGCCGAGCATGAAGATATAAACCTGATAACGTTGTTAATGGGCGCAAGTGCAGATGGTTTGCAGGTGCTTAACAAACAAGGCGAGTGGGTTAGCATTACTGCTTTGCCCGATCAATTGGTGGTAAATGTTGGAGATATGTTGCAAAGGCTTACCAACAATAAATTAAAAAGTACTACCCACCGAGTGGTTAATCCTCCAAGGGAACTTTGGGCAACATCAAGATACAGCATACCGTTTTTTCTGCATCCGCGCAGCGAAATGAGATTAGATTGTCTTGAATCGTGTATAAGCGAGCAAAATCCTTTACAATATTCACCTATAACAGCCGGAGAATACTTAGAAGAAAGATTAAGAGAAATTGGCTTAAAAAAGTAAAGGCTTAAACCTAAGCATTTACTTAAATTTAAGCCTTTAGAGTTTTATTAATTAAAATTAACTTCTTTCTATTACCCAAGACGCAACTTTTGGCGCAAGTTCTTTTTGAGAGCGAGCTCCTACAAATACACCAATATGTCCACCCGGAAAAGCATATAATTCTTTGTCTTTTGAACCAATTAAATCGTTTACCGGAATGGTTGAATCATTAGGAATAATGTTGTCATCGGTAGCATAAATGTTTAAAAACGGCATGGTAACTTTTTTAAGATCAACCTTTTTGCCACCAAGTTCAAATTCGCCTTTTATTAGTTTATTGTCGCGCCATAAATCTTTAATGTACTTTCTAAACATTTCACCGGCCAAGTCGGGGCAATCGGCTTTCCATTTTTCCATTCGTAAAAAGTTACTCATCTTGGCTTCATCTTCCATCATATCCATTACACCAAAATACTTACTTATATCCATAGTAGGTTTTAATGCACCAAAGCCTGCATTAAGCATATCGGCTGGTATAAGGCCAAGGCTGTCAACCATTGCATCAACATCAATATCTTTGGTCCATTTGTAAAGCATACAATTGCCTTTGTCGCCAAAATCAAAAGGGGCAACGTAAACGGTTAAAGTTTTAATTTTTTCAGGATATAAAGCAGCATAAATTGTACTAAATGTACCACCCTGGCAAATTCCCATTTTATGAATGCTTTTTTGCTTGCTGCGTTTTCTAACAAAATCAACGGCATCATTCATAAAACCAAGAATATAATCTTCCATGGTTAGGTATTTATGCTGTTGTTTTGGGTAGCCCCAATCCATTATATAAATATCAAGACCTTCGTCAAGAAGCTTTTTCATAAGGCTGCGGTCGGGCTGCAAGTCAAGAACATCATGCCTGTTCATAATTGCAAAACTTACCAAAACTGGTACATTGGTTTTTGCAGGAGAATCTCTTTTGTAATGATATATTTTTACAAGGTCGTTTTGCCAAACCAATTCTTTTGGTGTTGTAGCAACTTCAACATCATTAATTTTAGAAAGAACTTCGTAACCTTTTACCAATTTTTCGCTGGTTTTGGCCATTTCTTCCATAAGGCCCGAAACATTAAAATTTATCATAAGTAGATTTAATTTATTAAAGCTCGCAAGTTAATACTATTTCCTTTATTTTAAATTTTGATAAAGTCTGTGTAATTATCAGATAAATTTAAATACTTCTATGATTTATGAATTAATAAAAAGCTGTAAATAATTTTGCTTAAAACCTTACCATCATTTGAAATCTTATTTCCTGTAATGTATTGCCATCAATTTGTTCGTTACCGCTACTTATGCGGTTTATATTTGCATACACCCATTGACCATATTTAACCCAAAACTCAAGCTTTTTACTTGGTTGGTAATTGAGTACGGCATAATATCGCCAACCTTGGTTTTGAAACATGGGAATTGCAAATTGATATAAAACATCACTTTCAACAGCATAAATACGAGCATCGTAGCTGCCAATATCAAACCAGGCGAGCCTGTTGCTAAGTTGCCATTTATAGTTCTCGGTTTTTAAGGTTCCATCTATAAAAAACAATAGTCCTTCGCTAAAACTTTTTTGGTTGGTTTCAGCAAAAAAACTTTTCTCTATTCGGGTTTTTAAAACCAATTGCTTGCTTATTGCCGATTGTGCATGAAAACGAATCATTTGCCTGTTGCGGTCATTTATTCTAAAAAAACTTTCTTCAGCTACTGCATTTCGCTTTTTGCGTTCAAACCTATACCTAAAATAAAGCAGCGAGTTACGTGTAGGGGTGTATTGCCAGTCGGTTAAAAAATCAATTCCATTTGATGGAGCATTTACTAAATAACGCAGCCATTTACTTTCAAACAAATCAAAATAGGTGTTTATTGTCCATTTATTGGTAGGCTTAAATAATATAGCACTGTATATACCCGTTTCGTTGCTGGTTCCGGTAAATTCGCCAAATGCATTAGTGTAAGGAGCATAATACGATTTATTGTAATTACGGTATAAAAACAACAAATCTAGCTTTTTGTGCAATGGAACGGTAGCGCCTGCAATTGAGGCAAAACTGTTTTTATTACTGCTAAAACCTAATTCAGAGAATACAGATATGTTACCAATACTGCCTGTGTAATTTACACCTGCATTTTGTGCATTATTTCCGCTAAAATTAAATTGTTGGTATAGTCTTGAACCAACAGTTGCAGGTACATTAAAGTGAGTTGCTACATAAGTAAATCCTAATTGGTGTGTTGAATTTTGGTAGGTGATATTTGCTCCGGCTAAGGTTTGTGTATTGTTGTTTCGTTTGTTTAACTCGTTTGGGGTTCTAAAAAGACCGCCTAAATCTTCAGAGCTGAATGCAATGAAATTATCTGATGTATCGGTAATGGCAGTAGTGCTAATGGGTTTGTAAGAAAAAAACGGAGTAAATAGCCAGTTTTTGTTTTGCAGAGTTACTGCTGCACCTCTTAAAAAACCAACCTGATTTGCACTTCGGTATGGTCTAAGCATTTCAAAATTTCTGCGTACCTGCATACTTAATGCGCTTTTTCGGGGAGCAATGCCACTGCCCATAACTAAACCTTGCCCAAAATTTGCCTGATAATCGCCCAATGCCAAATATTTTATTTTACCATAGCCTTTATAAAAAATATGTGCCGAGTTAAATTCAAACAAAGCTATACCATTGCTTGCAAAAGGTTCGCCCATATCTTTTTCCATGGTAATGCCATAATAAAAGCGGTTATTTATGTGGCTTCTTAACCTAACTAAATGCCTTAATTTATTGCCAAGGTAAGGAGTTGTAGCTCTGTCGGTATAACCCCTGCGGTTTTGTATATCTGTTTCGGTAAGGAAAAACAAATCGTTTACCGAATTTTTAAAATCGTTTACAGAGAGTGGTTTTTTGTCTTGTTCTTTAACGGTAACAAAGTAAGGCAACCATCTTATGGCTTCAATACTCAATCCATCAACAGCCTGCAATTCAAACAAACTTATAAAATTACCATAATCTACTCGGTGTTTTATGATGACTTTTATATCGATTTCGGTTAAAAAAAACAGACTTTGCAGTTGCAATGCATCAGCACGGTTTAGGTTGTAGGGATTTGCCAGTCTGTATTCAAGTTGTTCTTGTAAATCGGTAAAATCAAGTGCTTCTTCACTGTTTTCAATATAGCGTTCAATAATTTCGGAAATAAGTGTTTGGGGAATCTGTCGGAATTTTTGCTGAGCCTTTGCATTTTTTGTAAAGCAAAAAATCAAACATATTATCAGAATTTTTTTTGCCATAAATTACTTTTTATAAGCAATGGTAAGCGATGGTGTAAGCCCTAAAACCTGATGAACATTTCCGGCAAAAATAAACTCCCAGTTTTTATAAATAATGTTTGAACCAAAACCAATCTTAGCGGGTTTACTTGCCCAACCGCACATTAAACCAACATTACTGTTTAGTTTATATTGCAAAGAAGCTCTTAAATTGTCATCAGTACTAAGTATTTTTTCGTATTCGGCATTTAATGTAAGGTCTTTGCCAACATCATAGCCAACACCTGCTCTAACTAATGAGGGTATTTTATCAGAAAGTCCATTGCCATATTTTACCATTGTAGGATTAAACACATACAAACCAAAATGCCAACCATTTTTTGGTTCAAACAAAACACCAGTTTCGCCAATAAAATTGTGTACAGTTGGTTGTTCGGCAATATTTGTTGCCAAATAGCTAAAACCTATGCCAAGGCTAAACATATCGCTTAATTTTTTTGCCATTGCTGCTGTGGCTCTTTGCTGGCTAAATAAATTATAACCAAATTGCGAAAAAGCCAATCCGGCATTAAAATGCTTAAAATGTGCAGCGGTACTTAAATTTGATGTTGCTAAATTGCTTATGGCAAAAGGAATTGAGTTGTAAATAGCTATTTGATGTTGCTGTAACTTAGCCAGTGTTGCCTGATTGTTTTGAACCGAAAAAACATTACTTTGTGTAACGCTTATTCCTGCTTGTCCGTTAGCATAGCCACCAACTGCATTAAATACTGGTTGAGCTTTTATTTTTATAAAACCCAATAAAAATATTATAAAAGCTATAATTGAGCAACGAAACATTACGGGTGTGAAAATATAAATTTAAGTTTCAGTTGGTTGGTGTTAATGATAATTTAATCTGAGCTGTTTTAAATTTAACAGGCTGAACTTTTTGCTTAACTTAAAATTTACTTGCTTTAATTTTTTTGTTTACCTTACCTTAGCTACCTTAAAGTATATTGTAATTGGTAGTAGTAAACACACAACCCTTTGCTCTTATATATACTCTTATAGAGCACCCTCACCTCGGTTTTTTAATTGAGCCGCATGTGGTGCAACTAAACGGCAAAGGGCAGTTTACACTAACTCATCAACGTATTTTTACAAAAACTAGCGAATATTTTTCTAAAAATATTTCATCGCATGATTATAAAATAATAAAACTGCTCGATGAAATTGATGATGAATATATTTTTAAAAAGTTTAATACCGAAACCAAAAAACGAATTAGAAAAACAGAATACTTTAAAAAATACTTTACCAAAGAAATTTTTGAAGAGAAAATAAGGCCATTTATTGAAGAACGGCTTGTAAATGCATTACAATTACTTAAGGGTATTACCGTTTATAAAATGGGTAATGATAATAACCCGACTTCGGTTGCTTTAAAAATTGGCGATACCCCTGCAAATATTTGGTTTCACTTTAAGAAAAATGATGCCGGTTTCAGGTATTATCCTACAATAAAATACAATGGAAATTTACTTGAGTTTAAGCATAAAGAAGTAAAACTTATTACCATGCAACCCGCATGGATTTTAATTGACAATATGCTGCTTGATTTTGAACAGCATGTTGAAGGAAAAAAACTGCTTCCTTTTTTAAACAAACGCTTTATACAAGTTCCTCAGGCCACTATGGATACTTATATGCGCAAGTTTGTGCAACAAGTGGTTGAAAAATATCACGTAAAAAGCGATTGTTTTCAAATAAAAAACCAGGTGCCATATGGTAATGCCAAACTACTTATTCAACAACTATTTAATAACGATATTGCACTAAAACTAACCTTTCACTACAACGATACAGTTTTTGAGTATGGCAGTGGTCAATTGGTGGCATCAACATTATTTTTACATAATAAAGAATATATATTTTATAAGGTTGAACGCAATTTAAACTTTGAAGAAAAGATAGCAGGAACTTTGATTAAATTAGGTTTAAAACAATACAACGGTCCATATTTTACTTTACCCGATTCTGCTACCATTACATCAGGTAATGCACTGCTAAGTGTTGATGGTACCAACAAATATCATTTTTTAGAGTGGCTCAATCAACACCACGAAACTTTAAAAAAACATAACATTGAAGTTGAGCAAAGCGAAGAAACTACAAGATACTTTTTTGGTGTTAGAGAAATAAAAATTGAAGTAAGCGAAAAACGAGATTGGTTTGATATAAAAGCGGTTGTTAAGTTTGGCGAATATACTTTTTCGTTTCTTGCACTAAAAGACTTTATACTATCGGGCAAGCGAGAATTTATTTTACCCAACGGACTTGTTGCAATAATACCCGAAGAGTGGTTTGGAAACCTTAGCGGAATTATAGAATTGAATGAAAGCGCTACAGATGATGATATAAAGTTGCAAAAACATCATATCGGTTTACTCGAAGAATTAAGCCTTAATAACGGTAATTATTTAAGACTAAGCGATAAACTAAATAAACTGTTACACTACGGCAGCGAGCTTCAAGAAATACAATTACCAAAAAATTTTAAAGGCACTTTACGAAACTATCAACATGCAGGATATAATTGGTTTTACTTTTTAAAAGAAAATAATTTTGGCGGTTGCCTTGCCGATGATATGGGCTTGGGCAAAACAATACAAACACTTGCTATGCTTCAAATGGAAAGTGAATTGTATCATAGTTTTTCTTTAAACAATACACCGATACAAAATACATTTGCTTTGGTTGAGCCAAGTGAGAGTAATAATGCAGAAAGAAACAATAAAACCATACAACTTGATTTATTCTCTCAACTGAATGAAACAACTCAAAACAGGCAGTTACATGTTCAATCTCAAGGAGTATATCATCATAGTATGGATGTAATGGGTTCAGGTAAAAATAAAAAAGATTTACCTGTAAGAACCAGCCTGTTAATAGTACCCAATTCGCTTATTTACAACTGGCTTAATGAGTCGATAAAGTTTACGCCACAACTTAGAATTTTAAATTATACCGGTTACAACCGAAGTAAAAACACAAAACAGTTTGAAAAATATGACCTGGTTATAACTACATACGGAACCGTGAGAGTTGATATAGATTTATTAAAAGAGTATAAATTTAACTATGTAATTTTAGACGAAAGTCAGGCAATAAAAAATCCGCAATCAATTGCAGCCCGAAGTGTTAAAATGCTAACCTGCAACCACAAGCTTGTGCTTACAGGCACACCAATCGAAAACTCAATACACGAACTATGGTCGCAATTTTCATTCATCAATCCGGGGTTGTTAGGTTCGGCAAATAGTTTTAGCGAAAGGTTTGCAAATCCAATAGAAAAGCAACAAAACGAAAAAAAATTGGCTCAATTAAAAGCCATAATTAAGCCATTTATACTAAGAAGAACCAAACAACAAGTTGCAACAGAACTGCCCGAAAAAATGGAGCAGGTAATTTATTGCACCATGACAGAGGAGCAAGCCGAAGCTTATGAAAAAGTAAAATCGCACTACCGAAACGAAGTTTTAAAATCAATTCAGGAGTTTGGCTTAAGCAAAACAAGGTTTACGTTATTACAAGGTTTAACCAAATTAAGGCAAATTGCAAATCATCCGTTACTTACAAATAACGATTTTGCGGGAGAAAGCGGCAAGTTTAATCAGGTAAAATACATGGCCGAAACAGCATTGGCCGAAGGGCATAAAACATTGGTTTTTTCTCAGTTTGTATCGCATCTTAAAATTGTAAAAGATTATTTTAAAATAAACAATATTCCGTTTTGCTACTTAGATGGCAGCATGAATAACGAAGCAAGGCAAAGCATGGTGCAGCAGTTTCAGCAAGGCAATACTCCTTTTTTTCTAATAAGTTTAAAAGCTGGCGGTTTTGGTTTGAACCTAACCGAAGCCGATTACGTTTTTATGCTTGACCCATGGTGGAATCCGGCAGCTGAAAGACAGGCTATAGATAGAGCACATAGAATAGGGCAAACACAACATGTTTTTATTTATAAATTCATTTCAAAAGACAGCGTAGAAGAAAAAATACTCGAACTTCAGCAAAAAAAACAAACTCTTGCTGATAATATAATTACGGCAGACGAAAGTTTTGTGAAACAAATTAATGCAGATGAAATTTTAGCACTGCTTGATTGATAAATATTTTGATGGAATAAGTTTTTTTATTTTATTGCATTGCTAATATAATAACAAAAAAATGAAAAAACTTTTTACACTACTTTTTGCAAGTGCTACGCTTTACAGCTTTGCGCAAACAAATGTGCCAAACGGCAGTTTCGAAACTTGGAGTTCCGGTGTTCCAAACGGCTGGATTAAAGAACAAGGCCGTGTTAGGCAATATGCTTCAAAATCTTTTACATTAAATACTTCACAAGGCCAGGTTACGGGTACATTAAATCCTGCTAATGGCAGTTCTTTCCTTGGTTTATTAAACGATTCGCCTGCAGTTGATGGTGCAATTTCAATTGGTCGCTTAAAAACCCAAAACTTTAGGTTAGGTCGCAGACCCGGAGAATTTATTTTTAATTTTTATTATTTAGCCGGTGTACAAACCGAAACTTTTGCCATGTTGCTTTATGGCTGGTACGAAAGTTTTGGTGTAAACGATACTATCTTTAGAAAGGTAATTTATTTTAACCAAACCGGTGTTTTAGGCACCTTGCCTTTTAACGGCAATTATGGTTGGTTATCTGCAACTGTACCTCTTCCTGCAAGTGATTATATTGATAACCAAACACCCGACTCTGCAAGTATTATGATTCTACCTACCGGAGTATTTGCTCAAGGTGCTCCGCGTGCAACGTCTTTAAATACCGAATTGCTTATTGATAATTTGAGGTTTAATCCTTTTACTACAAGTAACAAATTAACTTTAAAAAGCAATAATCAAATTGCAGCCTATAACTATCCTAACCCTGCTGCCGACTATACAACATTTGTTTATGAATTACCTGTAAAAAGCGATGTTACTATTAATATTTATGATATAAACGGAAAATTAGTTGATACCAAATTCTTTGCTAAGCAAGAACAAGGAATTCATCAAACCTTTTACAACACGGCTAACTTTACAAACGGTATTTATTTTTATAATATAGAAACTGAATTTGATACTGAAAGCGGTAAATTAATCATCAATAAATAAAAAGTATTTTGCTATAATAAAAAAGCTGCCTTTAATATGCAAAGGCAGCTTTTTTTATGCTAAATTTTATGAAACTACAAAAAGCGTTCTACTCTAAATCAAAGCAATACTTTTTTTGCCATGTACCTGCAACTTCCATATATAAACAAATTTTATCTGCAATAAACTCACCGTAAAAGTTTTTATCTATTAAAACATTCCAGGCTTTGGTTAAACTGTTACTTCTTAAATCGCCATTTCCAATAATAAGATTAGTAGTTTCTGCATTCAATTCAATTTGCTGACTTGAAAAGTAGTGAGCAAAAAAGTACTTATAAAAAGTTTCGTTTATGCTATTTACTTCTTTTTTATTGGCAACTTCAATAAAAATTTCGTTTTTATTTTTACAAATTCCAAGTCCGCTTAGTTCTATATTCAATGAGTTACAAACCGGAATAATATTTTTTAGGTAGTGAACCAACATATATTCTTCCTTATCATTCCACTCAAACATTTTCATAATTTTAATGTAAGGTGGTAACGAAAACTGGCCATCGAAAACCAAATTATTTTTAATAGAATCTTTAAGTTTCATGGCATCACTTAAAACAGGTTCAGGCGGTATAATTGCAAGTAAATAATTGTTGAATGTTTGTGAGTTCATGGCTTATTTGTTTTTACAAATTTGCTTCATTGTGAAACACTGTAACTCACAGATTTTTACCATATGTATGTTTTTATGTTAATGGCTGTATATTTATGATATGCTGCCCCATTTTGCATTTTTTTGATACTGGTTAAAATAATTTAAAAGTAGTGCGTTATCAGGTTTAGTTAGGGTAGGATCAACCTGTAATACATTAATGGCAGCAACCCTTGCAGCTTGCAACAACTCACCATCCTGATAAAGATTTGCAATTTTTAAATTTAGTGTACCGCTTTGTGCAGTTCCTTCCATCTCTCCCGGCCCACGAAGCTGTAAATCTACTTCAGCAATTCTAAAGCCGTCATTTGTTTCGCACATGGTTTTTAATCTTAGTTTTGCATCATTACTAAGCTTTACATCGGTAAGTAAAATGCAATAGCTTTGTTCCGCACCTCTGCCTACTCTTCCGCGCAACTGATGCAATTGGCTCAAGCCAAATTTCTCGGCACTTTCTATTACCATTACGCTTGCATTGGGTACGTTAACGCCTACCTCTATAACAGTAGTAGCTACCATTATTTGTGTTTCGCCTTTTACAAAACGTTGCATTTCAAAATCTTTCTCAGCAGGTTTCATTTTTCCGTGAACCATGCTTACCTGATACTGCGGCATTGGAAATTCAATTAAAATTGAATTGTAACCCTCTATCAGATTTTTATAACTTAGTTTTTCACTTTCTTCAATTAATGGATAAACTATATAAACCTGTCTTCCTTTTGCAATTTCTTTTTTTAAAAATCCATATACAGCTAGCCTTGCATTATCAAATTTATGTATGGTTTTAATGGGTTTTCTTCCGGCTGGTAATTCATCAATAATACTGTTATCAAGGTCTCCGTAAAGAGTCATTGCCAATGTTCGAGGAATTGGGGTTGCCGTCATAACCAAAATATGTGGTGGTTTTTGGTTTTTTTTCCAAAGTCTTGCTCTTTGTTCTACGCCAAAACGATGTTGCTCGTCAATTACAGCAAGGCCAAGGTTGTTAAAAACTACATTATCTTCTATTAATGCATGTGTACCTATTAGTATTTGTATGCTTCCGTTTTCAATGCCTTCAAAAATAATTTTACGCTCTTTGGTTGTAGTGCTACCGGTTAGTAGCTTTACGTTTATGGGTAAATTACCAAGCATTTGCACTATGCTTTGATAATGTTGTGTTGCAAGTATTTCGGTTGGAGCCATTAAACATGCTTGATAGTTATTATCTAAAGCCATAAGACAACTCATTAGAGCAACCACTGTTTTTCCACTGCCAACATCGCCTTGCAGCAGCCTGTTCATTTGTATGCCTTGTTTTAAATCGTTTCTTATTTCTTTTAAAACCCGTTTTTGTGCATTGGTAAGTTCAAACGGAAGATTGTTTTTGTAAAAACTATTAAAGAAATCGCCAATTTGTTCAAATTTAATTCCGTTTATGGTTTGTGTACGTTTAAGTTTATATCTTAAAAGTTTTAGTTGAATAAAAAATAACTCTTCAAACTTAAGGCGTTTTTGTGCTTCAAATAATCTGGTTGAGTTTTTTGGAAAATGTATATTTATCAAAGCGTCCTTTCGGCTCAGCAATTTATAATCGGATGTAATTTTATAAGGAAGGTTTTCTTCCAAATCGAATTTCGGATCAACCAAAAGCGCATTTACCATTTTCATTAAGGCTTTTGTATCTAATCCTTTGGCCTTCATTTTTTCGGTTGCACTGTACAAAGGCATTATTTGCAGATACATTTTGTTTCCGCTATCATCGGGTACATCGAGCGTTGGATGCACCATATTGTAGCTTTGCATAAATGCACTTGGTTTTCCAAAAACAAGGTATTCTTTATTGGTTTCTATAGAATCTTTTACCCATTTTATTCCCTGAAACCAAACCAACTCCATTTGCCCCGAACCATCGGCAAAAGTGGCCACAAGCCTTTGTTTACGTTTTTCGCCAACAAGTTTTAATGAAATTATTTTTCCTTTAAGTTGTACATAAGGCAAATCATCATTTATTTCTGATACTTTGTAGATTTTACTTCTATCAATATGTCTGTAAGGAAAATGAAAAAGCAAATCGCTGAATGTAAAAATTTGTAATTCTTTTTTAAGCAAATCGGCTTTGGCTGGGCCAACACCTTTTAAATATTCTATTGGAGTGCTTAAAAACGAATTCATTGCTTTAAGTGCAATAATATTTTTTTAGTTTTTTATGAACCAATAATACTTTATAACATTGGTTGATAGATGATATTGTTTGACAAATAAAACCGAAACAACAAAATAAACTTAAAGACTACAATTTAGTAATCTTCAGTTTTTATCAGTTCGCCAGATTTGTTGTAATACTTCCAGTTACCCGATTTTTTATTTTGTTTGTAATGGCCACTTTCGGCCAACTTACCATTTGGGTGATACATTAAATACGGGCCATTTTTAACTGCAATTGTTGTATCTTTTAATATCTCACCGTTTTGCGGATCTCTTAAAAACTTATACTCTAAAATAAAATGATAAATTTCTTTTACCTGCTTTTTACTTGCATCGTAATAAGTTCGGCCCATACCATCTTCAACTTCTTGAGAAAATAGAAAAGTACAATAAAAGAATAGAAATAAACCAAATACAACTTTCATCAATCTATGTGTTTTCCCCAGTTTTCGAGCTCTTCAGGGGTAAATAACTCAGGATAAAAAATTCTTAATTGAAAACGGGGAGGCAAATACTTTTGCCAGTTTGTTCCTCCGGTTGCAGCTATATCGTTAGGGTCTTTTTGTAAATATCTTACTGCACTTTTGTAATGAACCAAAGGCCAGTTTATATTTACATTTTTATCAAATAATTTTAATTCATCTATAAGCTTTTCGTTTTTTTGCTCCGCTACAGGCAAAGATTTGTAAAGCTCCCATATATTTTTGTTTTTGTATTCTTTAGCAAGACGAATAAGTTTTTTGCTGTATTTTTTTTCGAATAAGGTTAGCGTTAAAGTTTTTTTTCCGGTTTTTAATTCAGTTGCTCCCGCTTTCCAATAAATGTGTTCAAACATTTCCTCTATGCTGCTATTTGCATCAAAAGTATCTCTTTTATCTTTTGCAACAAGTCTTAAAAAATCGGCAGCCATTATTTCAATCATACGGTATTGTGCGCTTTGAAACCCACTTGCCGGCAAAAGGCTCATTCTAAATTTTAAGAACTGCTCTTTTTCCATACCGTTTATCATAATTTCGAAACTGGCTGTTAAATTTCTAAAATAAGCATTTACCCTTCTAATTCTTTCCGAAAATAAATCGGCTTTTAAATTGTCTTTAAGCTCAGCAAGTTGCTCTAATTCGTGAATACATAATTTAAAATACAGTTCGGTAATTTGATGATAAATGATAAATATCAGCTCGTCTTTTATTGGAGTACGGGGTTTTTGTAAAGTAAGCAATGTATCGGTTTGCACATAATCCCAGTAATTGGTGTACGATTGATACAACAAACCTTCTAAATATGCTTTAAAATCCTGGCTGTTTTCTTCGTATTTTTCTTTTAACTTATCAACTAAGTTAATAACTTCTTCATCAATATTTTGGCTCATACAAAATTTTTAAAATGGAGATACAAAATCTTTTAACCTTGGCAACAACATATCTTTTTCAGATACAATCGGATTTTTTTCAACCCAATTGATATTTAATTCTTCATCATTAAATAACAAACCGCCTTCGCTTTGCTTGTTGTATAGGTTTGTACATTTATACAAAAACAGGGTGTTGTCTTCTAAAGTTTCAAAACCATGAGCAAATCCCGGAGGAATCCATAGCATGGTGTTGTTTTCTCCTGTAAGTAAAATGCTGTAATGGCGGCCATAAGTAGGGGAGTTTTTTCTTATATCAACAA
This sequence comes from Bacteroidia bacterium, assembly GCA_046296495.1. GTDB lineage: Bacteria > Bacteroidota > Bacteroidia > UKL13-3 > UKL13-3 > JBKBLB01. The sequence goes on from JBKBLB010000016.1 coordinate 43,960, forward strand.
TTACATCGTTTACTGCGCCAATAGCTACTCTTACCAATTTACCCTGTGCAAATAGCGGAGCCTGAAAATGCAAACCTCTTATTGCTCCTTTTTGCGATAAACTTTGATTATCTTGCACAAACTCATCGGTTATGCCGGCATTTATAAATTTATCCTTGTTGTAACTTTCAAAAAAATAGCCTCTTGTATCTCTAAAAACCTGAGGTTCAATAACCAATGGGCCTTGCATAAATATTTCTGTAATTTTCACAATTGTTAATATTTTGTGGTCAAATCTAAACAAAACAAATAAAATTGCTTTAAACTCAATTTTCAAAAGCATTTTATTGATTATAATTGGTTTTATTTGCAGGCTGAATGGAAGAAAATTTTCAAGAACATAAAGACCAAAAAGCAAACAGGCAACGTGTAATTATTATTATTCAAACTGCCCTAAACGTTATTTTACTTTTATTACTTTCGTTTTTTGCATATAATTATTTTAAAACCGACCATAAACTTCTTGATACCGAAGAAAAGCTGGTAAGTACCGACTCTGCAAGAGCCGAACTTGAAACAATTTTAGCCGATACCAAAGTTGAACTTGAACAGTATAAAGGTAAAAGCACCCAGTTGGATGAGTTTTTACGCCAAAAAAACGACTCGTTGCAGGAATTTGCCGAAAGAATTGAAGCATTAATAAAACAAGCTAAAGTTTCGAGAAAACAACTTGCCGAAGCAATGGACGAGCTTGATAAATTAAGGTATTACAAGAAAAAATACCTTGGCCAAATTGATTCATTAAACACAGTTATTGTAAATTTAAATCAAGAAAACCAAACCCTTAAATCTGATATAAACAAACAAAAACGCAAGTACGAAGATCTTACAATGGAAAATGTGCGACTTAGCACTAAAGTTGCCATTGGAGCAAAGTTAAACGCTCAAAATATTTTTGTAACCGGCATAAAACAAAGAAGCAATGGCAAAGAACGAGAAACCATGCGTGTAAGTCAACTCGAACAATTAAAAATATCATTTAACCTTGAGCAGAATTATGTTGCAGAAAAAGGAGCAAAAGAAATATTTGTAAGAATATTAGGGCCTGATGGAGCTACAGTTTACAACGAAGCTGCCGGAAGCGGAGTTTTTAAACACCAAAACGAAGAATATTTATATAGCACTAAACGTGCAATTGATTTTAATCAGGAAGCGCAACAAGTTGCTATTTATTGGAGCAAAGGTTCTGAGTTTTTAAAAGGAACTTACAAGGCAGAGTTATATTGCGAAGGCTTTTTAATTGGAAAAGCCGAATTTGAATTGCGTTAATTTTAGGTTTGAACCAAATTGCTATATTCGCCAACCGAAAAATAAGAAATTATGAAAAAAATATTTTTAGTATTATTTGTTGCAGCAACTCTTTCTTCTTGTCATTACTTACAAGGTGAGGCTCGTGAAACCTTAGAAACAAATGAAAAATATAAATCAGAAAAAGCTGATTATAGCGTAAACAGAGCTAATGTTTCGGTTCAAAAAGAAGAAACACAACAAACTACAGATACTACTGCTGCTTCGGCAAATTAAATAAGTAACACTACTTTATTATGCATACCATTAAGGCAAACAATAGCCTTGGTAAGTTAGAAAAATATAAAGCATTAAAGCCTCAAATTAAGAGTTTACTTGAAGCTGAAACTGACTTAATTGCCAACCTTTCTAATTTTTGCGGAGCCTTAAAACAAACTTTTAACTGGTGGTGGGTTGGTTTTTATATTGTTAAAAATAATCAATTGGTTTTAGGGCCGTATCAAGGTCCGGTTGCCTGCACACGAATTAATTTTGGTAAAGGGGTTTGTGGCACCGTCTGGCAACAGCAACAAACCATTATTGTTGATGACGTATCAAAATTTCCGGGACATATTGCTTGTAGCGAGCAAAGCAAATCAGAAATAGTTGTTCCGGTTTTTCATAAAAACAAAGTTGTTGCCGTTTTAGATGTTGACAGTGAGTATTATAATAACTTTGATGAAACCGATAAAAAACAGCTTGAGTATTTGGTTACAATCTTAAATTTTGAGCCAATTATTTAAACAATTGCCAAATATCGTTTCCAAAAATTAATACCATAAGAGTCAGCAATATAATCATTCCGATATATTGAGCTTTTTCTAAGAAGTTTTGGCTTAAAGGTCGGCCAATAATCATTTCAAAAATCAAGAACAAAACATGTCCGCCATCAAGTGCCGGAATTGGCAAAATATTCATAAAAGCCAATGCCAGACTTATTAAACCTGTAAACAACCAAAAGCGGCTCCAAATCCATTCGCCACCATAAAATTTAGCAATGCCAATGGGTCCTTGTACGGCTTTGTTTACAGCAATATCTCCTTTAAAAATTTTACCCCAACCTTTTATCTGAGCGTCAATTGTTTCTCCGGCTTTTTTAATACCTGCCGGAAACGAAGCAAAAAATCCATACTTTACAATTTCATATTCAAAATCATTGGTTTCGGGTCTAAAGCCTACTTTTCCTGTTTCGTCAATCTGAATGTTTAAGTTTATAATCTCAGATCCTCTTTTAATGGTAAAGTTTGCAAGCTTACCGGCTCTTTCTTTAAGTAATAATTGAAATTCATCAAAAAATGTAAAGGCAACGGTATCAACTTTTAAAATTACATCATTTGTTTTAAGTCCGGCTTTTTCTGCATTGTATCCGGGTGTAATTTCGTTTACAAAAAACGTCATGCGAGGCATAAAAAAATCAGCCTTTGCATTACTGAATTTATCAACAAAATCAGGAGGTACATGAATATTGATTTGTTCTCCGTTGCGTTCAACCAAATAATTTATACCATCTCCAAGTATATGCTCAATTTTTAAAGCATCTTCAAATCTTACAATATCGTTTCCGTTAACTTTCAATAATTTATCTCCGGTTTTAAAACCATATTCTTTTGCCAACTCACCGGGAACAATTCCATTTTTTAAACTGCTGTTTTTGGTATATTTTTCTCCATATACATAACTAAGCATGGCAAAAATTACAATACCTGCAATAACATTTACTACCACTCCACCAATCATCACAATTAATCGTTGCCAGGCAGGTTTGCTTCTAAATTCCCAAGGTTGTGGTGGTTGTTTCATTTGCTCGGTATCCATGCTTTCGTCTATCATTCCGGCTATTTTTACATATCCACCTAAAGGCAGCCAGCCAATTCCCCATTCGGTTTCACCCCTTTTAAAACTAAAAAGTTTTATGTTCCAAGCATCAAAAAACAAATAAAATTTTTCTACCTTAATACCAAATGCTCTTGCGGCTATGTAATGTCCAAATTCGTGTAAAATAACAAGTATAGAAATGCCCAAAATTAGCTGGGCAGCCATAATTAATGATTGCATAATTTTTTAAAAGTTTGCAAAGATACAACTTATATTATTTGTATTTGGCTTGAACCAAAAATTTGATTTTGTTTTTAATGTTTCTAAAAAAGCATAGTTTAGCAAAAATTTTAAGCATGAAAAAAATATTACTGCTATTTGCTGTTACTACTTTCTCAACTGTTATAGTAAATGCTCAATGCACACCCGATAATAATATTCGTACAACAGGAATTTTTCCGGCATTACTCGATACCGGAAATATAAATCAGCCATATAACCAAGTAATACAATATTTTATTACAAGAGATACAGTTGTTAATTTTGGAGGTAGTAACATAAACGCCATTATTGATTCTATTACTATTACAGGTGTAAAAGGAATGCCTACAGGCTTAAGCTACACTTGCCATAATGCTACTTGTACCAGCCCTGGCGGACAAACAGGTTGTGTTACATTAAGCGGAACGCCAACACAATCGGGTATTTTTCCTATAACGGTTTATTTAACTATTAGAGCTCGAGCATTTTTAGGACCTGTTCCAATTGGGCAGACAGTTAGCGATAGCAACAGCAGGTATTTTATAGCTATAAAACCTATTACTACAACCAGTTTAAGTGCAGCAACATTAAATGATAAGCTTTTTGTTTATCAGCAAGATGAACTCTTAAATGTTTTTTTAACGCATAATGACCCAATTACAAGTTGTGTATTAAAAGACCTTTCGGGCAAAACAATTGCAAATACAAGTCAATTCAATGGAAATGAATTTAATCGGCTTTCAATAAATATTGGAAACTTAACTAAAGGAATTTACTTTTTAGAGGTTGGCTCAAACCAAGGTTTTGGATTTAAAAAGTTTATAATTAGATAAACTATTTACCAAAAATATTTCCTAAGCCGGGCATCATGCTGCTCATAATGGACATGGTTTCTTGCTGTGCAGTTGTTTCGGCTTTTTCTATTGCTTTTTCAAAGGCTATGCCAATTAAGTCTTGCAATTCTTCTTTTCTTTCGGCACTTAATAATTCATCGGCCAATGTTATATCAACAAAAGCCTTATTTGCATTTAGTGTAACAACAACCTTATTGTTTCCGGCTTCGCCTTTTACGTGAATTGTATTTAGCTTTTGTTTTATTTCTTCGGCCTTTTGTTGAGCCTGCATAAGTTTGTCAATCATTTTATTTATATTTATTGCAAGTTTAGGTTAAATATTAAATTTAATAAAAGTAAAACTTAGTTTAACTTTGAAATTTAATATTAATTATAAAATGAAACTGGAAAATAAAAGACAAAAAGTAACATCACTTTTTCAATTTTTGTTTAGAGTTGGCACTTACGGAATTTTTGCGTTTATATTGGTTTTTTTTTCAGTTTTATTTGGAACGGTTGGCTATCATTATTTTGGAGAAATCAGTTGGATAGACAGTTTTCACATGGCTTGTATGATTTTAACCGGAATGGGTCCTATTGCAGAGATGAAAACAACTTCGGCAAAAATATTCTCGTCAATATATGCTTTGTATAGCGGGGTTGCTTTTTTAAGTATTACTGCCGTATTTTTTGCGCCAATTATTCATAGGTTGTTGCACATTCTTCATGTTGAAGATGAAGGTAAAAAATAAAATAAAAAAAAATCTCAATAAAACTTTTTAAACTTTGATAAGCAATTCTGCAGCTTTTTCTAAGGTTTCGCTTTGCTTTGCAAAGCAAAAGCGCAATACATTATTATCGGTTTTTTTATGATAAAACACACTTGTTGGAATTGAAGCAACACCAAATTCTTTTGTTAATCTTAAAGCAAATTCGGTATCGCGTTCGTGGGTAATTTTACCATAATTTAGTAATTGAAAATACGAACCTTTGCAAGGCATAATTTTAAAGTTTGAACCTTGTATAAGTTTTTGAAAAAAATTTCTTTTCTCTTCGTAAAAAGAACTTAATTCGATGTATGCTGATTTGTTTTGCATATAGTCGGCCATTGCATATTGTATGGGTGTATTGGCACAAAATGCCATAAATTGATGCACTTTTCTAAACTCTTTTGTAATACTTTCAGGTGCTAAAACATAACCCAGTTTCCAGCCGGTTGTGTGGTAGGTTTTGCCAAATGAAGAAATTACAATACTTCTATCTGCTAGTTTTGGATAACGGCAAACACTTTCGTGAGTTTGTTTATCAAAAATTATATGCTCATAAACTTCATCGCTTAATACAATTACATCTGTATTTTCTACAATTTTGCTTAAACTCTGCATATCAGCATCAGTAAGTATGGTACCCGTTGGATTATGTGGAGTATTTATCATAATCATTCGGGTTTTAAAGTTTATCAGTTTTTTTACTTCGTTCCAGTCAACCTTGTAATCCGGATATTTTAATTCATAATAAACCGGCCTTGCTCCATTCAATTCAATTGCAGGTACATAACTGTCATAACATGGTTCAAGCACCACTACTTCATCTCCTTCTCTAACCAAAGCCGAAATTGCAGCATATATTGCATGTGTTGCTCCCGGAACAACGGTAACTTCAGTTTCAGGATTATAAACAGCTCCGTATAAATCTTGAGTTTTTTCTGAAATTCTTTCCCTTAATTTCATTACTCCCGGCATTGGCGAATATTGGTTCAATCCACTTTTCATGTATTTATAAACCAAATCAACCAATTCATCGGCACAATTAAAATCAGGAAAGCCCTGTGCAAGGTTGATTGCTTTATGCTCGGCAGCATAAGCGCTCATTACTGTAAATATAGTTGTACCAACTCCTGGCAGTTTACTTTTTACGGGGGTTGCAGATTCCATTCAATAGGTCAATAATATTTTTAAAACAGCAATGTATAATTCTGTTTTAAAATGTTTTTTGGTTTAATGATAGATTATGTAAAATAATTAATTAAGATTTATTCGCTTTTTTCGGGTGCGGTGGTATCTTTCTTTTTACGCTCCTTCTTTTTTATGGTTGTAATTTTAAGTTCATCAGGTTTGTTTTCCTTGTCATAATCAACTTCAACGGTTTCTCCTTCGCCCATTTCCATTTTTAAAAGTTCTTCTGCAATTGGGTCTTCAACAAATTTTTGAATGGTTCTTGCAAGAGGCCTTGCACCTAAATCGGGGTCAAAACCTTTTTCTGCCAAAAACTCTTTTGCACTTTCAGAAATTTTAAATTTAAAGCCTAGTTCTTCAACTCTTTTTACCAATTTTTCAAGATTTAAATCAAGAATTTTTGTTATAGAAACTTTATCAAGCGGAGCAAATACAATTACATCATCAATTCGATTTAAAAACTCGGGAGAGAAAAACCTTTTAAGAGCATTTTCAATTACAATTTTCGAATTCTTCTCTAAGTCGGCCATTTTTCCGGGTGTGCTAAAACCAACACCTGTTCCAAAATCTTTAAGTTGCCTTGAACCAAGGTTAGATGTCATTATGATTATGGTATTTCTAAAATCAACCTTGCGACCCATGCTATCGGTTATAAAACCTTCATCAAGTACTTGAAGAAGTATATTAAAAACATCGGGGTGTGCTTTTTCAATTTCATCAAGCAACACAACTGCATAAGGTTTTCTGCGAATTTTTTCGGTAAGTTGGCCACCTTCTTCGTATCCGATATATCCCGGAGGGGCTCCTACCAATCGGCTAACGGCAAATTTTTCCATGTATTCGCTCATATCAATACGAATCATGGCATCTTCATTATCAAATAAATATTTTGCCAAAACTTTAGCCATTTCAGTTTTTCCTACTCCTGTTGGGCCTAAAAACACAAACGAGCCAATGGGTTTATTTGGATTTTTTAATCCTGCTCTTGTTCTTTGAATGGCCTTAACAAGTTTCTTAATTGCTTCTTCTTGCCCAATTACTTTACCGCTTAGTTCAGTTCCCATATTAAGCAGCCTTTGTCCTTCGCTTTGCGCTATTCTTTTTACCGGAATTCCGGTCATCATGGCAATAACTTCGGCAACATCTTCTTCGGTAACTTTGTATCTAATGTTTTTTTGTTCTTGCTCCCATTTTGCTTTTTCGGTTTCAAGTTTTTCAATTAAATGTTTTTCTCTGTCTCTAAGTTTAGCGGCTTCTTCGTATCGTTGGCTTTTTACAACCTGATTTTTTTCTACTTTAATATCCTCAATTTGTTTTTCGAGTTCAAGAATAGCCTGCGGAACATGAATATTGCTTAAGTGAACCCTTGCACCGGATTCATCTAAAACATCAATGGCTTTATCTGGTAAATGCCTGTCAGTTAAATAACGGCTGCTCATTTTTACACATGCCTCAATAGCCTCGGGGTCATATTGAACGCTGTGGTGTTCTTCGTATTTATCTTTTATATTATTTAATATTTCAATACTTTCCTCAGGGGTTGCAGGTTCAACCATAACCATTTGAAAACGTCTTTCCAAGGCACCATCTTTTTCTATGTATTGGCGATATTCATCAAGTGTGGTTGCACCAATGCATTGAATTTCTCCACGGGCCAATGCAGGTTTAAACATGTTGCTGGCATCAAGGCTACCACTAGCGCCACCGGCACCTACAAGTGTATGTATTTCGTCAATAAACAATATTACATCGGGGCTTTTTTCTAGCTCGTTCATTACGGCTTTCATTCTTTCTTCAAACTGCCCTCTGTATTTTGTGCCTGCAACAAGGCTTGCCAAATCAAGCATTACAATACGCTTGTTAAATAAAACCCTCGATACTTTGCGTTGAATTATTCTTAATGCAAGACCTTCGGCTATTGCTGTTTTTCCAACACCCGGTTCACCTATTAATATAGGGTTATTTTTCTTTCTGCGCGAAAGTATTTGAGATACCCTTTCAATTTCTTTTTCTCTTCCTACAATTGGGTCAAGCTTACCTTCTTCGGCAGCTTTTGTAAGGTCTCTTCCAAAATTATCAAGTACCGGAGTTTTAGATTTAGAATCGGGTTTACGTGTTGGCTCTTGTCTTCTTTCTTCGTGCCTTGGTCCGTAATATTCATCTTCTTCTGATGATGGGGGCAGTTCGGCTTTTTTATCGCTTAAATTTTCATCTAAAGCGCTTTTAAAAATATCGTAGTTTACACCGAATTGAACCAAAATTTGCGAAGCAAGATTGTCTTCATCTCTTAAAATAGATAGCAGCAAATGTTCTGTTCCTATAATATCTGTTTTGAAAATTTTGGCTTCAAGATAAGTTATTTTAAGAACCTTTTCAGCCTGTTTAGTTAAAGGAATATTTACATAACTGGTTGTACTGCCTCCTGTACTTTTTATACTATCCTCAATAGTTTTCTTAACCCTAAGCGGGTCAACATCTAAAGCTTTAAGTGTTTTTATTGCTTTGCCGTCTCCTTCTCTGATTAAGCCAAGCAGTAAATGCTCAGTTCCAATATAATCATGCCCAAGCCTTATTGCTTCTTCTCTGCTATAACTTATAACATCTTTAACCCTAGGCGAAAATTTAGCTTCCATATCAATTACAATTTATTTATTAAACCATTTTATACAAATTTGGTTCCACAATTTTAAAACGCAATATCGGTAATTTTATGTCAGATTTCCAACCCGCTTACTGGAATGGTAAATTTTATTGGACAAAATGACTGATAATTAAAATGCTTAAAATAAAAAAAAGCTGCCTTTTTTGAGGCAGCTTTTTAGAGAAAAGAATATTAAAAAAAGATTATCTGATTGCTCCTTCAAACAAAGGATTGTTAAAGAATTTTATAAATTCTGCATCAGTTTTTGCCAAGTTTCTTACGTTTCCGTTTAAGGCAACAGCACGAGCTAAATTGGTTGTTAGAACGTCTTGGTTATTCATACGAGCACCGCAAATTGCTCTTAAGTAAAAGTGGTTCCATTTTAATTCATCAGGATTTAGATTATCAATTGTTGCTTTAGCTCCATTTGCATCTCCATTTAACAATTGAGCAAGTGCTGTATTAAAATCTTTTACGCCACTTTTATTAAAATTGTTTACAGCGGCTGCAAAATCACCTTTTTTAATAGCAATTAAACCTAAATTATATGAAACATTAGCTCCAAGTCTTGCTGCATCATTAAAAATTCTTTCTGAGGCTCTCCAATCGCCTTGAGCTCTTTTTAATGCACCAAGGTTGGCTACAACATTAGGATTGTTGGGGCTAAGTTCGTTAGCTTTGTTAAGGTTTCTTTCTGCACCGGCTAAATCACCATTAGTTAGTAAGAAAGCGCCCAAGTCATTGTATCCAATCCAATTATTTTGGTCTTTATTCAAATATGCTTCAAGAATTTCTCTCCTTTTGTTTTTATCATTTACAATATAATATAAATGGTGTAATTCGATTGCAGTTAATTGATTTAACTGGTTTTGCATAGCCAATAGCTGGGCGTCTGTTTTCATAGGCTTGCTTCCGGTTATAACCAATTCACTTCTGCGTAATTTTGGTAATAATTTGTCAGCACATACTTTCCACGATTTAGCATGATTAGTTTTTAATTGATTTTCTCTTTCTTCATCAGATATTGAACGATTGTTAATGATGTTTAACATTTGAACTTTGTCTGACAAGTTACTTTCTTCAACTAACTTTGCGAAGCCTGCCCAATCTTCTGATACATTGTATCCAAATTGAAAATTGTCATCATTTACCTCTGCAAAGCCTAACTTTTTAAGCTCTTTACGCATATAAGCGTTACTGCTTTGTGAACGATTTTTTGCAAGATCTTCGTTTCTCCTTAATTCACCATCAGGCGAGGCAAATGAATTTAAAGATACTTTATTGGCAACCCAATTAGGATCTTTTTTAAGCATATCTTTTAAAATAACCAATTGTTTTTTATTGTCTATTTCTTTTCCTAGCCTGAAATTTGGATTGAATTTAGCATTATCAATTAAAAAGTAAACGCTAACTGATTTGGTAGATTGTTCAACCTTATAATCATCAGCGGTAATAATTACTTTATCATCCCAACTTAATAAACCGGCTGTAGCAATCGTTCCTTCAACCATGTGTTCTTTACCAACAGGAACTTCGGCTCCTTTAAAAGTAAAACGAGGGTAAAGCTGACCTCTGCGCATATCCTCAGTGTAAGGAATTTTGTCAGTGTAATTAATAGCACCTTCAAAGCCGGTGTTTAAAGTAATATCGGCATTGCCTTTTGCTTTATGTCCTTTAATGGTAACTTTTTTTAATGCTATTTCTTTGCCTGAAGCAGTTTTAAAGTAAGGTTGGAAATCAATAATTGCTTTGCTGTTAATTGATTTTGCCGGAACTTTACCGGTTATTGTTACTTTTACTGAATCTCCCTGCATCATTAATGGATTAGGGTTAACATTGTAACTATTTCTTGAAAAATTGTTTTTTACGCTGCATGCGTTTAAAACCATAATTGCCGATATGGCAAGTGGTAGAATTTTTTGTGTAAAATCCTTCATTGTTTCTTTATTTTGTGCCGCAATAATAAATTATTTTTATAAAAAAAAAGTTAAATGTATTTAATTAAAATTAAAGGAAAAGCAAAAATACCTGACTATTTACAAGTAAGAGACGACAATTTTACCTTAATAGCATACACAAGAACTGATAGACCTGAAAAAGCACTAGAAAAATGTGGATTAGGAGATAAAATAGAAAAAATTAAAGATTTGATGAACAAAATGCCTTTTGGCCAAATGACTAAATTTGAAGATTAAAATGCCTGAAAAAAACATCATAATTTCTTTACATGACGCTGACATTTTTCAACAGCACAACTTGGTTTTATCAGGTGTTAATTTAAATATAAAGCAATCTGAATTTGTTTATTTAATTGGTTCAACCGGAAGCGGAAAAAGTAGTTTGCTAAAAACACTATATGCACAACTAAAACTCGAAAAAGGCGAAGGAGTTATTGCCGGTTTTAACTTAAGAAAACTAAAAAAAAGTGAAATTCCTTACTTAAGAAGAAAACTCGGTATAATTTTCCAGGATTTTCAATTATTGTTTGATCGCGATGTTTACAAAAATCTTGAATTTGTTTTAAAAGCTACAGGATGGAATAATCAAAATGAAATTGATGAACGAATAAAATTGGTTTTAAAATTAGTTGGGTTGAGCACAAAATTGCATAAGATGCCTTTTGAACTAAGTGGTGGCGAACAACAACGTGTTGCCATTGCACGTGCATTATTAAATAACCCCGAAATTATTTTAGCCGATGAACCAACCGGAAATTTAGACCCGAAAACAAGCGATGATATTCTTTTGTTGTTGAATGATATTAGCAAAAGCGGAACAGCCGTTTTAATGGCAACACACGATTACAGGTTAATAGAAAAATTTCCAGGTTCGGTTTACATTTGTGCCGATGGTAAAGTTAGTCAAATGCATTAATAAACTGTTTCTGTTAATATTTTGATGTTTTGAGCATCGCAGAAATTATCGTTTAGAATAAATTTTCTTAGCATTAAGTCTTCAATTGTAATTTCTTTTTGCATACAATCATTAATTGCTTTTATCCATTCTTCCGAAGTATTACAAATGTTGCATACAGGTTCAAGTTTAGTACCAGTAACCATATTGGAATTAACAATACAAAAACCTTTACTATACAATGCGTTTAATAATTTAAGCTTAATACCCGTTTGCTGAAATGTTGGCAAAACATGTATGTGTGCTTTTTGAATTAAGTCTTGTATGGTGGTTTCGTTTTGAACCGAAACAATTTTTACGTTATTAATTTTCTGGCAAAGTTTTATTAACTGTTTTGATGGATTATCACCTGCAATTATTAATTGATGTTTTAGTTTCGAAAAAACTTGTTGAACCAAAAATGCAGCAGCTTCGTTATTCTCGGCAACGCTTAATTTACCGTGATACAGGGCGTATTTTTTAGATTTTAAATCCGTATTATTTTCTTGCCATAAATTTCCTGAAAAAACAGGCAGGTGTAGTGCATTTTTATATTTGTTGTAAAAGTACTTGGTGTCTTTTTCTGTAATAGCAAAAATATAGTTGGCGTTTTTTAATGTTCTTTCAAAATAAGCTAAAAGAACTGATTCAAATAGAAAATATAACTTTTTAAAAAAGTTGGGTTCAGCTAAAAATAAATGCCTGTAATATTCGTGTTCAATATTATGCGTGCGAACAAACTTTTTTTTATGCTTTAATTCTTTGTGATTTAAATAAGCGCATGTATGCAAACCTTCAAATAAAATCGGGGAATTATCCTGCGCTAAATTCTCGAGTAACTGTTTGTTTTTCCTTGAATAAATGATGTATGGCAAGAATGAAAATGAGTTATATGTTTGCTTTCTTTTATAGTAAAATATTTTACTACAATATTTGAGCAATTCTACCGATTGGGGTAACCTTTTACCATAAACAAAACAATGTAAAATTATTTTTATTCCTGAATGATGTAATGCCCTTATTTTATAATAAATATCAATTACTCCGCCATAGTTTGCCGGAAAAGGAACATCAAAAACAACAATATGTAAGGTTTTACTTTCCAATAATGTGTTTTTTAAAAAGGTTTATCAGAATTTTTTCTTCCTGTTGCCAATTAAGTACTTGCCGAGCTTTAGCACAGTTTTGTTTTAGTTGCAAATAAAGTTTTTCGTTTACTAATAATGTATTTAAGTTATCTGCAATTTGACTTACATTACAACTTGTAAGCAAGGCAATTTTATAGGTATTGTTGATGTTTTTATATTCCGGAAAATCAGCACAAAGTTGTGGTAATTCTGCCATTATATAATCAAAAAATTTATTTGCTAACGAGTAGTAATAACTTTCACCATCGTATTTTAAAAGGTTTAGACCTATATATGCATTTGCAGTAATTTCTTTCAATTCATCAGGTTTTATAAATCCTAAAAATTTCACTTTGTCTTTAAGATTAAGTTCAAAAACCAATTTTCTTAAATTACTGCTTAAATCTCCTTCGCCTGCTATGTATAATTTTGCATTATTTACAAAATGCATGGCTCTTATACATTCTTCCAAACCTCTTGATTTGTTTAACGCTCCCTGGTACAATATTATTTTTTCAATATTGTTTTCAGATGCTATTGGGTTGGTTAAAAATGGAACATTTTTTACCACATAAAACGCTCTATTATAAATTTTAGAAAAAAGTTTTGTTAATTCTGGTCCAACCGTAATACACAAATTTGCTTTAGGAATACAAAAATTAGCAATGGTTTGCCAAACCACTTTTACCAATGGTCTGTTTGTTACTTCAGGAGTTTCGGTAAAATATTCGTGGGCATCAAAAACTAATTTTTTCTTAAAAATAATTTTTGCAATGGTATTGGGTAATAATGTATCTAAATCAACTGCGTAGTAAATATCAAACCTGTTAGTTATTAAATAAAATAAAAGTCTGATGTTATATTCTGCATAAAATAAAAAGGTTTTATTAAAATAGCATTTAAAGTATTTTACGTTAAAACTAAAACTTGTTTGCGGTGTATTTTTAAGCCAGCGGCCTGTAAGTGTTACATTATAACCCGCATTTTGCAACGAAGTGCATATTCTTTGCATACGCTGGTCGTAGGCTAGGTTGTTGGTAACTGTGCAAATTATATTTAATTTTTTTTCCAAATAAACTGATTGCTTTTATTAAAAGTTATTTCACCATTATCAATTAAAATACGCAACATAAAAGTTATTTCTTCTACTTTAAAACCTTTGGTTAGTTTTACAATTTCATCTAAATTTTTAGGTTCAACACAAATTGATTTAAGTTGATTACTGAGATTTTGAAAATCTTTGTTTTGGGGTAAGTTTTTTCTTTTCTCTACGCAAATATCGCATTGTCCACAATCAATGGTGTTTAGTTCATCAAAATATGCCAATAAAACTCTGCTTCTGCATTGCAATAACTGAGAAGAAAAATGCTGCATGGCTTTTAGTTTTTCTAAATACATTTGTTTCCTTACGCGCAGTAAAGATTTTTGAAAACTGATATATTCACTTTCAACACGTTCTGATGTAAATATTAGCTGTGGCTTTCCTGTATTAGGTAAATAATCAATTATTTTAAGTTCAGTTAATTTTTTTAAAGCTTTTTTAAAAGTTTCTTCATCTGTTTTTAGTTTACGAGCTAAAAATGATTCGTTAATTGGCACATAATTTTCGAACAAACCGCCATACGAGCGCAACAATATTTTTATAACCACATCAAGCTTTTCATTTTCTACCTGAAAACGATATAAATCATTATTTGAAGAAACAATTTTTATTTTGCTAGGTTCAAAAAAAGAGTCATTAACCTTTAATAATTCTAGTTGCTCTAAAATTTTTACAGATGCAAAAACGGTTTGTTTTTTTAGTTTATATTTTTCGCAAAATAAATCAATATCAAAATCGAAACTTCTCTCATTATTACTTCCAATTGGAACCATAAAATAATTACACAATGCCTGATAAACCTGCCTAATTTCGTTTTCGGGCGGAAAATTTGCTAAAACCCTTTGCTCTAAATTCAATTCATCGGCTTTGTTATATAGCAGTAAACAAAAAGCCTTTTTACCATCTCTTCCGGCACGTCCGGCTTCCTGATAGTATGCTTCAAGACTATCGGGCATTTCATAATGTATTACTAATCGGCAATCTGGTTTATCAATTCCCATTCCAAATGCATTGGTGCAAACCATAATTCTAATACGGTTTTGTATCCAGTCGTCTTGTTTTTTTTGCCGTGTTTCAAACTCAAGCCCTGCGTGATAAAACCCTGCTTTTATGCCAACCTGGTTTAAGTAATTTGCCAATTCTTCGGTTTTTTTTCTGCTTCTCACGTAAATCAATCCGCTTCCGTTTATTTTATTTACAGCCTCAACAATTTTATCTAACTTTTGCTCAGTATAGCGAACAATATAATGCAGATTTTTGCGTTCAAAACTATTTTTAAAAACAACCTTTTTTTTAAATGCCAATTGAACTTGAATATCATCTACAACCTTTGCAGTGGCACTGGCAGTAAGTGCAAGCACGTTAGCTTTTGGAATAATTTCTCTTACGGTAGCAATATGTCTGTATTCCGGCCTAAAATCATATCCCCATTGACTTATGCAATGTGCTTCATCTACAGCAATTAAATTTACGTTCATCATGCTTAGTTGTTCTCTTATGGCAGAGCCAACCAAACGCTCCGGTGACATATATAAAAATTTTACATCTCCATTGATGCAGTTGTTGATGATAATTTGAATTTCTCTGTAATGCAAACCCGAATATATTGCATGAGCTTTTATGCCAAGCTTTTGCAAGTTTTCTACCTGATCTTTCATTAAAGCTATAAGTGGGCTTACTACAAGACAAATACCCTCTAATACCAAAGCAGGAACTTGAAAACAAATAGATTTGCCACCTCCGGTAGGTAACAAGGCCAACGTATCGTTACCAGATAAAATATTGTTTATAATTTTATCCTGATTTGGTCTAAATGCATTGTAACCCCAATATTTTTGTAATACCTGTAAAGGCTGCAACATTTATACAATCATTCCGTCTTTTATGGTTAAAATCCTGTCGCTGCGCTCTGCCAAACTTGTATTGTGTGTTACAATTACAAATGTGTGTTTAAAATCATTTCTCAATTCAAAAAATAAATCGTGCAACGATTGTGCATTAGCCGAATCAAGGTTTCCGCTTGGCTCATCAGCCAACACTACCGATGGATTGTTTATTAAAGCTCTTGCTACAGCTACTCTTTGTTGTTCGCCTCCGCTAAGTTGTGCCGGTTTATGGTTAAGCCTTTGGCTCAAACCAAGGTATTGCAATAAATGATTGGCTTTTTCTTCTGCATCTGTTTTCGAAACGCCAGCTATAAATGCAGGAATACAAACATTTTCCAATGCCGTAAATTCAGGTAATAACTGATGAAATTGAAAAACAAAACCGATTTGCTGATTTCTAAAACTACTTAGTTGATTTTGCTTTAATTTAAATACGTTTGTGTTGTTTATTATAACTTCTCCGCTATCTGGATTGTCTAAAGTTCCTATAATTTGTAGTAAGGTAGTTTTTCCGGCACCGCTTGCTCCAACAATAGAAACAATTTCGTGTGCTTCAATTTTTAAATTAACCCCTTTTAAAACAGGCAACTCACCGTACTTTTTATGTACATTTTTAACTTCAATCATTAATTTTTTTTACAATTGTATTTTTTAATTGTAAACGTTGCAAAATAATAAATCATCCAGTAAAGCATTGTTAAATGTAAAGATTATAATTGCCCAAAATAATTATAACTAAAGCATAAAAGCCTGAATATATTAAAGTTGCATTTCTTGCAAATACTTAACTTTATTTTGTAAAAGATAGGTTTATTTTCGCACCACAAATTTTTTAGAAAATAATGAACATTCATGAATATCAGGCCAAGCAAATTTTAAAATCGTTTGGCGTAGCAGTACAAGAAGGCATAGTTGCAGAAACTCCTGCTGAGGCTCATGCAGCAGCTCTTAAACTAAAAGAGCAGTTTGGTAGCGATTTTGTTGTTGTAAAAGCTCAAATACATGCTGGTGGAAGAGGCAAAGGTACAATTGTGGGAAAAGAACAACGTGGTGTTGCAGTTGCCAAAAATGCCGATAAAGCCAAAGAAATTGCTGAAAATATTTTAGGAGGAACACTTGTTACTATTCAAACCGGCCCCAAAGGAAAATTGGTAAGCAAAGTATTGGTAGCGCAAGATGTATATTACCCGGGCCCTAATCAGCCTAAAGAATATTATATGAGCGTAATGCTTGACCGCAACCAAAGTAAAAATATTATAGTTTACAGTACCGAAGGTGGAATGGATATTGAACACGTTGCAGAAACAACTCCACATTTAATTCATAAAGAAACAATAGATCCAAGAGTTGGCTTGCAGCCTTTTCAGGCTCGAAAAATTGCATTTAACTTAGGTTGCGAAGGCGAAGCATTTAAACAAATGGTAAAATTTGTAACCGCTTTGTACAAAGCTTACGAAATGAGCGATGCTGCCATGTTTGAAATAAACCCTGTTTTGCGCACAAGCGATGACAAAATTATTGCTGTTGACGGAAAAGTTAACATTGATGATAACGCACTTTACCGCCACCCAGATTATGAAGCCATGCGTGATATAACCGAAGAAGACCCAACTGAAGTTGAAGCTAAAGAATTTAACTTAAACTATGTTAAATTAGATGGTAATGTTGGATGTATGGTAAATGGTGCCGGACTTGCAATGGCTACCATGGATATTATAAAGTTAAGCGGTGGCGAACCTGCAAACTTTTTAGATGTTGGCGGAACTGCAAATGCTAAAACCGTAGAAGCAGGATTTAGAATTATTTTAAAAGACCCAAATGTAAAAGCTATTTTAATTAATATTTTTGGTGGTATTGTTCGTTGCGACCGTGTTGCCCAAGGAGTTGTAGATGCTTATAAAAACATTGGAAACATACCTGTACCAATTATAGTCCGTTTACAGGGAACCAATGCCGAAGCAGCAAAAGAGTTAATAGACCAAAGTGGCCTAAAAGTATTTTCGGCTATAGTATTAAAAGAAGCTGCAGAATTAGTGAAAAAGGCCGTTGAAGGTAATATTTAATATCTTCACAATAAAAATACTAACATTTAAAGTAGCAAGGGGCTTTTATAAACAAATAAAAGCCTTTTAGCTAAAAGTAAATACTACCCATTTTTAGTGCCAAAAAAAAATATACGATATAAACTTATGTGCTGTGTTGTATCCGAACTTTATTAATTAAATTAATTAATTAGTTTTCCTTCAAACCTTTATCAGGTAGTTCGGGAATAAATAATTGAGGCCATTTTTTCGATGTGTCTGCTATTTCCTCTAAAACTACATTGGCATATCCTTTACCATTCGTCATGCCAAGGTGCTTTGCTGCGCGGTAGCTCAAATCAATTATATATCGTTTACTGTAGGGTCCACGGTCGTTAATTCTTACTATTACCCATTTGCCGTTTCGTTTGTTAGTTACTTTTACTTTGGTATTAAAAGGTAAGGTTCTGTGAGCCGCTGTTAGTTGATTTTTTTTATAACGCTCACCATTGGCAGTTTTGCGCCCATTTAGCAAATTAGCATAGTAACTCGCTTTCCCCTCCTGATAAAACAATTGCCTTTCTTTAAAGGAGGTATCCATTGGCACAGTTGTTTGAGCCAAAACAAGTAAAGGATTTAAACTAACAAAAAGTATAATATGTTTGTATAAAAGTTTCAATATAATTTAAACAAAATTAAATAAAATTTATTGTATGAACCAAAAGCCGCTGGCAGAGCGCATGAGGCCTGATAGCCTTGAAAAATTTGTTGGACAAAAGCATTTGGTTGCTCCCGGAAAAGTTTTGTACGAAGCCATAAAAAACAAAAATATACCATCAATAATTTTTTGGGGACCGCCCGGTGTTGGCAAAACAACTTTGGCAAAAATAATAGGTCAATCGCTTGGCTTGCCATTTTATTACTTAAGTGCAATACAGGCAGGCGTTTCAGAGGTTAGGCAAATTATAAAAGAAGCTAAAGCACATGGTAAAGTTTTACTTTTTTTAGATGAAATACATAGGTTCAACAAAACACAACAAGATGCATTATTAGGCGCAGTAGAATCCGGACATATTGTATTAATTGGTGCAACAACCGAAAATCCGGGTTTTGAAGTAAACAATGCTTTACTAAGCAGGGCACAGGTTTATGTTTTGCAAGAGTTGGAGAAAGACGAATTAGAACAATTACTTAAACAAGCCTTACTTGATGATTGGGTTAAACAATTTGAAATTGAATTTGAAGAAACCGATGCATTACTACTACACTCGCAAGGAGATGCCCGTAAGTTGTTAAATTTGTTCGAATTAATTTTAACACAATTTAGGCCTCAAACCAAAGTTGTAATAAACAATAGGTTGGTAACACAAATATTACAACAAAATCTTTCTAAGTATGATAAAGGTGGAGAGGAGCACTATAATATCATTTCGGCATTTATTAAATCAATTCGAGGTTCCGATCCCAACGCTGCGGTTTATTATCTTGCCCGTATGCTTGATGGGGGAGAGCAGATTGAATTTATAGCGCGCAGAATGATAATTCTTGCATCTGAAGATATTGGCAATGCTAACCCAAATGCATTGCTTATGGCTGTTAATACATTTGAAGCCATTCGCATTATTGGTATGCCAGAAGCAAGAATAATACTTTCGCAATGTGCAATTTATTTAGCAACAAGCGTAAAAAGCAATGCCTCGTATATGGCAATTGAAAGCGCTATGAAATTTGTTAAAGATTTTGGCAGTTTACCCATTCCGCTACATTTGAGAAATGCTCCCGTAAAACTTATGAAAGAGCTTGGCTATGGAAAAGATTATGCATACGCCCACCAGTTCGAAAATAATTTTATACATCAGGAATATTTACCCGAAAAAATTGCCGGTACTGTTTTTTTTGAACCCAATAACAATCCTCGCGAAAACGAACAAAGGCAATTCTTAAGACAAAGATGGAAAGAAAAGTACGGTTATTGATTATTTCTTTTTATATCCAAATCCGCCACCACCTATGGTAATACCAATATTTACTCCATAAGGTGTATATGAAACCCTGTTTAAGGGTAGGTTTCCCTCAAACTCCCATTTCGATGATTCTAAACCCATCCATGCACCTGCTTTAAAGCCAAGCATAAAACCGCCAATACCTCCATCATCATCAGTTTTATTACTAAC
Source organism: Bacteroidia bacterium (assembly GCA_046296495.1). GTDB lineage: Bacteria > Bacteroidota > Bacteroidia > UKL13-3 > UKL13-3 > JBKBLB01. Next base: position 63,993 of record JBKBLB010000016.1, read on the forward strand.
TAAAAATCTTAGTAAATACAAATTTATTCCTACCAAAGCAGAGCCGTTGCTAATTGATTTATCTTTATCATTACCATTCAAAATATTTATATTGGTACCTCTTCCGCCTATCATAAAAGTTGCTGTAATTTTATTTTTTACGTTATTCGAAAAATCATAACCGGCCTCAAGTCCACCCCAACCATGTGTTATATTATAATCAACACCGTTTGATGTAAAGGTAGAACCGGAAGCACCATTGCCACTTCCACCTATTACAAATCTGCTAAAATATGCAAAACCACCGCCACCACCCGAAACAGCATTTGCTGAAATATTTTGGTTTAAACCAACAAGCGAATTGATATTTTTTGTTGCAATACTACCAAATGCAAATGAGCCATAACCAAAACCACCGTAATAGTTTTTTTGTGCATTTACTGAAAATGTTAAGAATATAATCAATGATAATATTAAGTGAAACGATTTCATGTGTAATAACTTTTTGCAAAAATAAGGATATCAAAAAATTAAGTATAACACCAAAGTTAAGTAACAATTAAAAGTTGATTAAAGGTTAATAACAACACTACCGGTTTTTTTTGATTTGTGTTCAAACAAAAAAATTGACAAACCCAGACACTGATATAGACAAACGCAAAAACGAATTTGCACAGATTCTTAAAAACTATGTACCAGAAAGTGCTGCTATGTTATGTGCAGAGCTAATTATACATTATAGATTACATTTACATATTGAAACCGAAAGAAAAACAAAGTATGGCGATTATTCACCACATTTGGGAAAAGGAAACAGAATATCTATCAATCACAACTTACCTAAATTTGAGTTTTTGTTTACTTTTATTCATGAATTAGCGCACCATACAACATATTTAAAATTTGGCCCAAAACATAAGGCGCATGGCGAAGAATGGAAACAAGAATTTAAAAATTGTATTAAGCCATTTTTGTTGCACGATATTTTCCCCAACGATTTAAAATCAGCTATTATTAAACACATGCAAAATCCCAAATACTCTCACAGTGCTGATGTAAATTTGCTAAGAGCTTTTAGAATTTATAACGATAAAACCAATCACCTTGTATTAGATAATTTAAAAGAAGGCTCATTGTTTAAAATGAAAAATTCTGATGTAATAATGCAAAAAAAACATAAACTACGAACCTACTATTACTGTGTTGCTATTAATACCAATAAAGCCTATAAAGTTCATGCAATGGCCGAAGTTATAGAAAGCAAATTCTAATAATTGGTTTGAGCTAAACTTAAAATAAAATTTACAAAAAAAGTCGGTTCAAACAATTTGAACCGACTTTTTTATTTATCAATAATTAAATTTATTAATGTTGATGTCCATTATGATCATGCCCATCATGCTCGTGTTTATGATTATGTTCGTGCTCATGTTTTTCATCATGTTTTAAGGCATTGGCTTTGCAGCCTTCTCCACATTTTTTCATGCAATCTTCATCGTCTTTACAATCGTTTTTGCAATCTTCCATACACTTATGCATTTTACCTTCTTTGCGTGCACTCATGCAAGCTGCTTTTTCTTCTTCGCTGCAACCCATTTCTTCACAATATTTTGCGCATTCTTCTTCAGTCATCTTTGCACATTTATCCATATCACATTTGTTTGAAGCCGAAGAGCAACATTCCATTTTTTCTTTATTTGAACCCATAGCAGCTTTGCCATGTTGTTGATGACCTAACATAGGTGCAAGCGTTAAACCAACCAAGCAACTAAGCTTAATTAAAATATTCATTGAAGGGCCTGAAGTATCTTTAAAAGGATCGCCAACAGTATCGCCAACAACTGCAGCTTTGTGCGGGTCTGATTTTTTATAAAATATTTCTTTTTTACCGTTTACTTCAATTTCTACGCCTTTTTCAAACGATTTTTTAGCATTATCCCAAGCTCCACCTGCATTATTTTGGAATATTGCCCATAGTACACCACTTACTGTAACACCTGCCATATATGCACCAAGTGCTTCAGCACCCATTACCAAACCTATAATAATTGGTGTTACAATCGTAATTACTCCCGGCAATAACATTTCGCGCAATGCTGCACTAGTAGAAATTTCTACACATTTACCATATTCTGGTTTTCCGGTTCCTTCCATAATACCGGGTATTTCACGAAATTGTCTGCGTACTTCGTTAACCATATCCATAGCAGCTTTACCCACCGAGTTCATAGCTAAAGCAGAGAATACAACCGGAATCATACCGCCAATAAACAGAGCAGCCAATACTTTGGCATCAAAAATATTAATACCGTTTATGCCTGTAAATGTAACATAGGCAGCAAACAAGGCCAAAGCTGTTAGTGCAGCCGAAGCAATTGCAAATCCTTTTCCAATAGCTGCTGTTGTGTTTCCTACCGAATCTAAAATATCAGTTTTTTCGCGAACTTCTGCTGGTAATTCGCTCATTTCTGCAACACCACCGGCATTATCGGCAATTGGGCCAAATGCATCAATAGCAAGCTGCATGGCTGTATTTGCCATCATGGCTGTAGCGGCAATACCAACACCATAAAAACCTGCAAAGTAGTATGCCCCCCATATTGCACCTGCAAATAAAATAACAGGTATAGCGGTAGATAACATACCGGTTCCTAAACCTGCAATAATATTGGTAGCAGCTCCCGTAGCCGATTTTTGTACAATGCCTAATACAGGTTTTTTTCCAAGTCCGGTATAATACTCTGTTATATAAGAAATAGCGCCACCAACAAACATACCAATTATAACCGCGTAAAATACATTCATTGAAGTTGTAGTTTCGGTTCCAAATTGGCCGCTATTAAATACGCTAATGGTAAAATTAGCAGGCAATAATATTTGAATTAAAAAGTATGAAGCAACTAAAGACAATAAAATTGAAGCCCAGTTTCCTCTGTTTAAAGCAGCCTGAACCGTATGTGTATCAGCTTTGGCATTATCGCTTACATTTACGAAATAGCTGCTTATTATTGAAGCCAAAAGACCAAAACCTGCAATGGTTAATGGCAATAAAATTGGTCCAAGTCCGTTTAGTGGTAAAGAGTCGAAACTTCCGGTAGCTTCAAATACATCTCTTATAACATAGTTTCCAAGTACCATTGATGCTAATACGGTAGCAACATAAGAACCAAATAAATCTGCTCCCATACCAGCAACATCTCCAACATTATCACCAACATTATCAGCTATGGTTGCCGGGTTCCTTGGATCATCCTCCGGTATTCCTGCTTCTACTTTACCAACAAGGTCGGCACCAACATCAGCCGCCTTGGTGTAAATACCACCACCAACGCGAGCAAAAAGTGCAATACTTTCGGCACCTACCGAAAAGCCTGCCAATACTTCAAGTACTCTGGTCATGGTTTCGTATCCGCCTTCATTCAAGTTTCCATTCATAAAAAAGTTAAAGAAAAGTATAAATAACATACTTAGTCCAAGTACAGCAAGGCCAGCAACTCCTAATCCCATTACAGTACCTCCGGTAAACGAAACTTTTAAAGCTTTGCTTAAACTTGTACGTGCAGCTTGAGTAGTTCTAACATTTGCTTTAGTTGCAATACGCATTCCAAAAAAACCGGCAAGTGCACTAAAAACACAGCCAATAACAAATGCTGCCACTATTAAAATATGCGAGGTTGCTACAACTTGGCTCAACCAGCCTAATGCAATACCTGCAATAACAACATAAATTGCCAAAATGCGGTATTCTGCTTTTAAAAATGCCATTGCACCTTCGGCTACATATCCGCTTATTTCTTTCATTCTTTCATTGCCTGCATCTTGTTTGCTTACCCAGGCACTTTTTACGGCCATAACAATAAGGCCTAAAACACCTAAAAGTGGTACTAAATACAATAGAGTTGTCATCATTGTTTTGTTATTTTTTTAATTTTTAAGGCTGCAAAAATAGAATTTACAATTACTTATGCCAATTTATTGGTTTTATTTAAAAGTTATGTGTTCTTAAAACATCATTTAATCTATGGTTTTATTTCTTTTGAGCAAATACAAATTCGGCAAATCCGGCAATATCCCAAAATACACCACCCGGAACAAAACCATATTTTATGGTTTCGCTTATTAATGTTATAGGCAGTAAAACAATATAAGGCCAATATCTTCTGGTTTGGGCTTTTATAACAGTAAAGTTGTTTTTGGTTAAAATTTCGCAAACCTCGTTTATTGAGTAAATTCTTACATGGGTTGGGTCATCATAAAAATTTAGTGTTCGTTTCATACTTGGCAGTTTGGTACTGCGTTTTCCGGGATACTCAATGTAAATGTACCCGCCAATTTTAAGTTTGGTAAGCAATCCCTCTATTACTTTATCGCCATTATGAAGGTGCTCAATAATATGGCTCATGATAATAACATCGAAAAAATTATTTGGTATTTGGGCAAAATTTAAAGCTGTAAGGTCCATTTGGTAAAAACCGCTCATGGCTTTAAAATCGGCATCATCGTTTTCGTATTCTTTTGTAATATCAATACCATAGTAATTGCAATTTGGGTAAATGCTTTTGGTTTTGGTAGCACTATGACTTCCTGCACCAACATCTAACAGATTAAATGTTTGGCTTTTAAATTTTTTTGGCAAAAACCTGAATTTATGAGGAGTAATGAGAGCCATTGGTTGTTTTATTTTTGAATTTAATTTTTCGGTAAGTTTTAAAAAAAAGTGTATCGGTAAGCATACGTATAAGTTTTACCTTTAGCCATAACAATGGATAAAGTAAAAAATTTTTAAACGCAATGTGCCATGGAAATAGTTTTGACCCAAAGTGAAGATATTCTCTGTACCCGGCCATTCTTTTATGATATGTTGCTCCCTGAATATCGTAGTAAGCTATAATTTCATCAATAAAAACTGCTTTATTTGCTTGAGCCAAAAACAGGCGTGTAAACCATTCTGTATCGGCAGCCAATTTATATTGAGTGTTAAAAAAACCAATATTTTTAAAAGCATCTTTGTGGGTAAAAGTAGCCTGATGACAAATGGGATATCGTTTATAAAAGTCTTTAATGGTTACAGGTTCGCCTGTTACGTAATTAATTCCGGTTGGTTCGTTTTTGGTTTCAACCTTACCGTAAATGAGCCAAATGTTATTATAACTGTTTGAGCCAAAAATTTTTTCTAAAATATTGTTGCTGTAAAAAGCATCACCAGCATTTAAAAAATAAAGCCATTGCCCTTTTGCGAATTTTATGCCCTTATTCATAGCATCGTAAATTCCATTATCAGGTTCACTAATTAGCGAACCGATGTATTGATTGAATTTTTGGGCAACTTTAACCGTATTATCTTTGGAGTTTCCGTCAACAATAACCAGTTCAAAGTTTTTATAGGTTTGGTTTATAGCGCTATGTAAAGTTTTTTCCAGAATTCCGGCTGCATTGTAGCAAACTGTTATAATACTAATTAATGGTTTTTGGTTCATAAAAAACTTAATGACCAAATTTTGGGCAATCGCATTTTTTGCCTTTTACAACACTACAAGCAGTTACATTTAAAAGAAATAAAACTGAAATAAATACAAATATAAATCGAAATACTTTTTTCACAATTGTGCAAAGTTATTAAAATAAACATAATAGGTTTGCAAACACATATATAATATTTTTACCTTGCGACCATGGAATTGCTTGATTTTATTCTTCACTTTGATAAACATTTACAGGATTTTATAAACGCTTATGGCGTTTTGGTTTATGGCTTATTGTTTTTAATTGTATTTATGGAAACCGGTTTTGTGGTAACGCCATTTTTACCCGGAGATTCGCTGCTTTTTGCTGCAGGCGCTCTTGCTGCCAACGAAGCCAATGGCTTAAATGTAATAATAATTATTGCCTTGCTTATTATGGCTGCTTTAAGTGGTGATAATACCAATTATTTTATAGGTAAATTTTTAGCCAAAAAAGGCGAAGGAGCTAAGCTTTTCGGTATTTTTACCATAAGAAAAGATTACCTTGATAAAACACACGCCTTTTACGAGAAACATGGTGCACGCACCATTATAATTGCCCGATTTGTGCCAATAGTAAGAACTTTTGCTCCTTTTGTTGCAGGGGTTGGTAATATGACTTACAGCAAATACATACGCTTTTGTATTGCCGGTGCAGTTATTTGGGTTACAAGCATTACACTGGCAGGTTATTTCTTTGGCAGCTTACCCTGGATAAAAGCAAATTTTGAAAAAGTTGTTTTTGGCATTATTTTTATATCTCTGTTACCAGTTATATTTGAGATTTTTAAACACAGATTTGCCAATAAGTAGAATACTTATCTTATTAATTCTTATATCTCTTGCTTTTAAAACGAAAGCCGAAAAAACTTTTGGATTTTGTTATTTACAAGAGGAACCTGATGGCATTAATATAGCCGAATTAGAAGGTGATATTTATTTAATGACTCTGCCTGAACACAAAAACTATTTTAAAGTTTTGCTTGAATGTTACATCTATAAAAAAGATTTATATGATGATTTACGCATCAATAAAAAAGTAAAACTTTACAATGCAAATCATCAAAAAATTGGTAAAACGATTATTGATTTTAACCCTATGAAATTTGTTTTTGAAAACGACAGCATGGTGTTGGTTCAACTTTCAGGTTATATACATAAAGCTAGTATAAATCCAGAATCGGTACCAGAAATTGATTTAAGTAACCTATTAATGAATGCTGAAATAAATGCAAAGTTTGAGTATTTTGAACCACATATAAAAAAATTCGGATATGTTTCGTTTAACGAAGAGCAACAATACACATCTTATATTATATACGAACCCGATTTTGTAAAACAGGCCTTAAATCCAAGAATTTTAATGATTTTTTATCAAAAAGAACTAATTGCTATTTTTTATACCCGTCAATTAAATGTAAAGCATTACGATAGCATAGAAATGGGCAACGAATACAAAATGATTTATAACAGTAAATTTACCGAACATACCAAAACCCAAATGATGAGCATTTATAAAAATAAAATCATGTTGCATTAGTTTTAGTTATTTTTGAACCAGATCAATGAATTTAATAAAATTTTCGATAATTTTTTTAATTACAGCAACAATTTCAGGATGTGGAATATACAGCCAAAGCGGAGCATCAATACACCCTGATGCTAAAACATTTAGTGTTGATAATATTGTAAATAACGCGCCAATTATTGCTCCAACACTTACACAGGTAATAACCGAAAAACTAAAAACAAAATTTATTAACGAAACACCTTTAAAACTTACCATTACTGATGGTGATTTACATTTTAGCGGTAAAATTACCGATTATAAAACAGAGCCAGTTGCAGTGCAGGGCAACCAAACAACAAGCGTAAACAGGCTTACCATTACCATGCAAATAGAATTTGAAAATAAGTTAGATTCGGAAAAGAATTTTAAAGAAACATTTTCGAATTTTGCCGACTTTGATGCAAATTTGAACTTTGCATCGGTTGAAAATGAGTTAATTGTTAAAATTACCGACCAATTGGTTCAACAAGTATTTAACAAAGCTTTTATAAACTGGTAACAGGTTTTGAATAAGTACGAGTTTACAAATATTATAAACAACAAACTATCGTTAACAAACAACGATTTGGTTGCTTTGCAACAGCTTGCAGGCCAATACCCTTGGTTTGGTATAGCGCAGGTACTACTGGCAAAAGCAATGCACCGCAACAATCACCCAGAGTACGAAAATCAATTAAAAATTGCTGCATTAACAACATCAAACCGAAGCATTTTATACAACTTAATTAACGACTTACCATTAAAAACATCACACGCTGAAGTTGTTACAACAACGCAAAAAGATTTAACCGAATATAATGCTGAAAAATATTCAGTTGTTGAAATCGAAAAACAAAAAGAAACAGAAAAGCCGGAAAATGATGAACTAAAAAAGCCAGAAATAATAAAAACAATAAAGGAGCAAAAACCTGTTTCAACAACCCAAAATGAACCTATTAAAGAAAAGCCCACAGTAATTCCTGAGCCTAAAAAAACTGAAACAACGTTGCAAAACGATGTTGTACAGTTGGTAGATACTGATGGTCATTTAATTCAATATAAACCGCAAAAACCTGAAGAAACTTCAGATGAAGAACCATTAAAACTAAAAACCAAAAATATTGAAGACGAAATATTAGAAGGTTTTGATGAAACAAGCCTTGAACCTGCTAAGCCTGTATCGTTGTATGAAGAAATTGCTAAAATAGAAGAGAAAGAAGAAAAACAATCCATTTCATCTCTTGAACAAATATCGGTAAATGCCATTGAAAATAATAATGAAGAAAAAAACAAAGTTGAAACGGATTTAGAGCAAAAAGAAACAACAAAAATCGAAGAAAAAATTGAACCTAAAACTGAGGTAAATGCTAGTAATTCATTTATTGATTGGCTCAATAAAAAGTCGGTTCAAACAAAACAAGACGATAAAAAAGAAATAATTGAGAACCCCGAAGACAAAAAGCTAATTCAATCAATACAAATTAAACTTTCGCAGGAAGCTAAAAATAAACTTTTAAGCGAAATAAAAGATATAGTTAATAACGAAAAACCACTTGAAAGAACTACAGAAGTTGTTTTAAAATTTGATGACAATAATCAACAAAAAAATATTAATCAAAACCCCGAAATAAAACTTGACAACGAAACCGAAACGCAACAGCCAAGTGTAATTTCAGAACCTGAAAATATCAATAAATCAATAACCAACAAACTTCAACCCGAATTTACTTCTGAACCAACAGCAACAAACAATATACCAACAATAGAGCCTCCCCCATTTGAGTTTTTATTTGACCCAAGAGAACTTGAAGATATTGCCCAACCAAATGCAAAAGAGTTTAATTTTATCTTTGATTTTGAAAAAACTGATGATGTTAAGGTAAATTATGATTTTGAAGAATCGTTTAATAAAGTATTTGCTAAGAATCAAATAAATATAGAAAAATCAATACCAAATTTTAATATAGAAAATGATGAATCAATAAACAAAAATATAGTTGATTCTAAAGCCAAATTATACAATCCCGAGGAAACAAAACAAGTAAAAGAAATTGATAGTATTTTAGAAAAATTTATTAAAGAAAATCCAAGTATTAGCAGACCAAAATCCGAGTTTTACAATCCGGTAAACATGGCAAAAATTAGTGTAGAAGAAGACGAAGAACTTGTTAGCGAAACTTTGGCTCAGATATATGTAAAACAATCATTGTATAAGAAGGCAATTTTAATGTACGAAAAATTAGGTTTGCTTTATCCCAACAAAAAAACTTATTTCGCAGGCCTTATCCAAAATTTAAAAACAACACATAACATAGAATAGTATGCTAACATTCATAGTAATTTTAATAATTGTAGCCAGCTTACTTCTTACGCTGGTAGTTTTAATTCAAAACCCAAAAGGAGGAATTTCATCAAACTTTATCGCACCTTCACAAGTTATGGGCGTAAAAAGAAGTACTGATGTTATTGAGAAAGCCACTTGGATACTTGCAGCCACACTTATAGTTTTATCATTATTAAGCAATTTTTTTATCCCATCAACCGGAGAAGGAGAATCAATAAACGATACTAGACTAAAAGATGAAATTGAAAATGTTACTGTAGCTCCTCCTCCCGCACAAGCACCAATGCAGCAACAGCAACCTGCAGAATAGTTTTTTTAAATACTTATATAATTAAATAATTTTCTTTTAGCAATATGCATAAGCGTTTCTTCTAAAGGAAAATAGTATTTTGTGCTAACCGCAAAGGTTGCCGGATTGGGTAACTTTTTGCGTTCTTTTATAAGGTTAACTTTTATGTTTTCCATGGTGTTAACAAAACTCTGTGTATATGTTTTTACCAAAGATGTTCTAACACTTCTGTATTTTTCTGTTCTTCTTTCAAAAAGTTTTACTTCGTATTCATAAACATTAATATCCTTGTTATTTCCATCCTTAACAATTAAATAACCCTCGTTTTGATAAATGGGTAATATACCTATAGGTTCCATGATCATTTCCTGCTCTACAAATTCGTATATTTCTTTGCCTTCATCAAGCACTTTTTTAATTTTAGGAATGCTGTAATTAACTATTTCGTCAATGGTTTTCATTAATTCGTCATCATTCACACTATTTTCATAAACTGCTTTTAATTTTTCTAAATCAATGCCTTTAAGTTCTTGCTTAAAATTATTATACAAATCAGTTCTTGTTTTAATATAATCTATCAGGTTTCTGTAGTGTTGAACCAAATCTGCCAAAGGCGGATAAAGTTTTGTTTGATTAAAAGATTGCTTTACATCTTTTAAATAAGCTAGTAAAATATATTGCTTGTACTCTAAATCAAGCAAATCAGTAAAAAACCAGTTTTGATTGAGCGTATTCATAATAAATTTAAAAAACGGCTTTATAAAAATATTTATTACTTAAAATTTATCAAAGATTATTTTAATAACAATTATATGAAGCTTGATTATAAAATCATACAGTGCTTATGTAAAAATTAAGTTAATAAAGACATAAACCTAATTTTTATTTGCTGATAAACAATGCTTTATCTCAAATTAATATGTATTAAAGCATTTTAATGGCATTTGTTTATCACTATACCTAAATAGAACCCCAAAATAATCATAAAACTATGAAAAACCGTTTACTAAAACAAAAGCCAAAAAAGCGTATTTTGCTTGTTTTACTTGCTTTTGCTTGTTTCACAAGCTTAAAAGCGCAA
>JBKBLB010000017.1:0-71308 GCA_046296495.1 Bacteroidia bacterium
CATTGCCCAAACGCCACAGTAAACTCACGCCAGGAGTGCTGGTATTGGTAAACTGTACTGATAACGGATGACAGCCCAAACTGTCACTGATTGTAAAACTCGCTTGCGGGTTGGCTATTGTGCGAAATACCATCTCTAATGTATCTGACTGGCAATTATTTAGGCTGATGGCAATTAATCGCAAGTAAATTGAATCTAATCCAGAAGATATAGTATCAGCAGGTGGAACAATTCCAATAACTTGCTTTCTTATAGATTTATTTGGATTTAAAAATTGCCAAATATATTGACTGTTTGCTGTTGGAAATTGTGTTAAGCTAATAATTGATGAATTAACTACAAATGGTGGACAAGAACTGTTAATACTTGAAGAAAATAATGCTTTGGGCCTTGGATACACTGTAACAGTTTTTTGCATTGAATCTGCACAACCAAATCCATTAGTTCCTTTTAATTTAATTTGAAGAACGGTATCAGTTACACCATTATTAATAAAGGTATTAATATAATTTTGGCTGTTTGCAACAATACTATTATTCAAATGCCAAACAAAGCTCATTGAACCTAATCCCAATCCATTTCTTGGGTCAGAAATATTTGTAAAACTAACATTCAATGGGGTACAACCACTTAAATTTGAAGTAATAAAATCAACTGATGGCTTTTGATTTATTAAAACCAAACTTTGTGCTGTATCATAACAAGACTTATTATTTTGCTGAATACCTGCTACTAAACTTACCTGATATATGGCACTTGAAGTTGTAGCATTTACCGGAAAAGTAATTTGCGTATTTGTTTGATTTGGTGTATTCACCACAACCGATGAATTAGGAGTTACAGACCAATTGAACAAACTTGGATTACCATTGCTAGTATTGTTAGTATAGATAGTAACTGGTCCACAAAATGGTGTAGGTATTGTAAATTGTGCAGTAGGCCTTCTTAATAAAACAGCATTTTTGGTTAACGAATCTTTACAACCTAAATCGTTTGTTACTAATAGTTTAAAACTGTAAACAACATTGGTTGAAGTTTTATTATCAGGATATGTTACAATAGGATTAGCAATTGAATTACTATTTAATATTGAATTTGAAAATCCACTATTATTTGATACCGCCCATAAAAAGTTGTTTGAGCCAAAAGTAGTAGTTGCAGTAGCATTTAAATTAAACGATTGATAATTACATAAACTATCAAAAACTGTAAAGCTAGGAGTAGGTGGGGCAATAACTGTGATAAGAGCAGAATCAATAGTTAAACAAGTGCCGCTTCCATAACTGTAGTAAACTTTAAAAATTCCGGCACTATCACTGTTAAAAAGACCTACCGAATTTATTTTTTGTCCACTCCAAACACCGCCTGAAGGATGACCGTTTAATTGAAACGTTTTGTTTAGTCGACATACAGAAGTATCATTACCTGCATTGGCAAAAGCCGGATTTACAACTGAAACAGAAATGGTATCAGAATTTATACAACCGTTGGTTGATGTAAAAACATAAATAAAACTATATAAACCTACACCGGCAATAGATGGGTTAAATGTTCCATTTGCATTTACTTTTCCTGATGGAATACTTACCCAATTCCCAGTGCCAACACTACTAGAAAGTGGAGGTGAATAGCCGGTTAATGTTACATTCAAGTTCTGGTTGCAATAACTTTGATTTTTTGCACCGGCATTAACTGTGGGTATGGCATTTACTGTTGCATTTACAGCCAATCTTGGACCAGAACTTTCGCAACCGGTTGTACGGTTATATGAACTCACATAAAACGTGGTGGTTGCAGAAACAAATCGTATGATCTGATTTCCTGTATCTATTAAATTCCCATTAACTGCTGCATCATACCAACGCAATGTATTACCATTATTACCAACAGTTGCACTAAGTGTTACATCACCAGGTCCGCATCGTGTTGCATTTACTGGATTTTGTGCAACATTTGGAATTGGATAAACTATTACAGTAAATGGTATGCTATCGCTTAAGCAACCGGTTGAACCAATAATTGATTTAACATAAAAACTGGAAGTAGTGGACACATTTGGAGAAAAAGACAATCCCGTATGCAATAAAGTTCCAGATGAACTATACCATACCAAATTTGTGCCATACAAGCCGACAGTGCCTGACACTGTTATTAGCCCCGACCCACACCTAAATGTATCTTTTATGCCAATTGGCAAGCCAGGCTTGGGTAAAATAATTATTTCCTGTGTATCTCTTGCGGTTCCACATTCGTTTGTAATTTGCGCCATTACCTTGTAAGTAATAGGTATGCTATTTTGCGGAAATAAAATGACCGGAAACTTTGAAAAACTATTTGTGCCACCTGTAAATGTTACTCCTGCCGGTTGAACCGACCAATTATAACTTACATTTTCGCCAAATACAGAATCAAAAATTACCCGATGTGCACCTAATGCATTGGTAAAAGCAAGGGTTTTCTGACCACAATAAGTTTGGTTGTTTTGTAAAGCAACCGTTGGCGGTCCTTTAATAACAACAATGGTATCTTTTACCAATGTTGTACACTGATTGGTTACCGTTAAACGTAAAGTAAAAATACCTGGATGATTAAATAAAAGCTGCGCATTGGTAGAATTGGCATTTGTACCTCCCGTAAATGAAACTCCGGTTTCAGGTATTGTACTCCATGTATAGGTAGTTGTTCCACAAGATGCCAACGTATTTGATGTATTGATTATATTTACCGTAATAGGTAAACAACGGTTGATTGGACTTAAATTTAATGTAAAATTAGGCATTGGTACAGGCTGAACACAAATGGTTTTAATGGCTGTGTCAACACCACAAGGAGATAAATTATTAATAATGATTAGTCTTATTGAATAAATACCGGGGGTATTAAATGAAACTTGTAAATTGTTAGATGCATTAAAGCCAGTTAATGTTCCACTAATAACCGACCAACCTGTAGAAGGTGTAATTGTCCAATTATTAAAATATGTCGTATCACAACTTCCGATAGAATTTGGAATGTTAACCGCTGGGTCAATATATCTACCAGCAATAGTTGAATTTTGAATATTTACTATTGTATTTACACATGCGGGATTTGGAAATACATTTATATTTGCAATAGGTTTTGATGACAACTGAATAGGTTCAAACGTTGCTGTTGAAGATCCACACGGGTTTGTTGCAACAATTCTTAAGAAAAAAGAATTTGGATATGGTTGAGGTGTAGTGTAACCACAAGAATTAAAATTATAAGTTTTGCTGTATAAGTTTGGCGGGGGATGAGAAAACATAGTATCAATTCCTCTATCATTACTTTCAACTCTATATGTTGTGCCTGGTGTATTATTTGTAAAATTTGTAATTTGAAAAGAATATGTTTTGGATACACATTCTCCCGTTGTGGAAGTATTATTTGGCAGGCCAATTAAAGGGTTAGTTCCAATATAAATTTGATAGTTTTTAGAATTTGTACAACCTAAATTATTGGTATATATTGTACTTAATGTGAAAGATCCAATTTGTCCATAGTTTTTTACAACTGAATCTGGTGATATATTAGAATTATAAGGAACGCCAGTATCACCCCAGTTAATGATAAAATTAGTATTAGTTGAATTTGTTGAAGATAAATTTGAAACGGTTAGTATATGTGGAGGAATCAAATTACATTTTCTAAATAATGTAGGATTAAATGGATTTGGAATATTAGCAAAATTTCCAACTACAAAGGGATGTGCATTAATAGAAGGATCGGGCAACTGTTTTATTTGCAAAGCATTGGTTTGTGAAGTGCTTGCAGTACAACCGTTATTATCAGTAACAGCTAGTGCAATGGTATAGTTAGAAGTTCCGTTTCCAATACCAGGATTAAAGGTAACCGTTGGATTTGCAGTTGCGTTGCCGGGAGGAGCGCCTGCACCACCGGAAAATGTCCAGTTATAACTTGCAATTCCGGATAAACTACTTGCAGTATTGTTAAAAGTAATAGGTGTACCTGAGCATACATTATTTGGAGAAAAGGAAAAGCCTGCAGTTGGAACTGATATTATAAAAACTGTTGAGGTATCTCCTTGTGCAGAGGAGCCTGAGCTTATAATTCTAATTCTGTAATTACTACCTGGCGAAATTCCAGAAAAAATACAGCTAATATTACCAAAGCCATTATTTAATAAATTGGTACTACCTATATTTATTGGAGAACTAAATAAACCATTTGAATCTGATAACTGGGCAATTATAGGAGTTATTGGAATATTTGAAGTATCATATTTAAATGATAAAGAAAAATTTAAATTATTACACCTGTTGCCAGAAATATTATTTATTGATAATAATGGTTGTGCGTATGTTTTTACATGTAAAGATAAGATTATAAAAAGTATTATAAGTCTATACATACAAAACATAATTAAGTAAGTGAAAGATTTTAAGAATTTAAATGCAATATACACTTTAACAGAATTTTACAAAATAATTTTTGTAAAATTTAGTAGTAGGGTTTAATTAGTAATCTTAATACTCTTTTAAATCTTTACTTCTAATTAAAATATTTAACCCCAACGATAAATAAACATCATCATGTCTTAGTTTTGGTGAAGACACTTGCAATAAAGTTACTTGTCCAAAAAATTTATAATCTTTATAACCCAATGCAAAAAAACCGGCAGGTTGAAAATCAAAAATATTTCTGCTTGAATTTAGTTTTACAAAGTCATCTTTATATTCTGAAAATGCAGTTTCAACCATAGCGAGTGGCTGTGCTTTATCTTCTAATTTTGTAATAAAAATAGCTCCAACTTTAGCTATGGCTCCAATTTCTACAATCTTTGATCTGAAGGAAGCAGATGGCACAAAATTTAACTTAACATAATTAAGATTTCTGTAACCTTGAATAAAATTTGTTACACGTTCGTTGTATGTGTTGCCAAAGCCTACTGTTCCTTGCATATTTACCCTAAGTCCATCTTTATCATAAACCCTTTTGCCGTATCCCAAATCAACATAATTACTCGATCTGAAAGATCCGTATTGTTTCATTCCTGCAGAATCGGTGAAATATGGCCTATTAGCATTGAAGTGAATATTGGTTGAGAAAAAATGCAGGCTATCTGTTGCATAAACAGCCTGAATATTATAATGAGAAAAGTAATCGGATGTTCCAAGGCCACCATAAACCTGAAGATCACCGTTGTTTTCAACCTTGGGTACAATATGTGTTACAGGATGATAATAGGTGTAGGTTGTACAGCCGGTTAGTAGTAATAGTATTGCCGGAATAAAAAGTTTTGTAAATGTTTTTGTTTTCATTGTTTTTTAATTTTAAAACCATTATTAAAATCATTACCTCTTAATACACAACCTTCTACCATATAATAGCTACATGGAAATAAATCCCAGCAATTGCTGTTTTGTGTAGTTATATAAATAGTTTCGTTACCCAATTTTTGTTGTTGGGCAGTACTTTTTGTGTATGCCGGTGGGTAAAACAAAACATGTGCCAAAACCCCTGTTTTTTGAAATTGATAAAGTTTAATTAACACAGGAACAAGACACAAGAACACATAAACAACTGCTAAATCTCTAATTTTTATAGATATAAATTTTATATATACAACAGCAAAAGTGCCACTTAAAATCATAAAAATATAACCGTATGCGTACCTGATATGCGGCCCATTGCTAAAGCAAAAAAGGGTTCCGCTTATTCCAAATAATACCAAAGCAAGCCATAATTTTCGATTTTCTTTATTTATAAAAAATAATGAAATTACTGTTATTAATGGCAAACCTGTTAAGAGTATTTTATTAAATAAATCATTGTTGCCAAACCATATCGGAAACCATTCAAAAAATGAAAGTTTGGCTGTTTCATAAATATCGTTTCCCGGAATTTTACCCCATTGTTTTATGCTAAAACGTTCGTAAGCTAATATCTCTTCGGGTACTTTCCAGTCAACATCAAACAAATCAATTATGTTTATTGGGTAGGCCAGCCAACCGCTAACTATAATGTTTCCAATAAGCCAGGGTATGAAAAACAAAGCATATATAATTACTGGTTGAATAATACATTTACTCCAAAATTCATTTTTGTAATATATCCAAAAAGCATACAACGAAAAAGGAATAAGCATAATGGCATTTAATTTTATGGTTACTGCAAATGCCGAAAGAACAATTAAAATAAATGCATCTGTTTTATTAGGTTCAAAACAAAAACGGCTAAATAAAAATATGCTTACAAAAATAATAAGAGTAACAATATAATCGGGGGTAACACTGCCAACAAATGCAGTTTTGGTACTTATGGCAACAAAAAGCAATAAAGGTATTTTTATGGTCTGAACCAATAAATGCCTGCTGTTGTGAAGCAATAAAAACAACATAACACTGATAAAAAAAACTGCATTAAGTGTATATAAACTTATGGCTTTAATGCCAAATAAAGCCTGAACATTAAACCACCAGTTGTTGTTTGCCAGTGGTCTGTTAAAGTTACCAAGTCCAATTATATTAGGGAATTCTTTTGCCCATAAAATTGCCTGCAAATGGTAGTCGCCAATATCACCGGTGCCGGGCCTTGAAACTATGCTAACAACACCGGCAAATAACAAGCCGGCAACAATTGTTTTTTTGTATTTTATATTATTCCATAAATCGTTCCATAGTTTTTTTGAAACCGATAAACTTACAGCGACACCCCAAAAAACTGCCCAGAAATTAATTTTAAAAAAAAGGTGTAATATTGATGTAATAAGTGCAATTAATGCTAATCCTATAATATTGGTTAGGCCAAGTTCAGGTTTGTAGTCTTTTTGTTTAAAAACATTATTGGAAATAAATAGCAGTAAGCCATAACCCGTTATATGTGTAATTAAAAATAAAATTAATATTACAAAAAAGGTTATAAGCATAAACTACTTTTCTTTTCTGCGTAAGCCTAAAAACAAAGCTGCAAAAAGGCTAAGATAGAGGGCTATTGAACTGGCATAAGCAATTTTTTCACCAGTTTCCACTACTTTAGGTTCAAACTTAAATACAATTTTATGTTTGCCGGGTGGTATTGGCATTGCTCTTAAAACATAATTTACCCTTGCGTGTGGTACAAGTTGGTCATTTAAGTAAGCGTTCCAACCTTTGTCGTAAAAAATCTCTGAAAAAACAGCCAAACGCTCACCGGTTGTATTGCATTCATACTCAAGTTTGTTTGGTTGGTAGCTTGTTAGTTTTATAAAGTCTAGCGTGTCTAAGTCTTCGTTATAGCTTGGTTGTAAATTTCCAATAACATCTTTAAAGCGTTCGTCAATAACCGCTTTTTCTTTAGTTTTTAACCCTGTAAGTGCTTTTATTTCTTCATCGGCATTTTTAACCCATTGTATTTCGTTTACAAACCATGCATTGCCGTTGGCAAAAGGATTTCTTTGACCAAATAGTGTTCCGGAAGTATCGCGAACAATAAAATATTTTGCATTTAGCATGTTATACACTTCCATATTTTGTTTAGAGAGGTGCCACTCAATTAATTCCTGATACCTGCGCATTTTGGCCCCGTGGTAACCACCAAGTGATTTGTGGTAGTATGCAGTTAAAGCATCTTTATCAAAATCGGTAGTGTTGTTATAAACACGATAGTGTGGATCGGGGTCTTGTAAAATAGCTTCATCAACTTGGGTTTTTTCAACTATGGCCTCAGCTTTTTTACGCTCAAAATCACGGTCGTTTAAATAGCGTTTATCTACGCCCCATAAATCAACCAAAATTAATAAGCCAATTAATACCATGGCATAATCGGTTTTAAGTTTTTTAATAGTACTGAACCAAATAACAGCTACTGCAGCAGCAATAAAGATAAGGCTTCTAAGCGCATCCATGCGTAGCAAATTTTCGCGGTCGCTTGCTAGTGCTCCTCTAATCCATTCAGGCAGTTGAGCATCGGCCATGCCTGTAAAATCAAACAACATGCCCGGTATAAGAATAAAAAATACACATAAACCACCTACAATACCACCGGCATATTTTAGCCCTTTTATCAGTTCTTCTTTTTTTACATTACCACTAAAAATTTCTTTTAAAGTTAAGATGGCAAGAAGAGGAAATAGAGTTTGCGCCACACACAAAATAAAAGTTACCGATCGAAATTTGTTATAAAGCGGAAAATAATTGAAAAATATATCGGTAAGAGGCATAAAGTTTTTGCCCATACTTAAAAAAACCGAAAGCATAGCAACAGAAAAAATCCACCACTTTTCGGTACCTTTTATAATAAACATACCAAGCACAAACAAAAACACTACAATGGCCCCATAGTAAATTGGGCCGGCAGTAAAAGGCTGATCGCCCCAGTAAACTGGCATCTGTTTTATAATTTCTTTGGCATTTGGAACATTATTTTGTTTTAAAACATTATAAGTTTCAGATTTTACACTTAACTCACCGTTGCTGGCTCCACCGTAAAAATTTGGAATCATTAAAGTAAATGGTTCAGCCACACCGTTGCTCCAGCTAAGTGCATAGTCTTTATCAAGGCCCGAGCTGCTATTTGCCTCATTGCTCTCTCCGGTTGGTGTAACCGTAAGTTCACTTTTCCCTCTTATGCTGTATTTGCCATACTCTTCGGTTGCAAGCAAACCCGTAATATTGGTACCTACACCCATAGCTGCGGCAATGGCTAAAAAAACTCCATCCAATACAAGTTTTGGCAAGGTTTTGTTTTTTATAGCCTGAACCAACTCAAACACAAACCAACCAATAATGATAAATAGTAAATAATACGTTATTTGTAAGTGACCGGCAGCCAATTGTAACGAAACGGCAAGGCCTGTAATGGCTGAACCAAGTAGCCTGTTGTTGTATAGCGTAATTCTTATACCTGCCATTACAAGAGGAATTAATGCAATGGCATTTCCTTTTGTTACGTGGCCTGCATCAATATTTATAAAGTTAAAACTGCTAAAAGTGAAAGCTAAAGCGCCACCAATAGCCAACCATGGGTTTACATTAAAAGTTAGCAGTAATATATAAAAACATCCAAATAAAAGAAAAATGGTATCCGTTGGATGTTTAAAAATGTTTTGCATGTAAAATAAAAGGCTGTTTGTGAAATTACCTTTGTATGAAGCGCCAATAAGATATGATGGCATTCCGCTAAAAATGCTGTTAGTCCAAAAAGTGCGCTCTCCGCTTTCTTTTTCAAATTTGGCAATTTCCTGATAAGTTGCTTTCCATTGCAACACATCATATTGCTTTAAAACCTTGCCATTAAACAATGGAGTAAAGTAAACAAAAATAGCAATCATAATTACGGCAAATGCCACCAGGTGAGGTGTTGCCTTTTTTAAAAGGTTATTTTGCATAAGGTTGGTTAAAATTTAAAGCGGTAAATATATAAACCAACCTTAATATTATGCTTAAACCTTAAAATAAATGCAAAAATTAAGATGAAATTAATGCTACTTCTTTTTAAAATCTAAAGAAAGCCCATTTACACAATACCTTAGGCCTGTTTTATCTTGTGGGCCATCATTAAAAACATGACCTAAATGACCGCCACATTTTGCACACATAATTTCAACCCTTGTCATTCCATGTGTATAGTCTATTTTGGTAACAATTTTGCTCGAGTCTAAAGCATCATAAAAACTTGGCCAGCCACAACCACTGTCAAATTTTGTATCGCTTGTAAAAAGTTCGTTACCACAACCGGCACAGGTGTAAATACCTCCGTCATAAAAATCTTCAAACTTGCTTGTAAATGGTCTTTCGGTTCCTTTTTGCCTTAATATTCTGTATTGGTCTGGTGTTAGTTGTTTTTGCCACTCTAGTTCTGATTTTTTTATTTCAAAATCATCTTCGGATGTAATCAATTTATGGTTTGTTAAATTATCTTTCATGGATTTGTTTTTTTGTGTTTGTATATTGCATGTATGGAATAATAAAGCAAGTGTTATAAATATTGGAAACAACCTAAAAGTCATGTATTACCAACGGAGAAAATAGGGTAATTGTTTTAAAAAAAAAACCCGAAATTTTCTTTCGGGTTTTGGTTGCGGAGGCAGGACTCGAACCTGCGACCTTTGGGTTATGAGCCCAACGAGCTACCACTGCTCCACTCCGCGATTTAAAGTGGGTGCAAATATACATTAATTTCTCATTAACACAAATATTACTTTAAAAAGTGATTTTTGGGGTTCAAACCAAAATACTTACAATAATTTTGTTGCATGTATTTTCTTATTGATGATGATTTTCCTGACCCCGATACAATAGATGAATATGACGGAATGGTTGCAATTGGTGGTAATTTAAAGCCCCAAACATTGCTTAAAGCATATAGTTTAGGCTATTTTCCATGGTATAACGAAGATGAGCCCATTGCATGGTATAACCCAACGCCAAGATTAGTGCTATATCCGAATAAAATAAAAGTGAGCCATAGCATGAAACAATTACTTAAAAAACAACCGTTTGATTATACTTTTAATACATGTTTTGATGAAGTAATTGCAGCCTGCCGAAATAAGCGAATTGAAACCGGTACATGGATTAGCGATGATATTATAAAAGCTTATACAGCATTGCACCGATTGGGTTTTGCCGTAAGTGTTGAAGTTTGGCAAAACAAAAATTTGGTTGGCGGCTTGTATGGCGTATTAATAGGTAAAGCTTTTTTTGGCGAAAGCATGTTTGCAAATGTAAGCAATGCTAGTAAGGCCGCATTAATTTGGTTTTGTTACCATTGTATGCAAACCGGCATAAAAATTATTGATTGCCAGCAAAGTACAGCACACCTTAAAAGTATGGGAGCCGAAGAAATAAGCAGGCAAAAATTTTTAAAAGAATTAAGCAAAGCTATTTAGCACAACCGCAATCTTTACCTCCGCAGTTGCCTTTTCCTTTGGCTTGTTTAGCCATGCTTTTAACTACGTAAAATATTGCAGCAATAAAAATTATTCCAACTGTAATTACCTGCCAGTTCATTTTAAAAACGGGTTGTTTGCTTTTTCAAAACCAATATTGGTAGTAGGGCCGTGTCCGCTATAAACTTTATAATCAGCGGGCAAAGTAAAAAGTTTTTGGGTTATGCTGTTCTTTAATATTTCAAAATTTCCACCCGGCAAATCGGTTCTGCCAATACTTAAATAAAACAGCACATCACCGGCTATAATATTTTTTGTTGGGTGATGTACAAAAGTAAGGCTGGCAACGCTATGCCCCGGTGTAAACAAAATATCGAGTGTTGTATTGCCAAAAGTTATGGTTTCTCCTTCATTAATAAACTGCATTTTTTCAGGTTTTTGGTTCAGCACCAACCCAAATAAATCGGCCCAGCGGGCAGTGCCATCATAGGTTTTCAGTTCATCTTGGTGAAAGTATAAAGTTAAGTTGTAATGTTCGGCAACAAAGGCATTACCTAACACGTGATCAATATGGCAATGGGTGTTTATTAACTTAACCGGTTTAAGGTTGTTTGAACCAATAAAATCAGTGAGTTCTTCTTTTTCATGCTTTTGATAACATCCGGGGTCAATTATTACACACTCTTTGGTATCATCATACAATACATAGGTGTTTTCCTGAAAATCATTAAAAATAAAACTTTTTATATACATATTTTAAAAATTAGGGTAATTTACTTTGGTTAAAAACAAGCCTTGTGCCGGTACACTTTGCCCGGCTTTGCAGCGATTGTTGCTATTTAATATTTCTTTAAAATCGAGGATGGTAATTTTTTGCAAGCCAATATCAATCAATGTTCCAACAATGGCTCTAACCATGTTTCGCAAAAAACGGTCGGCACCAATGGTAAATATTAATTCGCCATTTTGGTGTAATTGCCAATTAGCCTTTGATACATTACAGATAAAAGTTTTAACCTGTGTATTTACTTTGCTAAAACACTCGAAGTTGGTATGCTGCAAAAGCAAATTTGATGCTTCGTTCATTAAAGTAATGTTTAGCGGCCTTGTAAATTCCCAGCAAAATTCTTTGTAAAAAGGCGTTTTAATTGTTGATATAATATATTGGTATTCTCTGTAAGTAGCGTCAAATCGGGCGTGTAAGTTTGGCTCAACCAAAAATATATTATAAATTACTATATCATCAGGCAACAATGCGTTTAGCTGAAAGGTTATTTTATCGCAATTCATTTTAAAGGGCAAATCCATGTGTGCATAATATTCTTTTGCATGAACCCCGGTATCGGTTCTGCCGCAACCTGTAATTTCGGTTTTTTGTTTAAGAAGAATTTCTAATTTATTTTCAATTTCTGCCTGAACACTATGTGCGTTTTGCTGTACCTGCCAGCCATGATAATTTTTACCGTTATATGCCAATTTTAAAAAATAACGATACATGCTTACACCTTGTATTTTAAGTAAACATAAAAGGCATTTGCAAAGGCAATTTTTAGTCCTTTAATACCATCTAAGATACCAGCTTTAAAAATAAATTCTTTGATAAAACGAAAAGGTGGACTAACTATCATTTTTAAAACATTGCCGTTTTTGTGGCTTTGCCTGTATTGCTGCGCATACTTTTTTGATTTGGTTAAATATTCGTTTAAGTTGTTTACAGTATAATGATGCAACTTGTTTTTTAATTTTATAACGTGTTTTACCTTGCTGATATTTAACTGCTCATGTACAGTCATGCTTTCGTCCCACATTACATTGTTTTTATTAAATAAACGCACCTGCCAATCTGGGTTCCAGCCTCCAAAGTAAACGGGTTTGTTATTAAAAAAATTTAGCCTGTTTACTGTATAGCAAGTATCATTATTTATATTTTTTAAAACACTTTTAACTTCATCGGCTAACAGCATAGGTATTGCTTCATCGGCATCAAGCCAAAAAATAAAATCATTTTTAGCTTTACTGTTGCCAAAATTTTTATTTGCACTGTATCCAATCCATTCTTTATAAAAAATTTTAGCACCTGCTTTTTGAGCTAATTCAACAGTTTTGTCTGTGCTTCCGCTATCAACCAATATCACATCATCTGTAATTTGCAAAGCAGATTTTACACATAGTTCAATAGTATTTTGTGCGTTGATTGCTATAATAACTACCGAACATTGAGCCATTATTACACAACTGGTTTAAACTGTTCAAAAGCTTGAAGACAATTGTTGCAGTAATGCAGGCTACGGCAAAGAGTTGGCCCGAAAGGGGTTTTTAAATCAACATTTTTACTGCCGCAAAAAGGGCAGGTTATATCTTCGAGCAACTCTTGTGTAATTTCACCCTTGTGGCGTGGGGGAGGGGCTAACCCGTGTTTTTTTAAATGTTGCAGCCCACGCTCGGTTATCATATTACTGTTCCAGGGTTTATTAAAAGTGGTTGTTACTTTTACTTCATTAAAACCTATTTCTTTTAGTTTGTCGTAAACCATCTGCTCCATCATTTTTATGGCAGGGCAACCGCTAAATGTGGGAGTCATTTCTACAAAAGCGCTTGTGCCCTCCAAATTGGTTTTTACTGCGGTAATTATTCCCATATCTACCATACTAATTGTTGGTATTTCAGGGTCCATTACTTCATGCAGTGCATCCCATATTTGGGTTTCTGTTAATTTGTTTGGTTCAGACATATTTATAAAAACAACTTAAATTTTTTGAGGTTTTTTAATCCCATTTCTTTTTAAAATCGCCTTGCGAAAAGAATTTTTCGATAAGGCAATACAAAAGTATAAAAAAATACCTGCTGCCCATTTCTCTTATTTTAAGCTTACTTACACCGTGTTTTCGGTTGCTCCAGCTATTTGGCACTACAGTATAGCTGTATCCTCTAATAATGGCTTTTAGCGGTATTTCTACGGTTAAATTAAAGTGTGGCGATAAAAAAGGCTTTACACCTTCAATGGTGTGTTTTTTGTAAAGTTTAAAGGCATTGGTAACATCGTTGTATTTTATGCCAAACAGCAACCTTACAATATTATTAAACAACCTGTTAAGGTATAATTTATGTGGCGGATAATTATAAACTTTACCGCCTTTGCTCCAGCGAGTGCCGAAAACGCAATCAAAATTTCCTTGCAACATTGTACGGTAAAACTTTACCAAATCATCAGGCGAATCGCTTAAATCGGCCATAAAAACTGCAACACAATCACCATTAAAATTTTCAAGTCCTTTGCGAACAGCATAGCCAAAGCCATTTGGACCCGGGTTTGTAATTACATCAAGCGTAGGTATGCTTTTTTGCAATTGGGTAAGAACTTCTAATGTATTGTCTTTACTGTTATCGTTAATTACAAGAATTTGATGATTGAATATTTCTTCTCTTTGCAGAGTTTGATAAACACTGGCAACCGTTTCGGATATTGATAGCGCTTCGTTGTAAGCCGGTATAACTACAGATAGTTTCAACTAAAAAAATTTCGACAAATAACGCAAATTACTGCATAATCTCAATGTATTGATGTGTAGTTTTAATGTGTATCTGTTTGCCAAATATTAATGGATTGTTGTTTTCAATGTGTCCGGCAGGTATATCAAAAAAAACAGGATAATTATATTCGGCAATAGTTTGTAAAATTATTTCTTCAGGAGTAAAACCAAATGGTATGGTATTGTCGCGCATTTGTGTGAAACCACCAACAAGCAGCGCTTTTAGTTTTTTTAACTTTCCGGCTCTTTTTAAAGCTTGCATCATCCTGTCAATATGGTATAGGTATTCATCTAAATCTTCAATAAACAGCACCATATCATCTGTATTAATATCGCTTTTTGAACCAAGCACGGAATATAATACCGACAAGTTGCCACCTGTTAAAATACCGCTTACATTTTGTGTGTTTTTATTGTATGGGTTCTGTTGAACCGAATAACTTAGAAAATTGCCTTTTAAATTGTGAATGATATTTTTAAAAATTTGCTCTGTTACTTTTTGATAATTGATTGCCATTGGCGCATGCATGGTTGCCATGTTGGAGTTTTTTAAAACATGGCTGTGCAAAACCGTAATATCGCTAAAGCCAACAAGCCATTTGGGGTTTTGGTTTAGCTTATCAAAATTAAGCAAATCAATTATTCTTACCGTTCCGTAACCACCGCGTGCAAAAAAAACAGCTTTAATTGTTTCATCATCAAGCAGTGTTTGCAAGCCTTTAGTCCTTTCGTAATCGGTACCTGCAAACTGATGATAACTATTGTAAATATTGCTGCTCAATACCACATTAAACCCTTGCGATTGTAAAAAATCAATAAAGGGTTTCATTTCTTCTTGGCTTACCTTTCTGGCAGTGGCTGCAATGGCAACTTTATCGCCTTGTTTTAAAAATGGGGGTATTATGGGGTTCAAAACCTATTATGGAAATTTAGGAAACTTTTTAAAATCGGGTTTGCGTTTTTCAAGAAAAGCATTTTTGCCTTCTTTGGCTTCATCGCTTAGGTAATACAGCAAAGTTGCATTTCCGGCAAGTTCCTGAATACCGGCTTGCCCGTCAAGTTCGGCATTAAATGCGCTTTTTAGCATTCGTAAAGCAATTGGGCTTTTTTCCATTATTTTATTGCACCATTCAATGGTAGTGTCTTCAAGCACTTCTAGTGGAACAACTTTGTTTACAAGGCCCATTTCTAAGGCTTCCTGAGCATTGTATTGGTCGCACAGATACCAAATTTCGCGGGCTTTTTTCTGGCCTACAATTCTGGCAAGGTAGCTTGCGCCAAAACCACCATCAAAACTTCCAACTTTTGGGCCTGTTTGTCCAAAACGTGCATTTTCGGCAGCTATGGTTAAATCGCAAACCACATGCAGTACATGACCGCCACCAATAGCCCAGCCTGCCACCATGGCAATAACCGGTTTTGGAATTCTGCGAATTTGCATTTGTAAATCAAGCACATTTAATCGGGGTACGCCATCGTTGCCAATATAACCGCCATGCCCGCGCACGCTTTGGTCTCCACCGCTGCAAAATGCATTACCACCTTCGCCTGTAAGTATTATGCAATACACATCTTCGCGTTGGCGGGCAATTTCCATAGCTTCGCTCATTTCTTTTACTGTTAGCGGAGTAAATGCATTGTGTACATGAGGCCTGTTAATGCTTATTTTGGCTATTCCGTTATAAAAACTAAAAATAATTTCTTCGAAAGGCTTTATTTGTTGCCAGTTGTATTTGCTTTGCATATTTAAATACTTAAACTTTTAAATTTTTTAATTAATTGGTAATTTTCGTGTGGGTTTGTAAATGCTAACTCAACAACACATGTTTTGTTTTTGTTGTAAATACTTTTTAAAATACTTTTTAAATCGGCCTCATTGTTGGCAAACAAGTATTCGACATTAAATTGTTGGGTATGTAATTTTATGTTTCTGTTGGTTGGTGTTGTAAAAAACTTCAAGTAATCAGGATGGTTGGATGGGCCGTCAATCCAATTAAAAATACCGCCTTCTCCATTGTTAAAAACAAATACAATTAAATTCTCCGGCAACGGTTGGTTCAACCAAAAAGCATTGCTATCGTACCAAAAACTTAAATCACCAACCAGTAAAATATGTTTGCTTTTTTCATCGGCCAATGCACAACCAATTGCAGTACTTATGCAGCCATCAATTCCGCTTGTACCACGGTTTGTTTGAACCTTGATGGTTTTATTGTTTATGCCAAGCCAGCTTGCAAAGCGAATTACGCTGCTGTTGCCTAGGTGCAGGGTACAATCGTCTGGTAATTTTTTTAAAATCAAATCAACTGCTTTGGGTTCAAACCAGGCAGCATTATTTAAAAATTGTTGCTGTTGAGTTGTTGCTTTTTCTTTTAGCTTGAGCCAGGTATTTAAATAATCGTTTTCGGGTTTTTGAACTTTTAAGTGATGAAACATGCGTTGCAAAAAAACAATTGGATTTGCAATGCAACTATGTGTAACATTGTTATATGTGTTTACAATTTGGGTTTGACTTTGTATTCGGAAATGAAACTTTGGTGTAATTTTTTTTAGCCAGTTTTTTAGCGCTTTTGATACCAAGGGTCCGCCAAAGGATAAAATAAAATCAGGTTCCAAATGCACTAATTGTTCAGTATTTGCATACTGCACAATGGCATCGAAATTGGCAACTTGGCTTAAATGCTGTTGGTTTGAACCAATATCGGCAATTAAAACCGTATTGGGATATGAAACCATTTGGGTTAATAATTCTGATAGTTTATTATCAGGCAAATGAAGCCCCAAGATAATAAGTCGTTTTTGGCTGTTTTTAAATGCTTGTACGGCTTCAAATAAATCATGAGATTGAATTAATGGATCTTGCAGGGTTAATTGTTCTTTTGCATTAAGGCTTAATGTAATTTCATTGGTTTTTTGCAGCGGATACAGAGGCTCTCGAAGGGGCACATTTATATGAATCGGGCCGGGACCTTGAAAACCAAGGCACTCGCGAAGAGACTGAAATACAATTTTTTCGGTCAGTATTTTTACATCGTTTCCGTCTTCAAAACAGGGCAACTCGTGCGATGCAAGAACATGCTGTCCGTAAACACCTTTTTGCATAATCATTTGCCCATCTTGCTGATTTAGCAGTTCGGGGGGTCTATCGGCAGTTAAAACAATGAGCGGAATTTTTTGGTAAAAGGCTTCGGCAATTGCAGGAAAAAAATTAAGCGCAGCAGTACCCGAGGTGCAAACCAAAACAACCGGCTTTTGTGTTTCAATAGCAATTCCAAGAGCAACAAAACCGGCAGTTCTTTCATCGGTAACGCTATGGCATCTTATACTGCCTTCATTTAACAATGCAAACACAAGAGGTGCACAGCGCGAACCCGGGCAAATTACCGCATGTTCTATTTCTGCTTCTTTTAAAACCGATGTTATTACAAAAACGTGTTGTTGCAAAATTATGTGCTAAATTGGCTTCAATATTAGATATTTAATGCTTACAATTACAAAAGTTAATGTTTTATGTTAATCTTATAATTTTGTGTTTTTAAAATAAATTTCAGCAATTATATTACTTACATCTTATTAACATTCAAAGTCAAAGATTTTATAATTTCTATCTTCGCACAATTAAAATCTTTTAATTATTTAACTAATGATTAAACCATCTGTTGAAGAACTAAAAAATACAGCTACTCAAATTCGCAGAGATGTATTAAGAATGGTTCATGCATGTAAAAGTGGGCATCCGGGCGGTAGCTTGGGTTGTGCCGATTTTTTTACTGCAATGTATTTTTCTATAATGAACCATAATCCTGAATTTAGTATGGACGGTATAAACGAGGATATTTTTATTTTAAGCAACGGACATATTTCTCCGGTTTTTTACAGCACATTGGCCCGTAGTGGATACTTTCCTTTAGCCGAACTAAACACATTTAGAAGAATAAACAGCCGTTTGCAAGGTCATCCGGCTACACACGAAAAACTACCAGGGGTAAGAGTTGCAACCGGCTCTTTAGGTCAAGGTATTTCGGTTGCAGTTGGTGCTGCTTTGGCTAAAAAACTAAACAACGATAAAAATTTTGTTTTTGCCCTTATGGGTGATGGAGAAATACAGGAAGGCCAATGTTGGGAAGCATTTATGTTTGCAGCTGCGCATAAAGTTGATAACTTAATTGTTACATTAGACTTTAATGGAAAACAAATTGATGGTAATACAAACGAAATTATGGGCATTAACGAATCGGTTGCCGATAAACTGGTAAGTTTTGGGTGGCAGGTTTTGCACATGGACGGACATAATATTCAAAACATTATAGATACTATTACCCATGCAAAAAATATCTCAGGCAATGGAAAACCGGTTTTTATTGTAATGAGAACCGAAATGGGCTATCCGATAGACTTTATGATGGGTACACACAAATGGCATGGCGTTGCGCCCAATGATACCGAACTTGAAAAAGCCCTTAGCCAATTGTCCGAAACAATAGGTGATTATTAAAATACGTTTAGTATTTAATGACTTTTATAAAAAATATATATCACATAACTGCTTTAACATTGATGTTACTTGTAACATCATATTGTGCATTAGGCCAACAAAGACAACAACCGCAAAAGCAAGTAACAACTCGTATTTTATTTTTGCTTGATGCAAGCGGCAGTATGTACGCCAAGCTAGATAAAGACCTTAGAATTAATGTTGCCAAAAGATTACTTAAAAAAGTTATTGACAGCCTTGAGGGTAAGCCAAATTTAGAAATTGCTTTAAGAGTTTATGGTCACACTTCCCCTCCAAATCAAAGAAATTGTAAAGATACAAGGCTTGAAGTGCCTTTTAGAAAAGACAATCATGAAGAAATAAAAAAACGAATTGATGCCATTCAGCCAAAGGGAACTACCCTTATTGCTCATTCATTGTTACAAAGTGCATACGATTTTCCTCGCGAACCTTTTTCAAGAAACATTATAATTTTAATTACCGATGGCATAGAAGAATGTGCCGGAGACCCATGTGCCGTATCTGAAGCATTGCAATCTCAAGGTGTAATTCTAAAACCTTTTATCATTGGTATTGGTTCAACCGAAGATTTTAAAAAAGCTTTTGAATGTGTTGGCCGCTACTACGATGCAAATACTGAAACCGATTTCGAAAATGTTTTAAAAGTTGTTATTTCTCAGGCATTAAATAATACCACTGCTCAGGTAAACTTGCTCGATGTTTACAGCAAACCATCAGAAACAAATGTAAACATGAGTTTTTACGACCATTTAAACGGCATGTTGCTGTATAACTACATGCATACCATAAACGAACGTGGTGTACCCGATACCATTTTGCTTGATCCGGCTTTTAGATACAGATTGGTTGTTCATACCTTACCTCAGGTTGTAAAAGAAAATATTGATATAACCCCCGGAAGGCACAATATTATTGGGCTTGATGCTGCTCAGGGGTTTTTATTATTAAGAGTTGATGGATTAACAAGCTATCCTAACCTACAGTATATTGTACGCAAAGCCGGCTCACAACAAATACTGCATGTGCAAGATGCAAATGCAAAAGAAAAATACCTTGTTGGCCGCTATGATTTGGAAGTTTTAACACTACCACGCTTGCAATTTAAAGATGTACAAATTGACCAAAACAGCACAACAACCATACAAATACCTCAACCCGGAAAATTAATAGTTAGCTGCCAAACCCAAGAATATTATGCCGATGTTTACCAAATGATACGCAATGAACAAGTTTGGGTTTGTAAACTTCCTGTTGAAAAAAGGTTGCACCAACTCATTATTCAGCCCGGAGATTATAAAATTGTTTACAGAGCAAAGGGCAGCTACAGAACCAGTACAACTTTCGAAAAATCGTTTAAAATTATCAGCGGACAAGCAAATAACATTACATTAAATTAATACTCTATTATTTTTTGAACCCAATGAAAACCTTTGAAATACAAAATATAAAAGATACACGAAGCGGATTTGGAGCCGGGTTGCTTGAACTTGGAAAAACCAACAGCAAAGTGGTTGCGCTTTGTGCCGACCTTACCGGAAGTCTTAAAATGGATGCCTTTGCAGCCGCTTTTCCCGAAAGATTTTTTCAATGCGGAGTAGCCGAAGCAAATATGATTGGAACAGCAGCTGGCCTTACCATTGGTGGTTTTATTCCTTATACCGGTACATTTGCAAATTTTAGTACAGGCAGGGTTTACGACCAAATAAGGCAATCGGTAGCATACAGTGGTAAAAATGTAAAAATATGTGCTTCGCATGCAGGTATTACACTTGGAGAAGACGGAGCAACACACCAAATATTGGAAGATATTGGATTGATGAAAATGTTGCCAGGCATGGTGGTTATAAACCCTTGTGATTATAACCAAACAAAAGCTGCTACCATAGCCATTGCAAATCACAATGGCCCCGTATATTTACGCTTTGGCCGCCCTGCTGTTCCAAATTTTACTCCCGAAAATCAGGTTTTTGAAATTGGCAAAGCTGTTTTATTAAATGAAGGAACCGATGTAAGCATTTTTGCTACAGGTCACCTTGTTTGGAAAGCCATTGAAGCGGGGCATTTGCTGGCACAAAAAGGTATAAATGCCGAAATTATTAATATACACACCATAAAACCATTAGATGAAGAAGCCATTATACAATCAGCAGCTAAAACAAAATGTGTTGTTACTGCCGAAGAACACCAAATGAATGGCGGACTTGGAGACAGCATTGCACAATTGCTGAGCAGAAAAATGCCATTACCTGTTGAGATGGTTGCCGTAAACGACAGTTTTGGCGAAAGTGGTACACCTGACGAATTGATGAAAAAGTACGGCCTCGAAAAAGAAAATATTGTTGATGCAGCTGTAAAAGCCATTGCCCGAAAATCGCATTAAATTTAGGCTCAAAACAAAATAGCCAAACATGGTTAAAATGATAACTTTGCAGGCTATGTTTCAAAATCCGCAACTTACTGATATAGCCAGCCTTGGAGAATTTGGGCTAATTGATCACTTAACCAAAAATATAACATTATACAATAAAACCATTAAAGGCATTGGAGACGATGCTGCAGTTTTTGAAACATTAACTGATTACAAAACAGTTATTACAACCGATTTACTGGTTGAAGGCATACATTTTGATTTGAGTTATTTTCCATTAAAGCATCTTGGCTATAAAGCAGTAGCTGTAAATCTAAGCGACATTTATGCCATGTTTGCAAAACCCAAATACATATTGGTTTCAATGGCTTTAAGTAGCAAATTCACTTTAGAGGCTGTTGAAGAAATTTATGCAGGCATACAATTGGCCTGCCAACGTTTTCATATTGATTTAATTGGTGGAGATACCAGCGCAAGTAAATTTGGTTTAACCATTAGTATTACGGCAGTTGGCGAAGGTAAACAAGACGAATTGGTTTACAGAAATGGAGCAAAAGAAAACGAGCTGTTGGTAGTAAGCGGTGATTTAGGTGCTGCGTATTGCGGCTATCAGTTGCTAGAACGCGAAAAGCGTGTATATATGGATAATCCGAATATTCAACCCGATTTAAGCGGATATGACTATATTTTGGAAAGACAATTAAAGCCTGAACCCAGAAAAGATGTAATAGATATTTTAAAAGCCCTTGATATTAAACCTACGTCAATGATTGATGTTAGCGATGGCCTTTCCTCTGAAACCTTGCACCTTGGTAAACAAAGCAATTGCGGATTTACCATTTACGAAGATAAAATTCCGATAGACCCTACTACATACAATTTTGCTCGCGAACTTGATTTAGACCCTACAACCTGCGCATTAAATGGTGGCGAAGATTACGAATTACTTTTTACCATAAAACAAAGCGACTTTGATAAAATTAAAAATCACCCTGATTTTTCTATAATTGGCCATGCAACCTCAGCAGACAAAGGATTTAATTTAATAACCAAATCCGGAAATCAACACACACTAAAAGCACAAGGCTGGAAAGCCTTTTAATTTTTAGAACATTCTTGGTCAAAATTCAAAAAAATTAACATTGTTATAATGTTTGTTTACTACCAAAGCCATTTATTTGCTGTTTTAAGATGTACAGGTTACTGTTTATTATATCGGTTATTGTTTTAAGCCAAAGTGCTAAAGCCCAGTTGTTTCCAACATTTGGAAACTCTAGAACCGGAGCCAGTGGCATGCAGTTTTTAAAAATTCCGCACGATGCTCGCTCAACTGCCATGAGTGGTGCTGTGGTTGGTATGATTAACGATCCATCGGCATTGTTTTGGAATCCTGCAGGTATTACCGGAACCGATACTGCAACAGCCAATTTTTTACTCGCACACAACCGCTATTTTGCCGATACTAAATGCAATATGCTTGGTGTTACCTCTAAGGTTGGTAAACTTGGTTATCTTGGGTTAAGTGTAGTTAATGTAAATTATGGGCAAATTGATGAAACCACTGAATTTATGCCGGCAGGAACAGGTAGGCAAGTATTTATTTCAAATTCGCTGGTTGGTTTAACTTATGCCAAAATTCTTACCGAAGCTTTTAGTTTTGGTTTAACCGCAAAATGGGCAAACGAGGTAATTGCCGATGTAATTACCAATAATGTATTATTCGATTTAGGTTTATTTTACAATATTGGTTTAATGCACTCAAGGTTTGGTGTTTCTTTTAGCAACTTTGGTTTAAATGTATCGCCACAAGGCGAAGTAACCATACTTAAATTTAATGGCGAACAAAATATTGCAAATTTCAGCAGTATTTCGGCTCCTGGCTTGTTTAGAATTGGTGCAGCTTTCGACCCTATTCATAAAGGTAATAATGTTTTAACTGTTACTGCTCAACTTAATCACCCAACCGATAACAATGAAACTTTTGCCATTGGCTCAGAATATGGTTACAAAAACACATTATTTGCACGTGGCGGTTGGGAGTTTGGTTCAGACGAAAGAAACCTTTTTCCTTCAACAGGTATTGGTATTAGATTGCCTCGTAGATTTGGTAATCTTAGGTTCGATTACAGTTATGTAGTAAAAGAACGTATTGGCAATGTTAATAGAATTTCAGTTCAGGCAAGTTTAATGAGTTTAAAAAAATGAGTATGAAAATTTCCATACCTTTTTGGGTATTGTTGATTTTTGCAACTTCGTGTACGCTGGTTGGCGATAAAAACAACAAAACAGCAAACGAAGTATTTGAGAAAGGAAAAGTTGACCCTAATTTACAAGTAAATAATGTTGGATATGTACCGGTATATCCGTTTTTTAATGGCATACAAAATCCGCTTGACGTTTTTGTGGGTTACGACCAATTGATATATGTGGTTGCCGAAAACGATGAAGCCGATATAATGGATAATGAAGTGTTGGTTTATGACCAACGTGGTACGTTAAGTTATAAACTAAAAATACCTGGAGCTACTGATGTTGTTCAAGACAGAAGGTTGCACACCTACATTGCCGGTAGAGTTAAAAGACCCGGAGGCATAGAAATGGTTGCGGCTGTTTATAGAATAGCAAATATTGGTACAGGCTCTCCGGTTTTTGCCGATACTTTAATTCACTATCTTTGCGATGAAAGCCGCACAACAACAACTTTTCGTGGGCCAGATGATGTAGCTGTTTCATTTACCGGTCTTGCTTGCCTTTTCGATAACACTTTATATGTTGCACGCATAGGTCCTAAAAATGATTTAACAGGTTTTGTAAGACCAGATAATGGCATTTTGGTATTTGACCCAAATGGTGTAAATATTGGATTTAGCTTTGGTTTAAATCCAAACGAAAGCAGTCTTAAAACAACATTTGGCATTTCGGGTATTGCTTCGTACATAGGTCCACCACAACGTTTAACCGGATTAAGCACAAGCAAAAATTTTGTAATGGCTCTTGGTAATATTAGCCGCGATATAGAGTACCGTGTTTTAGGAATTTCAGTATTTGATGACCCCGATGCGGGCACTCAATACAATGAAAATACAACATTCTTAAACTTTGATAAAACCAAAGCCGACCGTTTTTTATATGAACCATACCGCTTTAAACAACCTTATGATGTATATATTGCCCCTGATATAACAGGTTATATTTTTGTTACCGATATTGGTACTGATAGTATTTATATTTTTACAAATACAGGCTTTGAAGGTGTAAATCCTCCGGCTAATACTAATATAAGGCGTCAAATAATTGCAAGCTTTGGCGGTAGCGGTGCCGATGGCAAGGCAAGCGGCCCTTTTAATTTTATTGACCCAACCGGAATTTGTTACCACAGCAGAACCATTTTTGTTTGCGATAAAGGTAATAACAGAATTTGCCGATACAGGCTTAATACTGATTTGGAGTAAATAAAATTAATTTACTTTTTCAATAATTTCCTTAAAAGTGTCAACCGATAGTGGTTTAACAAAGAAACCTTTAATTAAAGGATGATCTGCAGCTCTTTTGCGTTCTCTAACATCAAGTGATGATGTTACCATAACAATTGGTATGTTGATATTTAATATTGTAAAATGTTCCAGTAAATCCCAACCACTAAGTTTGGGCATATTTATATCAAGTATAATTAAATCGGCTTCTACTTTTTCGGTTTTAAAAAAATTAAGTGCTTCAGTCGGGTCGGTAAAATTTATAAAATCGTTTGTATAACCGGCTTTTCTACTAAGCCTTTCTACAGCCATATTATTCACAATATCGTCATCAATCTGTACAACCTTCATTTTACCTAAAAATATTATAACATTTCAAATATATCAAATGTTTATTGCTTATAAAAAACCAAGTAAACAGCGGCTGCTATAAAAATAAAAGCTAACCAGTAGTTCCAGGTCATTTTTCCATTAAAATACAATAAATTAATTGCAACAAAAACACTTAATGAAATTACCTCTTGTAATGTTTTTAATTCAACCAAATTAAAACTACCACCATTATCAATAAATCCATATTTGTTTGCCGGAACCTGAAATGCATATTCAAATAATGCTATAAACCAACTTACAAGAATAATTCCTACAAGTCCGAGGTTTTTAAAAAATCCTATTTTATGAAATTGTAAATGCCCGTACCAGGCAAATGTCATAAAAATATTGCTGATGGTTAGCAGTAAAATGGTGTTAAAAATTCTCATGGTATTTTTTTTTAAAACTGTAATTTGCGGCACAATTATATTTAAAGTTAGTAATGAAAGACATTATTGCCAAAATAAAAAAAACATTGAGTGAAAATGGTTTTGAAGATGGTTTAGTTGTTAACCAGCTAATGGAGCTAAGAGAGTATATTAAAGACAATCTTCACGAACCGGGCTATGTAAAAATGATTAGGCTTGCTTGCGAAAACATAGAAGAAAATGGCACATATACTTTCGATTATTTGCGAGGCGATACACCAGAAGCAAATTTAAACTACCTGCTTGACTTGCTTAGTGATTATAAAAACAAATACAACCGTGAAGAATTGCAGGAAATAAGAAACCTAATGGAAGGTCTTGAGGTTAATTATGATGATTTTGATGAGGAAGAAGATGATGAAGATTTTTAATCTTGTTATTCATGGATAAATTAGTTGGCATAATAATGGGTAGCGATAGCGACCTTGAAGTAATGCAAGAAGCTGCCAAAATTCTTGAAGAGTTCGAAGTATCTTATGAAATTACTGTTGTTTCGGCCCACCGAACACCCGAGAGAATGTTTGATTATGCCCAAAATGCCGAAAAAAGAAACATAAAAGTTATAATATCGGGAGCAGGGGGTGCAGCACATCTTCCGGGTATGGTTGCAAGCATTACCACCTTGCCTGTAATTGGGGTGCCGGTAAAACTAAAATCGCTTGACGGCTTGGATTCATTGCTTTCTATAGTGCAAATGCCTGCCGGAATTCCGGTTGCTACTGTTGCCATAAACAATGCAAAAAATGCTGGTTTGCTTGCAATTCAAATTTTATCACTTTTTGAACCTATTCTTGCCGATAAACTTAAAAATTATAGAAATAAACTTAAAGAAGAAGTTCACAAAAAAGCAGAAAAGTTAGAAAAAGGCCGAAATAGCATAGGTTTCAGGAATTAGTTTTATTTAGATGTTAGTAATTTTACATGTTCACTTTTGTTGATAACGAGTTAGAAATCAACACAATTAACAATTACTTAATGCTGCAATTACTTTAAAGCAATATACGAATATGATTGTTGTTGTTAAAAATTTTTAATGGCAAAGCGTAATCTTGATATTTGTGTAATCTCTGATGTACACCTTGGTACATACGGTTGTCAAGCAAAAGCATTATACAAATATTTAAAAAGCATTAATCCAGAAACATTAATACTAAACGGAGATATTATTGACATTTGGCAATTTAATAAAAACTACTGGCCCGATAGCCATATGCGCATTATTCAACGCATTTTTAAAATGATGAGCAATGGCACCAATGTTTTTTACCTTACCGGAAACCATGATGAAATGTTGCGCAAGTTTGCCGATTTTAAAATGGGAAGACTTCAAATACTAAACAAACTTGTTTTAAACTTAGATGGCAAAACAGCATGGTTTTTTCATGGCGATGTTTTTGACATTACGATGAAAAACAGTAAGTGGCTTGCAAAACTTGGCGCTATTGGTTACGATACTTTAATTTTAATAAACAGTTTTGTTAATTGGGTTAGTGCAAAACTTGGTCGCGGAAAAATTTCACTTTCAAAACGAATAAAAAACAGTGTAAAAAAAGCCGTAAAATTTATTAGTGATTTTGAACAAACAGCTATTGATATTGCCATAGAAAAACAATACGATTTTGTGGTTTGCGGCCATATTCATCAACCGGCTTTAAGATTGGTTCAAACACAAAATGGCACCACAACCTACCTAAACAGTGGCGATTGGATAGAAAATTTAACCGCATTGGAATACAACAATAGCGAATGGAAGCTTTACCACTACAACGAAAAAGAAGAAAAAAATAAAGAAAACGATGATGATGCAAATGATGAGGTTGAAGAAATGAAAAGCATAAATATTGAAGAACTATTAAAAACAATAATTTCCTGATACTTAAATGAAAATTTTATATGCCATACAAGGAACAGGGAACGGACATATTAGCCGTGCGCAGGAAATAATACCACACCTGCTAAACTATGGCCATGTTGATTTATTGGTTAGCGGTACACAAGCCGATGTTGGTTTGCCATATATAATTAAATATAAAAAACCCGGTATTAGTTACACTTTCGGAAAACGTGGAGGCATTGATTTTATTGATACCATTAAAAAACTAAGACCTTTTGATTTTATTAAAGATATATACCAATTTCCGGTTCACGAGTACGATGTTATTTTAAATGATTTTGAACCAATAACAGCATGGGCTTGTAAATTAAAAAACAAGTATTGTTTTGGCTTGAGCCATCAGGCAGCATACTTAAGCAATAAAACACCACGTGCTGATAATAAAAACTTTTTTGCTGAATGGGTTTTTAAATTCTACGCACCGGTAAACGATAAAATAGGGTTTCATTTTAAAGCTTACGATACATTTATAACTACTCCGGTTATTCGTTCAGTTGTAAGGCAACAATATTCGGTAAATAATGGCCATATTACTGTTTATTTACCAGCATATGCTGATGAAATGTTGCTTAAACATTTTAATGCCATAAAAGATGTAGAGTGGCATGTATTTAGCAAACACAGTAAACGCAGTTATATTAAGGGAAATGTTAAGGTATATCCTGTTCAGAATATGCCTTTTGTAAAAAGCCTTGCTTCGAGCAACGGTTTACTTACCAATGGTGGTTTCGAGAGTCCGGCAGAAGCTATTTACCTGCACAAAAAAGTATTGGCTATACCTATGCAAAACCAATACGAGCAGCAATGCAATGCAAAAGCATTAAAACTTATGGGCGGTACAGTTGTAAATAAGGTTGATAACGATTTTACCAATGTACTAAAAAACTGGCTTACTTATGCATGTCCTGTAAAAGCAAGCTATACAAACCATGTTCCCGAAATATTAGATGGAATTTTTAGTAAGGTTACATCAAAATTACATGTTGCCTAATCATTAAAATCAGGCTGCTTTTTGATTTTTTAGTTTTATTTCTAAAACTTTTTTCTGAGCATTTTCAAGCGTTACTAAAATATGCCTTGTTCCTTTAGTTTGGTTGTCGGGAATGTTATACATATAATCAAGCATAATGCTTTCGCATATACTTCTAAGTCCTCTTGCACCAAGTTTTAATTCAAAAGCTGTGTCAACTATTAAATCAATCACTTCGTCTTCAAATTCAAGTTTCACTTTTTCAAGCTCAAATAAATATTGGTATTGTTTTATTAATGCATTTTTAGGTTCAAGCAATATTTTTTTAAGAGTATTTTTATCAAGCGGGTTTAAATGGCAAAGCACCGGTAATCTGCCAATAATTTCCGGAATTAATCCAAATGTTTTTAAATCGGCTGCACTTATAAACTGAAGCATATTTTGCTCAATATTGTTTGCATTTAAAATGTCTTTGTTTTTAAAACCAATGGCCTGGGTTTGCAACCTGCGGGCTATAATTTTATCAATACCTTCAAAAGCTCCACCGCATATAAATAAAATATTTTCAGTGTTTATCTGAATCATTTTTTGCTCGGGGTGTTTACGGCCACCTTGTGGCGGAACATTTACCACACTGCCTTCAAGTATTTTAAGCAATGCTTGTTGCACACCTTCTCCGCTTACATCGCGGGTTATGCTTGGGTTATCGCTTTTGCGGCTTATTTTGTCAATTTCGTCAATATAAACTATGCCTCGCTCGGCAGTAGCCACATTATAATCGGCAGCTTGTAATAATCGGGTAAGTACACTTTCTACATCTTCTCCTACGTACCCGGCTTCGGTAAGTACTGTGGCATCGGCAATGCAAAACGGAACTTTTAAAATTTTAGCAAGCGATTTGGCAAGCAGGGTTTTTCCTGTTCCGGTTTCGCCAACCAAAAGTATGTTTGATTTTTCTAGTTCAACATCGTTTGTTTTGCGTTTGTTGGTTATGCGTTTAAAGTGATTGTAAACCGCAACGCATAAAACTTTTTTAGCTTCTTCCTGCCCAACCACATAAGCATCAAGATGTTCTTTTATTTCGGAGGGTTTTAAAAGTGCAAAATCAAAATCAGGGAATTTGCTGTTTCTGTGTTCTTGTTCTTCGTTAATAATTCTAAAAGCCTGTGAGGCACAATTTTCGCATATTAAAGCCTCTATACCTGATATTAAAAACTGAACTTCATTTCTTGAACGGCCACAGAAAGAGCAGTGGTCATCTTTCTTTTTTGTCATTTAAATAAAAACTTTAAGTTAATTTTTCGTTGGCAAATGTAAATATAATTAGTGCTAATAAATGATGGTTAGCGCATATTTTACATAGGTGGTTTAAACACCTAATATAAATATTGTAGGAATTTTATGGATATTTACTTCTGCCTTTTTCCATTCGTTTATAGTTGTGGTTTTAATATATTCGTTGGAAGATGAAATGTTTGCAGCAATACATAGTTTTAAATTTGGTTGACAGGTTGAAAGCAAATCAGCAAAAAGCTGATGGTTGCGGTAGGGTGTTTCCATAAAAATTTGTGTTTGGTTATTTTTTAAAATCTGATATTCCATGTCTTTTATTTTTTTTGAACGCAAATTTTTATCAATCGGGATATAACCATTAAATGCAAAATTTTGACCATTAAGTCCGCTTGCCATCAATGCCATAAATATGCTTGAAGCACCCGGCAATGGTATAACCTGAATATTTTTTTTATGAGCCAACCAAACCAATTGCCATCCCGGATCTGCAATGCAAGGCAAACCGGCATCGGAAATCAGTCCGCAATCATTGTTAAGTAAAGCTTCTTCAATTATTTTCGGAAGTTCGCTATCTGTTGTGTGTTCATTTAATTGCCAAAGTTTCAATTCATCTTGTTTGTGTTCAAGCATTAAATGTTTTATAAGAGCACGTGCGGGTTTGCTGTTTTCTACTACAAAATGTTTTATATGTTTTACCAATGTTTTGTTAAAATCGGGTATAAAATTTCCTGTTTGGTCAGGGCTTAAAAAGTTTGGAATTAGGTATAATTTACCGTAGCTCATAAAATAAAAAAAGTTATGTTGTTGTTAATCAGCAATTAAGTATTTATAAAACATTTGATTTTTAGGTATGCACCCCTTTATTTTTGCCGTTCTTAAAAATTTAATACATGTCGATAATAACAAAAATAAGAAACAGGTCAGGATTAGCCATTGGTTTTGTAGGTGTGGCTTTGGTATTATTTGTAGTAAGCGATGCCTTAAATTCAAATTTTGGATTGTTTGGTGGTAGCCCGCAAAGTAATAATGTAGGAGAAATTAATGGAGAAAAAATAAGTATTAAGCAGTTTGAAGAGCGTTTTGAGCGCAATATTGCCAAATTTAAAGAGCGTACTCAACAAGATAATATTGACGAAAATACCAGAGGTCAGATTAGAGAACAAGTTTGGACTGAATTTATAAATGATTTTTTAATGAACCGTATTTATACTGAATTAGGTATAACGGTAAGCAATGACGAATTGCTTGATATGCTTTACGGAAATAATATTCATCCGCAAATTAGGCAGGCATTTACCGACCCAAATACACAACAATTTGATGCAAACAATGTAAAACGTTACTTAAAACAAGTTAGCGAAACTTCTGATGAGAAAATTAAAGCTCAATGGAAAGATTTTGAAGACTATTTAGTTACTGAAACTTTGCAAAAAAAATTTACAAACCTTATTAGAAGAGGCGTATATGCCACTTCTTTAGAAGCTAAAAACGTTTTTAAAAACCGTAGCAACAGCAAAGAGCTAAATATTATAGCAATGCCTTTTTTTAGCATAGCCGATACTGCAATTGCTGAAGATGAAAGCGAATTAAAATCGTATTTTAAAAAGAATAAATATAGATATACCGAGCGCGAAAACACGAGAAAAGTAGATTTTGTAGTTTGGGATTTTGCGCCAACCAGCGAAGATACGGCTGCTATACAAAAGTGGGCTTTTGAACAATTTGAGCAATTTAAAACCGCTACCAACGACACTTTATTTGTAAATGCAAACAGCGACAAACCTTTTGATGTTAATGCCAAACCAAGAAACCAATTTCCGGAAGAAATAGTTGACAGATTATTTAACAGTCCGGTTGGTACCGTATTAGAGCCAATTTTTAAAGATGGAAAATTTCAGGTTTATAAAGTGTCGGGAATTAAAGAAGACACAATATTTTATATGCGTGCAAGCCATATTTTATTTAGGGTTGAAGGTTCAACCAAAGAAGATACTATAAATGCCAATAAAAAAGCAAACGAAGTACTTGCCAGAATAAGAAAAGGCGAAAAGTTTGAAGATATGGCAAGAGAATTCGGCACCGATGGAACAAAAGAAAGAGGAGGAGATTTAGGT
This sequence comes from Bacteroidia bacterium, assembly GCA_046296495.1. Taxonomy (GTDB): domain Bacteria; phylum Bacteroidota; class Bacteroidia; order UKL13-3; family UKL13-3; genus JBKBLB01. The sequence goes on from JBKBLB010000017.1 coordinate 31,811, forward strand.
TGGTTTGGCGAAGGTCAAATGGTTAAAGAATTTAATGATGCTGTTTTGCGTGGAAAGAAAGGCGATATATTTATTGTAAAAACGCAATTTGGAATACATATAGTAAAAGTAACCGAAGATAAAAGTAAAAAACTGGTATGTGCCGGAGTTATAGAAAGAGCAGTAGAAGCAAGCGATAAAACTACTGCTGCTGCTTATAACGAAGCAAGCCAATTTGCAGCAGCGTATCGTAACGAAAAAGATTTTGAAGCAGCAGTTGCAGAAAAAGGTTATATAAAAAGAACAGCAGATATGCTAAGAGAAAAAGATAACTTTTTGCCGGGTTATAATGATGCACGTGCTGCCGTTATGTGGGCATTTAATGCTAAGCTTGGAGAAGTTAGCGATGTTATTACCATTGGTAATGATAAATATGTGGTTGCAATTGTTAAAAACATAAGAGAAAAAGGTAAAGCAGAATTTAATAATGTACGTGAAAGAGTTTTAAACGATTATAGAAAAGAACAAAAAGGAATAAAATTGTCGGAGCAAATGGCAGAAGCCATGAAATCGGTAAAAAATTTAGACGAACTAAGTGTTAAACTTAATCAGCCAATAAACCCGGTTGGTAACCAAACTTTTGATAATGCCAGCATTCCGGTATCTGGTTATGACCCAATAGTAGCCGGAATTATTTCAGGCACAGTTGAAACAAATAAATTAATAGGTCCTGTTACAGGAGATGCCGGTGTTTATGCTTTTGTAATAAATAAAATAAACGAGCAACCAATACCTACAGAATTAAACCAATATCGCAACGAAGTTGCTAACAACCTGCAATCGAAATTAGAGTATGGCTATAATGAGGCTTTGCTTGATATAAAAAAGGTAAAAGACCAACGCTTTAAATTTTATTAATGCTGGCTTATACTTTCTTTAAGTGTGAGACTTCAACCCAAAAACTTGTACTAATACATGGTTACTGCCTTTGCAGTGAATCATTTCAGCTTCAGATTTCAGCATTTAAAAATAAAGTGAACTTACTTTTAATAGATATGCCCGGATTTGGTGAAAGTAAACCAATACCGGGCATAAGCATTGATGGAATGGCTGATGAAGTTTTTAATGTGTTGAACCATTTAGGTATTGATAATTGTGTTTTGGCCGGACATAGTATGGGTGGTTATATTACGCTTTCGTTTGCAAAAAAATATCCCCAAAAACTAAAGGGCATTGGTTTAATACACAGTACCGCAGTTGCCGATACCGAAGAAAGAAAAGCCAAAAGATTACAGGTTATAGAATTTGTAAAAAATTACGGATCGGAACAATTTTTAAAAACTTTTATTCCTGGATTGTTTGCATCAAAAACATCAAAACAAATAGTTGATGATTTTGTAAAAATTTCTCTTACATCAAGCCAAGAGGGTATAATTGATGCAGCAAAGGCTATGATGAACCGGGAAGCATCAATTAATTTTTTGGCTGAAACCAACCTGCCTGTATTTTTTGCAATTGGCGCTTTAGATGAATTAATACCTGAAAAAGATTTATTTAAACAATCATCAACTGTTAGTAAATCGCAAATATGTTACCTTGAAAAAAGTGCACATATGGGTTTTGCCGAAGAACCAGATAAATTTAACAAAGACTTGTTAAAGTTTATTGATTTTTGTTCTCACAACTAAAGATCAGTATGTTTATTCTATAACAATTCTTTTTGTTAAAACGGCATCGGTACTGTTAACTGTTAGTAAATAAATTCCTTTTGGTAAATGTGCCACAGAGATATTTGTTTTGTTAAATCCATAGCCATTTAATGCGTTTTTACCTTCTAGTGTTAAAATTGAATAGCTAAATGTACCATTTAGTGAAACAAAAACATTGCTGCTTGCAGGGTTAGGATAAACATTTAAATCAGGTATATTAATTTTATTAATTGATGTTGATGGATTTGTTGAACCTTCGTTTTCTGTAAATAAATCTTCTCCGGGTTCATCATTGTATGCTGCTTTAATTATCTTAAAGGTTTTACCATCATTGCTTAGGTTCACCAAAAACCAAAAGTATAAAACATCTCCGGTTTGTTTTAATAAAAGTTTAGCAGCTAAATATCTGTTGCCCTTACCGGTAAATTCATTTTCGAAAGTAAGGCTTGGCTGAACCAAAAACACCGGTGTACTTCGCCATTCACTTCCGGCATTTTTAACAGATGAATTATTGTAAATATTGATTGGAGAATAATTGCTGCTACCAATAGATTTTACGCAAATAGTTGATTGAAATTCGTTGGTATTTTTACCTGCAAAACTCAACGAACCATTGGCAAAATAATCAACAACAAATAAGCTCGACATCCATGCATCAAACTCTATTTGTTGATTTTGTGGCTGTTGGTTCATGGTAATATTAAAATCTTTGCGCACAATTGCCGAAAAAAGGCTTCCTGTTATAAAAAATACAGAAAAACAAAGTGTAAAAAATCTTTTCATACGATTTGGTTTTGAATTAAATGTTTAAGGCGAATGTAGTTAATAGATGGTGTTGTAAAAGTATAGATAAATGTTAGCTGTTTTATTTACTATACAACTGCAAACTGATGCTCGTATAATTTACGGTAATATCCATCGTTTTGCAGCAATGTTTGGTGGTTGCCCCGTTCAACAATCTGGCCTTTATCAAGCACAATAATTTCATCGGCATTTACTATGGTACTTAATCGGTGAGCTATAACAATGCTTGTTCGGTTTTTCATCATTCCTGCAATGGCGAGTTGTATTATTTCTTCAGTTTCTTGGTCAACACTCGATGTTGCTTCATCAAGAACCAATATTGCTGGGTTTGTAACCATAGCTCTTATAAACGAAATAAGTTGTCGTTGACCAACAGATAATGTTGCACCACGCTCATGTACATTTTGGTTGTAACCGTTTGGCAATTTCTCAATAAAATCGTGCGCTCCCAATAGTTTGGCAGTTTTTATTATTTCATCATCGGTTAAATTTTTATTGTATAATTTCACGTTATCAAAAATACTTCCACTAAATAAAAATACATCTTGTAAAACCACGCTTATGTTTTGTCTTAGCCATTGCGTATTTAAATCTTTAAGGTTGTATCCATCAATAAAAATATCGCCTTTATTTATTTCGTAAAAACGGCTTAGCAAGTTTATAATACTGCTTTTGCCAGCACCTGTTGCTCCAACAAGCGCAAGTGTTTTACCTGCTTTAAGATTAAAACTAATATTTTTTAAAACATAGTTATCATCGTTGTATGCAAACCAAACCTGTTTAAATTCAACATTTCCTTCAATTTTGTTTGGAGAAATTTGTCCGTTTGGTTCAACAAAGCTTTTATCATCAATTAGTTTAAAAACACGTTCGCTTGCAACCATGCCCATTTGTAAGCTGTTAAAACGATCGGCCAATTGCCTTATTGGTCTAAAAAACATATTTATATACATAATAAAAGCAATCATAACTCCAGGCGATACCGAATTATTTATAATACCTTTTGAACCATACCAAACAATTAAACCAATGCTTATTGCTGATATTACTTCAACCACCGGAAAAAAAACCGAGTAATAAAAAACCGAGCGTATGTTGGCATCTCGGTGTGCTTTGTTTATTTCTTTAAATTTATTAAACTCTTCATCTTCGCGGTTAAAAATCTGTACAATTTGCATACCCGTAAGGTGTTCCTGCACAAAAGTATTTAGCCTTGCTACCTGATTTCTTACATCTTCAAAACTCATTCTAACGGCTTCTTTAAACCAATAACTGCTGTAAAGTAAAAACGGCAATACCGATAGACTTACAAGAGATAGCTTCCAATCGGTATAAAACATTAAAAACAAAATAAATACAATTTGCAAAATATCGCCTACAATATTTATCATTCCTTCGCTAAATATATCGCTTACTGTTTCAATATCATTTACTGTTCGGGTTACAAGCGTTCCAACCGGAGTTTTATCAAAAAATTTTAGCCTTAATGATGCAAGATGCCTAAATACTTTATTGCGTAAGTCTTTAATAATTGTTTGTCCTAAATAATTTGTAATAATGGTTGAACCTAACTGCATAAAAGAATTAATTATAAGCAAGCCAAAAATGATAGTCGTCATAAAAATTAATCCTTTGGCATCATTTAAAGCTACATATTTATCAAGCGTGTATTGTATAAGGTATGGTCTGTATGGTCCTATAAAAGCCATACCCAATGTAAGAATTAAAGCAAAATAAAATAGTTTTTTATATGGTTTTGCAAGGCCAAATATTCTTACCAGCAAAGGTGTATTAAATTTTTTTGGGGGTTTTGTTTCAGGCATTGGCTATGCAAATGTAATGCGATAATTGGAGATTATTTAAATGAATTGATTGCATGTTTTTTGGTGTATTTTTACTTTTTATTTTGCCTTAAATATTTAATCACATCAATAATGTTTAATGGGTTTAGTGCATTAGATAAAATGGTTAAAGATTGTTTGGGTTTATAAAAAAGTGTAATACAAACTATGCTTCCAAAATAAGTTGTAATAATAGCTAAAGCAGCACCATTTATGCCCATTTTAGGAATAAAATGAAAACTTGCAAATAAATAAATAACAAAGTTTACCAATTGAAATATGATAATTATTTTCTGTTTGTTTTGAGCCAACATCCACATACCCCAAGCGGTTCCGTAAAAAATTGGAACTGTGCACCAAATATGAATTTTAAATACTTGCGAAGTAAGATGGTATTTTTCTTTGTATAACAAATTAATAACAAAATCGCCAACCAATTGTCCGCCAATGCTAATAATTAAAGCACTCCATATTAGCAAGCTGCATAGTTGTGTAAAGCGTTTTATTTGAAGATCGGGGTTATTGCGGTTGTTTACAATTCCGGGAAAAACCGCAGCACTTATAGCAACCGGAATAAAAAAAGAGGCTTCGCTTATGCGGGTAGCAGCAGCATATTGGCCTACCAAATCCATATTTTTTAAAAATCTTAAAATTAAAATCTGATCGGCTTTTTGGTAAATAATTTGTATAAATGCCGATATGATAATTGGCCAGGCATATAACATTAAGTTTTTGCTTTCAGCTAATGAAAAGCGCCATTTACTTATTTTATTTCCATTGTTTTTATAAAACCAAATTTGAAAAAAAGCTGTAAGAAAAGCCTCTAATGTTGCCATGGCTGCAAACCAGTATAAATGAGCTTTAAAAACAATTAAAAGTATTTTTACAATTGCGCTAATAAGCAAAGTAAAAACTTGGTTCATTGCAGCAAATCTTCCCTGAACTTTGCTTTGAAAATAAAAGTCTATAACTGTTAATGATTGAAGTACAATAGAAATACTGATTATGCCAACAACGATTGTTCTTTCCGGGGCTTGTTGCCAATCTTTTATAAACGAATACGATATAGATAATATCACAACTAAAAGAGCACCTGTAAACCTTAAAAGAAATGATGTTCCTAAAATTTTATCACTATCATCAATTCGTGTTACGAGTTCTCTTACCACAAGTGCATCAAGACCAAGTGTGCTGATGATGGTAAAAATGGCAATTACATTTAATGAATAGCTTATGGTACCAAATTGTGCAGGGCCAAGAAACCTTGCTACCAATACGCCAACCAAAATACCGCTTATAATTCTTAGCGATTTTTCCATCAGCATCCATAAGCTGTTGGCCACATAGTTGTTTTTGGATTTGTTGTTTTCCAGAGTTTATATTTTATTTTCTGTTAAAATCATTCATGGTTGGTTCAAGCCCTCTTAATACAAAGCTCTCTATTGCCTGAACCGATTTTTCAATTAGCAATGGTAACTCTTTTTGCTCATTGGGTGTAAATTTTCCGAGAACATACTCTACCTGTCGGCCTTTGGCAAAATTACTTCCTATGCCAAATCGCAAACGAGGATATTGCTGTGTTTCCAAGCATTCGTTAATGTTTTTTAATCCATTGTGCCCGGCATCGCTGCCACCTGCCTTTATGCGTATTTTTCCAAAATCTATGGCAATATCATCAACCAAAACAAAAATTTGCTGTGTTTTTATGTTGTGTTGTTGCATCCAATACCTAACTGATTTGCCGCTTAAATTCATATAAGTAGTTGGCTTTATAACAACAAGTGGTTTACCTTTAATGTTAAATTCTGCAATGTTTGCATAGCGACCATCAGTAAAAGCAGCATGATATTTATTTGCCAGTTCGTTTGCAATATCAAAGCCAATATTATGGCGAGTATGTTCGTACTCAGGGCCAAAATTACCAAGTCCGACAATTAGAAACTTACCCGACATTTCTACTAAATATTTTTAAACCTAACCCTATGAGGGCTGGCATCGCCAAGGCGTTGTTTTTTGTTTTCTTCGTATGCAGTATAATCGCCTTCAAAGAAATAAACCTGACTGTTTCCTTCAAAAGCAAGAATATGCGTTGCTATACGGTCAATAAACCAGCGGTCGTGGCTAATTACAACTACACACCCAGCAAAGTTTTCAATAGCTTCTTCAAGCGCCCTAAGCGTGTTTACATCAATATCGTTTGTTGGTTCATCTAGCAGTAATACATTACCGCCTTCTTTTAAAGTCATGGCAAGGTGAACGCGGTTTCTTTCTCCACCACTTAATACGCCAACTTTTTTACTTTGATCGGTTCCGCTAAAATTAAATTTACTGATGTAAGCCCTTGCATTTATTTGTTTGCCCGCAACCAGCATGGTTTCTGTGCCTCCGCTTATAACTTCAAAAACCGATTTTTCGGGCAACAGGTCTTTATGGCTTTGGTCAACATAGGCAATTTTTACAGTATCACCAACTTTAAACTCACCACCGTCTGGTTTTTCAATTCCCATAATCATTTTAAAAAGAGTGGTTTTACCTACACCATTTGGCCCAATAACGCCTACTATACCACCTTTAGGTAGCGAAAAATTAAGATTTTCGTAAAGTAATTTATGACCATAGGCTTTGCTTACATTTTTGGCTTCAATAACAATATCGCCTAAACGTGGTCCTGGTGGTATAAAAATTTCAAGTTGCTGCTCTTTTTCTTTCTGCTCCTGATTTAGCATTTGGTCGTAAGCATTTAAACGTGCTTTTTGCTTGGTTTGTCGTCCTTTAGGCCCTTGTCTAACCCAATCTAACTCTCTTTCCAAAGCTTTTGCACGTTTGCTTTCTGCTTTTTCTTCGGCTTCCAATCTTCGGACTTTTTGTTCAAGCCAACTGCTGTAATTACCTTTCCAGGGTATTCCTTCGCCACGGTCGAGCTCTAAAATCCAACCCGCCACATTATCTAAAAAATATCGGTCGTGGGTTACGGCAATAACTGTTCCGGGAAAGTTTTTAAGGTATTGTTCGAGCCAGTCAACACTTTCGGCATCAAGGTGGTTGGTAGGTTCGTCAAGCAATAGTATATCCGGTTGGCTCAATAATAAGCGACATAATGCTACACGCCTGCGCTCGCCACCCGATAAAACGCTAATAGGTGTATCTGCATCGGGGCAGCGAAGGGCATCCATAGCCTTTTCCAATTTGTTATCAAGCTCCCAGGCATCAAGCTGCTCAAGTTGTTCCATAACAACTGATTGCTTATCCAAAATTTTTGTCATTTCATCACCATCTAAATCAGGATCGGCAAGCTTGTTGTTTATTTCTTCAAATTCGGCCAATAAATCCGTAATGTGTTTTACTCCTTCCTGAACCGATTCTTTTACGGTTTTGGTTTCATCAAGTACGGGTTCTTGTTCTAAAAATCCTATTTTGTAGTTTTTACTGTCAAAAACCACTTCGCCTTGAAAATCTTTATCTATACCGGCTATAATTCTCAATAAGGTAGATTTTCCTGCACCATTTAAACCAAGTACACCAATTTTGGCACCATAAAAAAAGCTAAGGTAAATATCTTTTAGTATTTGGCGTTTAGGCGGAATTATTTTGCTAACTCCTGCCATTGAGAAAATTATTTTATTATCTGTCATCATTTAAAAATAGTTTGCAAATGTAAGTTGTTGCTAATGTTTAACCCGAATAAAAAATCTCATAATATTAAAAACTCCTACAAATCAATTTGATTGCCCCGAAAAACGTAAAACGAATTTTTAAAATGTTCAGTTATAAAATTTGTAAATTATACTTTTGATAATTTAACGCTTTTAACTAAATTAAGAATACTTTAATTTTTAGTAAATTTTATTGTAATAAGATTACTTTCAAACAACTATGTTAAACTCAAATTAAATTTACCTAAACTTAGCAATTTTGAAATAATTATTAAGGCTTGTTGAAACAAAATGTTGGGTAAACTTTTTATTATTGCAGGCCCAAAAACAAAAAATCCGTGGAAATATTATTGTTTAAAGCGCTTTTAGTTGTTGTAATTTTCTTAATAAGCTTAGGAATTGCAGCATATTCAACCTATGGCGAAAGAAAAGTTGCTGCCTTCTTGCAAGACAGGGTAGGTCCTGACCGTGCAGGGCCATTTGGTATTTTACAACCTGTGGCAGATGGTGTAAAAATGTTTTTAAAAGAAGAAATTATTCCAAATGTTTCTGATAAGTGGCTTTTTATTCTTGGTCCTTCGTTTTTTATGGTAACGGCTTTAATGACGAGTGCTGTTATTCCGTGGGGTTTACCACTTGTTTTTGGAGATACCGTATTTAATATTCAGGTAGCCGACCTTAATATTGGTGTTTTATATGTTTTGGGGGTAGTTTCGGTAGGAGTGTATGGAATTATGATTGGCGGCTGGGCATCAAACAACAAATATGCTTTGTTAGGTGCCATACGTGCATCAAGCCAAATGATAAGCTACGAACTTGCTATGGGCATGAGCATAATTGCTATTTTGTTAATGAGCGGCTCATTAAGCCTTAACACTATAGTTGAACAACAACTTGGTATGAAATGGAATTTATTTTATCAGCCGGTTGGTTTTATAATTTTTTTAATTTGTGCATTTGCCGAGGCTAACAGAACGCCTTTTGATTTGCCTGAATCTGAATCTGAACTGATTGGAGGTTTTCATACAGAATATTCATCAATGAAACTTGGTTTGTATTTATTTGCAGAGTACATTCACATTTTCATATCATCGGCCATGATATCGGTATTGTATTTTGGCGGTTATGACTTTCCGGGTATGAATTATCTTCTTACCGTACTTCCAAATAATGTGGTAAGTTTAATAAGTATTGGTGTATTTTTTGTAAAAATCATATTTTTCATTTTTGTGTTTATGTGGGTGCGATGGACAATACCACGCTTTCGCTACGACCAACTAATGAGAGTAGGCTGGCAGGTATTATTGCCATTAGCCATTGTAAATATGCTTATTACCGGAGGTGTTATAACATTGTTTAATTTATAATTTATTTATAGCCATGCAATTAACCAATAGAAGCAAAGTAGTTGTAAATAAAGAAATGACCTTTATGGAAAAACTTTATCTGCCTGCAGTAATTAAAGGTATGATGATAACCATAAGGCATTTGTTTAAGCGAAAAGCTACAATAAAATATCCTGAACAAAAAAAGGAATTTGCACCTGTTTACCGTGGCATGCATGTATTAAAACGTGATGAACAAGGAAGAGAAAACTGCACAGCCTGCGGTTTATGCGCCTTGGCTTGCCCTGCAGAAGCCATTAGTATGGATGCTGCCGAAAGAAAACTGGGCGAAGAACATTTATACAGAGAAGAAAAATATGCGGCACGTTATGAAATTAATATGTTAAGATGCATTTATTGTGGATTGTGCGAAGAAGCCTGCCCAAAAGACGCCATTTACTTAACAGATAGAATTGTGCCGAGTGAGTTTACAAGAGGAAATTTTGTTTTTGGAAAAGATATGTTGGTTGAAGGGGTTGAGCCAGAAAAACGTGTTGATATATCTAAGCGCAAGAAACAATACGACATGAAATACGAATAAGCATTTTATAAATTGTACCAATTATAATAATATTGCCCGCCCAAAAATTCAGCACAGGCCAAAATAAATGAGTTCAGAAATTATATTTTATATACTGTCAGCATTTTCAATTATAAGTGCATTATTGGTGGTTTTTAACAAAAATCCCATTTACAGTGTACTTTGGCTAGTGGCTTGTTTTTTTTCAATTGCTGGCCATTTTATTATGTTAAATGCTGAGTTTTTGGCAATAGTTCATATTATAGTTTATAGTGGAGCCATTATGGTTTTAATGCTCTTTACCGTAATGCTGTTAAACCTTAATAAAGAAAGCGAGCCCCACAAAAGCATGTTTATGAAACTAAGTGCCATTATAAGTGGTGCTCTTTTGCTATTGGTATTGCTTGCAGCTTTTAAAACAAATTCACTCTCTGCTTATGCAACCCCCCAAAACCCCGAATTGGGTTATGTAAAAAACATTGGAAAAATTATTTATACAGAATACGTATTGCCATTCGAAATAGCATCGGTTTTATTTATAACTGCCATGATTGGAGCTGTTTTATTGGCAAAAAAACAAGAAAATTAAATGAGCAACACAAATCCGCAAGACTGGTATTTAATACTTAGCACCATTTTGTTTTGTATTGGTGTTACAGGTGTATTAATTAGAAGAAATGCAATTATTATTTTAATGTGCATTGAGTTAATGCTTAATTCGGTAAACCTTTTGTTGGTAAGCTTTAGCAGCTACAATAATAGTGCCGATGGGCAGGTGTTTGTGTTTTTTATAATGGTTGTAGCTGCTGCCGAAGTTGCGGTTGGTTTGGCATTGCTGGTTAGTATATACAGAAATATATCAAGCACCGATATTAATGTTTTAAGCAAATTAAAGTGGTAGTATGTTAGAAAGCACCCTGCAAATATCAAAATTTATATTGCCCACAGTTTTAATACCGTTATTACCATTATTAGGGTTTTTTATTACCGCATTATTTGGAAAGCAACTAAAAACATTTTCGGGTTGGATAGCTACAATAATCATTGCAACCTCTTTTGTATTTAGCTTAAATTTATTTTTCGGTTTGAACCAACAAACGCTTGAGTTTGATTTATTTAACTGGTTTTCGTTTGGTTCAACCAATATTGGAATGGGCTTTTTAATTGACCCACTAACCATTACCATGTTGCTTGTTGTTACCGGTATAGGCACTTTAATACATCTGTACAGTATTGGTTACATGCATCACGATGAAGGATTTGCCAGATTCTTCAGTTACTTAAATTTATTTGTATTTTTTATGCTTATGTTGGTAATGGGCAATAATTACCTGGTAATGTTTATAGGTTGGGAAGGGGTAGGCCTATGCTCGTATTTGCTAATTGGCTTTTGGTTCAAAAATCAGGATTATAATGATGCGGCAAAAAAAGCATTTGTTATTAACCGCATTGGCGATTTAGGGTTTTTGCTGGGTATGTTTTTTATGCTGTTTTATCTTGGTAGTTTAAATTATGTTGATGTTATGAATGCAGCGTCTGCAATGGATAAAGGTACAGCAATAATAACAACCATTACCATATTATTATTTATTGGTGCAACCGGCAAAAGTGCTCAACTACCATTATACACATGGTTACCCGATGCCATGGCTGGTCCAACTCCGGTATCGGCACTTATTCATGCCGCAACCATGGTAACAGCAGGTATTTACATGGTTTGTCGCAGTGGGGTTTTATTTGCGTTGGCTCCTTTAACACTCGATATTATTTTAGTTGTTGGTGTGGCAACATCATTATTTGCTGCAATTATTGGCATCAAGCAAAACGATATTAAAAAAGTATTGGCATACTCAACTGTATCTCAACTGGGTTTAATGTTTGCTGCACTTGGTGTTGGTGCTTTTGCAAGTGGCATGTTTCATGTGGTAACACACGCTTTTTTTAAGGCTTTGCTATTCTTGGGCGCAGGAAGTGTAATACATGCAATGGGTGGTGAGCAAGATATGCGAAATATGGGTGGTTTAAAACCATATATAAAAATTACTTTTATAACCATGCTTTTAGGAACTGTTGCTATCAGTGGTATTCCACCCTTTGCCGGATTTTTCTCAAAAGATGAAATTTTAGCAAAATTGTTTGAACACAATATTACAGCATGGGTACTGATAAGCGTTAGTTCTATGATAACGGTTTTCTATATGTTTAGGTTGTTATACTTAACTTTTTTTAATGATTTTAGAGGAACTGATGAGCAAAAACATCATTTACACGAATCTCCTTGGACAATGACATTGCCATTAATATTGCTTGCAATTCTTTCAGTAATTGGTGGTTTTATGGGCTTACCCCCTGTATTAAGTCATAATCATTTGTTTTCTAATTATCTATCATCGGTTTTTCAACCGGCAATTGATATATTAGGTTCAACAAATCACCATTTGTCTCATGCAACCGAATGGTTGCTTATTGGAATTGCAGTTGTGGCAGCCTTAGTTAGTTTGTTTATTGCAAGAAGTTTTTACATATCTAAAAAACAACTTCCTGAAAGTGATAATGAACTTTCGGGCTTTCCAAAAATTGTTGCCAACAAGTTTTATGTAGATGAATTTTACGATAAAGTAATTGTTAAACCAATTACGGTATTAAGCGATATTTTTCTGGTTTTGATAGATAAATTGGTAATAGATTTAATAGTAAATGCCATAGGTTTAATAACTCAATCAACCGGGCGAGTTATTAGGTATATACAAACCGGTAATACAGGCATTTATATTTTTATAATGGTAATTAGTATGATAGTTTTATTGGCAATTCAATTGGTAAAGTAATGTTGAGTATAGATTTACTTTTTTTACCGCTTGTATCATCGCTTGTTGTATTACTGCTAAAAGGTAATGCATCAAAATTGGCTGCGCTTATTCTTAGTATTATGCAACTTGCATTAACCTTTTTTGCATACTTTACATTTAAAAATGCAGGAAGCAATTTATTTGATTATCATATTGCATTATCAGAAAGACCCAATATTAACTTTACCCTTGGTGCCGATGGAGTTAGTTTATTGATGGTTATTCTTACAAATTTACTTATGCCGTTAATAATATTAAGCGGTTTTAACAGAGAGCAAGACAATCCAAACCGATTGTATAGCTTAATGCTGCTTATGCAGTTTGCCCTTAATGGTGTTTTTCTTGCACAAGATGGTTTTATATACTACATTTTTTGGGAGTTAGCGCTAATACCAATTTATTTTATAGCCTTTGTTTGGGGCGATGAAAATAGAACACAAGTAACTTTTAAATTCTTTATTTACACCCTTGCTGGAAGTTTATTAATGCTATTTGGCTTTGTTTATTTGTATCTGTCAAGTCCTAATCATTCATTAAACTGGTTGGTTTTGACCCAAAACCCGGTATGTTCATGTAACCAAGACTGGTTGTTTTGGCTTTTATTTTTGGCTTTCGCCATAAAAATACCAATTATACCTTTTCATACATGGCAACCGGATACCTACGCAAGTGCTCCTACACAAGGAACAATGCTGCTTAGCGGCATTATGCTCAAAATGGGTACTTACAGTCTTGTAAAATGGCTTATTCCTATAGTTCCGGCCGGTTTCGAAAAATGGCAACCAGTTGTAATTACACTTGCTGTTATTGGAATTGTTTATGCCAGTGTAATAGCTATAATGCAACGCGATATAAAGAGACTTTTTGCTTACAGCAGTATTGCACATGTTGGTTTAATAAGTGCCGGTATTTTTTCACTTACCATAAGTGGCTTGCAAGGCAGTATGGCGCAAATGCTGGCTCATGGTATTAATGTTGTTGGTTTATTTTTGTGTGCCGATATTATTTTTAACAGAACAAAAAGTTTAGAAGTTGAGGGAATTGGCGGCATTAAAGCAATTTCGCCATCTTTTGCTGCATGGTTTTTAATAATTGTTTTAGGCTCGGTTGCTTTGCCATTAACCAACGGATTTATCGGTGAGTTTTTATTATTGTTTGGTGTTTACAAATACAACACATGGCTAAGTGTTTTTGCCGGTTTAACAATAATTTTGGGTGCTGTTTATATGCTTAGAATGTACCAAAAAGTAATGCTTGGAACACCTGTTATGGAAAACCTAATTTTTAAAGAACTATACTGGAATGAAAAATTGGTATTGTTAGTTATTGGTTTATTGATATTTATTTTTGGTATTTACCCTACCCCAATATTAGAACTAACCGAACCTGTTTTGAAAAACCTTGTAAAATAAAGATACGTGAACACATTAATATATACAGCAGTTTTGGGTTTGTTGTGCATGGTTGCCGAAATAGCTAACCTGCGCAAAATAATTTTGCCAATGGCAGTATTAGGCTTGGCTTTTATTTTTGGCATTAATCTTTACGACTGGAACCAAAGTGAAGCATTCTATAACAATATGCTTCAAGTAAATAATTTTAGTGTGGCATTTACAGGAGTTGTAATTTTTATTACACTTATAATTATCATCCTTTCAGGAGAGTATTTTGGGTCAGATGAAAAAAACATCAGCGATTATATAGCTATCATCACTTTTGTGCTTTGCGGCTCCATAATGATGTTTTCTTTTAATAACCTAGCCCTTTTATTTATTGGTATAGAAACATTAAGTATAGGTCTGTATGCATTGGCCGGCAGTAAACGCTTTGATGTGAGAAGCAACGAATCCGGATTTAAATACTTTTTAATGGGCGCTTTTATGTCGTGTATTTTGTTGTTTGGTATAGCGCTTGTATTTGGCTCAACCGGCAGCTTTAATGTTAATGATATTGCAGATTACACCATGAAAAATGTTGGAGGTTGGGATGGAAAATTTAAAATAGGACTCAGCCTTATTGCATTTGCTATGCTTTTTAAAGTTTCTGCTGCACCTTTCCATTTTTGGGCTCCTGATGTTTATGAAGGTGCACCACCACTTATAACTGCTTTTATGAGTACTTTGGTAAAAGTTGCCGCATTTGGAGCATTTTATAAATTGTTTTCGGTTGCATTTGGTTTTGCAAACCAACAGTATGCGTTAATTATTCAGGTATCGGCAGTTATTACGCTTTTAATAGGTAATCTTACCGCCTTGATACAGCAAAACTTTAAAAGGCTATTGGCTTTTTCGGGTATTTCTCATGCAGGGTATATGCTTTTGTTGATATTAAGCATTCCTGCAAACCCAACAGGTGCATTACTTTATTACGGTTTAGTTTACAGTATTAGCACACTGGCAGCATTTGCCGTTGCTTTTACAATTTTTAAGCAAGCCGATTCAGAAGATATTAATGCTTTTAACGGTTTAGCTAAAAAAAATCCTGTACTGTCAGCAGGATTAACTATGGCAATGTTAGGTTTAGCGGGTATTCCTCCTTTTGCGGGTTTTATTGCTAAATACTATATTTTTACTTATTCGGTTCAAAACGGATACTTTTATTTAACTCTACTTGCCATTATTACATCAATTATTGGTGTTTATTATTATTTTAAAGTAATAATTGCCATGTATGGAAAACCTGCTACCGAAGTTAACTTTCAGTCAAATAGTACCTATAACCTTGTTTTGTGGCTATGCATTGCTGTTAGTCTTATTTTAGGTGTACATCCTTCTCTTATAACACATTTATTGTAAGTGTTTTAGTTTTAAATAACTCAAAACATTAATTATTTCTTAACCTTTAATAACTTGATATTTATAAAAAAATAATTTGTTTTGCGATTAACTAAATAAAAGAAATAAGAAAATGAACAAAGTAGCAACAGCTCCAAAAGAGAGTAAAATTAAAAGCAATTTTGCAGCATTGGCAATACCTACATTAGTAGCTACAGGTATTTGCATCTACATTTTTGTGCTTGGAAATCCTAATAACTTTGAAGGTGGAGACCCTAATAATCATCCTGTACAAGAAGGCATAAGGCACGTTATGGGTCTTGTGTACAAAGGTGGTTTTATAGTACCAATTCTGATTTCGTTGGTATTAATGAGTATTACATTTTCAATAGAGCGTTTTTTAACAATTAGCAAAGCTCAAGGAAAAGGAAGTGCTGAAGCATTTGTTCGAAGGGTTCAAAGCCATTTAACTGCCGGAGATGTTGAAGCCGCTTTGGCAGAGTGCGATAAACAACAAGGCTCAGTAGCCAACGTTGTAAAATCAACCTTAGGTAAATATAAAGAAATGGAAGGCGTAACAGGAATGGATAAAGACCAAAAAATATTAGCAATTCAAAAAGAATTAGAAGAATCAACTACTCTTGAATTACCTATGCTTGAGAAAAACCTTGTAGTAATTGCTACTATGGCTTCGGTATCAACTCTTGTTGCTCTTTTAGGTACGGTATTAGGTATGATTAAAGCTTTCTCGGCTTTGGGTAATGCTGGTGCTCCAGACTCGGTTGCTCTTGCAAACGGTATTTCTGAGGCGCTAATTAATACAGCACTTGGTATTGCAAACTCTGCTATTGCAATTATCATGTACAATATTTTTACAACTAAAATTGATAAAATAACATATACCATAGACGAAGCAGGTTTTAGCATTGTACAAACTTTTGCCGAAAGACATAAATAATTTACTTTAACAAAAAGCGTTAATTAACTAATATTTAAATTATGCCAAAAGTTAAAGTTCCACGAAAAAGCACAACAGTAGATATGACAGCCATGACTGACGTGGCATTTCTGTTGCTTACTTTTTTTATGCTTGCTACCCAGTTTAAGCCAGATGAACCGGTAACAGTAAATGCACCATCATCGGTTGCTGAAATTCCTTTGCCCGATACCGATATTATGACAATAACCATAAGCGATGACGGCAAGGTATATTTTACCATGGAGGGTCAGCAGTATAAAGAACAACTAATCCAAAAAATGGGCGAAAAATATTCTATTCAATTTACGCCTAACGAGATAAAAGCTTTTTCAATAATGAGCAGCTTTGGTGTACCAATGAGTCAAATGAAGCAATTGTTGGCATTAACGCCTGATGAACGCTCAAAAATTAAACAAAATGGTATTCCCTGTGATTCTTTAAATAACGAACTTGGAGATTGGATTTGGCAATCTCGTTTGACAAACAACCAAGTAAGGGTTGCAATAAAAGGCGATCAGGAAGCTAATTTTCCTGTTGTAAAAAGAGTTATTGCTACATTACAGGATAAAAAAGTAAACCGTTTTAACTTTATTACAAACCTTTCAACCGAAACAGTAGAATAATATGGCAGAAATAGAAGGTGGTGGTGGCGGTGGCCACAAGAAGGGTGGAAAACCCAAAGGTAAAAAATTAAGCACCAGAGTAGATTTTACTCCAATGGTAGATTTAGGTTTTCTTTTAATTACATTTTTTATGCTTACTACCTCCATGAATAAGCCTAAAACCATGGAAATTAATATGCCTGTAAAAGATGTAACCGAAGAAGAAAAACAAAAAGTTAAAGCATCACAAGCTATTACGCTTTTACTTACAGGAAACGATAAAATTGTTTACTACTTTGTAAATGAACAAACCGGAGATCCTGAAACACCAATTATAACAGATTTTGGCAGAAATGGAATCAGGCAGGTTTTAATGCAAGAAAATCGCAAGAGAAATCCATTGCTCGATTCAATTCCTATTTACAGAGAAATGTTTCGCAGCAAAAAAATTGATGAAGTAACTTATAAAGCTCATGTATCATCAATAAAAGCCTATCAGGATGCATTAATTGTAGTAATAAAAGCAGATGATAAAGCAAAGTATAAAAACTTGGTTGATATTTTAGACGAAATGCTCATTAACAATATCGGTCGTTATGCAATCGTTGATATTACAGATGTAGAAAACGAATTAATTAAAACAGCATTTGGTTCATAACAAAAAATTGTATGGCAGGAAAATTAGATATATTTGATAGTAAATGGGTTGAACTGGTTTTTCATGGAAGAAACCAGGCCTATGGAGCTTATGTTTTAAGAAAACAAGGCGATAACAATACCATAAAAGGTATTTTGGCTGCTATTTTACTTTTTGTTTTAAGTGTTACCATTCCGGCAGTTGTTAACTTAATAAAAGAAAGTTTGCCTGATGAGCCTGAAATGAAAATAACTGAAGTTACATTATTGGAAGAACCACCTCCAATTGATAAGAATGAACCGCCTCCACCACCAACAGAGCCTCCACCACCTTTAAAAAGTACGGTTAAATTTACCCCTCCCGAAATTAAACCCGATCAGGAGGTTCCTAAAGATGAACCGCCACCATTGCAGGAAGATATGAAAGATAAAGATGCAGGTAAAGCGACCGTTCAGGGCTCAGATGATGGTATAGATGCCAGTTTAATTGAAAACACGGGAACCGGTGAAGGAAGCGGACCCGAAATTTTAACCTTTGCAGAACAAATGCCTGAGTTTGCAGGTGGCTTGGAAGAAATGTATAAGTTCATTAACAAAAACATTCAGTACCCGCAAATGGCAAGAGAAAACGGTATACAAGGCAAAGTATTGCTAAGTTTTGTTGTTGGAACCGATGGTAAAATTACTCAAATTGAACAAATTGGTAAAAAACTAGGTTGGGGCTTAGATGATGAAGCAATACGTATAGTAAAAGCTATGCCGCCATGGACTCCCGGAAAGCAAAATGGAAAGCCTGTAACTGTTAAGTTTACATTGCCAATTAAATTCCAACTAAACTAATTTTTAGGTTCAAACACATTTTGTTTGAATCTTTAAAACATTATAAATTGAACCAAACAGAAGAAATTAGAGAAAAGCACAGAACGAAAGTAGCAAGTTTTATGTATTACTTTAACCTTGCTATGGGTGTGTTTTATCTGATTGCTGCTTTGCTTATTTATTTTTATCCTCCTCAGGTATTAACCGTATCTGATAACAGCAGATTGATAATTAGTTTGGTTTTGGCTATTTATGGTTTTATTAGAATTTTCAGATCGTTAAAAAAACAATAACAATATGCGCATCAATTATCTTGTATTAATTTTAATCTTAGCAGGTTTTGCTTGCAATAACACAACCAACCAAGAATTAGACACACCCACATCGGGTGAAATTACAGTTGCATGCGATGAAAGTTTGTACCCTGTAATTGATGCAGAACACCAGGTTTTTGAAAGCCATTACCCAAAAGCAAAATTAAATTTAATATACACCAGCGAACCGGAAGCAATAAAATTAATGCTTGCCGATAGCGCCAGAATTGCAATTGTAACACGTGATTTATACCCGGAAGAACTAGAGGTTTTAAAATCGCAAAAAATCAGTAAAGTGAGAACTGTACCGATTGCTTATGATGCAATTGCATTTATTCTTAACAAAGAAAATAACGATACCTCATTTACGCTTGAACAACTTACATCGATACTTGCCGGAGAAACCAATAATTGGAATAAAATAAATCCAAAATCAAACCTGGGAGATATAAATGTAGTTTTTGATAATCCTGCATCCGGGGCAATTAGGATGCTAAAGGATAGTTTATTAAATGGAAAAGATTTGGGCAAAAATTGTTATGCAGTAAAATCAAATCCCGAAGTAATTGAATATGTAAAAAACAATAAAAATGCTATAGGTATTATTGGAACCAGCTGGATTAGTGATACTGAAGATACTGAAGTAAAAATGTTTTTAAACAGCATTCATGTTGCAGAAATAAAACCAATTAATGTTCGTATAAGCAGTCTTACAAATAAACCATTACAAGGCAATGTAGCATTAAAGCAATATCCTTTGTGGAGAACTGTTAATTTTATAAACCGTGAAGCAAGAATGGGTCTGGCAACCGGTTTTAAAAGTTTTGTTGCCGGAGACACCGGTCAGCGAGTAATTTTAAAAGCAGGTCTGGTACCATATTATGCACCAATTAGGGTAGTTGAACTAAAAGAACAGAAGTAATAATTTTATGGCATAAGCTTTGTACTTACAAAGATTAAAGTCGTTTTACGTAAATTTCACAATAATGAAAAAGATCATAGTTATAGCAATCATTTCACTAGTTTCAATAAATTTAATAGCTCAAACACTTGCCGAAGGCTTAAGAGCACTTGACTTTGAAAAGTTCGAACTTGCAAAAAGCAATTTCTCCAAATTAACCCAGCAAGATCCATCAAACCCTGAATATTATTATTATTTGGGTCAGGCAAACTATAATTTGCTAAATAATGAAGAGGCAAAAGTTGCTTACGAAAAAGGAATTTCTGTAAAACCTGAGTTTGGCCAAAACTATGCCGGCTTGGGTCAGTTATTGCTTGATGCCGAAAAAGTAAACGATGCAAAAGCCATGTTTAACAAAGCGCTTTCGTTTAGCAAAAAGAAGCAAGGCTATTTTACCGATATGAACCTTGTAGCCATAGTAATTGCAAATATGGTAAGCACTGAAACCAAATTACTGAATGAAGCCGAAGAACTTGTTGTAAAGCAATACGAATTTGATAAAAAGAATTATGATTTTTTAGTAGCTGCAGGAGATGTATATCTTGAAAAAAATGATGGCGGAAAAGCTGCAACTTTTTACGAACGTGCCATTGCTATTGATCCAAACAGGCCAAAAGCATACAGCAGGGTAGCTGCAATTTGGCTTAGGGTAAAAAACTTTGAAGCCGCACAAAATGATTTAAATAAAGCATTTGAAAAAGATCCGGTTTATGCTCCGGCATTAAAATATCAGGCAGAATTGTATTACTCTCAGCGGAATTTTAGTAAAGCAAAAGAATTTTACCAAAAGTATTTAGATAACTCTGAGCCAAGTATAGCCAATAGGGTAAAATTTGCTCGCATTTTATATTTGGCAAAAGAGTATGGTGAAGCTTTGAACCAAATTGATGAAATACTTAGCAAAGACAAAAGTAACCTTACACTTTTTAAGTTAAAAGCTTTTTCAATTGCCGAACTAAATGAAGTAAAAGTTAACTTAGAGCAGGTAAAAGAAGGCTTAAATGCCATGAACCATTATATAGCCAATACACCAGCCGAAAAACTACTAGCTTTTGATTATTTATATTTAGGTAAATTACAGGCAAAATCAGGAGAGTCTCAGGCTGCAATTGAAAGCTTCTCAAAATCACTTCAAATTAATCCTCAACAATGGACGGTATATGCCGAGTTAGCCAAACTGTACGACAGTAAAAAAGATTTTGCTCAGGCAGTTGCCAACTACGAAATTTATTTTGCCAATGCAGCAAAGCCAACCATAGTAGATTATTTTTATTTTGGTAGATCGGCATTTTATGGCAAGTTTTATGGAAAAGCCGATACTGCTTTTCAAAAAGTAATTGAATTGAATAAAAACTATGCCGATGCCCATTACTGGAGAGGTAATTGCCTTAGCGGTTTAGATCCCGATTTTAAAACCGATGATGCTAAGCTCGCTTACGAAAAATATATTGAAATGATTGGTACAGATCCGGTAAAAGTAGAAAAAGCTAAATCAAATCTGGTTACTGCATATAGTTACTTAGGTTACTACCATTTAAACAAAGATTTAAATGCACAGGCAAAAGATTATTATAAAAAAGTTTTAGAGCTTGACCCAACCAATAAAAATGCTTTAGAAGTATTAAAGCAACTAAAATAGCCATAACAATAGCAAAAAAGCTAAGTTTCATTTACAACTTCTGCAATTCTTCAAACTAATTTTAATACGTTTGCATTCATGAGCAAGCGAGTAATTTTGCTGATTTTAGATGGCTGGGGAAACGGAAAACCTTATAAAGGAAATGCAATAAATTTAGCCAATAAGCCTAATTTTGATAAGCTTATAAAAACATATCCAAACAGCGAGTTGCATACCTGTGGCGAATGGGTTGGATTACCCGAAGGGCAAATGGGAAACAGCGAAGTTGGGCACATGAATATAGGTGCCGGTAGGGTAGTTTATCAGCAACTGGTGCTTATAAATAAATCTTTTCGAGATAAAGAAATTAATGATAATATGGTTTTAAACGATGCCATTCAATATGCTAAAACCAACCATAAAAATATTCATTTAATAGGTTTGGTTAGCCATGGCGGAGTTCACAGCAGTTTAAATCATTTAATTGGGCTTTGCCAAATTTTGGGTCAGCAACAAGTACAAAATTTTTACATACATGCATTTACCGATGGTAGAGATACCGACCCAAAAAGTGGTTTGGCATATTTGGCCGAGTTGCAGCAAACCCTAAATCTAACAGGGGGTAAAATAGCAAGTATTACCGGACGCTATTTTGCAATGGACAGAGATAAAAGATGGGAGCGAATAAAGTTAGCATACGATGCTCTTGTAAGCGGCATAGGAGAAAAAACCAATCATTACGAATCTGCAATAAAACAGCGATATAATAATGATGAAACAGATGAATTTTTAAAACCTATTATTGTTGTTGATGAGAATCAAAATCCAATTTCAGTAATTAAAGATGGCGATGTGGTTGTTAATTTTAATTTCAGAACTGATCGCGGGCGCGAGATAACAATGGCATTAACACAACAAGCCTTTCATGAACATAATATGCATCCGCTTAATTTAAATTACATAACACTTACCGAATACGATAAAACTTTTAAAAATGTAAAGGTACTTTTTCCTGATATAGAACTTAATAATACACTTGGAGAAGTACTACAAAACAATTATAAAAAGCAGGTAAGAATAGCTGAAACAGAAAAATACCCACACGTTACCTTCTTTTTTAGCGGTGGACGCGAAGAGCCATTTATAAACGAAAAACGGCATTTGGCCCCATCGCCAAAAGTTGCAACTTACGATTTGATGCCTGAAATGAGTGCTGAGCAGGTTTGTGAATTTACTTTGCACGAAATAGAAAAAAACGAAGCCGATTTTATGTGTGTTAATTTTGCAAACCCCGATATGGTTGGCCATACAGGCGTAATTGAAGCCGAAATAAAAGCCATTGAAAAAGTTGACAATTGCTTAGGCCGTATTGTTGATGAAGCTTTAAAAAACAACTACACTCTTTTAGTAACTGCCGATCATGGAAATGGTGAATACATGATAAATGAAGAAGATGATACACCAAATACTGCACATACTACCAACGATGTTCCATTAATTCTGGTTGAACCAAATACCAAGTTTAAATTAAAAAATGGTAAACTGGCAGATTTGGCTCCTACCATTCTTGCTTTAATGCAAATACCACAACCCAATGAAATGACCGGAGAAAATCTCTTATGCGAATAATTGCTGTATTTTTAATTATTTCTTTTTCTTGCAACAATGGTAAGCCCGTTACAAATAATAATTTTGATACAAAAACTTACTTTGAAAATGAAATTAAACAATTACTTACACAAGATTTTGGTTTGCTAAAAACCTTAACATACAATAACAATAAAGACGAAACCAACCTTAGTAACCCCGACTGGTATAAAGAACTTGCTCCATTTTTAGAGATTGATTTAACCAAACCGGCATATACCGGAAGATTTAATATCGAAAAAAATAATAACTCATTAATTTATACAGCAAAAGACAAAACAACCGATATTAAAAAAGTAACATTAAATTTCAATGAAAACGGAGAAGTGCATGCTATTGAAATTTTGATTTCGGAAATAAATAATTTATACAATAGCCATAAACGACTATTTTATCAATCTAAAATTATATTTGAAATTGAAGGAATGCAAAAGGTAAAATTATTAGAAGAGGCTAAATATCAGGTTAAAGGGCTTATAGTAAATAATCGCAAATCTATTCTTCCATAAAATCTATAAGTGGTTTGCTTTGCTGTACAAATTTATCACAATCTAGTTCTACGGTTAAAGGAGCAGAAGGTGGTTGCCATTCGTTTACAATTTCTACAAGCCCCGGTGTTGATGTAACACGTTTCATATAATTGGCCCACATGGGCATTGCCATTGCACTGCCTGAACCTAAATTTAATGAGCGGAAGTGAACTGCTCTGTCTTCGCAACCAACCCAAACTCCGCTAACTAATGTTGGTGTAATTCCTAAAAACCAGCCATCGCTGTAGTTTTGTGTTGTGCCTGTTTTTCCTCCAACGGCACCGGGTATTTGGTATAGGTATTTTACTTTGGCTGCTGTTCCGTGGGCAGTAACACGCTCAAGCATTTTACACATTATATATGCCGTTTGTTCGCTAAGGGCTTCTTCGGTTACCAGTTTATTTTCGTAAACTACATTTCCGTTTTTATCAGTTATTTTTTCAAGATAATAAGGTTTTATCCAAACACCTTTATTGGCGTACGTGCTGTATGCCCCAACAATTTCGTATATAGAAATATCGGCTGTACCTAGTGCCGAAGATGGGTAAGGCTCAATTTTGCTTGTAATGCCCATTTTTTTTGCTATTTCTATTACACTTTTTATGGCATCGTTGCCAAGCATTTTTAGTAAATTAAGACAAACTAAGTTAAACGAAAATTGTAAGCCACGGTACATGGTCATTTCGGGTGCCGAAAATTCATCATCGGCATTACCAGGGTTGTAATCGGGGTAGCCTTCAAATGTTACCGGTTTATTGGGTAGTATGGTGCAAGGGCTCCAACCATTATCAACTGCCAGCGTATAAACAAATGGCTTAAAGGTTGAGCCAACCTGGCGTTTTGCAGTTACATTTACATGATCGTATTTAAAGTATTTATAATTATGGCCACCAACCCAGGCTTTAATTTTACCGTTTCGGGGGTCCATGCTCATAAATCCGCTTTGCAAAAAGTATTTATAGTATTTTATACTATCAAGTGGCGTCATTATGGTATCTATTTCACCTTTGTAGCTAAATACACGCATTTTTACAGGGGTATTAAATATTTTTTGTATTTCTTCTTCCGATGTTCCCATGCTTTTTAATATGCGGTATCGGTCGCTGCGTTTCATGCTGTAAGTAATAAGTTCGGTAAATTTTCCCCAAGGTTCTCGGCCTTTCCAATGGTCGTAAAATTTGGCCTGAAGTTGTTTACAGTTTTCATAAACCGCCTGTTCGGCAATTTGCTGCATTACCGGATTTATGGTGGTGTATATCTTTAATCCGTCTTTGTACAAATTGTAACCCGATTCTTCGCACCATTTTAGCAATTCCATGCGCATGGTTTCTCTAAAATATGTGGCAATACCTTCGTTATGGTCTTCTTCCTGATAGTTTAAAGTAATTGGTTCAGCCTTAAATGCCAAAAACTCTTCTTTTGTTAAGTAATTGTTTTTGTACATTTGGTTTAGTACTGTATTTCTTCTTGCAAGAGCATTTTCGGGATTTTTTATTGGATTAAACTTTGTAATTCCTTTTAGCATACCAACCAATAATGCTGCTTCGGTTTGTGTAAGTTCTTTTGGCGATTTGCCAAAAAATGTTTTTGCTGCAGATTTTATTCCAAAACTATTTCCGCCAAACTCTACCGTATTTAGGTAAATGGTTAAAATCTCGTCTTTTGTATAACGTTGCTCTATTAAAATTGCAACAACCCATTCTTGCATTTTGGTTATTATTTTGTCGGGCAGGCTTTTAAAACGTTTACGAGGAAAAAGATTTTTTGCCAATTGTTGGGTAATGGTACTAGCTCCCTGGCGTTTGCCAAGAATTAAATTATAAATTATAATGGTAAAGAGCCTTTTATTATCAATACCGCTGTGTTTGTAAAACCTAACATCTTCGGTGGCTATAAGGGCGTTTATTAAATGTGGGCTTAGGTCTTCGTAGTTGGCATTGCTTCTGTTCTGCAAATAGTATTTTCCCATTAGGCTGCCATCTTCACAATATATTTCGCTTGCCAGATATGTTTTGGGGTTTTCTAATTCTTCAAGCGGTGGCAGGCTTCCGAATTTTCCGGTAGCAAGCATGTATATAAAACCTGCAAAAAGCAAAAATGCTGCAAAGGTGCCAATCCATAAAAATCGTAAGTATTTCCAGTATTTATTATTAAATAAAATTTGACCTATTTTCATTTACGATGGGTTCAAAAAAAGTTGGTTCAAACTTAAACTAAAATTATTGCGTTTTTTCTGCTTTGATTTGTTTTTTAAAGAACGTTTCAAATGCTTCGAGTTTGTTTTCTTTAAGTACTTTTCTAAAGTTGTTAGAACTTATAACGTAACAAATATATGGCCCTTCAATTTTTAATTTGTTTTCTATAAGTTTTACGGCCATTACTCCTTTATAGTAATCGTAGGCTTTTGCAAAGTTTGCAAATTCGCGAACTAAAATAAACTGGTAACCTTCGTTACTTGCCATGGCATTGCTTCGTAAATTATCGTTCGAAGCATAATCCATATTGTATTGGGTAAAATGTGTGTTGTATTCTGTAAAATCAGATTTGGGGCTCTTTATGCCAAATAAAAAATAATGTGCAACATCGGTGCTTACATCAAAATCGGGCAAATTTCCTTTTTCTTCTTCGCTTTGTATGGTTTGTTTTTTTTCGAGTTTATTTAGTGCGGCAAGTAATTTTGTTGCTTCTATTGCTTCGGGGCTGCCGGCATATTCTTTGGTAATATCGGTTAAAGCATTTTTATAGCTTTCTTTACCTTCGGTTTTGGCTTTGCATAGGGCAGCAAGCAACTCAAATTTTGCTCTGAGGCTATTGCCGGGAAACTGTAAATCGGCATTGTTTTTAACTTTTAATGCCTGTAAATAATTTCCGGTTTTATAGTTTTCAAACATGGTGGCGTACATGGCCAAAAGTTCTTTATTGGCAGTATTTTCTTCGGTTTTGGGCATTATGTTTTGAACCAACATGCTATATGGATGTTCCGGATATGTAGTAATAAGCGCTTTTTTATATTTTTCGGCTTCTGCTGTTTGGTTTAAATCATTATGAGATTTATATATAAAATAAAAGGCATCAGGCTCGTAATCGCTTGCCGGAAATCGGTTTTGCATAATGGTGTAATAGTTAATACACTCTTTGGATTCATTTAATTTGTTGTAGTAAATTTTGCCAATATTATTAAGTGCTTCAAGCATTCTATCGTTGCTGCGCTTTTTTTGTGCTTGTGTATATGGCACGTTTGCAATCCAAGAGTCTTTTTCTTTATTTCCGGTTAATTGTTCAGTTGCAATTTCTGATTTTATTTCTTTAGCAATAGGTTTGGTAATTGAAGTATCGGCACCTGCGTTATTTGTTTGTTTTGTTTTTGGTTCGTCATCAGCGTCTGCAGGTTTTTCTTTGGCTTCAATTCGCCAAAAATCTGTATTTTTTCTTTGACCCCATTTTCTACCGCTAAAAAAATCGGCCTGCCCGGTACTTACAAGTTGTGCATTGTAAAAATACCAAGCACCATCGGTACCGGGTGTAAAATTACCAACATTGGTTGATGGCAGGCCAAACTGGTTTTGTGTAATGCTTTCTTGTATTTGTTTTTGTTTTTTAGCTTGCTTAGCGGCAAGTTCATCTTTACGCTTTTTTTCGGCTATCCAACTGTCAATTTTTTGTTCTAATGCTTGCTTACTAAGTAACGACAATCTTTGCAGCGAATCTTCGGTTTCAAATACCGTAAGGTTGGTAATCAGTTCGGTTAATACACCTTTGGTTTTCGATATGCTTTCGTAATCTTTATGTTTGGTATCAAGAAACTGTACTGTACTATCGTAGTATGCTTTGGCATATTCGTAGCTTTTTGTTTTAAAATAAAATTTGGCAAGTTCGTAATAGCTCAACGATTTTTGATTTCGGTTTTTGGTACTTGCATTTGCTGATTTTTTAAAATAATCAACTCCTTGATTGTAGTTTTTTGCAATCATTTCAAGTTTACCAAGTTCGTAGTAAATTTGGTCTAAGTAATCAATGTTTTTAAAATCGGCAGCCATGCGTTTTAAGTTTCGCCTAACTTTGGCAACATTTTTTTTATCGTTTAAGTTGTAAAGCCTTGTTAAATTTATTAATGCATTAAATTCAAAATCGTAAGGAGGGGTAAAACGAATAACTTTATTAAAATGAGCTGCTGCTTTAGGTTTATTATCGTTTAAGGCATAAAGTTGACCTAAAATAAAATGGTAGCGAATTTTTTTGTTTTTGGGCAAGTTGCCTTTAAGCGCCATTTCTAAATTTTCAGCTGCCGGAGCATACTTTTGCAGTTGTATATTTACTTCGGCTGCTGTGGCATAAATGGGGGCAATATCTTTTTTTGCAAAAGGTTTTTTATTTAGCAATAAACCCATAATGGCTTCAGCCTCGGTAGGTTTTTTTAATCCAAGGTAGCAACGCGCTATCCAGTTTGTTGTAATAGGCTCATAGCCTAAATGTTTGTATTTTGAGTTTACATATTGAAAGTTTTCCAGAGCTGCAAAAAAATCTTGTTTGTAAAAGCGTGCTTCGGCAATTTTAAAGTATGCGTCATCTGTATATGAACCAACAGTATGCAATTGTATGGTAGCCGAAAATTTTTTAATAGCTTCATCAATCATGTTTCCGGCAGCTTTTGCACTTTGTTCAGTTCCTACCTGATAAACATCAAGCACTTTAGTAAAATCATCTGTATGCGATTTTTCAATTTGTGTTATTACGTCATTTAATTTTTGTTCGCCATTAAAATATACGTTGTAGTGCCCCGTAAGCGAATGCCATTTTTTGTTTATCCATCGTTCGCGGTTTGGGTTGCACGATAAACCTGTAATAACAAATAATAGTAAATAAGCCTGTATTTTATAATTCCTAATCAAGTTTTTAGCCTATGTTTTATACCTTTGTAAGGCCTACAATTTTAACCAAAGTTTCATAATAAACATTTATAATATGTCTCAACAAAAGAAAAAACTCATACACAAGCTAAGGTATAAGTATCGGCTTATAGTTATTAACGATGAGAGTTTTGAAGAAAAAATTTCGATAAAACTTACCCCTTTAAACCTTTTTGTAGTTATAAGCAGTTTGTTTGTAATGGTTTCTGTTATTACCATTTTGGTTATTTTTTATACACCTTTAAAAGAATTTGTACCCGGTTATACTGATACCGAATCTAAACGAAATATTAAAACACTTTTGTATAAAACTGATAGCCTAAACTATGTATTAAAAGCCAAAGAGTCTTATTATCAAAACATTATTAATATACTACAAGGAGGTACAGGTTTAAGCGACACCTTGGTTCGAAAAGAAAAAACAAAATCAAGCAGCCAAAATACCGGCAATAAAAACGAAACTGAGTTTGTAAAGGAATTTGAAACCAAAAAATCTGAAAAAAATTTGGTAACAATAAAACCAAAGCAAACAAAAGAATTGGGTTCCTTTTTTCTGTTTAATCCTACCGATGGTTTTGTAACCAAAGAGTTTAACAAAGCAAACGAACATTATGCTATTGATATTGCCGGAAAAGCCAATAATCCTGTAAAGGCAGTTAAAGAAGGTACTGTTGTATTAAGTGGCTGGATTCCGCAAACAGGTAATACGTTGGTGGTTCAGCACAATAACAATTTGGTAACAATATACAAGCACAATGCTGCTAATTTAAAAAAAGTTGGTAGTTTTGTAAATGCCGGAGAGGTTATTGCCCTTGTGGGTAGTAGTGGAGAATACACTACCGGAGCCCACCTGCATTTTGAAATGTGGGAAAATGGCAAAGCACTTAACCCGGCTCAATACTTAAATATTAATTAATTATGGCAATTTTTAATTCAAACAAAAATACAACCTTTAATCCGCAGGAAATAAATATTATAAATGCCGGAACCACAATTAACGGAGATTTAGCTTCGGAAGGTGATTTGCGTATTGATGGCACAATTACAGGTAATGTAAATGTTAAAACAAAACTTGTTCTAGGCTCGTCAAGCAATATTAAAGGAAATATACAGGCTACAAACTGCGATATAAGCGGTGAAGTTAAAGGAAATATAACTATTGCCGAGCTGCTTACAATAAAAGCAACTGCCAAAATTAATGGCGATATTCAATGCACAAAATTAATTATTGAAGCCGGTGCTGAGTTTAACGGCAAAAGCTCTATGAAACCTGAAAATGATATTAAAAATTCATTAAATCAAAATAATAAATCATCTGTAAAACCGACATCAAATACCGTAGTTGAAGCAGAAAAAGCAACAATATAATAATTTTATAGCATACAGCAGCATGGCTATGCAAATGATTTTGGTTTTGGTTGTATGTTTACTTTTAGGTATGTATGCCGATAAGCATTTTAAATTTTCTTTTAAGTGGTTTACCGTTCTTGGAGTTTTTGCAGGACTTGTAGGAGCATTTTACCTGGCTTTTAAAGATTTATTAAAGAAAAAATAAAAAATTTTTGTTTGAACCCCAAATGGTTGATTTTAAAAAATACATTATCAGACTAATAGCTTATTCGGCTATCGTTTTAATATTATTATGGCTAAGTACTGAAAAGTTTAACTTAACTAATATTGTTTGGTTTGGCTTTATTTATCTTTTAATAATTTCAGCAATTACATATTTGGTTGCGCTTAGCGGTTTAAAAAAAGAAAACAAAACATTTATAACCCGTATTTATGGTTCAATTGGTATTAGATTTATTTTTTCAATCTTTCCTTTGCTTATCTATTTGTTATTCAGCAAAGTAAAAAATGTAAACGAAGTAATTGCCTATGTTTTATTATATTTCTTTTACACTTCTTTTGAAATTTATCACCTCGTAATTAACTTGCGACCCGATTCAAAACGAAAATAAGATTCATGCAGTTGGGCAAAAAAAAGATTATCAGTTGGTTAGTTCCTGTTTTCATCTCAGTTTTAGTTATTTTTTCAGGTGCAAAATCAATTTTGGCTCAGCATGAAGCATCAAAATCCGAAGAAGAAAAATTAACCATCGTTGCTGCTACGGCTCAAAATCAAGTTACAGAAGAAATTAATCACGCTACTGATGCTCATGGAGAGGAAAAAGTAGATGCCGGTAAATTAATTATGGAGCATATTACCGATGCTTACGACTGGCATATTGCAACAATCGGTCATAAACACATCAGCATTCCATTGCCTGTAATAATTAAAGACGACAATGGCATACATGTTTTCTTATCAAGCAAATTCGAACATGGTCATGCCTCGTACAAGGGTTATAAATTAGAACACAATAAAATAGTAGCCGAAAATGGTAACGATTTTCTGGATTTGAGTATGACAAAAAATGTTACAGCCATGTTAATTGCTGTTTTAACATTGTTATTTATAATGCTTTCGGTTGCTAAAAGTTACAAAAATAATGGTAATAAAGCTCCCAAAGGTTTACAGGCATTTATAGAGCCACTTATTATATTTTTAAGAGATGAGGTTGCAAAACCATCTATTGGTCCTAAATACCAAAAATTTCTTCCTTTTTTATTAACCATCTTCTTTTTTATTTTTATCAATAACTTATTTGGGTTAGTTCCATTTTTTCCGGGCGGAGCAAATGTTACCGGCAATATTGCTGTAACAATGGTTTTAGCTATATTTACCTTTGTAATAACCAGCATAAATGGAAATAAAAGTTATTGGGGGCATATATTTTTACCTCCGGGTGTACCAAAAGTGCTTTGGATATTGTTAATTCCAATTGAAATAATTGGTATGTTTAACAAACCAATTGTGTTAATGATACGTTTGTTTGCAAACATTACCGCTGGTCATATTATAATATTGGGATTCTTTAGCCTTATATTCATATTTGGTGCAGTAAATGCATCATTAGGTCTTGGAGTTTCAGTATTATCAGTTGCCTTTACCGTATTTATGAGTATGTTGGAATTGTTGGTTGCCTTTTTACAAGCCTATGTATTTACTTTACTATCGGCATTGTACTTTGGCTCGGCAGTAGAAGAACACCACCACGCAGAAGAACATCATTAATTAATAATTAAACCAAATAAATAAACCTTAAATAAATCAAACATTATGACACTTTTAAACATTCTTTTAGAAGCAGCAACAGACCCGGGATTTGCTAAAATGGGTGCAGGCATTGGTGCAGGCTTAGCAGCAATTGGTGCCGGTATGGGTATCGGACGTATTGGTGGCAGTGCATTGGAATCAATTGCACGTCAACCAGAAGTTTCTGGCGATATTCGTGCCAACATGATTGTGGCTGCCGCTCTTATCGAGGGTGCTGCATTCTTTGGCATTGTGGTATGTCTTTTAATAGTATTATTATAATACCATACAACATAAGAAGGCAGGTTCTATTAAGGCCTGCCCTCTTATACATTGCCGTTTTCGATTTAAAAAAGGTTAAAAATATTAAAACATGGAATTAGTAAAACCAGGTTTAGGTTTGATAATTTGGATGACGATTACTTTTAGTATCGTTCTATACATATTATCAAAATTTGCATGGAAGCCTATATTAAAGGCTATAAAAGAGCGCGAAGACTCAATAAACAGCGCCCTAAATTCGGCTGAAGAAGCTCGTAAGCAAATGAGCGAGTTGCAGGCAAGTAACGAGCGTTTGCTTAATGAAGCCCGTGCAGAGCGCGATCGCATGTTGCGCGAAGCCAACGAAATGAAACAAAGCATTGTAGAAAATGCCAAAAAAGAAGCTCAGGAAGAGGCCAGAAAAATTGTTGCTAATGCCAATGATGCTATTGAAAAAGCAAAATTAAATGCCTTGAACGAACTAAAAACACAAGTTGCTGTTCTTTCGGTTGATTTAGCTGAAAAAGTGCTTAGAAGCAAATTAGAAGACAGAGCACAACAAGAAGCATTAATAAACGAAAACTTAAAAACCATCAGATTAAATTAATACATGTCTGAATACAGGGTAGCAAGCAGATACGCCAAATCTTTATTAGATTTAGCAAAAGAAAAAGGGATGGTTGAAGCCATTTATGGCGATATTGTGTTTTTTAATAACACCCTGCTTGATAACAGAAATTTATTCAACTTATTTAAAAGCCCGGTAGTTCAGGGCGATAAAAAGTTTGCAGTACTAAAAAATATTTTTGGCAAGTTACTTAACCCCCTTACTATAGCATTTTTCGAAATTATTATTCGTAAAAGAAGGGAAATGTACTTACCATCAATGGCTAAAGCATTTATAGCTCAATATCGAGAATTAAACGGTATTGCCGAGGCAAATGTAAAAACAGCAGTTACATTAAACGATTCTCAGGTAGCTGAAATAAAAAAACATATTGAACAGCAAACAGGTAAAAAAATAGAACTACAACAAATTATTGACCCGAACCTAATTGGCGGTATGGTTGTGCAAATTGGCGACAAACTATACGATGCCAGCGTTTCGGGAAAACTTAAAAAAGCAAAAAAAGAATTACTTAACACTTATATCTCAAAATAATTAAATAATATGGTAGAGATCAGACCAGATGAGGTTTCAGCAATAATCCGCGAACAACTTAGCAGTTTTAAATCAGATGCTGAGCTTGAAGAAGTAGGTACCGTTTTACAAGTAGGTGACGGTATTGCACGTATTTATGGTTTAACCAAAGTTCAGTCGGGCGAATTGATTGAATTTTCAAATGGCGTGCAAGGTATTGTACTGAACCTTGAAGAAGATAATGTTGGTGCGGTATTATTAGGCTCATCAGACCAAATTGTTGAAGGCGACACCGTAAAACGCACCGGTCGTATTGCTTCAATAAAAGTTGGCGATGGCATGGTTGGCAGGGTTATAAATACGTTGGGTCAACCAATAGATGGAAAAGGCCCTATAAGTGGAGATTTATATGAAATGCCGCTTGAACGCAAAGCTCCGGGAGTTATTTACCGCGAACCTGTAAAAGAGCCATTGCAAACAGGTATAAAAGCCATTGATGCCATGATTCCGATTGGCCGCGGACAGCGTGAGTTGGTAATTGGCGACAGGCAAACCGGTAAAACTGCAGTATGTCTTGATACCATCATTAATCAAAAAGAATTTTACAATGCCGGAAATCCGGTTTATTGCATTTATGTTGCTTGTGGCCAAAAGGCTTCTACTGTAGCTCAGGTTGTTAAAACATTAGAAGAAAATGGAGCAATGGATTATACTATAGTGGTTGCAGCCACTTCATCAGATCCTGCGCCAATGCAATTTTTTGCGCCAATGGCAGGAGCAGCAATTGGTGAGTTTTTCCGCGATACGGGTCGTCCGGCACTTGTAGTTTATGACGATTTAAGTAAACAAGCCGTTGCTTACCGTGAGGTATCTTTATTATTACGCAGACCTCCAGGACGTGAAGCTTACCCGGGAGATGTGTTTTACCTGCACAGTCGCTTGTTGGAACGTGCTGCTAAAATAAATTCAACCGACAGCATTGCCAAACAAATGAATGATTTGCCTGAAAGTATAAAACATATGGTAAAAGGTGGAGGTTCGTTAACCGCACTTCCAATTATCGAAACTCAGGCAGGTGACGTTTCTGCATACATTCCAACCAACGTAATTTCTATTACCGATGGGCAGATTTTCCTTGAAGCAAATCTTTTTAACTCAGGTATTCGCCCCGCTATTAACGTAGGTATTTCGGTAAGCCGTGTGGGAGGTAATGCTCAAATTAAATCAATGAAAAAGGTTGCAGGTACTTTAAAGTTAGACCAAGCACAGTACCGAGAATTGGAAGCATTCTCTAAATTTGGTTCAGACCTTGACGCTGCTACCAAAGCAGTTTTGGCAAAAGGTGCACGTAATGTTGAAATATTAAAACAAGGTCAATTTTCGCCTGTAACCGTTGAAAAACAAGTTGCCATTATATACCTTGGTACAAAGGGCTTATTATCTAATATACCGGTAAATAAAATTCGCGAGTTTGAAGGTGAGTTTTTAACTTACATGGAAAATAAACATGCCGATACTTTAGCAGCCATTAAAAAAGGAGATATTGGTGAAGGCGTTACAAGTGTATTGGAAGCAGCCTGCAAAGAACTTTCGGCTAAATACAATAACTAAGAGGGTATTAAACCTAAGTTTAATTTATGGCTAATTTAAAAGAAGTACGTACAAGGATAACATCAGTAAATTCAACGCAACAAATTACCAAAGCTATGAAACTGGTTAGTGCTACAAAGTTGCGAAGGGCACAAAATGCCATCATACAAATGAGGCCTTATGCTCAAAAATTAAATGGTATTTTGGCCAATCTGTCTGATAGTATTGATGTTGATTCTTTAAAAGTATATTTTGAACCAAGAGAAGTAAAAAATGTAACACTTGTTGTTATAACTTCTGACAGGGGATTGTGCGGATCTTTTAATGCCAACGTAAATAAACTTGCTTTAAAACTTGCCAACGAAACGTATGCAGGTAAAAACATTACCATATTACCAATTGGCAAAAAAGGTTCTGAGTTTTTTTACCGCCTGGGTTTTAAAGTTGATAATTCCTTTAGAGATACGTTTTTAAACCTTAGTGCCGATAGTGCATTTTCAATTGGCGAATACTTGTTGAATTTGTTTAAAAACAACACAACCGATAAAGTTGAGATTGTTTATAATCAGTTTAAAAATGCTGCCACACAAATTCTTTCAAATGAGCAGTTTTTGCCAATTCCAAAGCAAGATTTCGGTTCAGGCAAACACAACGCAAAAGACTATATTTTTGAACCAAGCAAAGCTGAAATTTTAGAGGAGTTAATTCCCCGAATTTTAAAAACCACAGTTTACAGAAGTTGTCTTGATTCTTTTGCAAGCGAGCATGGAGCGAGAATGGTTGCTATGGATAAAGCTACCGAAAATGCAGGAGATTTATTAAAAGCTTTGAAATTGGAATACAACCGTGCCCGTCAGGCAGCCATTACCAAAGAAATTAGCGAAATTGTGGGCGGTGCAGCAGCCTTGTCGTCTTAAGTTTTATACTTACAAAATAAAAAACATTATAAATAAACCGACAATAAATCCGGTTGAAATTTGTAATGGCGAATGTGCTTTGGCATAAAGCCTTGCTGTAGCAACCAACCCACTAATTAAAAACGCCATAACTAAATATAATCTTAAATCTTCATTGGTATGTTTTGTTGCAGCCATTATTAGTCCGGTAAGCGCCCCCAAACTTGCCATGTGAATGCTTATTTTAAAAAAACGGTTTACAAACATTACAACCATTACCACAATGGTACAGCCAAGCAAATAATGTAATACAAGTGCATTTGCATTGAGTTTTAAAAAATTGTAGTAACAAAAAAAGTACAACAACATGGTAAGCAAGTAGGGCAGTTGCCTTTCGCTGGTTTCGTGCAGCATAATAGATTTTATGCGACCTGTAATTTTTAAAACCAAAACCATTACCATTGGTATAATGCCTGTTGATGCAAACACAAACAATATCATAAACTGCTTTAGCTTTTCAGGTATGCCGAATTTTAATTGCGGAAATAAATTAAACAGCAGCCATAAACTAAGCAGGTTTACAAAAACCGGGTGAAAAATTGCAGAAATAAAAAGTTGAAAAAATCGGGTCATTAACATTTAGGGCTTAACCGCCACCATACTAATTTCTACGTTGGCATTTAGCGGTAATTTGCTTACCTGAACCGTTTCGCGAGCAGGATAATTGCCTGAAAAATAGCTTCCGTAAACTTCATTAATTTTTGAAAAGTTATTTAAATCAATGCAGTAAATGGTTGTTTTTACAACATTCGAAAAATCCATTCCTGCCTCGGTAAGTATTGCTTTAAGGTTTTGCATAACTTTATGTGTTTCGGCTTCAATATTTTCCTGAATCATTTGCCCTGTTTTGGCATCTTTGGCTACCTGTCCGCTGGTATAAAGCATATTACCTGCTAAAACGGCATGGCTGTAAGGGCCTATGGGTTCAGGAGCGTTGATTGTTGTTATAATTTTCTTTTCCATAAATGTTAAGTTTTTATTATTAATTTGCTGCGAATATGAATATTTTGGCCAGAGGTTCAATAAACCGCTTAGAAGAATTAAAGCAAAAGCTTGTAAATGTTGATTGTAAACTGACATGTATTGACGATTCTGATTTTTCATCGGCTAATGTAACAAAGTATGATATTATATTTGATTTAAAATTTGATGATTCGCCAAACCAATTAAAATATTATGCACCGCTAAAAGACAAATGGGTTTTTGTATGTGCAGTAAAACAGCAATTGGCCAAAGCTGTTTTTGATTGCGGCAACCGAGTAAGTTGTAATTTGGTTGGAATAAATGCTTTGCCAACATTCATAAACAAACCTTTGGCAGAATTGAGCCTTTATCAAACAAACCTTGCCGAAAAGTTAAAAGAATTAATGACTATGTTTAACTGGCAGTACCGATTGGTTGAAGACCGTGTGGGTATGGTTACTCCTCGAATTATTTGCATGATAATAAATGAGGCGTGCTACACACTGCAAGAAAAAACTGCCAATATTGAAGATATAGATACCAGTATGAAACTCGGAACCAATTATCCTATGGGGCCATTTGAATGGGCTAATAAAATTGGTATAAAACATGTTTATGAAACCCTTGAAGCACTTTTTGCAGATACGCATGACGAGCGTTACAAAGTGTGCCCGCTACTAAAAACAAAATACCTTCGCGGAGAATCGTTTTAAAAATTTTTATCCGAATACAATATTTAATGAAAAGAAACAGCATTTTAATATTATCCATAACTATTTCACTAAGCCTTAAAGCCCAAATAAATAAAGATTCAATTATTATAAGACAGTTTTTTGAAACCGCATTTACAAATGGAAAAGCCTACGATTGGTTAAGGCATTTATGTAAATATGCACCCGGAAGAATAAGCGGTTCGCCACAAGCCGAAATTGCTATTAAATTTGCTTACAATGAAATGAAAAATGCAGGTTTTGATAGTGTTTGGCTTCAACCGGTAATGGTACCGCAATGGATAAGGGGCGAAAAAGAAACCGCTTTTATTTTTTCGGGTAAAAAGAAAACTCCGGTAAATATTTGTGCTCTTGGAAATAGCGTAGGAACCTTAAAAGATGGTTTAAGGGCAAAGGTTATTGAAGTTAAAAACTTTGAAGAACTTGAAAAACTTGGTAAAGAAAATGTTGAAGGAAAGATTGTTTTTTTTAATCGCCCGTTTCCTGATGCTGTACTAACAGGTGGAACTGCGTATGGAATGTCGGTAAACCAAAGAAGTATTGGCCCTGCCGAAGCAGCAAAATTTGGTGCAGTTGGGGTGGTGGTAAGAAGCATGACTCACGCAGTTGATGAACACCCTCATACGGGCGCTACCAACTACAAAGACGGAGTTGTAAAAATACCTGCCTGTGCCATAAGCACTTTACATGCTAATTTACTAAGCAGTATGTTGCAAGCCGACCCAAATACCGAATTTTATTTTAAGCAATCATGCGAAATGAATGGCTATGTTCTTTCTTATAATGTTGTTGGGCAAATATTGGGTTCAGAAAAACCTGAAGAAATAATTTTAATTGGTGGCCACATTGATAGCTGGGACAATGGCGAAGGCGCACACGATGATGGTAGCGGCTGCGTGCAAAGCATGGATGCACTGCGTATGTTTAAAGTAAATAATCTTAAACCAAAACGCACTTTGAGATGTGTACTTTTTATAAACGAAGAAAACGGGCTTAAAGGCGCAATTGAGTATGCAAGACTGGCACAGCAAAACAACGAAAAACACCTTGCTGCCATTGAAACCGATGCCGGAGGCTTTATGCCACGCGAAATTGGTATTGATGTAGATGAACAAAAACTAAAACGCTTGCAAGTATGGCAAAAATTGCTTGCACCCTATGGCATACAAACCATAAGCAACCGAGGCGGTGGCGCTGATATTGGCCCACTTAAAAATCAGGGTGTGGTGTTAGTAGGTTATTACCCTGATGGGCAAAAATATTTCGATTATCACCATACTAGTATTGATACATTTGATAAAGTAAATAAACGTGAATTGCAATTTGGAGTGGTTACGCTAAGTGGTTTATTATATTTAATTAGCGAGTATGGGATAAACTAATCAAGATTGAATTTTTTATATTTTACTATTAATTCATTTAATAACTGATTTGTTAAATCATCGGCAAAATCAATGTTATCAAAATATATTGAGTTTAAATAATTTTCAATTTTTTTTAATTCGCTCATGAAATTCGTTTTTAATTTATCAATAAAATTCTGATTTATAGTTTCGCTAAATGACAATGACTTAGAGCTTCTATCCAAATCAATTTTTGGATATAATGAAATCTCGTAATAGTTGCCTTTACATTCAATTTTATAAAAAATAATAACCAATAAACCAAGGTTTAATCTATTGTTTTTGTAAAATAGAAAGTTATTGTAATTTAAAATAAAATTAGAATCATTGTAAGCTAGTTGTTTTAAATTAAAATTTTCAAATGGTATAATATTGTTTTCAAAATATTGATAGAAAAATTCTCTTTCGTTAGAACTGTTTAAAATAGGTTTATTTATGGATTTTATCGAATCTTCAAAGATAGTTTCATAATTAGTTTTTAGTTGAGGTATTTTAAACCATAGCATTTCATTTATCTTGATTTTATCAATTAAAAAAAAATCAAATTCATCTTTTATTTTCAAGCCCATACAATTATTATAATAATCATTAAACTCATCAAAAAAATGGCCTGTGATAACCTGATTAATTTTTCTATTAATTATATTTGATAATACTTCATAATTTAAATGTCTTAGCCCCCTAAAAGACTGGATAAATTTATAAAAACAGATTAGGTCTGCTTAAATTTATCACAAATGAAATCAAAAAGAACATTCAGTCCTGAAGAACGCTTGTCCATATTGCA
>JBKBLB010000018.1:0-70545 GCA_046296495.1 Bacteroidia bacterium
ACCGATTAATCGAAAACCAATACAGGGGGTTCTTTTTTGAAATGATTAATTTTACTTTCTAAGTACCAATAAAATCAAGCAGCTTATATCTCAATAAAAATTATTTAGGACACTATTGGTTCAAAATCAAATAATAAATATACCGATTTTAGCAGCTTGGCAGTATGGGCAAAATGTAATGCCTTTGTATTTTTAATCGGCTTAAATGTAAATGGGCGATAGTATTGTTCCTTCTGCCAGAATTGTTTTTAAAGATAAAGCATTATAAACTTTTGATAATCTAAATGTATAACCAACTAAATAAACTAATTTTGAAGAACTTAAATCTTAAAAATATGAAAACACTCATTTACATTATTGCCATTTTGCTATTGTTTGCAGCTTGTAGTAAGCCTGAACCTATAGAAAGCAATCCTACAATAACGTACCACCGTTTAAAAACTGAACAATTAAACAAAACACCCTATTTTACAAACCCTGATTTTGACACCTTAACTTATTTAAGTAACAAAGGCGATACATTAATATTTGCTAAGTTAAAAACAGATACTACTTGGTATTATATTAGAACACAAGGAGCGCCCGGTGTTACATTAAACGAAGATTACTACCAAACCCTTCGCAACACCTACCAAACCCTTAAAGGTAATGGTAAGTTTGAGGTGAGGCATAGCAAAAATGGAATAGCTTTTGATAGAAACTTATCAGATTTTATAACAATTTCTTTCAACAATTTCAATTATTATATTAATGATTATTTTCTGGGTGTAAATCATATTATAATCATTGATTCAATTATTTTTGATAATAAAAAATATTTTCAAGTTACAAGATTTTTTAATAATTGGACTGACTCAATTTCAACGGAAGCATACATCAATAAAGATTATGGAATTTTCAGAATTGAAGATAAGATTCTATTAAACAATTGGGATTTAAAATAAAGAATATGAAAGCAATATTTATTATATATTTTACTTCTTTTGTTGCTTTTTTAAGTTATGCCCAGCCTTGTACCAAAGTAAAAGAACTAAACAGAAAGCGCCATAAAATAGAAGGTAGCACATACGGGCATCCATACACAACATTTGATAGACATAATGGCTTAACATTTCAAGAAACCATTGAAAATATACGCAAAAGAATAATTGAAGAAAATGCGTTACCTCAAAATTCACCAAAACCCATCTACACTGCCTATAAAAAGGTGTATGAATATACAGAATCATCAAAGCAAACCGATGACGGTATAGGTTCAAAATCAAATAATAAATATACCGGTTTTAGCAGCTTGGCAGTATGGGCAAAATGTAATGCCTTTGTATTTTTAATCGGCTTAAATGTAAATGGGCGATAGTCTTGTTCCTTCTGCCAGAATTGTTTTTAAAGATAAAGCATTATAAACTTTTGATAATCTAAATGTATAACCAACTAAATAAACTAATTATGAAAAACTTAAACCTTAAAAACATGAAAACACTCATTTACATTATTGCCATTTTGCTATTGTTTGCAGCTTGTAGTAAGCCTGAACCTATAGAAAGTAATCCTACAATAACATACCACCGTTTAAAAACTGAACAATTAAACAAAACACCCTATTTTACAAACCCTGATTTTGACACCTTAACTTATTTAAGTAACAAAGGCGATACATTAATATTTGCTAAGTTAAAAACAGATACTACTTGGTATTATATTAGAACACAAGGAGCGCCCGGTGTTACATTAAACGAAGATTACTACCAAACCCTTCGCAATACCTACCAAACCATTAAAGGTAATGGGAAGTTTGAGGTAAGGCATGAGTTGAAAAACATTGTTACTGGTGTTTTCTATTTACAGTTTATGAATTCTAACTATCAGATAGTAGATGAAAATATAGGTGCAACGTTTTCTCAAAGCTATATTCAATTTTTAACAATTAATGGAAAAGAGTATAGAGATGTAAATGCTTTAAGTCAAGGAAATAAAATTACATGTTATTTAAATTCTATTTATGGAGTTTTTTATGCAATAGATAGTACAAATAATATCAATTGGCTTTTAAATAATTAAGTAAAACTATGAAAAAATTAACTTTATTCATTCTAACCTTTTTGTTTCTATTAAAAGTAAACGCGCAACCCTGTACAAAAGTTGAAGAGCTTAATAGAAAGCGCCATAAAGTAAATAATATGACCTACGGCCATCCTTATACTACGTTTGACAGGCACAACGGCTTAAACTTTCAACAAACCATAATAAATGTTAGACAAAGAATTTTAATAGAAAAACAAGAGGATGATAAAGAAAAACAACCCGTTTACACTGCGTACAAGTTGGTATATGAGTATGCTGAATCTACAAAGCCAAACGATGATGGCATAGGGCCAAAGACAGGTGGTAAATATACCGGTTTTAGCAGCTTGGCAGTATGGGCAAAATGTAATGCCTTTGTATTTTTAGTAGGCTTAGATGTAAATGGACATAGAATTGATTCTTTAGATTCATTAAATTTATTGAGCAACCCAAGTTATTATACGCTAAGAAAAAAATACAGAGACAATGCTTTGGATGCATTAAAACATGATTTAAAAGGTGATGCAAATAATATAACGTTAAATGAATTGCAACATTTAGACCGCTCGCTTATTTTATGGTTGCAAACCTATGATATGCTTAAAGCAGCTTGCGAATTACCAGATTTAACAAGTAAAGGAATTCATCCTTATGCCTTTTGCAATTCAGATGCTAACTTGTACGATTGCAGTCCACGCAACAAATTAAGGAGGCTTACCAGAGAATTATACATGAAAAGTAAAGGATATTTCGGTATTGTAGAACACAAATGGGGCTGGAAAAAAACCACGGTATAGCAGCAGCAAGCACATTACTAATGGCTGCACAGGTGTTAAATGATGCTGGGGTGGAAACTGATTTCTTTAACACATGGTATTCTAATATTCCAGTGTAGGCTATGCTTTTGACATAGAAACATCATTCTAACTTTAACAATATTGACACAACAACTTTGAAAATAACTTTTTTAGCTTAAATTTTGCAACAAATTAATTATACATTGCCATGCAACACATACCACATTTTACAATCCATTATACAAACCCTATGTGGTAAGAGTTACATTCTATTTCGACTTAAATATTTTAATTATATGAAAAAGATTAATTACAAAACATCTTTATTAATACTTAAATTAACACTTATTGTTAGTTGTAGGAAGGATACTACAGAACCTTGTGGCGGTAGGCAATACTTTTATTATTTAAATGAAGAAGAAAAAAGTAAAATTGCTTACTCGGGTAATGACACTTTAGTGTTTGCAAATAATTTTAATGATACTGCTATTTGCATAGGCCAAGGCAAGAAACAATTTTATGTTAAATATTGCCCAAGCAGGGTTGAATGCGATCCCGATTGCTGGTATTATGAAGCATACCATTATCCTTTTTCATCTAATAACCCTAAATTTAATTTTGAATTGAAAATATACAAAAATGATGGTTATGGAGTAGAAACTGTTCATTTTTTATTTAACGGAAATGATTTGCCTTTGTACTTTATTGATATAAACAGAAAGGGTTCACCTGTTTATATCGACTCAATTTTTGTTATTAACAAATGGTATTATTCAATCTCATGGGCAGCAAAATATTTTAATCCAAGCTTGGATAAATTGTTTTACAATAAAGAATTTGGTGTATTAAAAACACAAAATACAGATTCAAGCGAAGTTTGGCAACTAATAACTAAAAAGTAAATTTATGAAACAGATTACAACATAAATTTTTGTCATATTTCTATGTCAAAACTTATTTGGTCAATTATGGATACCCAAAGAGCGTTTTGGCAAAGGGCAATATTGGGAAAATGATGCCTATAATTTCCAAAATTACCCATATACAATATTTAATCATGCAAGCAATTTAAGTATAGCAAAACAAAAAGAGAACTTAATTGAGTTAATAAAAACGGATAAAGATAAAATTCCACGTGGTGAATTTTACAGAATTTATAAAGCTCTTTGGGATTTTGCATGGGAATCTAGACCAGCAGTAGGTGGCAACCCATCTGCAGTGCCAAGCAAATTACCAATGTGGGCAAATGCTCATGCATTTATTTGTTATTTGGGAATAAATCCAGATGGAAATGCTTTAACTACCTATGAATTTGAAACTTTAGCATGGACAGCTGAAAAAGCATTGCTTGATATGAATACAGAGGTTGATTGGTGGTAGTATGCACAATTATTAGGCAGAAGCCGTGAATTAATTGCATCAGTGCAAGCTTACGATTTATTAAAAGCATGTGGAAGACTACAAAATGATAGAAACAAATCCGAT
This sequence comes from Bacteroidia bacterium, assembly GCA_046296495.1. Taxonomy (GTDB): domain Bacteria; phylum Bacteroidota; class Bacteroidia; order UKL13-3; family UKL13-3; genus JBKBLB01. The sequence goes on from JBKBLB010000018.1 coordinate 4,344, forward strand.
CTAACACCAAGAGATAATATTAGAAAATTAGCACGGAATATTTTTAATGAAGCCAATGACATAGAAGGTGTATTACAAAATCCTTATGGTTGGAAAAAGAATTACGGAATAAGTACGGCTGCGGCATTGGGAATTGCAGCCATAGTACTTAATGAATGCGGTGCTGGTAATCTTTACGATGGCTGGAAAGCTGATAATTGGGCACGTTTAGCACATTGGGGATAAAAAAAACTTAAACCAAAATCATAACATGCAAACTTTTTCTCAAATATCTTTTAAATATATTATTTATATAAAATTATAACAAGAGGAAGTTTATGTTTTGTGAATAAGGCAATGAAGGTATAGCTGAGTTAAAATGGTTAAGTTAATTAAACCTTAACCTAAAAACCGGCAATCATTTTATTTTTAGGATGCTTTATTTCAAAACCAAATCTTATGGTTTCTGCCTTGTTTGGTTCAAGTCTTATTTTCCAAGTTAATTTTCCTTCGTTTGGCTCAAAGATTCCATTATTCGGATTTAATGTTAACTTAACTTCAATATCTTTTTCAGTAGAAACTGGAATTTGGTCTTCAACCAATATTTCAACAGTTTCTTTTTTATTGTTTCTTACTACAATTTCAAAACTGTTAGTTAATATTTTGTTTGAACCTAAAAATGTATTTGAAGAAAAATCTTTTACTTTTTTCCTTTCAATAATCAAACGTTTATCTGAACCTAAACTAATTTCAATAGTATCGTTTACTGTTTGGCCAATAAATGTTTTTCCGGTATAAGTTCCCTGAAAATACACATCGGCCTGAGCCGGTATTTGATTAATAATATCAATACCTGCTACCAATGCAGTTGCAAATACTTTATGATCTAATTTTGGCACAGCGGCATATCTGAATAATGCTTTTGAGTTTTGGTTTATTAACTCTACCCAACTGCCTTGTGCACCCGATGGTATATGATGCAGGTTATTTGCAACAAATTCAGTATTTACCATTGTTTCTGTTGTTTCAAACATTGGCGCTGCTTCGCCCGTTGCCATTTCATTCATAACATCACCATCTGCACCATAAGCATTTGCTTTTAGCCTTGTAGCTTTGGGTGCTGCAACCGGTTTTAATGGCTGAAAAAAACGAATGTAATGTGTTTGCAAAACAGGCTTTACCGCAGATATTGTTGGATTAGCCGTTGATAATTTTAATTTCACATTTTTCCAATCTTCACCGGTAGTTTGTATTACATGTGCTTTTAAAACAAAGGTTACCGGCTGTCCTGCATCTAGTACCCTTACATCATAGCTTGGCAACCATTTTGCCTGATTTACCATGTACCTCAACTCAAACTGGGCATTGCTTAAACTTTGGTTTACCTTAACGGTAACATCAACTGCGGTTGATAAATTTCTGATTCCTTGAGTATATTCATTTAGTTGTTTAGCAAGTCTGGCTTTTGTTTTGTTTAGTTTTTTTTCTTCTTCGTTATGTGTTATAAAATCATTTTCAATCTCGTTCAATCTTTTTCTAAAAATGGCAAGCACATCTTCCAATTCATCGGCTTTTAATCCGGTTTGGGCTCCACCTATTTGCTTATTTGCAAGCAACACTTCTTTTTCAAATTGCAGTACATCTTTTGCTTTTTTGCGTTGAACCAAAAGTTTTTCTATGTTGTTTAATGAATCTTCAAGCGCTATAATTTCATTTGGTTTTTCATCTTCGTTTAGATAATTGTTTACTTTTATTACCGATAGTATTTGCAAACGTTCATCGGCATAAACCTGTAAACTTTGCTCTATTAAAAAGGGAGAAATCTTCTCAAACCTTAAGGTTGTTATTCCTTCAAGTACCCAAGTTTTTATGCTTCTTACAACTTGTGCCTGATTTAAAAAAACGGTAACTTCCTGCACGGGAGCATCAATGGTTCTCACCAACTCTTGGTTTTGAGCTTTGGGTTCAAAACAAAATATAACTAAAATTATTACTGTAATTTGCTTTTTCAACATATTGTTATAACGGAATATTGCCATGTTTCTTGCGTGGCAAATTAGCAACTTTATTTTCGAGCATTTTAAAGGCTTTTATCAATTTTATCCTTGTTTCTTCAGGCAATATAACTTCATCTATAAAACCTCTTTCGGCAGCACGATATGGGTTTGCAAAAATATCTGCATATTCTTTTTCTTTTCTTGCAAGTTCGGCATCGTGGTCGGCTGCGGCATCAATTTCTTTTTTAAAAATAATTTCGGCTGCACCTTTAGCTCCCATCACGGCAATTTCGGCCGTAGGCCAAGCAAAATTCATATCGGCACCTATGTGTTTACTGTTCATTACATCGTAAGCGCCACCATAGGCTTTGCGTGTAATAACGGTAATTCGCGGCACGGTGGCTTCGCAAAAAGCATATAATAGTTTTGCCCCATTGGTAATAATAGCATTCCATTCCTGATCGGTTCCAGGCAAAAATCCGGGTACATCTTCAAAAACCAATAAAGGAATATTAAAGCTATCGCAAAACCTTACAAAACGAGCTGCTTTGGTAGAAGAATTAATATCTAACACTCCTGCTAAAAATGCCGGCTGATTGGCAACAATACCTATACTTTTGCCTGAAAGTCTTGCAAATCCCACAACAATATTTTCTGCAAAATCTTTATGAACTTCGTAAAACGAATCATCATCAACCACATTGGTAATTACATCTCTAATATCGTAAGGTTGGTTTGCATTTTCGGGAACTATATTTTTTAATGCTTCACGTGTTTCATGTGCCGGAGTATATTCAAAACTCAATGGTTTTTCTTCGCAGTTTTGCGGAATGTAACTTAACAGCTTTTTTAACTGATTAATTGCATCAATTTCGTTTGAAGCGGTAAAATGCGCAACACCGCTTTTTGCACTATGAACCGAAGCTCCACCAAGCTCTTCGCTGGTTACTTCTTCGTGTGTTACTGTTTTTACCACATTTGGCCCGGTAACAAACATATAACTTGTATTTTCAACCATTAAAATAAAATCGGTAATGGCCGGGCTATATACTGCACCTCCGGCACAAGGCCCCATTATAGCCGAAATTTGCGGAATTACTCCACTGGCAAGTGTGTTACGGTAAAAAATATCAGCATAGCCGCCAAGACTAACCACACCCTCTTGTATGCGTGCGCCACCACTATCGTTTAAACCAATTACAGGAGCGCCATTTTTCATGGCAAGGTCCATAATTTTACATATTTTTTCGGCATGTGTTTCAGATAATGAACCTCCAAAAACAGTAAAGTCCTGAGAAAAAACATATACCAATCGCCCGTTAATTGTGCCATAACCTGTAACTACACCATCACCCAAAAACTTTTGTTTTTCCATACCAAAATCGGTTGAACGGTGCATAACAAACGTCCCAATTTCTTCAAAACTGCCTTCATCCAATAAAAAATGAATGCGTTCTCGGGCTGTAAGTTTACCTTTTTTGTGCTGGGCTGCAATTCGGGCTTCGCCACCACCTTCAAGAGCCTTTTGGCGGGTGGCAAGCAATAAATCTCTTTTATTCATTCAGGCCGCAAATTAACCCAAATTTGTTTAAAGATTTTTATTGTAAAATAATCACTTAAATTTAATTTTTTATTCGTTGTGAACCAAAAGTTAAAATGGCATCTATAAATTCGTAAGGCTTATAACCGTTTAAGGCACATTGATGAAATATGGCCGTTGCCGGAGTCATTCCCGGTAAAGAATTTATTTCTATAATAAAAACTTCAATTTTTGTTTTAGAGTAAATTTTAACAAATGCATCAATTCTGCAATAACCCTGTACATTTAAGGTTTTGGCTACTTTTTTTAATTCGGTTTGAACCAACTTGCTTATATAAGCATTGGTTTTTGGATTTTTATCAAATCTGGCCGGAGTTAAGTTTTGCCCCTGCCCTGCTAAAAATTTTTCTTCAAGACTCAATACTTCTCCTTCTGCTAAAGTTTCGCTTGGTTCAAAAGTTTCATAATATATTTTGCCATTTTTGTAATGCGTAAGCATACCTCCGGTAACTTCTAAAAAGTGCTTTGCATTACCTTTTTCAATAAACTTTTCAATTAAAAAATAGCTTTTTGCCGGAAATTCTTCTTTGGGTTTAAGGTTTAATGTATTAATGGTTTTTTGAGGTATTGGTGGTTCATTCCTAAAAACACCTTCGGCATAAGCAATTAATTCACTTTTATTTTTAATTTTTTTTACGGCACTGCTGCAACCATCATCGGCAGGTTTAGCTATTAGCGGATAACCTATTTTTTCAACTTTTTGTATAACGGCTTTGGCATTAACAACATATTCTTCTTTTGTAATAAGCAATTGTTCGGCAACATTAAATCCTTTCTTTTTAAGCAATTGATTGGTATCAAATTTATTGATGGTTATTTTTGAACTATCGGCACCACTACCATTATAAGGAATTTTTAATTTATCAAGTTCTTTTTGAATTGTGCCGTCTTCACCGGGTCTGCCATGTAATGCTATAAAAACAGCATCGCTTAAATTTTTTAGTTCTTTAAATGTTATTTCTTTTGGTTCAAACAAGCTTACACTGTTGTAAGTATTTAAAATATCTTTACACTCATTGGCTATTTTCTTCATTATTGGTGCTTGCTTGTAATTTAGCAGTTTTTCTTTTATATCATCAGCATTGTCTTTAAGCATCATATTTATTGGCAAAAGCCACATTTTATATGCTTCATCATTACCTGTAATAAAAACCGGAAATGGCTCGTATTTTTCTGATGATGCTAGTTTCTCATATATATTTCTTCCGCTTTCAACAGATATATGCCTCTCGGTACTGTAACCACCCATAATTACGGCAACCCTAATTTTTTTATTTTTAGATTTTTTATTTTCGGTAAGTTGTTTATCTAATTTTTTAAGCAAAAAATTGTATTCATAATTGATGGGTTGCGATTCAATTCTATCTATAAGTGATGTTCTTATGATATATGTTAAAAACTTACTTGGATTTAATCCGATTTCGGCTGCCTGATGAAAGAAAAAACTTGATGGCATCATTCCACTTGTTGTGTTAGGATCATTTAAAAATATGTTGCCATTTTTATCAATGAAACCATCAATTCGGGCATAAACATGAAATTTAAAATAATCAAAAAGTTCAACACATTTGGTTCTTATATTCTCGATTTTTTCATCAGGTATATTTATTGGTGTAATTTTTCGGCTTAAACCCGGCATGTATTTACTTTTGTAATCAAATACTTCATTTCCTTTTACAATTTCGGTTGGCGGCAATGCAACGGCTTTGCCATTGTTGTTTCTAATAACTATGCAACTAAATTCTCTTCCATCAATAAAACTTTCAACCAAACATTCAGTTTCGCTGTAAATGCTTTCAATGGTGAGGAAATTATTATTTTTAAAAACAGCATCAATATTTTTTAATAGGCTTTCAGGATGATAAATTAATTCTCCGTTTACAAAAGCAGGTAAACCAATACCCTCTTTTACATCAGCTATTTTTTGTATGAAAGCAAACCTATCATGTTTCGACATTTTTTGCCATTCGGTTTTGCTTAGTTTTAGTATGAAAAATGCTTTTAATACAGCGTTTTCAAATTCTTTTAAATTATCATTTGTTATTACACTTACCCCTACTGAACTGCCCTGGTTAGCCGGTTTAACAACAAATGGCAACCCAATTTTTTCTTTTATTGTATTAAAATGTTTTTGTAAATCTTCTAAATCGTTTTTTCTAATACTAAAGAATTTTGGAACATGCATTCCATTAGCTTGCATTAAATGCTTCTGCATATTTTTGTTCATCCCAATTGCACTTGGCAAAATCCCGCTTCCGCTGTATGGTATTCCAAGCAATTCAAGCATTCCTTGAATGGTTCCATCTTCTCCATGCATTCCATGCAATGCTAAAAAAGCAAAATCTATGTATTTTTTTAATTCATTAAAATGTAAAACCTTACCAATGGCAGCGGCCATTTTTTGTTTAATACTCTCTGCATGTTGTATTTGTTCTGCATAAATTTGAAACGGAAATTCGCTTTTGGGGATATGTTTTACCGGTGGATAGAAATCTCTGATAGAACCTTTGTAAATGTAATGCCAATCTAAAATAATGAGTTGATTAAAGCTATCTACAAATATTGGTATTGCATCAAAAATGCTTTTATCAAGATTATCAAAAACTGTTCTTCCACCTGCAAAAGACACTTCTCGTTCGCGAGAAATGCCTCCGAATAGTATTCCTACCCTAATTTTTGTCATGGTTCAAACATACCTTTAAATAAAGATTATTTAAAGGCTGTTTGCTTCAAAACATTTGTGAATATTTTATAATACTCAACACTTTTGTACGATTAAATAAAAGTGTTTGAAATAAAAAAATCAGAGAAGTTGAAATTAATTGTTTCTGAATGGAGCAATTAAATAAAATTCAGGAATAGAAACTTTAAAGTGTTTTCCGTCAATTTGCCTTTCCATCAAATATGTTCCATGCATTTTTCCAATATCTGAAAGTAATGCACAACCCGATACATATTGGTGGGTTTCACCGGGTTCAAGAATAGGCATTTGCCCTACAACGCCCTCACCTTCTACTTCACTGTTTCCTGCTATTGGATCAAATATAAACCAGTGCCTTCGCAGTAATTTTATGGTGTAATCTCCTTTATTTACTATTGTAATGCGGTATGCAAACATATGCTCAGAGCCATTTTTGCTGAACCTGGTATTTTGGTATGAGGTTTCAACGGTAATTTTTACATTATTGGTTATGGCTGTTGGCATATATACAAATTAAACACCTTTAAATTACATTTGGTTTAACCTTATAAAAATGTTACAATTTGCTAAAGTTTATTTTACCAAAGCAAGTTCTTTGGGCGCTTGCTTGGTTGCTTCCGGTAAATCTGATGTTAAGGTTTCTAAAAAAGTAACAATGCTTTTTATTTCATCATCATTTAGGTCTTTGTTTAGCTGGGTTTTACCCATTATTCTAACGGCATCTTCAATAGTGGCAACACTTCCATCGTGAAAATAAGGGTATGTTTTGGTTACATTTCTTAAAGATGGAACTTTAAATACGTTTTTATCACTTTCGTTTTTGGTAACTGCAAATCTTCCCAAATCTTCTTTTACGCTTTTGGTTAAAGGACGATAATCATTAATTAAGCCAAATTTCATATACATGCTACCTCCTAAAGTTACACCTGAATGGCAGGCAGTGCATCCTGCATCCATAAATGTTCTTAAACCTGCTTTTTCTTCATCATTCAAAGCGTTTATGTTTCCTTTTAAGTAATCATCAAATTTTGATGGGGTTAAAAGCGTACGCTCAAATGCAGCAATTGCATGTGTTATATTTTTGTATGTAAAAGGGTCTTTATCGTTTGGAAAAGCAGCAGCAAACTTTTCTCTGTACATTTCTACTTCTTTAAGTCTTTTTATTAAAGTAGCTTCATTTGGCATAGCCATTTCAACCGGATTTAAAATTGGACCACCTGCCTGTTCTTCAACATCTGCTGCCCTTCCATCCCAAAATTGAGCTATGTGCAATGCTGCATTAAATGTTGTGGGAGAATTTCTGTCGCCTCTTCTTCCTGCATCTCCGGGCGATGTTGGTTCATTATCTACTCCATAAGTAGCAAGGTTGTGGCAACTGTTACAACTATTATTGCCGGTTTTGCTTAATCTGGTATCAAAATACAATAATTTACCAAGTTCTGTTTTTTCTGCAGTTAAAGGGTTTGTTACACTTTCGGCAACAACCGGCAAAGGCATAAAAGTATTTTGTGCTTTAGCCAATAATTCTTTGTCGGCATTTTCTTTTTCAGCATTTACTTTTTGTTGGTTGTTGTTTCCGCATGAAGCGATTATTATAGCCGAAGAAATAATTAATTCAATAATATATTTTCTTTTCATAATTTTAATTTTTCCGATTAGCAAATTACAATTTCAACGAATTTGAAAAAAGTTTGTTTTAAAATATATTAAAATTTAGTTTAGAAATACAAAAGCTTATATTTCTCTATTTATATCCCATTGCTCCATATAATCGGCAACTCGTCTTAAAAAGCTGCCACCTAGGCTGCCGTCAACTACTCTATGATCATAACTTAAACTTAAAAACATTAATTGCCTTATAGCAATTACATCTCCCATGGGTGTTTCTAAAACAGCAGGTTTCTTCTTTATACTACCGGTTGCCAAAATAGCAACTTGTGGTTGATTAATTATGGGTGTACCCATTACATTTCCAAAACCGCCAACATTGGTAAGGGTAAATGTACCACCTTGTATTTCATCGGGCTGAAGTTTATTTGCCCTTGAACGGTTTGCAAGGTCGTTAACCATTTTTGTAAGCCCAATTAGGTTCATCATATCGGCATTTTTTATAACAGGTACAATAAGGTTACCGCTAGGCAATGCAGCAGCCATACCAATATTTATGGCTTTACGTTTTATAATATTATATCCATCAACACTAATGTTTATCATTGGGTAGTCTTTTATGGCTTTTACAACACACTCAATAAACATAGGTGTAAATGTAAGTTTTTCACCTTCACGTTTTTCGTAAACTTTTTTGGCTTTATCTCTCCACATAACCATATTGGTTACGTCTGCTTCAACAAAACTTGTAACATGCGGACTTGTATGCTTGCTCATTACCATATGGTCGGCAATTAGTTTACGCATTCTGTCCATTTCAATTATTTCGTCTCCGCCACTTATGCTTACAGCCGGTTTGGGTGGTTGAGCCGATGGTGCAGGAGATGTTTTTGGTTCAGACACAACCGCATTACTTATAACAGGTTCCTGAACTGAAGTTTGAACCGAAGGTTGGACAACTGAAACAGGCGCATTTTTACCTGATTTTTTTGCATCAACATAAGCAATAATATCTCGTTTTGTTACACGACCTTCGCTTCCAGTACCGGGAATTGTTTCAAGCTCGGCCATGCTAATATTTTCTTCGCGGGCAATGTTTAAAACCAAAGGACTGTAAAAACGATTACCTGCATTTGATGCAACAGTTTGTTTTACGATTTCAAGATTTTTCTCAATTTCAACAACAGTTGCTGGTGTTGCTGATGTAACAGGGGCAGAAACACTAGGTGTTACTGCAGGTGCATCAGAACCTTCGAGTGCAATAATTGCAATAGGTGCATTAACAGCAACTACATCCCCATCATTAAAAAGTTTTTTTATAAGTGTACCTGCTTTGGGAGATGGAACTTCACTATCAACTTTATCGGTTGCAATTTCTAAAACTGTTTCATCAACAGCTATTTTATCTCCCTCGTTTTTACACCATTTTATAATGGTAGCCTCGGCTATACTTTCGCCCATTTTGGGCATAACTAATTGAAATTCTGACATTTTAGCTATTTAATATTGGGTAATTATGCTACTTTTTTTTGTTTTTTGCTAATTTTATGGTTAAAAATGTTTGTTATTAAATTTCTGTATTACATAAAATTTATAATAGTTTAATAGACAAAATTATTGAATTACAGTTTGTTGAAATAATAAAAGTAAAAATAATAAATAAAAATATTTAATGACTAAAAAATAATTTTACGACTGTAGCTTTTTTGGTAGTTATAAAAGCATATATTTGCAGGCTAATTTTAAAAAAATCATGTATTTGACTACAGAGAAGAAACAATCAATCTTCGAAAAACACGGTAAAGCCAAATCTAAAACAGATACAGGCTCGGCTGAAAGTCAGATAGCTCTGTTTACAGAGAGGATAAACCACATATCTGACCACTTAAAGCAAAATCCTAAAGATTTCTCGGCAGAATTAAGCCTTGTTAAATTAGTAGGTAAAAGACGTTCTCTTTTAAACTACCTGATGCGCAAAGATATTTTCCGCTACAGAAGTATTTTAAAAGAACTTGAGATACGTAAGTAAAAATTTTTTGAACCATATTTAGGTTCAGAAAAAATTATTGGAAAGGGGCAGGCCATTTTGGTACTGTCCCTTTTTTGTTATTAAACACAAATAAAATTGATATATTAAATGAAACAAGCAATTGTAAAAACATTTGAAATGGATGGAAAAACCATCAGCATTGAAACAGGTAAACTTGCCCGCCAAGCCGATGGCGCAGTAGTAGTAAAGCAAGGAGATACCATGATTTTGGCAACAGCCGTATCGGCACAAGAGGCAAAAGAAGATGTTGATTTTATGCCATTAACAGTAGATTATCAGGAAAAATTTGCCGCAGTGGGTCGTATTCCCGGAAGTTTTCATAAACGCGAAGCTAAACTCAGCGATTATGAAGTTTTGGTAAGTCGCCTTGTTGACCGTGCATTACGTCCATTGTTTCCCGAAAACTATCATGCCGATACCCAAATAATGCTTCAATTAATATCGAGCGATAAAAATATTTTGCCCGATGCCTTGGTTGGATTAGCTGCCTCTGCTGCATTAATGGTTAGCGATATTCCTTTTAACGGACCCATTAGTGAAGTTCGCGTAGCCCGTATTGATGGTAAATTTGTTATAAACCCTTATAAAGACGAATTAGAAAGAGCAGATATTGATTTGATTGTAGCCGGAACGGAAAAAGACCTGAACATGGTTGAGGGCGAATGTGCCGAGGTAAGTGAAGCAGACATGCTTGAAGCCCTAAAATTTGCTCACGAGGCTATAAAACTGCAAATTAAAGCACAGTGGGAATTATGTGAATTGCTTGGCGGACGCAAGCCTGCAAGAGAATATAACCATGAGAGAAGCAACGAAGAACTAGAAAAACAAATAAGAGATTACGCATACCAAAGAATTTACGACATTGCAAAATCTAAATTGCCAAAGCAAGAGCGAAGTGCTACATTTAAAAAGGTTAGAGAAGATTTTGTAAACGAGTTTTTTAACACCGAAGATGCCGAACCTGATACATTTTTAATAAACAAATATTTTCACAACGTAGAGTATGATGCGGTAAGAAATATGATAATGAACGACCGCCAGCGACTTGACGGAAGAGCTTTAAACGAAATAAGACCTATTTGGTGCGAAGTAAATTATTTACCTGCTACTCATGGTTCGGCAATTTTTACACGTGGCGAAACCCAAAGTTTAACTACTGTAACTTTAGGAACAAAACTTGATGAGCAATTGCTTGACAGTCCAATGAATGAAGGTTATTCAAAATTTTTGTTGCATTACAATTTCCCTTCTTTTAGTACAGGTGAGGTAAAACCAAACAGAGGCCCCGGGCGTAGAGAAATTGGCCATGGCAATCTTGCACTAAGAGGACTTAAAAAAGTTTTGCCTGATATTAATGAATGTCCTTACACCATACGAATTGTAAGTGATATTTTGGAGTCAAATGGCTCAAGCAGCATGGCAACTGTATGTGCCGGCAGCTTGGCTTTAATGGATGCAGGTGTAAAAATAAAATCGGCAGTAAGTGGCATTGCAATGGGTTTAATTACCGATGAAAAAACTGGAAAGTATGCCATTTTAAGCGATATTCTTGGAGATGAAGACCATCTTGGAGATATGGATTTTAAAGTAGTAGGAACCGAAAAAGGTATAACAGCCTGCCAAATGGATATAAAAATAAACGGCCTTAAATGGGAAATGGTTGAAGAAGCCTTAAACCAAGCAAAAGCAGGCAGGGAGCACATTCGCAATGAAATGAATAAAGCCATTTCAACACCAAACAGTGATTATAAACCTCATACACCAAGAATTGAAACACTGGTAATTAGCAAAGATTTTATTGGAGCAGTAATAGGACCCGGTGGTAAAGTAATACAAGGCATACAAAAAGATACCGGCACTACTATTGCCATTACAGAAGTGGGCGAAACCGGAATTGTAGAGATTGCATCTCCTGATAAAGATGGCTTGGATAAAGCCATGAAGATTATTAAAGGCATTGTGGCAGTTCCTGAAATTGGAGAAGTTTACGAAGGTGTTGTAAAATCTATTGTTGATTTTGGTGCATTTGTTGAAATTTTACCGGGCAAGGATGGATTGTTGCACATTAGTGAAATAAGCTGGAAGCGCTTACCAAGCATGGAAGGTGTTTTAGAAATTGGCGAAACAATTAAGGTAAAACTGATTGAAATTGATAAAAAAACCGGAAAGTTAAAATTATCAAGAAGAGCTTTACTTGAAAAACCAGCCGATTATGTAGAACCTGCACCAAGAGAAAACAAACCTCGTACCAACGATAACCGCAGAGACGAAAGAAGAAATAACGGAGGACGCGACAAAGAGCCACGTAAATTTGGTTCAGATAATTAAAATAAAGTAACCAACTTTTTTGAAAAAAAATACTTACTTAAAATTATAACAGAATTTATCTTTAGTTTTGTTGTAATTTAAAGTTGTATAATGAAATACTTAATCTTATTAAACATTTTATTGCTATTATCAGCTTACGGTTGCAAAAAAGATGACAAAGCGCCATTACCTAAAAAATCAATTGATTGTAGGTTTTACTCGCAAATTTTGAATGATACATCATTATATGTTTATTTTTTTAACGAAAATAACATGCCGGTTATGTTTATAAACAAAAACCTATTAAGTAACGATTCTACAGTAACCACTTATACTTACAATGGAAAAACAGTATTACTTTCTGACGGTAACCGAATTTTTTTAAATGAAAATGATTTAGAAGATAGTGCTACATTTAAAATTACAATTGCCGGAAGCACTAATGTTTATAACGGTTACAGAAAAAGTTTTTACAATGCCAATAAGCAGTTAATTAAACAAATTTCAGAGTTTAAAATAGGTTCAACTTTGTTTAAATTTGAAGTTGATAATATTTGGCAAAGTAATTTATTGGTTCAAAGAATAGAAAAAGTGCAATCTTCTTTAAGTGGAGAATTTATAACAACAAGAAACTACAAATACAATAGCACATTAAAAGATCAAAGCTTATATTGGTTATATAAATTCGGATTTACAGGTTATGCTTCAATACTTGCCATTGATGAAGAAAACACAACAATTGCCGGCACAACAACAAATTATAAATATTTATACAAGCACGATTTAAATGGTTTTGTTACAAATAAAACAATAGTTGATTTAAGTACAACGGACACCATAACCTCGCAAATATTTGAATGGAGTTGCAGGTAAGAACTAATTCAACAAAAAGAATCTCATTACCACAAATACATATATTTTATTAAAGTAGTTTTATCAAATAAATGGCAATTGCATCCTAAAACCAATATTGCTAAAAAAGGTTAATATTGAAACAAAATTACACATTTATAAAACATGAAATACGTTGCTTTAAATGATTTACACGTTTCGCTTGGCGCTAAAATGATAGAATTTGCAGGTTTTAATATGCCTGTTTTATACACCAACCTTATACAAGAACACCTTGCCGTGCGCAATAGTGTTGGTGTTTTTGATGTAAGCCACATGGGTGAATTTTTAATAAAAGGAGAAAAAGCACTTGATTTACTTCAATTAGTTACAAGCAACGATGTAAGCAAACTTACCGATGGAAAAGTACAATATAGTTGCATGCCAAATGATAAAGGTGGAATAGTTGATGACCTTTTGGTTTACAGATACTCTGAAACAGAATATTATTTAGTGGTAAATGCAGGTAATATTGATAAAGACTGGAACTGGATAAACCAGCATAATACTTTTGGTGTAGAAATGGAAAACCTGAGCAATGCTTACAGCCTGCTTGCTGTACAAGGACCAAATGCTATAAAAGTTATTCAAAAACTTACCAATGTTAATTTAAGTACGCTTGAATACTATACTTTTACAAATGGAGAAGTAGCAGGTTGTAAAGATGTGATAATATCAAATACAGGTTATACCGGTGCCGGTGGTTTTGAGTTGTATGTATTAAATAATGATGCAAGAAAATTATGGGATGCATTGTTTGAAGCCGGAAAAGAATTTGACATTAAGCCATGCGGGCTTGGAGCCAGAGATACACTTAGATTAGAAAAAGGCTTTTGCTTATACGGCAATGATATAAATGATGAAACCAGCCCGATAGAAGCAGGTTTGGGCTGGATAACAAAATTTTCAAAAAATTTTATAAACTGTGAATATCACAAAGCGATTATAGAAAACGGACCTGTTAAAAAATTGGTAGGTTTTGAAATGATTGAACGCGGTATTCCTCGACAACACTATACAATAAAAGACATAAACGGAAATAAAATTGGCGAAGTAACAAGCGGTACCCAAAGCCCTTCGCTAAATAAAGCTATTGGCATGGGCTATGTTAAAACCGAATTTAGCAAACCAGAAACAGAAATTTTAATTGAAATTAGAGATAAAGCCATAAAAGCCAAAGTTGTAAAAATTCCGTTTTTATAAACCAAACATGAAAAAGGCAGAAGTAATTCTATCGCCTGCTCTTTTATCGGCTTACGATGTAAAAGATAAAGTAGCCGTAATAATTGATATATTAAGAGCTACAACAAGCACTTGTGTTGCTTTTAATACTGGTGTTAAAAGAATATTACCGGTATCAACCGTTGATGAAGCACTTTTTTTTAAAGATTTTGATTTTATAACAGCAGCCGAAAGAAATGCAGCTAAAGCAGATGGTGTAGATTTAGGTAATTCGCCATTTGAGTACGAAAATCCTGTACTTGCTGGCAAAAGTATTGCACTTACCACAACAAACGGAACCAAAGCCATTAAGCAATGCAAACAGCAGGGGGCAATAAAAATTGCTATTGGCAGCTTCTTAAATTTAAATGCTTTATGCAATTGGATTAACGAACAACATGAAGATATTTTACTTGTTTGCAGCGGATGGAAAGACAAAGTAAACTCTGAAGATACAATTTTTGCCGGTGCCGTTTTACATCAACTTGGTTCAAACGTAAATTCTGAAGCTGATAGTTGCCAAATTGCTCTAAGTTTATATAATCAGCATAAAAACAATTTACTGGAATTTATTAGTAAATGCAATCATGCGCAGCGTTTTAAACTACTACATGGCAACACAAACGATATTGAATATTGCTTAAAACAAAATACTATTGATATGGTGCCTACAATAAATGGCGAATTTATCATAGCCTGATTAACCCTCTTAATTTATTTTATTTCCTTTAATGTAAGCAAATTGGCTCAAACAAATATTATTGCTAATTTGCATTTACAATGAATAAAACCAAATTATACTGGTTGAGCCAAGTTGGAGGCTGGCTTTTTTTTATGCTTATTGAAACAGTAACCTATGCTACTGTTTTTGGCTATAACCGTTTGCTGGTTTTAAATGTATTTATAAATTTTGTATTAGGAATACTGCTTACGCATACTTACAGAGTAGTTATACTTAAAATTAATTTATTAAAATTAACTCTTGCAAAGCTTATTCCAAGAGCTTTGGTATTAATTATACTTATATCATTATTTTTAAGCTTTTTTAATATTTGGCTTGATAGAGTAACAGTACCGGAGTTTAAAAGAATTCCGGTAAACGTTGCTTTAATTATTGGGTACCTGTTTAATTGGAGTAAGTATATTTTATTATGGGCTTTAATTTACCATTTGTTTCAATATTGGGAAAAAAGCCTTGAAGCCGAACGCGATAAATACAGGCTTGAAGCAACTTTAAAAGAAAACCAATATAACAACTTAAAAACCCAACTTAATCCGCACTTTTTGTTTAATTCGTTAAACGGTATTAGAACTTTGGTTGATGCAAACCCTGTTATTGCAAAACAAGCCATTACAAAGCTTTGTAATTTACTGAGAAGCTCGTTGCAAATGAGTCATTACAAAACCGTGAGCCTAAAACAAGAGCTTGAAACCGTTAATGATTATTTAGATATTGAATTGCTTAGGTTTGATGACAGGCTAAAAGTAACTTACAATATTGACGAAAAGGCACTTGAACAACATGTGCCTCCAATGATGCTGCAAACACTTGCCGAAAATGCCATAAAACACGGTATATCAAAACTAAAGCAAGGAGGCTCAATAACTTTTAATATTTACCTGAAAGATAAGTTATATATTGAAATAATTAATTCAGGAAATTACAAGCCTACACCAAATGAATCGGAAAGTGGATATGGAATAAATAATACTATTGAAAGACTTAAACTTTTGTACGATAACAATGCCCAGTTTTATATTGATGCACTTGACGAACAAAATGTAATTACAAAAATTAGCTTACCAATATGATACAAGCAATAATAATAGATGATGAGCGACTTGCCCGGGAAGGGCTTAAAACCATGCTTAAAACATTTAATGAAATAACTATAGTTGCCGAAGCAGCCAATGCTGATGAAGCAATTGAGCTTATTGATAAATACAAACCTCAACTTATTTTTTTGGATATACAAATGCCCGAAAAAAACGGTTTTGAGTTGCTTGAAGATTTAATTGAAACACCCGTTGTAATTTTTACAACTGCATATAACGACTTTGCCATTAAAGCTTTTGAAGTAAACGCTCTCGATTATTTACTGAAACCCATAAACGAACAACGTTTAAAAGAAGCTATTGAAAAAGCCAAAAGACAAATTGCCGAACACGATGCTTTAAAAAACCAAAGTCAACTACAGGCTAATGAACGAGTATTTATAAAAGACGGAGAGCGTTGCTGGTTTGTAAAACTTGAAGATATACGAATGATAGAAAGTGCCGGTAACTATGCAAAAATTTATTTCGATAAGTATCAGCCTTTAATTCACAGAACTCTAAATTCGCTTGATGAAAGGCTTAGTAAAAAAATGTTTTTTAGAGCAAACAGGCAGCAAATTATAAACCTGGATTATATTGATAAAATAGAACCATTTTACAATAATGGATTTATCATATACATGAAAGACGGCACAAAAGTAGAAGTAAGTCGCAGGCAAGCAGTAAAATTTAAAGAAATGATGAGTTTGTAATATGGCAATTACCCTGTTTAATGAGAACTTAATTGAAGACAAAATTTTTCTGAGTGAAGAAGAATCTAAGCATTGTATAAAAGTACTTAGATTGAAAAAAGGCGATACAGTAAATATAATTAACGGTAAAGGCGCCAAAGCTAACGGCTTAATTGCTGATGATAATTTTAAGCGTTGCATGATTGATATTATTGAACGCGATTACAAAAGTGCAGATAATAATTATTACATACACGTTTGCTTAGCACCTGCAAAAAACAACGAGCGTAACGAATGGCTTATAGAAAAAGCAACCGAAGCCGGATTAAATGAAATTACATTTTTAAATACACAAAACTCGGTTCGCAATAAAATAAACTTAGAAAGACTTAACAAAATTGCAGTAAGTGCCATAAAACAATGTGGAAGACTATGGTTGCTAAAAATTAATAAAATTACCGATTTTAAAAACGCAGTTATAAATGCAAATACATATCAAACCAAATTAATTGCAAAAGTTGGTACAGGTAAAAACTTAAAAAATTTTGTTAATGAGAAAACCGAAAAAATTATTTTTTTTATTGGCCCTGAAGGAGACTTTACGAACGAAGAAATGGAATTTGCCATTAAAAACGGTTTTGAACCATTAAGTTTGGGCGAAAATGTTTTTAGAACCGAAACCGCAGCTTTATTTGTTTGTATGGCTGCAAAAACTTTGATAGAGTAGTAAAAATGTTGAAATTTGTTTCCTAATAATGAAAAGACTTTTTCTTTTAATTTTCCTTATCAGTTTATTATCGTTTAAGCCCTGTTCAAACATACGAATTGCTAAACTTAAATATGGTGGTGGCGGAGACTGGTATGCCAATAAAACAGCATTACCAAATCTTATTAAATTTAGTAATAAAGTATTAGGATTGAATATTCATCCCGATGATGATGTTGTTGATGTTGGAAGTGCCGAATTGTTTAATTACCCTTTTATTTATGTTACCGGACACGGTAATATTTTATTAAGCGATAGTGAAGCGAAAAATTTAAGAAAATACTTAACAGGCGGTGGTTTTTTACATGCAGATGATAACTACGGTTTTGATAAATTTTTTAGACGCGAAATGAAGAAAGTTTTTCCAGAACTTGATTTTGTGGAGTTGCCATACAGTCACCCTATTTATAATCAAAAATTTACTTTTAGCAACGGTTTGCCAAAGGTACACGAACATGATGGCAAACCACCACAAGGTTTTGGCTTAATTTACAACGGGCGATTGGTTTGTTTTTATACTTACGAATGCGATTTGGGTAATGGTTGGGAAGATCAGGAAATATACAACAACCCCGAAGCAGTGAGGCAAAAAGCTTTGCAAATGGGGACAAATATTTTACAGTTTGCTTTTACTCAGTAAAAATTAACACTAAGTTTAAACAACATTACTACATTCGGATTTTTAGAAGTAAGAAATGTTGCTAAGAACGATACAATTTAAAACAGCAGGAAAAGTAATTATCATTATATCAATTATTACAATCGTTTATCACTTGCTTATTATAACCGGCATAGTGCCATATAAAATGGTATGGGGAGGGCGTTTAGAAAGTAGGGAAGAAATGTTGAAGTTTGAATCAATATCAATAGCCTTAAATCTGTTATTGATGGCAATTGTTATTTACAGGTTAAAATTGTCGAGCAAATTTTTTAATCAATTACTTAATGTTATGCTTTGGGCATTTACAGGGTTATTTATATTAAATACCTTAGGTAATGTTTTATCAAACTCTGTTATAGAAGCAATAATATTTACACCAGTAACTTTACTTATTGCTTTATTATGCCTACGACTTACTTTAGAAAAACAAAATATTAAGCCCTGATAACTCCGGGTCTAAATTCTTTTAGAATTGGGGCATTATTCGCAGCCTCAATACCCATACTAATCCACTTTCTTGTATCTTCAGGGTTGATTACAGCATCAACCCAAAGCCTTGCAGCAGCATAATAAACACTCATTTGCTTATTATATCTGTCGGTTATTTGTTTTAATAAAGCATTATGTTTTGCTTCATCAATTACTTCTCCCTTGGCTTTAAGTGCAGCTTCTTCAATTTGTAATAGCGTTTTCGCAGCCTGTTCGCCACCCATTACTGCAATTTTTGCATTTGGCCAGGCTACAATTAAACGGGGGTCATAGGCTTTGCCACACATAGCATAATTACCTGCCCCAAAACTATTGCCTGTAATAATGGTAAATTTAGGCACAACAGAATTTGCCTGAGCATTTACCAATTTTGCACCATCTTTTATAATTCCTCCATGCTCGCTTCTGCTTCCTACCATAAAACCTGTAACATCTTGCAAAAACACAAATGGTATTTTCTTTTGGTTACAATTCATTATAAAATGTGCAGCTTTATCAGCACTATCGCTGTAAATTACACCACCAATTTGCATTTCGTAAGGTTGGTCATCGGCTTTTAACTTTGGTTTTTTTGCTTTTACAACCATGCGGTTATTTGCAACTATACCAACAGCCCAGCCGTTTATTCGGGCGTAACCGCAGGTAATTGTTTTTCCGTAAAGCTCTTTATATGGATCAAAGCTATCGGCATCTACAAGCCTTTCAATAATTTGCATTACATCAAACGGTTTTGCAAAATTATTAACAGCTTCATACACATCGGCCATACTTTTTGCCGGTTCTTTAGGTTCAACCCTATTAAAACCTGCTTTATCATAATAGCCTATTTTATCCATTATTCTCTTAATCCTATCGAGAGCAGCGGCATCATTCTCAAATTTATAATCGGTTACACCACTTATTTCGCAATGTGTTTCGGCTCCACCCAATGTTTCGTTGTCAATATCTTCGCCAATTGCAGCCTTTACAAGATAGCTGCCCGCCAAAAATATTGTACCTGTTTTATCAACTATCATGGCTTCATCACTCATTATGGGCAAATAAGCACCACCTGCAACACAGCTTCCCATTACAGCAGCTATTTGTGTTATTCCCATACTGCTCATAACGGCATTGTTTCTAAATATTCGGCCAAAATGTTCTTTATCAGGAAATATTTCGTCTTGCATGGGCAAAAACACACCGGCACTATCCACTAAGTAAATTATAGGTAATTTGTTTTCAATGGCTATTTCTTGTGCCCTAAGATTTTTTTTACCTGTTATAGGAAACCATGCACCAGCCTTTACTGTAGCATCGTTGGCAACAACTATACATTGCCTTCCGCTTACATAGCCAATTTCTACAATTACACCGGCAGCCGGACAACCGCCATATTCTTCATACATCTCGTATCCGGCAAATGCTCCAATTTCAATTCTTGGTTTGTCTTTATCAAACAAATAGTCAACCCTTTCGCGGGCCAGCATTTTGCCTTTTTCTTTTTGTTTGGCAGCCGCTTTTTTGCCGCCACCTTCATAAATTTTTGCGAGTTTTTTGTTTAAATCGTCTATTAAAATGCTGTTTGCCATTTGTGTTGAACCTAATTTTTAAAATTTTGCAAAATTAACAAACCATAACTTATATTAAAATATACTTAAGTTATAAAAGATATTATGGTTCAAATAGCTCCCAATTTACCGCATTATTGTATGATAATTTTCCATTTCTTACCTGCAAAGGACTATTAAAGTTATTTGTATATAAACTACCCGTTCCTAAGCCCTGATGCAATTTGTTATATTTACCGAACACCCACTGTGCAATAGCATTTAAACCAATATTGCTTTCTAATGCACTGGTAGCCCACCAACCTATATTATGCTTTTCTGCCAGCATAATCCATTCATCCGCCTCTTTAAAACCACCAACCAAAGTAGGTTTTAAAATAATGTATTGAGGTATAATTTGTAGTAACAATTTTTGTTTTTGTGTTGAGCCAAATACACCAATTAATTCTTCATCTAAGGCTACAGGTATTTTGCTTTTGGCACAAATTTCATTCATCAGCTCTGTATTATTTGGCTTTATTGGCTGCTCAATACTATGAATTTCAAACCTGGAAAGTTCCTTAAGTTTTAATAATGCATCATCATTGTCAAAAGCACCGTTTGCATCAAGCCTTAATATTATTTTTGATGAGGAAAATTGATTTCTAATCTTCTCAAGCAATCTGCATTCATCATCAAAATCAAGACTGCCAACTTTTATTTTTATACAATCAAATCCATCATTTATTTTATTAAAAGCTTGTTGTAACATTTTATCTTTATCAGCCATCCAAACAAGCCCGTTTATTAATATAGGTTCACCATGAATAAAATTGTTATTAAAAATTATCTGTTTACCACCATGTTTTAAATCGAGCAAAGCTGTTTCAATACCAAATTTAAGCGATGGTAAATCATCTAAAAAAATGTCATCAACGCTTATGCCGTTATTTAAATCGTTAATTATATTTTTTAGCTTTTCTTCAAAACTTTCCGAATACTCAATGCTTAAACCTTCAAGCGGAGATGCTTCACCATAACCGGTTATGTTTTTTAAAACATCACAAACATAAATAATATAGGCATTATGTTTTTTTATTTCACCCCTCGATGTTCGTGCATCAAAATTAAAAACAAGTTCGTGTTTTTTGTAATTGAATTTAAGCATACATTACACTAACAGCAAACAATAAAACCAGTAAAAAAGTTGAAATAGAAAGTTCTTTAAGCAATGGATCGAGATTTTGCAAATTTTGTATTTTCTTAATTTTTAAAAGTTGAGCCAAAAACAACGGATATGGCAACATAAACCAAAATGATGCTTCAATTTTTGATGCATAAATTTGTATTAATATTAATGCTGAAACTATTAAAAAGTAATGATAAATTTTTGCATTTTTATAACCTAATCTCACAGGAATACTATGCTTTCCTGCAAGTTTATCAGATTCAATATCACGCATATTGTTAATGTTTAAAACTCCTGTAGCTAATAAACCCATAGCTGCTGCCGGAAGTAATACCAGGTTTTGCCAAAATCCGGTTTGAAGAAAATATGTGCCTGCTACTGCCAACAAACCAAAAAATACAAAAACAGAAATATCGCCAAAACCACTGTATCCATAAGGCTTTTTGCCGTTGGTATAATAAATGGCTGCTGCAATTGCAGCTATTCCTGCTAAAAATAAAATTATTATTTTTTTTAATCCAATAGTATCAATACACAAGGTTAACAAATAAATACCCGAAACTAATGTCAATACCGAAACTGCATATATACTTTTTTTCATTTGCTCTTTGCTTATCATACCCGCCTGAACAGCCCTTGAAGGACCTTTTCTCTTATCCGAATCTGCTCCATGAATGGAATCTCCGTAATCGTTTGCAAGATTTGAAAGTATCTGTAACAGCAAAGCCGTTAGTATTGTAAAAAATGATATTATAGATTCAATAAAACCCATATAGCTATATGCAGCAATTAGCCCCATACCAATGCAAGATATTGAGAGCAAAAGTGTTCGAGGTCTAATTGCTTCAATCCATATTTTAACATTAGCTCCCATTTTTATTTCTTTCTTATCATCATAAGTCCATCTCGCAGTGGCAAAAGCATACATTCTACCCTTTCATCGTTTTTTATAAAATTATTAAACTCATGTATGGCTTTTGTATCCTTATCTTTATCAATTTCCTTTTGGTTTAAAACTTTGCCACTCCATAAAACATTATCAGCTAATATAAAACCACCTTGTTTTACTTTTGGCAAAACCATGTTGTAGTAATTTAAGTAATTATGTTTATCGGCATCAATAAAAACCAAATCGAACATAAAGTTTAATTGAGGAATTACTTTTAAAGCATCACCAATTATTAAATCAATTTTATTGTTATAACCCGATGCTTCAATATGTTGTTTTATAATAAATTCAAGTTCGGCATTTACATCAATAGTAATTAGCTTGCCTTGTTCTGATAATCCCTCGGCAAGACATAAAGCGCTATAACCTGTATATGTTCCTATTTCAAGAATACAATCAGGTTTTATCATTTTGCTTACCATGGCAAGAAACCTTCCTTGTAAATGCCCGCTAAGCATTCGGGGTTGTAATACATTGGCATGAGTATATCTATTAAGCGCCTTTAAAACATCACTCTCGTTTGTTGAGTAATCTTCTGCATATTTTAAAAGCTCATCACTAATAAATTCCATAAATTTTATTGTATGGTATATCGTAAACTAAAACCACCGCTTGTAATAATTGTTGGGAACGAATTTGATGTAAACGGATTGGTTTGTCTGCGATCGTAAAATATCCTTAGCATTAGTTTTTCATTAATCATGTAATCAATATTTGGTCTTAAGCTATATACAGTTTGACCCAAAACAGGATCGTTAGATACACGATCGAGATAACGGATTTTTGTTACGTTTTCTCTAATACTAAAATCAAGCCTAAAATTTATATCATTTTCTAGTACGCCACGCCTGCCGTTAATTTTAAATGGCAAAACTAACTTTGTTGTTCTGTAACCAATACCAAATTGAAATTCTTCGCCCATTTGCTCGCTAAGCTGCCTGTTGCCAAGTGCAAAATTTAAGGTTCTATCTTTATTGTATTTTATAGTGCCTGTAACATTATTAGTTAAAGTAACATCAATTCCAATAAACGGACCAAATCTTTCTACAATTGAAACTTGCCTTATTACCAAATCAGGTTGAAAATCTTGGCTAACAGTAGTGTTTCTTGAAGTATCCATTACTGTTTGAAAACCACCAACACTGTATGTACTTTGATAAGCATGATTAATGCTAACGTTAGTAAACCACTCCTTAATGGCTGCATATTTTGTTAAGCCGTTATAAGTTAATCGCCAGTTGGGTAAAGGTATTGAGGGTAATGCAGTAAGACCAACCTCGTTAGGGTCAACACCCCGATAAGCCGATAAAAATGCAGGTATTAATACATCTTGCTGATAAGCTCCATAACCAATTGGGAAGCCTAAAGAATCGAACTGATTGATTCCTCTTTCGCTACCTATTCTTTTAGCAACAGCAAGCCTGTTAGCTTCAAATTGCCTGAATACTTCAGTAACACCATCTTTACCCTCACGGCTAAAAGAAGTTCTAAAGGTATTATATGATATGCTATAAGTTCCCATTTCAATTGGTGTTCCAAAATCGCGGAAAACATCCAAATCAGGGTCGTATCGGAAATAAGCTGTTAATGAGTTAGAGAAATTTTTGGTAGCATTCAAATCAATTCTAATATCATCCCAAGGCTCAATTGTTGCACGTGCCGAAATATTTTGCTGATAATTTTTTACATAAGGGTTTACTATTCGCGGGTCATTACTTATCCAGCCGTTGCGTGCTGCTTTAAAACGATAATCTTCGCTTTGCAAACCAAAAATAAAATCGAAACCCGGTGCATTAAAATCAAAGTTTTGGCCAAAATGTTGCGGTCTTGGATTAAAGCCCGGTAGTAAAGAGCCATTGGTAGTACTGTAATTACCATTTATATTTTTAACGCTCGTAATTAATTTAACAGGTAATTGAACAAACCACGGTTTTTTAGAAGGTGTTTGTTGTTTTGTTTCTTCATTTTCCTTTTTATCCTTTGACTTTTGTAAAGGGTTATTAATTTTCTTTTGAGGTGCCGGTGCCAAAGGATTATTTACTTCCCTAAACAATCTAACTTTGTTATATAGGTTTTGTAAATTCATATTCAGGTTCCATTGCTCTTGAACCGAATTTTGAATGGTATTTCCAAGACTATCGGCAGCCGGTGGAGCTTGCAACCACTGGTAATTTACAGCATAATTGTAACTAAACTGACTTATAAAACTAAAAATTGGTATTTTATTTATCGGAATATTATAATCTAATCTTGTTGTTTGGTCAAACTTCATTATTCTACCTCCACTAAAAAAGTTTTGTTTTATACTATCTCTTTTTTCCGGGGTATCGCTTCCTATTCTGCCAAGTGGCTCATCAATTCGTGTATCGGCATTTGCTATGTAATCAATTTTTAGGTTTCGGCTCAAACCGTAACGCAGTTCATAGTTTCTGCGCATGGTAAACATTTTATCGAATAATATTGGTGTGATAGTTTCAAAATCATCATTGTTTCTATTAAGCGTTTCACCGTATCTTCTGTCGGTTTCAACCCTAAAACCCCAGCTTGCAGGTAAATAGTTTAAATTAAAATCTTTAATAAGTGCAAGGTTTTTATTCTTTATATTCTTAAATGGTTCAATAGGTTTATTTACAAAGGTGTAATTGTACATGAGCATACCCATGTAATTTCTGGTAAAACTATACTCAAGTTCCTGGTTTCGCCTGAATAATTCGTTGAAACCATAAGTTAAACTTATGTTCTCTATATCCCAGGGGTAAGCCTTTTTTTGCCCAACCCTATTCTTTCGTACGTTGGTAAAATTAAAACCTTTACGCATGGTAAAATCATCACTTGCACGGCTTATTTGTTTTACCCTTTCCTCATTTATGGTTTCATCAAGTTCTTTTTGTAATCGGGTGTCGGGGTTTAAAGGGTTATACAAAGGCCTTATTAAAGTGTTGCCATAAGTAAAAAAGAATGGCACAGAAAGACCTGATTGACGGGGTAAAAAGCGGCCAAGTTCTACATTTGTTATAATATCATATTGGTAATTATCGCTAAGGCTTCGTTCCAATAATTTTTTATCAATGCCACCCCACCCTACACTTTGGTATGCACCGGTTATTTGGGCATTTCCAAGGTCGGCAAGCTTTACCAATAATCTTCCTGTTGCAGCATCTCCTCCACGTGTGCTAAAATCGGTCATACGCAACTCATTAAACCAAACTTCGCCACATTTGGGTAAACCGTCATCATCAACACTTCCTGGCATTCTTTTGGGGTTTCTAACACCCAGCATTAACACACGGGTTTGGCTAAAATCGGGCAACCCAATAACAGTAATATTGGCATTGCCAAGCCTTTTGGTATAAGGTGCCGTAAATGGCCAATTTGCATTGGTACGTTCAATTTTTACATTTACAAGGTCTTCAAGATTAATTACCATTTCGTTTGCCTGTGGCCAAATTTCAAAAGGGTCGTTTGCACCAAAAGGAGTTATCTGCAATGGAATCTCATATTCGTAATAATTATTGGTTAGGTCGGTTCCAAGCCTAATAAAAGCTGTAAGTTCGCCATTTTTTAAATTTTGCCCTTCAGCATGTAAAAACATTCTTAACTTACCATATAAACGTAAATCAACCGCAGTTGGCTTAAATACAGCTCTTGCATCACCATCTCTTAAATTACAAGTTAAAATACTAAGCGATTGCTCATTTTGCTGAATTGCCTGCGGAGAGCTAAAATCAATTTCGCGTTGAATACCGGGAGGTACAACATATTTTACTGGAACCCTTTCGCTGTTTTTTTCGATGTTTACCGTTGATACAACAAATTGAGAGTTATCGGTTGGGTCAATTGGCTTATGCTCACCTCCGGCTTCTAAGTTTTTAAGGTATTTTCGCCAATCGGCCCTAACAAGTTGCATGGTTGCAAAACGCAAGGTTGTTTCTTCGCTAAAGCCACGCATGTACATACGTATAAACCTAATACTCCTAAAGTCGTTTATTCCACCTACTCTTCTTTCAAACTCAGCAATTGGAATTTTTAATTGATACCATTTTTCTTGAGCAAAATTTCCGTTTATAAATCGGGCGCTTGTGGTTAGCGTATCGGTTACAAAGTTTCTGCCAATTACAAAAGCATCTCGGGCAATTTCAACTTTGTATTGAAAATACTCTTCTACATCATTTATGGTAAAATCTCTGTTAAGGTCTTCGTTATCCGGAATATTAGTAGCAGCAGTGGGGTAACTCTCTGTTGATTGATCAACCGTTGGCGAATTGCCCTGATGCATATTAAATCTTTTATATCTTTGTAATACATCCAACTTTTCGTTGTCAAAATCGGTTCCTAAATAATACCTGTAATTATCGTTGCTTGGGTCAGCCAATGCCTGCTGATATGCCTGAGTATTTGTACCAAATCTGCTTGCAACTTTGTTTAAATACTGCTCTGCAAAAAAGCCTCTTTCATCTTCGTCATTCATACCATCAAGCCCAACATCCTGAAATTGTCTGACATTTGGGTCGGCATCAAAGGCATAATTTATAACCGGTAATCTTGGTACTCTTCCCCAGGCAGTTGTATCAAAAGTGCTAAGTTGCTCCGGGCTGTTATCGCGAGGCAAGCCATTTTCGGCCGAACGTCTGTTATCTCTTAAAATATCTTCCGAAATATTTCCAAGATTAAAATACAAATACCCCCTATCGTTACTGTTGGGTTTATCGGCAAAAGGGTCCATCATCCATATTTCAATATAATCAATGTTTGCCTGCTCAAAATCGTTTTGGTCAATTTTTCTCATTATACCGCCCCAGTTGGTTTGTGGGTTTTGTAATTTTCCATCAGGCAATAAATCATCAACATTGTAGTTGTAAGGGCCACGCTCGTTTGGATAAAAAGTTAAATCAAAAGTTGGTAAAGTGGCCGGCATACCTTGCTGTATTTGCCTGCTTTTAAATATATCCTGAACCAACACTTCTCTTACCCTATGATTTGATAGTACATTTGGGTCGTCTCGTAAATGCCTTGGTGTAAAAGCATCATTTCGATAAAATGTGGTGGCAATGGTGTACCAGTTTAGGTTGGCTCTTTTTTTGCCATATTCTAAGCTGTTAAAACTAAATCCTTCCGGAAATAAATCGGGTTGGCCCTGAGGCGTGCTTGCCAACGACCAAATATTTCCCATCCTTAAATCGAAAGGAGTTTCTGCGCCTTCAAAATCATCAAGGTAAGCAGTTCCTCGTTGTTGTAATGCTCCTTGTATGCCCGGAATTAATCGGGCATACTCGCCACTAAAAGTTACCTGGCTTGGCTCTTTGGTTTCGTAAAAAGGCAGTTTATCAATAAGTTTTGTTATAAACCGAGATTCTTTTTTTATGGTTCCGTCTAAACCTACTACAACATTAGATATAGGTTCTTCGCCAATATTAACTTTTGGGGTTAGCGGCCTTTCGTTTAAGTATAAAAATGTTGAACCCAATACAACATCTCGGTTCAGCTTATAATCTAACCTGGTACCTAATAAGCTTCGTTGTTGAACCATAAAAAGGTTATTACTTTCTGATGAAACCCGAATTACTGCACCCGAATTAAGCAAAGCGGTATTTATAATTTTTACCCTGCCAAGGTTATAGTCAACAATATAGTCGCTGTTTTCCGTAAGTGGCGCACCATTTGCGGTAACCCTAACCGAACCACGCGGCACATTGGTTGAACCAAGCGAAATTTCGTTGGTACTGCTTCCTTGATAACTGCCTCGAAGAAAAAACTTGTTGAATTGCGGCAACTGAATGGCTGCAAAACGTGTACTGTCGTACAATTGAGGGAAGCAATAATATTCGGCCAAAGACGGATTGCTGAACTTGGTTTTTAAGTAACTTCCAAATGGTTCGAGTACCGGAAAAATTACCCTGCCAGTTTGCGAATTAATGGTTATTCCTTCTATGTAATCAAACAAACCATCAGGCGCTCTTTCTTGCATGGTGTTTAAATTATCGAGGTTTAATACGCTTATAAGTGGAGTACCTCTAAGCAGAGGCTCGTCTCTGGCGGGTATATAATTTAAGTTAGCACCACTGGGGTCATCAGCATAAATTACTTGCAGTTTAAAATCTTTTTGTTGTATTTGAAATGAGCCAAGCGAGTAAATATTTTTCATCATCAAATCCCACTGGGCTAAGTCGGGCCTTAAGCTTGGCCCCTTGAGCATTTTAGTAAATAATATTTCGGGATTTTGTGGGTTTCGTTGAATATCTAAGCTAAATTCTCCTACTTTAAAAGGTACACCATTAAGCACACCCTCATAGGCCACGCAAAGCACATCATCGTTATTTAGCGCTTGGTTCAAACTAATATAACCCAAACGCGGGTTAAAGGTAAACTCGTTGGGGCCAAGTTGTCTTGCAAAGTTTAATATTTGATACTCTGTTATTGGCCTCATATTGTTTACAGGAAAATCTTGCAACAACTTGTTTTGAATTTGAAATGCCGATCTGAATTTTTCAGCTTCGGCCGGATTATTTAAATAATCCCATAAACTATTTACGCGATTACCTAAAATTGTGTCTGTCGGGTTAGGATTTAACTGCCAAAATTTATTTTCTCTCCTGTGTGCCTCTCCCAAGTCGGTAAAACCCATAACATCGCGGCTGTTATCAAAGTTTCCGCTTCTGTTTGTTACCCAAACTTCAACTCGTGTTATAACTACCGGTGAACCTATAAATGGCAGATTTCTAAGCCACTCATCATAATGATCTCTAAAATAATGGCTTAAAAAGTAGTGTCGGTTCATGTCGTAATTATCGCACTGAATATCGAAGCGAGTTTGCATGGCGCCACCTGTAAGTTCGGTTTCTTGTGTTCGCCCACGTTGTTGAGATACTACCGCAGTTACTTGTAACTTGCCAAATTGCATGGTGGTTTTTACACCAAACAAACTTTGGCTGCCTTGTATCAATGCAGAATTAAGCGGAAGATTTACGTTACCAAGTTCTATTTTTTTAATAATATCATCTTCTTTCCCACCAAAGTCAAGTTTCATTTGGTTTTCAAACTCAAATGTGGCTTCGGTGTCGTAGTTCATGTTTATTCTTAGCTTATCGCCAATAGAGCCTGTTACATTTATTTGAATTTTTTGCCTAAAATCAAACTGGCCTACGCGCTGTTGTCTTGGGGCAAATGCCGGATTTCGTACCGTATTAAAATTTCCCTGAAAAATTAGTTCAGCGGTTCCGCGCGGTCTTATATCAATTATTCCACTTCCAAAAATACGGTCAATAACCTTATTACCTAAATTTATTTGAGGAATTAACCCGCCACCTCTAACAAAATTTTGTGCCTGAGAGCGTTGTTTAAAGTACTCAAAATTATTTCGCTTACCATCTTGCTCAAGCCTTTCTTTTATACCGCTGCTTGCAGGTAAACGATATGGCATTGGGCCAACTTTACTTTCGTAGTTATACTCATTCTTATCGTCATCAAGTTGCCACTTGTTTTTTATGTTTGCCGGTTCACTTAAATCAAGCGGGTGCCTTGAATTGTATTGTTGGTAAGGCCTTCTGTCTTTTATTGGATACTTTAATTTTATTTCTGGCGAATCTTTTGATAAAGTATCGGGTGGAAAAATTAAAATATTTCCATTAAGGTTTGAACCTATTAGGCAAAAGATTGATAGTGCCTGTGTAATTACAAAGGCTAAAAGGGTTTTGAGTTGTATGTAATTTCTTTTAAAGCTACTGTACAAAGTAGAAATTTACCATCTACAAAATTTTTAATGCTTGTTTAACCAATTGTTCTACAGTTGCGCCCGGATTTTGCTGCTTTATTTTAAGTAAACCTTTTTCAGCATCGTTTTTGCTAAAACCCAATGTTACAAGAGCTGTAAGGGCTTCATCAAAAACAGGGCTGTTTATTTGTGTTTGTTGAATAATATCTGCACTTTCGGTTTTTTTAAGTTTATCCTGCAAATCAATTACAATGCGTTGTGCAGTTTTTGGGCCAATACCTTTTACTGTTTTAAGTGTATTCCAGTTTCCGCTTAAAATGGCCTGTTTTATTTCAGAAGGTTTTAATGATGATAAAATCATGCGGGCAGTATTGGTACCTACTCCATTTACCATAATTAATTGTAAAAAAAGCTGCCTTTCGTCTTCATCAGCAAAACCGTATAACGTGTGGCTGTCTTCTTTAATTGCCAAATGTGCCAATAATTTCACCTCGCCTTCATGCGGCATGTTTTCGTATGTGTTTAACGAAATTTGCATTCCGTAACCCACCCCGTTACAATCAATAACCACATAAGCCGGAGATTTAAAAGAAAGTTTACCTTTTATATGCGCAATCAAAGCTAATACCTGTAAAAAATGTGCGCTAAAATAAAAAAAGATTGGTTTTGTTTACCATTATTTCTAATAATTGTAAAATTTTGAGAATAAAACTATTTTTTTTACAATTAATTATTTTGCTGTTTGGGTTTATTCACCCTAATGCAGCAGGTTCAAACATTAACAGTATTTTCAGTATTTCATTTCAGCCAGAACCAAAGCAAAAAGGAAAACTAAAAAACGGGCAAAAACATGGCTTTTGGATATATTACAACGATTCGGGTTGGATTGATAAACGCGAGAAATGGAAAGAAGGAAAGCTGGAATATACCTTGTACTTTAACAAAAATCATAAAAAAACCAAATGGGTTTATGCCAATGGCAAAGAAAAAATTTATAAAACCTGCAATTGTAGCAATTAAATTATGTTGTTTTATGCATTAAAACCACAGCATAAGCTGTTATACCTTCTACCCTGCCTATAAAACCCATTTTTTCGTTTGTGGTTGCTTTTACCGAAACATCGTCTGTGTTTATGCCACATACATTTGCAATACTTTGTCGAATTTGTTGTGCATAAGGCATAATTTTAGGTTGCTCGGCTACTATGGTGCTATCAATATTTCCAACTTTATAACCTTTGTTTGCAGCAAGTTCGAGGCAATGTTTTAATATAATTTTACTGTCTATATTTTTAATTTCGTTGTTGCTTGGCGGAAAATGCTGACCGATATCTCCCAAAGCCATGGCTCCCAATACTGCATCAGCAATTGCATGAAGCAATACATCAGCATCGCTATGACCTTCAATACCGAGTTGTGCCGGAATTTTTATTCCTCCAAGCCAACATTCGCGTTCAGGGCTAAACCTATGAACATCAAAACCAAAACCAACTCTAAGCATTTATCGGGCAATATTTGCTTTGTCTTCTTTTTCTTTTTGCGAAGCAAAAGCGTCCAAATCAAAGGTTAAGGTAAATCTCAATGTTCTTTCAAGCGGGTGTCTTTGAGCAATTGGTTGTAAATAACTTACATCAAGACCAAAAACATTAAATCTAATGCCAACACCCATGGTAAAAAACTTTCTGTTTCCTTTGTTTGGGTGCTCGTAAAAATATCCGCCTCTTAGTGCAAACTGTTTATCGTACCAATACTCAAGGCCACCACTTATATTTATTTCTTCTAATTCTTCTTTAAAACCTCTGGGCGCATCGTAAAAACTTTGCAACATACCTTGAACAACCGGTACATCGGGGTTGTAGCCTTTTTGTATAATTCGTTGCCCCGTAGCTGGCGAAATACTGTCGAAACCTCTTGCATTTAAAACGTATTGCGGATTTGATGGAACCAGTAATTTATTAAAATCAACCATTAAGGCAATGCTGTTGTATTGGTCAATTTCAACATTTGCATAAGTACCTAAGCGTAAATTTACAGGAATAAAATTTTGAAACTGCTGGCTTGTATAGCTAATTTTTGAACCTATATTAGTTATTGCGGCACCAATTCCGTAATCGAGGTTATATTTTTTACCTTCATAACGTAATCTTCCGTTGTTTTTATAATACATACCTATATCTCCGGCAAAAGCATTACCGGCTTTTACGGGTGTTTGAGTTTGGTTGAAGCCGCCCGCCAAATCGCTGCGTATATAACGAAAAGCTATACCAAGAGCAAAATGCTCTGACAATTTATTTGAATAACCAAAATCTAATGCAAGTTCGTTTGGTGTATAATTACCGGTGCTGTTTCCAAAATTATCGGTAAAGTTTATTTGACCCAAAGAAAAATATCTTAAAGAACCTGAAAATGTAGAACGATTGTCGTACTGATAATAACCAGTTAAATAACTTAGATTAATATCGGGTACCAATTGCCTTAACCAAGGTGTATAACTAATGGAAATAGCTCCTTTTCTGTCGTTAAAACTCGATTTTGCTATATTCCAATGAATGGCGTTTACATCGTTTGGCAAAGCGGCTCCTGCATCACCAAGAGATGCGGCTCTGGCATCGGGCGAAATAAGTAAAAATGGAACTGCTGTGGTTATGGCATTTTGTTTGCCGTCTAAACCGGTTCCCCTTACTGTTACCTGAGCTTTAATTTGGTTTAAACAAATGAAAATTAATAAGATAAAAATTAAACGATTTATTTGATTAGTCATATTTAAAAAGTTCGCAAAAATAGTGTTCAGGCTAAAGTAAACAACAACAATTAATTAAATATTACCAGTTTCTGAATTTGGCTTACAGCTTTGCCCGATATTGGCTTAACATTAACTTTGTAAATATACACACCATTGGCAAGCCTGTCGCCAAAATCGTCAGTTGCATTCCATTCTAATTTATCAAAATGGTTTCCGGTTGTAATTACTGTGGTTTTTAATGTCTTAATGAGCCTGCCGCTAACGGTAAATATTTGTATCATAACATCAAGCGTTTCGTTGGGCTTGTTATGGTCAAAATGAAAAGTGGTATTGGTTGTAAAAGGATTTGGATAATTTAAAACATGTTTTAATGCGAGGTTTTGATTATCGGCAACTATAAACTCAATATTTTGCTCTGATGGATTATTAAAAACATCAAATGCCCTAACCTTTAATGTGTGGTTTCCCGGTGGTAAATTTCTTAAGTTGTATCTTATACTGCCACTTTGGTACGAATCTAAATCGGCAGTAAAATAATCGTTTAAAACCACACTTCGGCTATTGTCATTATTTACAATAGATACAATATCTCTGCCAACTCCCTGGCCGGTTGTGTTTATGCCATTTTCATCAAAAAGCTTTGCTATTAAAACAGGATTTTGGTCTGTTAATCCTCCGTTAACAAATTTTAAATCGTTCAAATACAAACTTATTTCAGGGCCTTTAGAATCTGCATTTACACTATCTGCTGTTCCTCCAATTAGTATTGTATTATCAAAACCAGTTCCGTCATCTGTTTCGCTTTTTACATAATAGCTAATTTTTCCGTTTCCAACATTGTAGTTTATATCTTTGGGCATTATAAAACTATATGTAAATAAACCATTATTTACAGTTGCCCTTCCTCTGTAAATTATACTGTTTTGTAATACAAAATTTACTTGAGGGCTTGTAACATTGTTTCCAATGGTTTGAAAGGTTTTTTCCTTATCGAAAACCGTTGGATATAATTCTCCATTGTAATTGGTAAGAATATTTCCGTTTCGGTCAGTTACTTGTCCGCTAATTGTAACTTTACTCAATGCTTTTAGCGTATCAACAAACAAATTTACAGGTGTTTGATTAATTGCCGAAGTTTTAACTAATTGTTTTGGATATGCAAGTATCATAACCGGATCGCCCAGTAAAGTAAAGTTTCTGGTGTTTCTATCGGTATAGCTGTTTTTGGTTAAACGCATTATATCTCCTAAGTGAGGAGGATTTTTAAGACTGTTTTCATCAAACCCAGTAAATTCGTAAAATTTAATATTTAATGCTTCGTTTGAGTGAGCAAAAACAAGTCTAACCGTTGTAAAAAGCGCCACTCCGCCACCATTTGGATTTATGATTACCTCTTCTCCGGCAGCTTGTCGGGAGGGGTCATCAAAACGACTAAATTCGCAAGTTGCAGTAACAAATAAAGGCAAGCGATTTTTGTTACTCCAATTTTTAATATCCTGCATTTCCAAAATTCTTTTTTTACTCCATCCTATTTCACCTCCGTGTCCGGTATAATTTATTATTAAGCAACCTCTTTCAACCGAATTTACAATTGCTCTTTGAGCATCATAATTTCTTTTGCCTCCCGCCACTGTTACTTCGCGATAGGCATCAACAAAAATCTTTTCAGTATTAAGCCATTTATAATTGTTCATTATATTACTGGCCAAATCGTTTGCAGTTCGTAAATGCAAATTATTATCTTCGTCATCGGCAACAAAGGCAATTCTGTTTCGCCAGTCTCCAAACGATTCCTGTTTTGTGTAATTTATTATTTTATTTACTACAATTTCTGCCTGCTCAACATTATTTACGGGTAAACGCCCAATACCAATATCTAAAAGTTCAGCAACATCAGCCCCAATATCCCATCTTCCTTCATTATCATCTAAAAATCCATAAAAATCATCGCTGCAATAAGATGATGTTGGGACAAAAGATTGATAACTTTGGAATGTAGGCACATGGTTGGAGTTATTTGCAATTCTATTTTTGTAATCGTAACTTGCTCTTCCAAATAATACCAAATATTTAGGTCTATCAGCAGCAGTGGTTGCTCGCGTATATAACATTCGTAAAAAATCCCTTACCGCAGTAATATCCTGAACACCACCACTAAACTCATTGTAAATATTAATAATATCCAACACATGAACTCTTAAACCATAGTATTCTCTGTGATGTTGAGCTAAACGATTTGCCTGACTCATAAATTGCTGCGGTGAAACTATTACAACATCAGCAAATGGCAATCCATGTAGATTTTGATTTGACATTTGACCCGCAAAACGAGGTACATGGTAACTGCTTCCATCAAATGCTGCAAAAACCCTCAAACTATCAGTTTTTGCATTTAATGAAAAATTATTGCCCGAAAAATTACCGATTATTTCAAAAGGATTAATTGGGTTTGTAACATCCCATACGGTGATATTTCTTGGTGTAACAATATTAAATTGGGTAATATTATTTGAGCCTATTGTTTCAGCATTTCTAAAAATAAAATTACCATTTAAGTTTCTAATTTCAGATTTGGCTTGAATCAAAAAATAATCGAGCCAGCCTACGGATGCTGGAGCAGGTTTATTGTATGTATATTGAACTGTTAAGTTTGAATTAGTTAAGTTTAATGTTGTTGTTTGAAATACCAGTCCGCTTGTATAAGGCCCATCATAATTGGCAGCTACTTGAGGTATTATATGCCTAATTGCATTTGTACCATTCAGGGTAATATTAAACTCACTGGGCACAAACGAACGTGCAGTTACCGAAGAACTGAACCTAATAGGTTTAGAACTTATAAAAAACGGAATATTAAAATTAAACTGTTGAGTTAACACACGGTCAAATTCCTCACCTACCCATACCTTTCCTGATTTTATAAGGTTTAACCTTTCGTTTTCATAAACAAATAAATAATCCTGTTCATTGGTATTGGTATTTGAATTGGGTTCAGAAGGTAAAACATTTACTCTTTTTCCGGGGTTTGAACCAATGGTTAAAAAGTAATAAACTGTATCTGCATAAAGATTTGTTTCATGCCTGTATGTACCGTTTGAACTATTAAAAATAAAACGATTTATTTGAGACTCGCCATAAAAAACAATCAAATCATTATTATTAAAACGACCATCATTTTCGCCATAAATCCTTATCGGTATTTCAACCACATCGTCAACTCTTTGTACATCATTTGGAGTTGGTTGCATTCCAGCACCTTTTCCCCACAATTGTATATTTCTTGGGTCAATATTATCCGCATCAATACCCATACTTTTAAGCAAACCATAGTCTATTCTGTGCAAACCGTTATTTGTTGTAGCAATTTTATACCATTTACCCTGTGCAAATGCCGAATTGTTTTTAAAGTTTTTTTGTAAACTTATCGTTTGGTTGTTCAGTATATTTTGAGTTGTAAACTTTAACCTAAAATTTTTAATGATGGTAACATTATTACCAGATATGAATGCTGGAAGCAAAGAAAAAACAAGCCTGGGTTCTCCGGCTTCGAAACCAATATGCCATGTAAACAATTCTTTTGTATCCAACTCATCAGCTTGCTGAAATTGACCTTTATTTATCGTTTCCGTTTGAATAGGTTCAATCTTTATATCAATGATTGAAGAGTTATCAATTTTAATACTTTCATAAAAAACAGGAAAGTGTCTTGAATTAATTCCGCCATTTTTTAGTGTGTAGAAAGAACTAAAAAATTTATCTCCACGCTCAACATTTGATTGATTTTGCCACATTAAAGAATAATTAATTTCGTAATTTTTTGCCATCAAGGTGTTAAATAACAACATAATGCATACAAATTGCGTTAAAAACAAGAAATTAATTTTTTTAATGAATGGGGCTAAATCTTGCATAAATATATAAAATACGTATTATTGGCGGC
This sequence comes from Bacteroidia bacterium, assembly GCA_046296495.1. GTDB lineage: Bacteria > Bacteroidota > Bacteroidia > UKL13-3 > UKL13-3 > JBKBLB01. The sequence continues at coordinate 41,179 of JBKBLB010000018.1, forward strand.
TAAATTTTAATAAACAGCACTACAACGATAACAAATAAATATAAATTGTGTTATTTTTTAGTGTATTTATTATTAACAAAACATATAATTGCAAACTTTAAAATTTTAAAGGGTTGAGTAAACTTTATATAAAGTTGTTTTTGCTTACAATATTTGTAAGTTTTGGTATTGAGAAAATCAATGCCCAAGATCCGCAATTTTCGCAGTTTTATGCTAACCCTATATACATAAATCCTGCATTTGCCGGAACATCTACTGTAGGTAGAATTGTAACAAATTTCAGAAATCAATGGCCAAGTATAAGCGGTGCTTTTAGAACAGCCACCGCAAGTTACGATGAGCATTTTGATGCTATAAATGGTGGAATTGGCATACAAGCCATGTTTGATGAACAAGGCGTTGGTACTTTAAGAACCGTAGCCATAAATGGAATATACTCTTACCAAATACCTGTAACAAGAAAACTAACTATAAGGCCTGCACTGCAAGCCGGAATTGTTCAAAAATCAATAGATTTTAGCAAACTAAATTGGTATGACCAAATTGTACTTACACAAGGATTTTTAAATCCCCCAAGCGAATTTGTTTACGCTCCCGGTGCCGATTTAACTCCAACAATTTTTATGGTAAACTTTGCAGCCGGCATGGTTGCTTACACAAAAAACTTTTACGCAGGTGTTGCAGCACATAACTTGTTTGAACCAAACCAGGATTTTTTTACCAGTGTTGATGCCGGTGGAACAAATAACCCAAAAAATATTATTCCGAGAAGATACACCGGACATATGGGCTTAGTTATACCTTTAATTGTTACACGAAACGAAAACAAAGCTGCAAACCTTTATCCTAATGTTATTTTTATGAACCAACGCCAGTTTAATCAATTAAACTTAGGTATGTATGCCAATAAAGGGCCGTTTGTAGCTGGTTTATATTTTAGGCAAAACTCAGTAAATTCTGATGCATTTATTTTTATAATGGGTATCAGAACTCCAAAAGTAAAAATTGGATACAGTTACGATGCAACATTATCTGAAGCAAGACCCGGAGCCGTAAATTCACATGAAGTTTCACTTGCCTTCGAACTTAAAAAGAGAATACCAAAGCGTACCATTAGGCCGGTTAAATGCCCTGATTTTTAATTCTCTTTTAAATTTATTATATATGCATTGCTTTTATGCATAAAAAAATTTCAATAAAAACAATTCTTATTCTGTTACTTCCAATTTTAGTATCGGCTCAAGATCCGCATTTAAGTCAGTTTTATGCAGCCCCCCTTTTTACAAATCCTGCACTGGCTGGCGCTTCTAGAAAAATTAGATTTGCAACCAGTGTTCGCAATCAATATACGGCATTAAATAATAATTACCGAACTGCAGTTTTTGGCATTGATGGCTTTGTGCCTAATGCAAACAGCGGACTTGGACTTCTTGCTACCTATGATATAGCTGGAGATGGTTTTTTAACCACAACTTCGTTTAATGCAGCTTACTCATATAGTTTTGATATTAACCGAAAATGGGCAATAAGTGCCGGTTTAATGGCTGGTATGCTACAAAAACAGTTCGACTTCAGTAAATTTATTTTTGAAGACCAGCTTGACCCTGTTAGAGGAGTAGCCCGACCAACTTCAGAAGCAAACAATCCGCCACTAGAGCAAAGGATAATTCCTAATTTCTCTACCGGAGGAATAATTTTTAGCGATGCATTCTTTGCAGGTGCTGCTATACATAATTTGTTTGAACCAAATCAGAGTTTTTATTATGTAACTGCCGACTCTGCAGCTTTACGCCTTCCTAGAAGATACACGCTACATGCCGGAGCTAATATATACTTAACAGAAAGCCGATACGATGAAAACCGAATGGTTTTATCACCCAATATTTTATTTATGCAACAGCGTACATTTAGCCAAATAAATGCCGGTTTTTATTTAAAACAAAAAGCGTTAACAGTTGGCACTTGGTTTAGGCAAACATCGGCCAATGCTGATGCTGTAATTTTTTTACTTGGACTTAGGTTTCCCGCATTTAGAGTAGGCTATACTTACGATTTAGTAGTTTCTAAAGCTAGAAGTGCTACCGTTGGATCGCATGAATTATCGTTAATTGTAGAACTGAAAACACCAAAAAGACAAGGAATAAGAAACAAAAAAGTACTAAAATGTCCTGAATTTTAATTTTTTTGGAATAATTAATTTTTTTTTGCGTTATATTTGAAAATTCTATAATTGCAGTTTGGAATGAAACTAATAACAAAAATATTAATCGGAGCAACTGTTATCAGTGCTACTGGTATTTTATCTTCTTGCAGCCGCGCAGGAAAATCAGGTACAACCGGTTGGAAATACAACGACCCTAAATGGGGCGGATATGAAAAAAATAAATTTAAAGAACAAGAAACCGGTCCGGGTTTAGTTTTTATTGAAGGCGGTACTTTTATTATGGGTGGTGCAGAACAAGACCTTACCTACGACCGCAATAACTTTAAAAGACGCATTTCTCTCAGCAGTTTTTACATGGATGAAACCGAGGTGTCAAATTTCCATTACCTTGAGTATCTTCATTGGTTGATGCGTGTTCATGCCGATAATCCGGTAATTTATGTAAAATCTTTACCTGATACATTGGTTTGGAGAGATAAACTTTCTTACAACGAACCTTATGTTCTTTATTATTTACGTCATCCTGCTTTCAGAGATTATCCGGTAGTTGGAGTTAGTTGGGTTCAAGCAACTGAATATTGTAAATGGAGAACTGATAGGGTTAATGAAATGATTATGGTTCGTGAAGGACTAATAAATCTTGATATACAAAAACAACAGGGTGATAACAACTTTAATACTGACGCTTATTTATTAGGCTTGTATCAACCTTCTGTAAAAAAAGAATTAAGAGATTATGCCCCGGGTGGAAAAACACGTCAGGTAAGAATGGAAGACGGTATTTTACTTCCAAATTATCGCTTACCAACCGAAGCTGAGTGGGAATATGCGGCTTATGGTTATAAATCTGCTTCATACAACGAAAACGTAGATGAACGCAAAATTTACCCTTGGGATGACTTAACCGTAAGAAGAAGCGAAAGAGAAAAAACCCGCGGAAGAATGTATGCCAACTATACAAGAGCAAGAGGTGACGGTGCTGGTGTTGCAGGCAACTTAAATGATGGTGCATTATATACAGATTTAGTTAAAAGCAAAAAATACTTGCCTAACAATTTTGGCCTTTACCACATGGCTGGTAACGTAAGCGAGTGGACAAATGATGTTTATCGCTCACTTTCAATGGAAGATATGAATTCATTTAATCCTTACAGGGGAAATGTTTACAAAAAATACCAAACTGATGCAGATGGATTTATTTCAGAAAAAGACAGCATGGGTAGATTGGTTTATGTGGATGTTACAGAAGAAGACAATGCAAAACGTAGAAATTATAAAAGAGCAAATAATATTGGCTTTAAAGATGAATTGGAATATCCAGATATTGATCAAAAATATGAATTTGCTGTAGGAACATTGGTTGATAATGCTGCGCGAGTTTACAAAGGCGGTTCATGGCAAGATAAGGCTTATTTCTTACACCCGGGCACAAGAAGATATTTAGACCAAGAGCAAAGCACAGCAACCATTGGTTTTAGATGTGTAATGGACAGAGTTGGTGGAATGACGAAAAAAGGAAAAAAATAAAATAGTTTTGTTTTTCATAATCAAAAAAAGGTAGCCAAATGGCTGCCTTTTTTGTTTTATAAAACTTCTGTTAATGATTCCAATTTCATTCCTCTTGAGCCTTTAATAAAAATAAATTCATTGCAAACATTAGATTTTGCCAAATACTCTTTGCATTGGTCAGTACTTACAAAATTCAAATAATTGGTTTTGGTTTTGCTAAATTCTTTGCCTACTAATATAACTTTAGTTAAACCTAAACTTTTACATAAATCAACCATTGCCTGATGTTCTGTTTCTGCATATTTACCTAATTCAAACATATCTCCAAGTATAACTAACTTATTTTTGTGTGGCATATTGGCAAAATTTCTTAATCCTGCTTGCATACTGCTTGGGTTTGCATTGTAAGCATCAAGAAATATTTTGTTTTTTGCTGTTTCAATAATCTGAGAGCGCAGGTTTTGAGGTTTATAAATTTCTATGCCATTTTTAATTAATTTTGGTTCAACACTAAAGTATTTACCGATTGCTACTGCAGCAATTATATTATCAAAATTATAATCTCCGCTCAATACACTATTAATTATTTCATCTTCGAAAGTAAATTGTATTTGCGGTTGAAGTTGCTTTGCATAAGCAACAAAATCAGCATTTGTATTTAAAGTATTAAAATTTGCTGCGTAAGTTATTTTGTTTATTAATCGATTGGCCATTCGCATAAGCCATTCATCGTTTGCATTTACAAAAGCAATTCCATTATTTTTTAAAAGATAATAATATAACTCGCTGTTGCTTGCCGCTACCCCTTCTATACTTCCAAAGCCTTCAAGATGATCTTTGCCATTGTTGGTTATTAAACCGTGTGTGGGCATTGCCAACTCGCACAAAAAAGCGTTTTCGCCAATATGATTGGCTCCCATTTCAATAACTGCTATTTCGTGTTTTGGTTCAAGCATAAGTAAAGTAAGTGGTAAACCTATGTGATTATTAAAATTACCCGGTGTACTGAGTACTTTATATTTTTGAGACAGCACCGAAGTAATAAGTTCTTTGGTTGTTGTTTTGCCGTTTGAACCTACTATGGCAATAACAGGAACTTTGAATTGAGAACGATGAAGTTTGCTTAAATCTTGTAAGGTTTTTAAAACATCGTTTACTAAAATGTATTTTTCTGATTTTTTATAAACAACTTCATCAATTACAGCATAAGCAGCTCCATTTTCTAATGCACTTTCGGCAAATGTATTTCCATTAAATTTTTCACCTTTCAATGCAAAAAACAAACATCCTGGAGTAATTTTTCTTGTATCAGTACATATTAAGGAATTTTTAAGAAAAATTTGATAAATCTCATCTAATTGCATGTTGCAATAAAAAATATTACGTCTATTTTTACCAATAAATAATTACCCATAAAATGAAAAAGATTTTACTTTTAATTTTTATCTCATTAAGTTGTTTTTTAAAGGCTCAACCTCCTGTTATTTTTACATTTAGTAACGACTTAAAATTTATTTCGCAAAATGGCAACGATACATTATTGAATGCTTTTACAGGTGGATTTGATTCGCCACAATTTAACCCTATGGACCTTGATGGTGATGGAATAAAAGACCTTGTAGTATTTGAGCGTGTAGGAAACAGATTGATGACTTTTTTAAAAAAACCCAACGGATATATTTATGAACCTAAATTTGAAAACGAATTTCCATACTTAACAAACTGGCTTATTATTAAAGATTACAACTGCGATGGAATAGATGATATTTTTACCGAAGTTAATTTGAATGTACAGCCTGATAAATCGAAATTTATTTTTAATAATGGTGTTAGGGTAATTAAAGGAAAAGGTAAAATAGGCGGAAAATTTGCTTGGGAACAAACCCAAAACCAAATATTTGACACTGGTGTTTTTGGAATGCCTCCAACTAACATTGCATTTGGCAATACCGATTTGCCCGGCATTGTTGATATTGATAATGATGGCGACCTTGATTTATTGTTTTTTCCTTTGGGTAGAAATATCATTTCTTACTATCAAAACATGAGCAAAGAATTAGGCTTTGGATGCGATAGCTTAATTTATGTATTTAGAGACGAAGCTTTTGGATACATGTTTTACAAAGTAAACGAACATGGTTTTCAATTACATGATAATACAAATTGGATGAGAAATTATCCGTTACAAAAACATAGCAAACACAACGGTGCAACATTTAACTTTGTTGATTTAGATAATGATGGCGATAAAGATTTATTGTATGGCGATGTTGGTTTTAATGAAATAATATATTTAGAAAACGGCAAAACAATAAACAGCCTTGGAAGAGATTCTTTTATTAGGCAAGATTTAAACTTTCCGCCTGCATCATCACAAAAAGCCGAAGTTTTAATTTTTCCTGCTACATTTATTTTTAATGCTGATAACGATACTCTGTTAGATTTGATTGTTTGCCCTAATGCCGATGACGGTACTTCAAAAAACAATAATCAAATATTGTATTTTAAAAATACAGGTACAAATTCAAATCCGGTATTTACTTTTCAAACCAACCGCTTTATGCTTAATAATACGGTTGATTTAGGAGGCGGTTTTTATCCGGAGTTTATAGATATTGACGGAGATAACGACTTAGACCTTGTTGTTGCCACGCAAGGAGAATTTTCTGAAACTTTTAATGATAATGACAGATTGGTTTTATTTAGAAATATAGGTAATTCAGTAAGGCCAGTATATCAATTAGCTGATACAAATTTTCTAAATATCAATGCAGGTTCAAACAAAATTAGAAGAATGAAACATTCTTTTGGCGATTTAAATGGAGATGGAAAACAAGATATGGTAATTGGCGATATGAATGGAAATATTCATTATTACACCAATACTAGCTCAGATTCAAACATAAGTTTTAATAAAGTTACTGGAAGCTTAAACGGTATATATTGCGGAACATTTGCAACGCCTCAGCTATTCGATTTAAATAAAGATGGCTTGTTAGATTTAATAATTGGCAGAAAAAACGGTACAATTGCTTATTACCAAAACAATGGAATTAAACAAAATCCGCAATTTACGGCACAACCAACTATTGATTCGTTAGGTAAATTTACCGTTGGGCAAAAAGTAGTAAGCGGTGGTACTACATTTATTTTTGATGGTTACAGTGTTCCTTATGTTTGCGATATAGATAAAGACGGCAATTACGAAATGCTTGTTGGCAGCGACCAAGGTAAAGTATTTTTATATACCAATGTTGAACCAAATGCAAACGCCACTTTTAGAGAATTAACAGAGTTGTTCAACTTTAGCGAATTTGAAACAACCATTAGTACAAACCACGGCAATCGTTGTGCTGTTGCTATGGCAAACTTAACCACAGATACAGTTCCTGATTTAATTGTTGGAAATAAAAACGGTGGTTTGCATTTTTATAAAACAAAACTCATAAATAAAATTAGCAACATAAATAACACCTTCAATACAAAACTAAACGTAAATCTGTATCCAAATCCTACAAATGGTAGTTTGGTTATTGAAACCGATGAAATTTTAACAAAAACCTCATACAAGATTTTTGATATAAATGGTCGAATTTTGTTGGAAGGTTTATTGCACAATCAAAACAATATAAATGTATCAACATTGGCAAACGGTGTTTATTTTATCCATTTAGTTAATATATCAACAAACAAATCAACTGTAGAAAAAGTAATTGTTTCAAAATAATTTGTGCCTTTAGCTTTATATTGGTTTTTTTGAACCAAAATTTAAAAATTATATACAATGTACGGAAATTTAAAAAATCAACTTGCAGAAGAATTGGCTGCAATTGAAGAAGCAGGTTTATATAAAAAAGAAAGAATTATTGCATCTCCTCAGGGTGCAGAAGTAACACTTACTGATGGAAAAAAAGTATTGGTTTTTTGTGCCAATAATTATTTGGGGTTATCATCTCATCCAAAAGTTACCGAAGCCGCAAAAAAAGGAATTGACACGCATGGATTCGGCATGAGTTCGGTAAGGTTTATTTGCGGAACACAAGATATACACAAAACACTTGAACAAAAAATTGCAGAATTTTTAGGCACAGAAGATACCATACTTTATGCAGCTGCGTTTGATGCAAATGGAGGCGTTTTTGAACCTTTATTTAATGAAAAAGATGCCATTATTAGCGATGAATTAAATCATGCAAGTATTATTGATGGGGTTAGATTATGTAAAGCAGAACGTTACAGATACAAGCATAATGACATGCATGATTTGGAAGAAAAATTAAAAGAGAGTCAGCATTGCAGAATCCGAATTATTGTTACAGATGGCGTTTTTAGCATGGATGGAACCATAGCACAACTTGATGTGATATGTAACCTTGCTGAAAAATACAATGCCCTTGTTATGATTGACGAATGCCATGCAAGCGGATTTATGGGAAAAACAGGCAGAGGCACACATGAGTTCAGAAACGTAATGGGTAAAATTGATATTATTACCGGAACTTTGGGTAAAGCATTAGGAGGTGCAATGGGTGGTTTTACCAGTGGAAGAAAAGAAATAATTGACATGCTAAGACAACGCTCAAGGCCATACTTGTTTAGTAACTCGCTTGCCCCAAGTATTGTTGGCGCCAGCATTGCAGTGCTTGATATGCTTACTGAAACAACTCAACTTAGAGATAAACTTGAATATAACACAAACTACTTTAGACAAAAAATGACTGAGGCAGGTTTTGATATTAAACCCGGCACACACCCTATTGTTCCTATTATGCTTTATGATGCAAAATTAAGTCAGGATTTTGCTGCCAAACTTTTAGAAGAAGGAATTTATGTAATTGGTTTTTATTACCCGGTTGTACCTAAGGGACAAGCAAGAATTAGGGTTCAACTATCGGCAGCACACGAGCAAGAACATTTAGATAAGGCCATTAATGCATTTATAAAAGTTGGTAAACAACTGGGTGTAATTAACTGAAAAATAAGTAAATCTCAATCATACTTAACATTATATTAACGTTTATTTAATTTTTATGCAACATTAATTTAACACAGCACTAACAAACAGCCAATAGTTTTGAGGAAATTTAAATTAAATGAAAAATTTGTTAAAAGTGCTGGCAATCTTATTTTTAGCTACATTTGGTTCAGCACAAATATTTGCACAAAATGGTAAAATTACCGGAAAAGTTATTGATAAGAAAAATGGAGAAGAATTAATTGGTGTAACAGTTGTTATAGAAGGAACTGCTTTTGGTGCCGCAACTGATTATGAAGGCAGATTTTCTATAAATAACGTAAAACCTGGAAAATATAACCTTGTAGCAAGTTATGTTTCTTATAACAAAAAAGTTATAACTGATGTTGAAGTTAAAGCCAATGATGTAATTAATGTTAATATTACCCTAGAAGAATCTAAAAAAGAATTACAGGAGGTTGTTGTAACAGCAACTTTGGTTAAAGAAACTGTAAATGCCTTATTAATTCAACAAAAAAGAAGCGTTTCAATTAGTGATGGTGTTTCGGCAGATATGATAAAGAAAACACCTGATGCTACTACAAGTGATGTAATGAAGCGTGTAAGCGGAACTTCTATTCAGGACAACAAATTTGCAGTAATTCGCGGTTTAAATGATCGCTACAATACAGCATATATAAATGGTGCTCCACTACCTAGTACCGAAAGTGATAAAAAAGCATTTTCTTTTGATATTTTTCCTTCGAATATGCTTGATAATATGGTAATCACCAAAACAGCATCTCCAGATTTACCGGGCGATTTTTCAGGTGGATTGATAACAATTAACACAAAAGACATCCCTGAAAAAAAATTCATATCAGCGTCATTCGGTATGAGTCATCACAGCATAACAACGGGAAGAACCGGTAGTACTTACAATGGGGGTAAAAATGATTTTATTGGTCTTGATGACGGTACTAGAAAGTTGAATAAAAATTTGCCGGCTAGAGGCTCTTACCACACACAAACTATTCAAGAAAAAGTAGAAAGCAGTAAATTATTTAATGATGATTGGAAAACCGAAAAAATTGAAGTAATACCAATGAATTACAGTTTACAATTATCAGGAGGTAATAGTTATAAAGTTGGTGGAAAAGGTGAATTAGGCTTCATATTATCAGGTAATTACAGCAACGGTTACAGAAACACAGTTGTAGAGCGAAACAGGGTAAATAAACCAATGAATGTTGATGAAAATCAAATGTTATCAAGCTACGATGATGATATAACAAAAAAAGAAATATTATCGGGCCTTATGGCTAATGTTGGCTACAAGCTTGATAATAATAACAGAATTAGCTTTAAAAATGCTTTAACTGTAAATACTGAAGACCAAACCATTAGAAGAACCGGTATAGATTTATACTTAGATGAATCATTACCAAGGGTTGATAACACATATTACATTTTTCAGCAAAATGTTTTGATAACAAACCAATTAATTGGTGAACATTTTTTAACTGCACCAAAAATAAAAGCTAAATGGACATTAAGTAATAACAATATTCAAAGAGATATTCCTGATTTTAGGCGCTTTAGCTCAAGAAGCCAAAAAATTGATCCATCTGTTTCCGATGAATATTATCCTTACGAAGCTCAAATAAGTAACTCGATAGATATTGCCCAAACAGGTAGATTTTTCTCAACTCTAAAAGAAAATATCAGAAGTGCAGGTTTAGATTTACAAAGACCTGTAGAATTTTTAACCGGTAAAAAAGTTAAAACCGATATTAAAGTTGGTGGATTAATTCAACAACGTACCAGAGATTTTGAAGCACGTGCATTCGGTTACAGATTAACTCAAAATGCACCTTTTAACAGTATTTACAGCAACAATTTATTTAGAAAAATTCCATTAGAAAGAATTTTTAGCAAAGAATTAATAAACGACTCGCTATACATTGATGAAGATTTTAGGCCACAAGATGTTTACTCGGCAAGCTCAAATTTAAGAGTAGGGTATTTTATGTTCGACCAAAGATTGTTTGGCCGATTTAGAATGGCTTACGGTTTAAGGTTCGAATCGTATCAACAATTAATGAATTCGTTTGAAAGAAACACTAGCCCGCCAAAACCATTAACTATTGATACTACTTTTAATGATGTTTTACCAAGTGTTAACTTTACTTACGAATTAACAGAAAAAACAAATCTAAGACTATCTGCATTTAGAAGTGTGGCAAGACCTGAATTTAGAGAGTTAGCGCCATTTACATTCTATGATTTTAACTTAAATACAGTAGTTACAGGTAAACCAAATTTATCAAGAACCTTAATTAATAATTATGATGTAAGATACGAATTTTATCCGGGAGAAGGTCAACTTATGTCTTTTAGCTTATTCTATAAAGATTTTACAAATGCCATTGAATCTATTGCTGAACGTGTAGGAAGTGATGATTACTACGGATATTCGAGCGATGCAACAGCAACTAATTATGGTTTTGAAATTGAATTTAGAAAAAACTTCGATTTTCTTGAAAATTTATTAAACCTAAATGGTGCAAAAAACTTTTCATTTACTATGAACTATGCATATATACGTTCAGAAGTTAAACTAGATGAAAATGCTGCATTAAAAACTTTAGGAACAAGGCCGCTACAAGGACAATCTCCATTTATATTAAACACAAGTTTGCAATACTATAATGCAAAATCAAAACTAAGTGCCGCTTTGTTTTTGAACCGCATAGGAAGAAGAATAGTTTTTGTTAGAGAGAAAAACGGAATATTACCTGATTTATGGGAAAACCCAAGAACAGTATTAGATTTTACTATTTCAAAAAGAATTTATAAAGGCTTTGAAGCCAAATTTGGTATAAACGATATATTGGCTCAAGACTTAGTATTTTACTACGATAACAACAAAAATGGCAAATTCGACAATATTGATAAAATGAGAATTATTGACCCGAATGCCATACCATCTGAAAAAGCTCAATTTGATAATACAGTTTTTAAATACAGAATGGGCTATACAATTTCTTTTGGAGTTAGTTATAGGTTCGATTAACTTAGTAATCTATTCATCAAAAAACAGTCGTTAACATTAAATTAACAATTTATTAAAGCTATATAAACAATCTATCGCTTTGTTTGGAACACCAATTAAATTAAAAATAAAATGAAAAAAGTAAGTTTACTTATCCTCACATGTATGCTCTCAGTTGCACTGATGGCACAAAAGGCAAGAACGATTAGTGGAAACATTACAAGTAATGTTACACTTTTTAACGATACCATCTATACACTTGATGGTTATGTTTTTGTAAAAAACAACGCAGTATTAACTATTCAGCCTGGTACTATTATTAAAGGTAAGTCAGGTAACAAATCTACATTAATTATTACCAGAAACGGTAGAATTAATGCTACCGGAACCAGAACAATGCCAATTATATTTACCAGCGATAAAGCTGTTGGTCAAAGAGCAAAAGGCGATTGGGGAGGCGTTGTAATATTAGGTAAAGCAAGAACCAACCGCCCAACTGATTGTACTACTTGCCCTGGTGCCGCTGTTGCTGCTGCTGAACCTGGTATTCAAGTAAACATTGAAGGTGACATTGATAACGCTGATGGTGATGGTTTATATGGTGGAACCGATGATAACCACAGTAGTGGTACTTTTAAATATTGCCGTATTGAATTTGCCGGTTCCGTTATAACTCCAGGTAACGAAATTAACGGTTTAACTATGGGTGCTATTGGTAAAAGTACCGTTATAGAAAATGTTCAAGCATCTTTTGTTGACGATGACGCTTTTGAATGGTTTGGCGGTAATGCCGATGCTAAATACTTAGTATCTTTCAGAAACGTTGATGACGACTTCGATTCTGACTTTGGTTTTAGCGGTAGAGTTCAGTATGGTATTGCTTTAAGAGACTCATTATTGTATGATATTGGTTCAGGCCCAACAACCAACGGTTTTGAAACAGATAATGATGGTGCCGGAACTGAAGCTCAACCATATACTTCAACTGTATTTTCTAACATTACTGTATTAGGTCCATTGGCTAATGGTACACCATTATCATTCCCGAACTCATTCCAAAATGGTGCCCGTATCAGAAGAAACTCGCAGAGCTCTATATTCAACTCTATTTTTATGGGTTGGCCAGATGCGGTATTTATTGATGGTGCTCGCTCAGGAAATAAATTAGTTAACGATACCTTATTATTTAGAAATAATATTTTAGCCGGAAACTTAAGGGCTGTTAACAATTCATCTTCACCTTCAGGACAAGCAAGAACTAAAATTTTCAACAGTGGCAACGACTCAATTTTCTCTTCAACGGGTGTTCTTAATGCTCCATTTAATTACACCAACCCAGATTTCAGACCAACTGCTACTTCACCGGCTAATACTGGTGCTTCATTTACCGGAAGCTTAATTAGTGATAATTATTTTGAAAGAACTCAGTTCAGAGGTGCTATGGGATCTGAAGATTGGACTAAATGCTGGTGCGAATTCGATCCTCAAAATGCCAACTATAACGTAGCTCCATTCAACAGAATGCCTGTAACTTACGATGCCGGCAGAGACACCTCAATTTGTAGCGGTAGATCTGTTGTTATTGGTCAAAATTTAACAGGCCCTTACCGCCATACATGGACCCCTTCAACTGGATTAAACAATGCCAACATTGCTCGCCCATCTGCTTCTCCTAATGCAACTACAAAATATTTTGTTACTGTTACAGATACTGTAACAGGCTGCTTTTTAATTGACAGTATTACTATATCTGTAACAACCACACCTACTGCTAACTTTACAAGTGCTTTAGGAACAAATGGTCAGGTAACATTTACTAATACTTCAACCAATGCAACTTCATTCCAATGGGCATTTGGAGACGGTAATACATCAACAGCTCAAAATCCAACACATACATATACTTCAAACGGTAACTACAATGTTAGGTTAACTGCTATAAACGGTACTTGTACAAATCTAATTTCAAGATTTATTAATGTTACCGGAATTGCTTCTCCTAGAAGAGCTATTTCTGGAAACATAACTACCAATACAACCTTATTCCGCGATACAATTTATGAATTAAATGGCTATGTATTTGTTAAAAACAATGCTACATTAACCATTCAATCTGGAACAATTATTAAAGGTGCTGCAGACAAAGCTACACTAATTGTAACTCGCAATGGTAAAATTGAAGCAATTGGAACAAAAAACCAACCTATTGTATTTACAAGTAACAAACCTACAGGTCAAAGAGCAAAAGGTGATTGGGGAGGCGTTGTAATATTAGGTAAAGCAAGAACCAACCGCCCAACTGATTGTACTACTTGCCCTGGTGCCGCTGTTGCTGCTGCTGATCCTGGTATTCAAGTAAACATTGAAGGTGACATTGATAACGCTGATGGTGATGGTTTATATGGTGGAACCGATGATAACCACAGTAGTGGTACTTTTAAATATTGCCGTATTGAATTTGCCGGTTCCGTTATAACTCCAGGTAACGAAATTAACGGTTTAACTATGGGTGCTATTGGTAAAAGTACCGTTATAGAAAATGTTCAAGCATCTTTTGTTGACGATGACGCTTTTGAATGGTTTGGCGGTAATGCCGATGCTAAATACTTAGTATCTTTCAGAAACGTTGATGACGACTTCGATTCTGACTTTGGTTTTAGCGGTAGAGTTCAGTATGGTATTGCTTTAAGAGACTCATTATTGTATGATATTGGTTCAGGCCCAACAACCAACGGTTTTGAAACAGATAATGATGGTGCCGGAACTGAAGCTCAACCATATACTTCAACTGTATTTTCTAACATTACTGTATTAGGTCCATTGGCTAATGGTACACCATTATCATTCCCGAACTCATTCCAAAATGGTGCCCGTATCAGAAGAAACTCGCAGAGCTCTATATTCAACTCTATTTTTATGGGTTGGCCAGATGCGGTATTTATTGATGGTGCTCGCTCAGGAAATAAATTAGTTAACGATACCTTATTATTTAGAAATAATATTTTAGCCGGAAACTTAAGGGCTGTTAACAATTCTTCTTCACCTTCAGGACAAGCAAGAACTAAAATTTTCAATAGTGGCAACGACTCAATTTTCTCTTCAGCTGGTGTTCTTACTTCTCCATTTAACTACACCAACCCAGATTTCAGACCAACTGCTACTTCACCGGCTAATACAGGAGCTTCATTTACCGGAAGCTTAATTAGTGATAGTTATTTTGAAAGAACTTCTTTCAGAGGTGCTATGGGTTCAAACCCTGATAGTAACTGGACAAACTGCTGGTGTAACTTTGACCCACAAAATGCAAACTATAACAGCGCTCCTATAAACAATCCTCCTGCAAATGCTCAATTTACATTCAGCATTCAAGGTGGCGGAAGAACTGTTAACTTTACAAATACTTCCTCAAATGCAGTTGGTTATGTTTGGATTTTTGGAACAGGTTCTGGTGATACATCTACTACTACTAACCCAACATTTATATTCCCGGGTAATGGAACGTTTAATGTTACTTTGATAGCAAGAAATCCTTGCGGTAATGATATTGAAGTTATACCGGTTACAATTAACGACATAACTTTAAAACCTGTTGCTAACTTTACTTTCCAAAAAGATGCTGATCCTTCGAGAAGAGTTGTATTTACCAATACAACCGATGAAAAAGGTTTTGCTACTACTTATGTTTGGAATTTCGGTGACGGTAATTCATCAACTGACAAAAATCCATCTCATACTTATACAGCAAGCGGAACTTACACTGTAAGGTTAATTGCAAATGGATTAAATGGTTCAGACACTATTGAGAAACAAGTTCCAGTAATCTTAACCAACGTTCAAGAAGCAATTGCTACAATCTCTCAATTAAGTATATATCCTAACCCAACCAATAGTCAAGTTACAGTATCGTTCGAGCTAATAAAATCTGATAATGTATCTATTAACATAGTAGATATGACAGGTAAAGTTGTAAAAACAATTGCTCCTGAAAGATTTGGTAACGGATTGAACATGGTTAACGTTGATGTTAACGACTTAAGAAACGGTGTTTACTTTGTAAATGTTTCTACTTCGGAATCAACCAAAGTTACACGCCTATTAATTGCTAAATAGTTTTTATTGCACAAAATAAAAAGGCTGCTCCAAAAGAGCAGCCTTTTTTGTTTCATTAAAATTAAATAAATCTAATCAATGCATTCCATCAATAATAAATTTCCTTCATCATAAGAAATTTCTACAAGTCCATCAGTTTCTGTAACATTACTGCTGCTGCTGTTAATTCCGGTTTCCAGGTTTTGTTTCGTTAAATTATACTTCAATCCTTTTGTAGTTACGTTTATTACCTTTCCAACCGGCATAAGTGAAATATTTGTATTTGATGGATACCACTTAACATAATTGTTGGGCAGTGTAAATATTTTAGAATAGTCATCGTACATTACAATACTTGCTTTATGCTTGTATCTTGAAATCAGTGTTAGGTTGTTAAATGTATGGTCGGCACGCTTGCCTGTTGCCCATAGTATATTTATTGCTTTATGTCCTCTTTCTATAAGCAGTTCAATTCCTTTTTCTAAATCGGTTTTATTTTGGTCGGGGGTATGTATTATTTCTATATTTTGCTGAACCAAAGCATCTTCAGGGTTTTCTAATCGATCGAAATCTCCTAATAGAATATCTATTTTAATACCACAATTAAGAACTCTTTCAAGGGCGCCATCCAAAACCATTACTACAGGACTCCACTCCAGCAATTGTTGCATTAATTCAAAACTACAAGCTTGTCCGTTGGCAATTATTAATGCCGGCTCCTGATTATCTTTTACAATATGATGTGACGACATAAAATTGTTTTAACATTTCAAAAATTTTATCAAACAATAATATTTAATTTATAATGACTTAAAATTAACTTAACAATTCCTTAGCAAACATAGATAAACTTGCATACTGCAAAAATTCATAATTTTATGAAAACAAAAACAACAACAAAAACCTTGCAGATACTGTTTCTTTCAGTAATTTGCTTTTTACTTGGTCATTCAATCAATGCGCAAGTTAATTTAAAACATTTAGGCAGATATGCTACCGGTAACTTTTACAATGTTGCAGGAGCAGAAATTGTAGCTTATGATGGCATTTCGAGAAGGATGTTTGTAATAAACGGCCCTGACACTTCATTAAGATTTGTTAATTTAAGTAATCCGGCAAATCCGGTAGAAGTTGCAAACATTTCAATTAAACCATTTGGAATAGACCTAACGAGTGTAGCTTTTAAAAACGGCATTGTTGCTGTTACAGTAATAGACTCTTTGGGAAAAACTGCAAATGGCAAAGTTGTTTTTTTTAATACAAATGGCTCGTACCTAAATCAGGTAAAAGTAGGACCGAATCCGGATATGCTTTGTTTTACCCCTGATGGAAGAAGAGTTTTGGTAGCTAATGAAGGTGAACCTAATGTTGGATATACCATTGACCCGGAAGGCTCAGTAAGTATAATCAACATTTCAGGTGGTGTTCAAAACTTAAACCAAAGCCATGTAACAACAGCCGGATTTACACAGTTTAATGGAACACAAATTGACTGGAGAATAAAAATAACCGGACGTATTTTAAACTCTCAAGGCCAATTTATAAGAAACTCAACCATTGCTGAAGACTTAGAGCCTGAATACATTGGAGTAAGCGATGATAGCAAAACCGCATGGATTACTTGCCAGGAAAACAATTGTATGGCTGAGTTAAATATTGAAACTGCTACCATAACTAGATTAATTCCACTTGGATTTAAAAACCATAACTTACCCGGTAACGGATTAGATGCAAGTGATAACGGTACAACAATAAACATAGCTAATTGGCCGGTATTTGGCATGTATCAACCTGATGTTGTAACAACTTATAAAGTTGGAAACACAACATATTTAGTAACAGCAAATGAAGGAGATGCACGTGCCGATTGGGGAGCAGAAAACAATGAAGAAATAAGATTTGGCAGTTCGAGCTATGTGTTAGATACCGTTAAATTTGGAGGTGCAACAAACGTTGCAGCCTTAAAAGCAAATACTGCACTTGGAAGATTAAATGTTACCAACAGATTTGGAGATTTTAATAATGACGGAAAATTCGATTCGGTTTTTTGTTTTGGAGCTCGTTCATTCACTATTTGGAATGCAACAACTGGTGCATTGGTTTGGGATAGCAAAGATGAATTTGAACAAAGATTAGCAACAATTTATCCATCAAACTTTAATGCAAGCAATAGTAACAATACATTAAAAAACAGGAGTGACGACAAAGGGCCGGAACCGGAAGCAGTTGCAATTGGAAAAATTTTAGATAGCACTTATGCATTTGTTGGTCTTGAAAGAATAGGTGGTATTATGGTTTACAATATAACCAACCCCAATAATCCATATTTTGTTCAGTATATCAATATGCGTAATTTTAGCGTAACACCGGGAGCCGGAACCCTTTCAACAGTTGGCGATTTAGGCCCTGAAGGCGTTGTCTTTGTTCCTGCATCAGAAAGCCATACCGGTAAACCACTTTTATTGGTTTCAAACGAAATTAGTAGCACGGTTTCTATTTTTGAAATAAACTCACGATCATCATTTCAATTACAAATTTTACATAGTGGCGATATGGAAAGCAGTGTTGATGCAGTAATAGATGCACCAAATTTTGCAGCAGTAGTTGATAAATTAGAAGATGAGCATATTAATAATATTAACATTTCTTCAGGCGATAATATTTTACCCGGTCCGTTTATGGCATCTGGTGAAGACCCATCGCTACAAACGCCTTTACGAAATACTGCTTCTGCATATTGGGCTGGCAATCCGGGTCAAATTAGAGCTGCTATCGGAAGACCTGATATTGCTATTATGAATGTAATAGGTTATCATGTTTCGGCTTTAGGTAATCATGAGTTTGATTTGGGAACAACCGAATTAAACTCTCAAATAGGTGTTGATATTAGAAGTAATGGAGCCGACAGAAGGTGGATTGGCGCACAATTTCCTTTTGTAAGTTGTAACCTTGATTTTAGCCAAGATGTAAACTTAAATTATTTATATACCAATCAAATATTAAGAGATACGGCATTCCGCACTCCGGTTGGTATTACTAACAATAATCAAAAAAGAGGCATTGCTCCTTCGGTTATAATTGAAAGAAGCGGACATAAAATTGGCGTGGTTGGTGCAACTACACAGGTTTTAGAAAGAATTTCATCTCCGGGTGCAACCAGGGTTATTGGCCCAAAAGTAGATGACATGCCGGCTTTGGCTGCAATTATTCAACCTTTTGTTGATTCATTGATTATAAAAGAAGGTGTAAACAAAGTAATTTTGGTTTCTCACCTACAACAAATAGCAAACGAAAAAGCTTTAGCACCACTTTTAAAAGGTGTTGATATTATTGTTGCCGGTGGTAATCATGCAATTTCGGCCGATGGTAACGACCGTCTTCGTCCGGGAAATATTGCAACAGAAAGGTACCCCATTTTAACACAAAACAAAGATGGTGAGCCATTGGCTATTTTAAATATGGCTAGCGAGTGGAAATATGTTGGCCGTTTTGTTTGCGATTTCGATTCTTTAGGCAGATTAATTCCAAACGTATTAGATTCAAGCATAAATGGTGCCTATATTACCGACTCGGCAATGGTAACACAATTATATGGAACTTACGCAGCCGGCTTTACAGCAGGATCAAAAGGTGCTAATGTAAGAACATTGGCTCAGGCTGTAGGCAATGTAATTACAGCAAAAGATGGTAACATAGTTGGAAAAACAAACGTATTTTTAGAAGGAAGAAGAAATTTTGTTAGAACCGAAGAAACTAACCTTGGTAACTTATCATCAGATGCTAACTTATGGTATGCTCGTTTATATGACCCAACCGTAAAAGTTTCAATCAAAAATGGGGGCGGTATTCGTTCGGCCATTGGTTTTGTAAATGCTGTAGGTGGCAATGCAGTTTTAGAAAGAACTCAGGCCAATCCGTCAGCAAACAAACAAGCAGGAGATGTATCTCAGCTTGATATTGAAAATTCATTACGCTTTAATAATGGCCTAGTAATTGTTACTGCAAACGCGGCAGGCTTAAGAAGGTTAATTGAACATGGTATATCGGCAACTATACCTAATGCAACACCGGGCCAATTTCCGCAAGTAGGCGGTGTAGCTTTTAGCTACGATACCACAAGGCCTGCCGGCAGCAAACTATGGTCGTTAGTAACAATTGACTCGGTTGGCAACAGGGTTGATACCATTTTACGCAATGGTCAATACGTAGGCGATACAAGCCGCTTGTTTAAAATTGTAACCTTAAACTTCTTGGTAACCGGAGGTGATAATTATCCTTTTCCAGCAAACTCTACAAACAGAATAAACCTTGATACTGCAATAAAAACTGCGGGAGCATCTACTTTTGCTGCCATAGGCTCAGAACAAGATGCCTTTGCAGAATACATGCTTGCTAGGCATAATACAACAAACACCGCATACAGTGTAAGAGATACAAACTTATATGGCGACAGGCGAATACAACTGTTAAATACAAGACCTGATGGTATTTTCCCGGAAACTACGCCAGTAATGAGCATAGGCGCAGCCCGACTTGTTGGACAACCAGCTACTGTAAGGGTAAGAGGTGTAGTAACACGTGCATGGGGAAGGTTTATATACATACAAGATGCTACAGGAGGAATCGGAGTTAGACAAGCAAGTGGTGCAATGGTTGATGCCATAACTGCTGGAAACCTGAAAGAAGGTGATAGTGTTGAAGTAATTGGGCCTAGAAATGAATTTAATAACTATGCTCAAATACAATTGGCAAGCGGAACGTATAATAGTTTAAATTCTGTTACCGTATTAGCATCAAACAGAACGGTACAACCTGTAACTGTAACTTTAAAACAACTTAACCAAAACGGTGAGGCTTTTGAAAGCCGCCTTATTAGAGTAGTAGGATTAAGAACAGCCGCTACAGGAAACTTTACTGCAAGTACCAATTATACAATTTGGGACGGCACAACCGCTGGCGATACAATGATTATGCGTGTTATTGCCGCTCAAGATTCGGAAATGGATGATGCACCGCTAACTGAAATACCAAACAGTGTATTTACTTTTGAAGGTGTGTTGATTCAGTTTTGCTCATCGCCAACAATAGGTTGTACCAGTGGATATCAGTTACAATTGGTTCGTAAAAAAGAAATTATTGCTTTGCCACAGCCATTTGTTTTAAATGCACCTGCTAACAATGCAAGGGTTATAACCAAATCTAACGATAATACCCCTGTAATTATAAACTGGAGACAATCGGGTAATGCAACAAGGTATCGTTGGGTGCTTGATATTCCTCAAGGTAATTTTATGATGCCTTTATTTAGCTTGACCCCAACCAACAATGGAAGAGATACTTTTGTTACTCTTACAATTTCTGCAATTGATGGATTATTGGCTTCAAATAACTTAAAAATTGGTGATTCGATAGATTTGAAATGGACTGTTTTTGCATATAGAAACAACGATTCTTTGGCTGCAATCAACTCATTTAACATACGTTTTGTAAGAGGAAGCACTATTAATGCTTTCAGCCTTGTTGCTCCTGCAAACAACGCAACAGTTGATATAGTTGAAGGAAGCTCAACTCCTGTAAATATTATATGGAGAAGCGCAGGAGTAAATTCTTATAAATGGATGCTAAAAACACCAACTGGAACTTTTACTGCACCTCTTGCTGTATTGCGTTCAAACAATAATGGCGCTGATACCATACTTACATTAACAGTAGGCGCAATTGATAATTTATTAGCTGCGCTTGGAGTTGCTAAAGGAACAAATACTTCAACTCAATGGACTGTTTATGCTTATGCTGGTAATGACTCGTTAAAAGCAACCGAAACTTTTAATATTACATTTAATCGTTTAAAAACGTTGAGAGCCTTTAACTTGGTTTCGCCTGCCGATAATGCAAACGTTATTGTACAACAAGGTTCAAACACACCTGTAAATATTACATGGAGAAGTGCTGATGCTGCAACATACAAATGGATGCTTAAAACACCATCGGGAGTTTTTACAGCACCATTGCTTTCACTTCCTTCTAATAATGCTGGAACCGATACTGTTCTGACTTTAACTTCAGGCACCATTGATAATGTTTTAGCTTCTTTGGGTGTTGCCAAAGGCGCAAGTATAAACGCTCAATGGACTGTTTATGGCTATTTAAGAGGCGATTCTTTGAAAGCTGTAGAAACTTTTAATATTACTTTAACCCGTCAACGTACATTACAACCATTCGATTTGATATCGCCAGCAAACAATACCCGATTGGTTGTAGAAGAAGGAAATAATACACCTGTAAATATTACCTGGGGAAGTAGTGCTTCAAATGCAACTTATAAATGGTTAGTAGCTTTGTTGGGTGGCGATATTAATAGTCCTTTCGTTACACTACCAAGTAATAACAATGGTACAGCTACAACTTTAACAATAACAAGTGGAGGAATTGATGCTTTACTTTCTGCCAACGGAGTACCTAAAGGAGATTCTATTAACTTAATTTGGAGTGTTAGAGCATTGGAAGGTAATATTGATTCACTTAAAGCTACGTCAACCTTTAATATTAAGATAGTTCGTGCCGCTTCTGTTGGTATTAATAATGTTACATTTGATAATAGTGTAAATGTATATCCAAACCCTGCTGATAACATATTAATTGTAACATCTGATAAAAATATATCAATAACGCTTATGACAGCAGAAGGTAAAATTATTTCGGTTGAACCTAAATCTGTTTCTCATAAATTACAACTTGAAAATTTAAAACAAGGAGTTTATCTGCTAATGATTTGTGATGATAATAACAACACAACCATTAAACGATTTATTAAGAAGTAACTCTAAATAAGCTTCAATAAATAATAGGCTGTCTTATATAAAAGGCAGCCTATTTTTTTATTATTGATTTAAAAGTTTTTTTAAATCATCAAGGGTATTAATTTCATCAATAGTTTTATCCTTCCTCCAACGATTTATTCTTGGAAAACGTAAAGCAACACCACTTTTATGCCGGTTGCTTAATGCAATTCCTTCAAAAGCAATCTCAAAAACAAGCTCAGGTTTTACGGTGCGAACCGGGCCAAATTTTTCTAATGCATTCTTTTTCACAAAAGCATCTACTTCAGCAATTTCTTTATCGGTAAGGCCGCTGTATGCTTTGGTAAAAGATACCAACTCGTTACCATTTTTTACTGCAAATGTATAATCTGTATAAAGGTTGCTTCGCCTGCCCCTGCCTTTTTGTGCATATACCATTACACAATCTATAACATATGGATTAACTTTCCACTTTATCCAACTGCCTTTTTTACGGCCTTGTTCGTACACCGAATTTTTAAGTTTTAACATTAAGCCTTCGCTGTTTATTACTCTTGATTTTTCTCTTGTTAAAGTTAATTCATCCCAGTTATTAAAATCTACCAAAGGAGATATTTTAAGGACATGATTATTTACTTTAGAAATTATATTTTCAAGTAATGCTCTTCGGTGCAATAATGATTGTTCACGTAAATCAATTCCGTTGTGTTCAAGCAAATCGTATGCAATAAAACTTACAGGAGCTTGCTGTAACTGCTTTTTGGTTATTGTTTTTCTGCCTATGCGTGTTTGCAGCAACGAAAAAGGCAAAGGTTTAATTTCTTGCTCATTTGGTTCAACACAAATAATTTCACCATCTAAAACTATTCCATCGGGCAGTAAATTAAGCAATACATGATATTCAGGAAATTTATCGGTAAGCAACTCCCCTCCCCTGCTCCATACATACAATGCATTGTTGCGTTTAATTAATTGGCCGCGTATTCCATCCCACTTCCATTCGGCAAACCAATCATTGGGGTTACCTAAACTAATTAGTTCTTCATCTAAAGCATAGCATAAATAAAACGGATAGGGTTTTGAATAATTTTGATTGATAGCTAAAGAAAAAAATTCATCAAATTCAATTTCATTTGCATTCCAGTTACCGGTTAAACAATGCGCAACAGTTTCGGCATTTAAACCTGTATGTTTTGATATTGCCTGCGTAATTACAGCCTGAGATACACCAATACGAAAGCCACCCGTTATAATTTTATTAAAAACAAATATCTCTTCTTTCGAAAACTTGCTCCAGCAATCGAGAATAAAATTAATTTTATCTTCATCAGTGCTATCTGCTAATCTTAAAAAATTATCAATATAAAAACTCAATGGTTTTGATTCCGGCAATATGTTATTTGAAATATCAGGTAATAATAAAGTAATGGTTTCTGCTAAATCACCAACTGTATGATAACATTCATTAAATAACCATTCATCAATACTTGTACTTTTAATGCAACATTCTTTTAAAAGGCTTGTTTTTACTAGCCTTTTAGGCCTTTTACCGGTAAACAAAGCAATAACCCAAATTTTATCTTTGGGGTGTGCAATAGCAAAGTAGTTAGCCAATGCATCAATTTTTTGTTTTGTTTTTGCTGTTGAGCCTAAATAAGATACCAATAATGCAAAGTCCTTCATTGTTTAGTCTTCTTCTTTAGTGGTTCCGAATTCTGTTTGTACTTCATGAGCCTCAACACCCAATGAGTTTAAATACCTTACCAATTGAGCCTGAAAACCATGAGTTACAAAAACTTTTTTTGCATTAGTAGCCTTTATGGAATCGAGCAAACCATTCCAATCGGCATGGTCGCTAAGTACAAAAGCTGCATCAGTCTTAGAACGTTTTACATTACCTTTCACTTGCATCCACCCATCTCAAACTGCAGTTTGGTATGGCGCAAATTTTTTTAACCATGGTGAACCCATAGCCGATGGTGGCGCTATTATTACAGCATTTTTTAGTAAACTTTTATCGGTATTTGAATCAACTTTAGTATAATTAGGCAATTCTATACCGGCTTTTCTCACAGCTTCGTTCATATTGTAAACTGCCCCATGTACAAAAATATTTTCCGTAATATGCGATACGGCTTTTAATACCCTTTGTGCTTTGCCCAAGCTATATGCAAATATTACCGAGTTTTGTTTATTTTCTTGATTTTGATAAACCCATGATTGTATTTGTCTAAAAATTTCTGACTCACTTTTCCAATTATAAATTGGCAAGCCGAAAGTTGATTCGGTTATAAATACATCACATTTTACCGGCTCAAAAGGTATGCTTATTCCATCATTTTGTGTTTTATAATCACCGCTTACAACCCAAACCTCATTATTATATTCAAGCCTTATTTGTGCTGATCCAACCACATGCCCTGCAGGGTGTAAACTTATTTTTACGCCATTTATATTAATTTGTTCATTATAATGCAGTGTTTGATAATTTGGTTCATTACCTAATCTTGCTTGCAGCAATGGCAAACTATTTATATGGCACAAATAGTTACTTGAACCAAATCTGGCATGATCGCTGTGCGCATGTGTGATGATGGCATTTTTTACAGGCCGCCAGGGATCAATATAAATATCGGCTTGTTGGCAATAAATGCCTTTATTGGAAAATGTTAGCAAAGCCATTTTATTAAAACAATAAAATAGCAAATGAGTTTAGCGCTAAGCATAAACAACATTTAAAGCATCTTGTATAACCTTACATGCAAATAAAATTTCGTTATTGTTTATGGTTAGTGGGGGTGCAATTCTTAGCTTGTTGTTGGCAAATAAAAACCAATCGGTTATTAGTCCATTTTGTAAGCATAAAGAAATTACTTTTTGAAGGTTATCAAAATTATCAAGTTCTAGGGCAAGCATTAAACCCATACCTGTAATTGATTTAATGGCTTCATGATTTAATTTATTTCTAAACAGTTGCTCTTTTTGTTCAACATTACTAATAAGATTATTATTTAAAATTTCATCAATACCGGCAATTGCGGCAGCAGCAATAACGGGATGGCCGCCAAAAGTAGTTATATGACCAAGAATAGGATTTTCTGCAAAAGTTTGCATCAGTTTTCTATCGGCAACTACAGCACCTATAGGCATTCCGGCACCAAGCGCTTTACCAAGCAATAGTATATCAGGTATAACATCATAGTGTTCAAAAGCAAACATTTTACCTGTTTTCCCCATTGCTGATTGAATCTCATCAAAAATCAACAAAGTACAAGTGTCGTTACATTTTTGTCTTAAAGCTTTTAAAAACTCTTTTTTAGCAGGTTTGTACCCTGCTTCTCCTGCTATAACCTCTGTTATCACACATGCTGTTGCATGATTGATTTTTTCTATGGCATTCACATCATTAAAATCAATAAAAACTACACCCGGTAATAATGGTCTGAATGGGCTTTTAAAATATTCATTGCTGTTTAGGCTAAGGGCTGCATGTGTACTTCCATGATAAGCATTTTTATTGGCAACAATATTAGGCTTACCGGTTACGCGTTTTGCAAGTTTTAAGGCAGTTTCAGTTGCTTCTGCACCACTGTTTAATAAGTAAACCGAGTTTAAAGAAATTGGCAATAAATCGGTTATTTTTTTGCAAAGTTGTGCCTGTGTATTTTGAATGTATTCGCCATAAACCATAACATGGGCATGTTTATCAAGCTGCCGTATAATGGCATTTTTTACATTGTTATTTCCATGCCCCAAAGCACTAACACTAATGCCACTAATCAGGTCGAGATATTTTTTACCTTCAGTATCGTAAATATAATTACCCTCGGCTCTTTCAACTTGCAACATCAAAGGAAAATTACTGGTTTGTGCTTGATTGGCTATAAAAATCTGTTTTAGTTGGGTCATACAATTTTTTTATAAACAACAAAGGCTGCCAATACTTTAATATTTGACAGCCTTTTGAATATTGATTTTATTTTAAATTATGCGTTTGCAGTTGCTTTAGGTGCGGCTGCCAAAATTTCGGCATCTACACCATCGGCATATTGCTCAAAGTTTTTTACAAACATGTTGGCCAATTTATTTGCCTGCATATCGTATGCTGCTTTGTCATCCCAAGTATTGCGTGGATTAAGCAATTCCTCAGGAACATTTGGACAAGATTTTGGCATTTGATAACCAAATACCGGATGAAGTTCGTAAGCAACATTATTCAAATCACCATTAAGTGCGGCAGTAATCATGGCTCGCGTGTAAGCTAGTTTCATTCTTGACCCAACACCGTAAGGACCACCCGTCCAACCGGTGTTTACCAACCATACGTTAATGTGCGGATTGGCTTTTAATTTTTCGCCAAGCATTTTGGCATATTTACCGGGATGCAACGGTAAAAACGCTTTACCAAAACATGCGCTAAAAGTTGCCTGTGGCTCAGTAACTCCAGCTTCGGTACCGGCTACTTTAGCTGTGTAACCACTTATAAAACTGTACATTGCCTGCCCAACATTTAGTTTGCTTATCGGAGGCAATACACCAAAAGCATCGGCTGTTAAAAAGAATATGTTTTCAGGCGCTTTGCCAATACTTGGTTCAGCAATATTATCAAGATTGGTTAAAGGATATGCAGCACGTGTATTTTCTGTTACGCTTATGTTATGATAATCAACAGTGCTGGTATTAGGTATAAAGCGTGTATTTTCGAGTAATGCGCCAAATTTTATTGCATTAAAAATTTGTGGTTCTTTTTCTTTGGTAAGATCAACACATTTTGCATAGCAGCCACCTTCAAAATTAAATACCGTTTCATCAGCCCATCCATGCTCATCATCACCTATTAGTTTTCTTTCAGGGTCTGCGCTAAGCGTTGTTTTTCCGGTTCCGCTTAAGCCAAAGAAAATTGCAGTATCGCCTTTTTTACCAATGTTGGCGCTGCAGTGCATACTTAATACGCCTCTTTCTTGTGGTAAAATGTAATTTAATACAGTAAAAATACCTTTCTTCATTTCGCCTGTATAGCCGCTACCACCTACTAAAATTATTTTTCGCGAAAAATCAATAATAGAAAAATTGTGTTGACGTGTTCCGTCAACATTTTTATCTGCCCTAAAACTAGGCGCATTAATTATAAGCCATTCATAATCAAAATTACTTACCTCATGTGGCTCGGGTCTTAAAAACAAATTGTTACAAAACAGGTTATGAAATGCTGTTTCGTTTATAATTCTTATATTTAACCTGTAATTGTTATCAGCACAAGCATAAGCATCTCTAATGTATATTTTTTTTCCTGCATAGTGATTGATAACTTTATTAAGCAATGACTCAAATTTGTCAGATTCAAATTTTTGGTTTACATCACCCCACCAAACTGTATTTTCGGTTTTGGCATCAAACACACAAAATTTATCTTTTGGAGAACGGCCTGTAAACTCACCGGTATCGGCCATTAAAGCGCCTGTATCGGTTAATACGCCTTCGCCATTTTTAATGGCATGTTCTACCAACTGTGCAGGTGTAAGGTTTATAAAGGCTTTTTCTGCCTGAACCAACACCTTCTCAACGATTTGTTTGTTACTCATATTCAGATATTTGAATTAAAAATATTCTCCAAAAATAATGATAAGTTTAAGTTTTAAAAATTATTGGTTAAAAAATTACTTATACTAGCCTATTCTAAAACATAAATAAAAGAATTTTAATTCATTTTTTCAATCTCGTTTGCCTTTGAAACAATATCTTTTATCAATTTATCAAGTTCGGTTGTTTCTTTAAACAAATTTTCCATGTATTTTATAAATAATTCTTCAGGTTCAGATTTATAGTCTTTAAGCAAATTACATAATGCCAAAATATTTGCAACCGGCCTTCTTATAATGTGCGACTGATGCCAGGCTATTGCTCTAAGCTTGTCATTTTGGTTTAGTATGGTATCTTGTTGTAATTTAAGTTCGGTAACATCTTGTAAAATTACAATTACATACCTTTTATTATTTGATACAAAAGAGTTAATACTTGAACTTACATAAACTTCTTTGCCACTTTTTGCAATTGCAGTAACAATACTGCCCATTTTTAAAGAATGAGAAAAATTGTTTAGGTAATTTTTTTGAAGTTCTCTATGTTTAGTTCTTAAACTTTCAGGTAAAAGAAAGTCAACTTTTTTTCCTTCAACTTCATTAAAATTATAGCCAAAAACCTTTTCAAACTCTTCGTTTACATAATTTATACATAAATCATCATCAACAATAACTAACGGGTTTGGTATTGCTTCAATTGTTTTTTGCAGTTTATTTTCACTTTCTTCTAGTTGAATTGCTTTAGATTTTTGTTCAGTAATATTTTGTACATTAACCGAAATACCAATAATATTATTTTCATTATCGTAAACAGGGTACATGTAAAACAGCCACCAAAAACCACCGGCAAAAGATTCAACTGACACCGTTTCGCCATTTAATACACGGGTGTAGTATTCAATGTATTGTTCTCTTAGTTCAGGTACAATATAATCAAGAGAGTTTTCTCCTACCTCAGCTTCTTTGCCAAATACAGATTTTGAAAATTGTTTTGATACTTTATTTAGGTATAAAATTTTATATTCTTTGTCAATAAATGTGCATGCTTCTGATGTACTTTGATATAAAGCACGCAACATTTTTTCTTGTGTTTTAACAATAGCGTCCTAAACGTTTAAAAAAGAAAGAGAAGTTTTTATCCTCATTGTTACCTTTGAGGTTCCACAAAATCCCCCCCCTTCTAATGACAAATGTAACGCTGTTTTCACAAATTATTT
>JBKBLB010000019.1:0-68931 GCA_046296495.1 Bacteroidia bacterium
GGTCCATACGAACTTAAATCCAGCATGTTGGCATAATCTCCAAAGCCTACCTTACGCTTAAAGCTGATAAAATCTGTCTTCGGTACCCTGCTCGGGGTATCTACATACACAAATCTTACTATACTGTCTCTTAAACTGTCTATCTTTAAATAGTTTACGGCCAATAACCTTACCGGATGAAAACCCCTCTGATTAAAGGTATAGGTAAACGTACGATTGTATTTCAATGTATCTATATACTGTTGTGTGGTGAATGGTAAACTTTGCCTGAAATATGGAAATGGTAAGTTGGTTACGTTAGGTAAATCCCAATAGGTTCTTGATGCATTTTGACTGGTGCTTACCAAGGTATATGGACTGTTTAGCCAAACCGTATCTATTGGGGTTGATTGTGTGTTGGGTACACTTGGAAAGAAATTTGCTATCGGTGGTAAGGTAGGGCCGCCTCCGCCAGATGTTGGAGGACCTGCCGCAAAGTCATCAATATCAACAGTACCAAAACCACGCATAGCAATACCTCCAGGGGTTAGTCCGCTAATGGTTGTTGTTAGCGTATTTATTACTGTTGTGCCATTTGCATCGTATAATGTTGCTGTAACATTGGTAGTTGTATTAAATAGTACTTCAATTTTGTACCATTGATTCATATTATACGTTTGTGTTACCGAAGTTAAATCAGTATATCCAAAGCCTGAATTTTGCTGAAAAATTAATGTAGTTGTATTAGGTGCAGGTACAATAGAGAAACAACCCGAACTACTTGCTCCAAAACCTAAATACAAACGACCGGAACCATTAAATTTAAACCAAGCCGAAACCAAATCACCGGGATTTCCTACAACAAAATCTGTCCTATAGCTCCAGTCTCCATTTAATGTTAAACCAAACTGTCCATTTCGAGCAGCGGTAGTTGTTTTAGTAGATGTTGCCGTTCCAACAACAATCCAAGGAGACCAAGCCCAAGCACC
Source organism: Bacteroidia bacterium (assembly GCA_046296495.1). Classification (GTDB taxonomy): domain Bacteria; phylum Bacteroidota; class Bacteroidia; order UKL13-3; family UKL13-3; genus JBKBLB01. The sequence goes on from JBKBLB010000019.1 coordinate 969, forward strand.
ACTGTTTTCAAAGTCTTCTCTTATTTGCTGAGCATTTGCATAAAATAAATTTGAAATAAATCCCAAAAGGATTAAATCGAGTAATTTTTTTCTCATTGCGTTAAAATTTTATTAATTCAAAGTAAATGAGAAATTTTCTAATAAATCAAATTTTTGTTATTAGAATTTACTTAAAGCTAACAAAACAATAAAAACTAGTTAAACTTATTACAAGACTCTTGTTATAAAAATCATTTACCAGAAAAATTAGCTTTACGTTTTTCAAGAAAAGCTTTGGTTCCTTCTATAAAATCTTCGCTGCCAAAGAAATTACCAAACTCGTTAATTTCAACATTAGCACCATCGGCTTTTTTCTCGTAATAGGCATTAACACAGCGTATAACGCTTGTTATAGCCATAGGTGCTTTTGTTTTAATTTTATTCAATATTTCCTCGCATTTTGCAATTAACTGATCTTGCGGCACTACATGATTTACTAACCCAAAATTCAGGGCTTGTTGTGCATTAATCATATCAGCCGTCATTAAAAACTCAAGTGCTCTTCCCTTACCTATTAATTGAGCTAAACGTTGGGTTCCGGCATATCCCGGAGTAATACCTAAATTCACTTCGGGTTGTCCAAATTTGGCATTTTCGCTGGCAACTCTTATATGACATGCCATAGCTAATTCGTTACCACCACCCAATGCAAAACCGTTTACGGCAGCAATTACAGGCTTAGGGCAATTATCAACTGCTCGTAAAACAGCATGGCCTTCAGCGCTCATTTTGGTACCTTCTTCAATATTAAAATTTGCAAATTCTGCAATATCGGCACCTGCAGCAAAAGCTTTTGTGCCTTTTCCTGTAATTATTACACCTCTTACATTATTATCTTCGTAAATACTTAAAACTGCATTTTTAATATCTGTGAGGGTTTGAATATTTAATGCGTTTAACCTATCCTCGCGATTAATGGTGATGTAGAAAATCTGATCTTTTACTTCGGTTAAGATATTTTGGTACATAGACTGTGTGTTCATTTTTTAAATTTTGGGTTGCAACAATATACTATTAATTTTTAATTAAAAACTGTTTTTAGTTTAAATGCTCATTAACAGTAAATTGTTTTTAATTGTTTCTATTTTTCTGAACCCAATTTTTAATATAATCGGCAATTTCATGTGTGTTAGATCCCGGAGTAAAGATTTTACCTACACCTAATTCATTAAGTTTTTCAATGTCTTCATCAGGAATTATTCCGCCACCAGTAACTAATATATCGTTAATGTTATTTTCTTTTAGCAATTGGGTAATTTTTGTAAAAACAGTTAGATGTGCACCACTTAATATGCTTACTCCAATAACATCAACATCTTCCTGAATGGCTGCCTGTACCACCATTTCAGGCGTTTGCCTTAATCCGGTGTAAATTACTTCCATTCCTGCATCACGCAATGCGGTTGCTATTACCTTTGCCCCACGATCGTGACCATCTAAACCAACTTTTGCGACTAAAACCCTTATCGGTCTGTTCATTTTTTATTTGTTTTGGGATTATTTTTCGAGTTTGCAGCCAAATTAATCAAGGTAATAGGCTTATAATTTTTTAATTCTAATTTTAAAAAGCTTTCAAACTGCATTTCATCCATACCCATATAACCAACCATAATTTGGTTGTTTGGGTTTGAAGTACCCGTAGCAGCAATCATAAGATCTCCTGAGCCTGCAGGTACATTTTGTGGTGGTTCAACCGTAAAATTATCAATCATAGAATGTTTTGAAATCAGATAACGTTCAATGGTATTTTGCATCATGGGCATTTTTTTATCATCAACCAAGCTGTAAACCCTAAGGTTGCCATTCGTTAATCTTTCAACCACCATAATGTTGTATAGGCTTTTAAAAATGTTATCGTATTTGCCTATCAAGTAATAATCCCTAAATCTAAAAATTACAAAATCGCTTTCCAATCCATAATTTATTCTTTCGTTTTTAGCTTCAAGCAAAATATTTGCCTGATTTACATTTAAAGTTAAACTGTCGGCAGTTACAAAATAGCTTTCTTTAAGAAAATAAGACCCTGTTAGTTCGAGTGGAATTTCATTCAGTTTTTGACCCGGTAAACTATCAAAGCGTATTGGCGTGCAACTAATTACAGCCATAAAAACCATTGTTAAAAATACTGTTTTTTTCATACTATTTTTTATAAATTAAAAATTTACTGATTCGGTTCAATACATTTTGTTTTCCAATAAGTTCTGCAATATCAAACAATGGAGGACCACCTGCAACACCGGTTAAACAAACCCTAAAAAGCTGAAGAAAATCTTTTGGCAATACTCCAAATTTTTCCAGCACTTTTAAATAGGTTGCTTCAATTTCATTTTTACCAAAATCCTTTAAATTCCTTAAATTATTTAATAATTCATTTAAAACATCTGGTGTTTTTTCATTCCAACGTTTAGCAATAATTGATTCATCATATTTATCGGGTTCAACAAATAAGTAATTTGCATATTGCCATACTTCGTTGGTAAAACTAATTTTTTCTTTTATAAGTTCGGCTGCTTTTAATATGTAAGCATTATCAAAGCCGTTTATATTATTTTGTTTAAGTGCATTTTTAATATAAACTGCAATTTCTTCGTTACTAAGCATACGCAGGTATTGCTGGTTGAACCAACGTGCTTTATTAACATCAAATTTAGCTCCTGCTTTGCTTACTCGATTCAACGAAAACAATTCAATTAATTCAGATTTAGAAAATAACTCCTGATTTCCACCCGGATTCCAACCAAGCAATGCCAACAAATTAACTACGGCATTGGGCAAATAACCACTTTCTCTATAACCGCTACTTATTTCTCCTGTAGTTGGGTCGGTCCATTGCAAGGGAAAAACCGGAAAACCAAGTCTATCGCCATCGCGTTTACTTAGCTTGCCGTTACCTTCAGGCTTTAGTAATAAAGGCAAATGGGCAAATGTTGGCATAATTTGTTCCCAACCCAAATAACGATAAAGCAAAACATGTAATGGAGCACTTGGAAGCCATTCTTCGCCTCTAATTACATGGGTTATTTGCATCAGGTAATCGTCAACTACATTGGCAAGGTGGTAAGTTGGCATACCATCGCTTTTAAACAATACTTTATCATCCATTTGCGAGGTATTAAAACTAACCCAACCGCGTATTTCGTCAAAAAATTTTACTTCTTCTTTTCTTGGTAACTTTATTCTAATTACATAGGGTTGCCTGCTTTTAAGCCTTTCATTTACCTCTTCATCCGGTAAAGTAAGGCTGTTTTTCATGGTAGTGCGGGTAATGGCATCGTATTTGGCATCTATGTTGCTTGCTTTTAGTCTCTCGCGCATGGACTCCAAGTCTTCAGGCGTATCGAAAGCGTAATAGGCATAGCCACTTTCAACCAATTTCATAGCATATTGCTTGTACATTTCTTTACGCTCGCTTTGGCGATAAGGGGCATGCGGACCATTGCCAAAGCCAACACCTTCGTTTGGCTCAATTCCAAGCCATTTTAACGATTCGATAATGTATTCTTCGGCACCTTTAACAAAGCGCGTTTGGTCGGTATCTTCAATACGTAAAATAAAATCGCCATTGTTTTTTTTGGCAATAAGGTAGTTGTATAAAGCCGTTCTTACACCGCCAATATGCAAAGGCCCGGTAGGGCTTGGGGCAAAACGTACTCTTACTTTTCTGTTTTCGTTCATAAATGCTAAGCAGCCTGCGAAGATATATTTTACGCTAATTATACCCTAAATTTAAAAACCTAATATTTTACTTAAATTTTGAAAGTGTATTTGTGTTTATTTACTTTGAACCAAACTATACTTATTAATTATGCTTCACCGAGAAGGAAAAAAAACAATTTTTATAACACTTATTGTATTGTTTGCCATAAACTTTTTAGTTAGATTTATAGTTCCTGACAATCTTTTGGTTCAGAATATATTTTTAATTTTATCTATTGCATTTTTGTTAATTATTCTACAGTTTTTTCGCAATCCGAGGGTACTAACGGTTTTAAACGAAAATAATATATTATCGCCAGCCGATGGCAAAGTTGTTGTAATTGAAGAAGTTGAAGAAACAGAATATTTTAAAGACAAACGCATACAAATTTCGGTGTTTATGAGCCCATTTAATGTACATGTAAATCGAAACCCTGTTGGCGGCATTGTTAAATATTTTAAGTATCATCCGGGAAAATATCTTGTTGCATGGCACCCCAAAAGCAGTACCGAAAACGAAAGAACCACAACCGTAATTGAAAGTGCAAAAGGTGAAATTTTATTTAGGCAAATTGCCGGTGCTTTGGCTAAGCGAATTGTTTGGTATATAAAAGAAAATCAGCAGGTACGCCAAGGTGGTGAAATGGGCTTTATTAAATTCGGTTCAAGGGTTGATATTTTTGTTCCGCTTGGTTCAAAAATTAATGTGCAGTTAAACGATAAAGTTAAAGGTGGAAAAACTGTTTTGGCAACATTTTCATAAAAAAATGCAGGAAGCTGATATAACTCCCTGCATTTAGATTTTTTAATGTAATAGGTTATTATTTCTTTTTGCCTGCTTTCTCTTCTGCTTTTGCAGCTTCCATAACCGCACGTGTAGTATTTACACTCACTACTGGATTGTTTGGAGAATCAAGCAACTCAATGCCTTCTGGTTTTAAATCTCCAACTTTTACCGATTTTCCAATTTCAAGATGCTCGATGTTAACCTCAATAAAATCGGGGAATTTGCTTGGTAATGCTTTTACACGAAGTTTTTTGGCTTTTACAACCAACTTACCACCTGCACGCACTCCAACCGAGTTTCCAGTAATTTTTACCGGAATATTCATTACAACCGGCTTATCATCATGTATTTCAAGAAAATCTGCATGAATAATTGAGTCGTTTACCGGATGAAACTGAATGTCTTTTAAAATGGCTTTATACAATTTACCATCAATGTCTAATTTTACCTGATATGCGTTTGGTGTATAAACCAGTAATTTAAAATCGGGTTCATACATACTGAAATGAATATGTTCACTACCTCCGTAAAGAACACATGGAACCTGACCTTCATCTCTTAACTTTTTTGTGGCACTTTTGCCAATGGTAGGGCGCACCGTACCAAACATTGCTATTGATTTCATATATATTTATTTTTCGGTTTACTCAAAATCATTTATGCCAACAAAAAGCATAAAAGTTTCCCATCAACTATAGGTTCATTTTTAGCTGGTCTTTTATATTAAAAAGCGAGCTAATTGAACCATGTTCGGTAATATTTTTTATTGCTTCTGCAAATAATGGAGCTACCGACAGCACCTTAATTTTACCGCTTTCTCTTTTTAACGGAATAGTATCGCATACAACCAATTCATCTAAAACACTATTTTCAATATTTTCGTATGCTTTTCCGCTAAGAACCGGATGCGTACACATGGCTCTAACACTATTGGCACCTTTTTCTTTGATAAGGTTTGCGGCTTTTGCCAAAGTGTTTCCGGTATCAATAATATCATCAACCATTACCACATCTTTTCCAGTTACATCACCTATCAGGTTCATGCTGGCAATTTCGTTTGCGCGTCTTCTTTCTTTATCAACAATAACCATATCGCAGCCAAGTGCTTTGGCATAAACCCTTGCACGTGCCGATGAGCCAATATCAGGCGAGGCAATAATAAGGTTTGAACCAAAATTACTTTTTCGAATATATGGAATAAAAATTACCGAAGGATCAAGATGATCAACCGGGATTTCGAAGAATCCTTGAATTTGAGGTGCATGTAAATCCATGGTAATTACACGGCTGGCGCCAACTTTGGTAATCATATCGGCCACTACTTTAGAGCCTATAGAAACCCTTGGCTTGTCTTTACGGTCTTGCCTTGCCATGCCAAAATAAGGAATAACGGCTGTAATGTAATGGGCCGAAGCACGTTTTGCTGCATCAATCATCAGCAACAATTCCATTAAATTGTCACTATTTGCAAAAGTTGACTGTATTAAGAAGACATCGCAACCCCGAACACTTTCATTAAAACTAGGCTGAAATTCGCCATCGCTAAACTTACTTATCACACAATCGCCCAAACTTTTTCCGTAATGAGCAGCAATTTGCTCAGACAGGTACATTGAGGTAGTACCCGAAAAAAGCTTTATTTCGTTGCGTAACTGCATGGTTTTTATAAAATTAAGACATCCCTTTTAGTTTGGGATGTCTTTAGGTTGGTTGACCGACCAGGGGTCGAACCTGGACTCTTCTGAACCAAAATCAGACGTGTTGCCAGTTACACCATCGGTCAATTGGGAGTGCAAAAGTAAGTATTTTTAAAACTTTGTAAAGTATTTTTTAAAAAAATATTTAAGCTATCAGTATTAAATAACATACACACTTTGAGTGATGTTTACAAACTTAAAAATTTAAGCCGCAATTAAAAAAATACCTTTGCGATAAATTGACTGACGCTCACTGCATAGCTTTGGTTTTTTCACGAAACGGACTCAGGTACTTTAATTATGCCTGTATGCATGCTGCCGCATTGTTGAAAATGAATAAACAAGTTTACATTTTTAGCCCTGATTGGTTAAAAATACAACAATACCTTGTTGAACATTTTTACCACAAAAAGCAGTATTTTAATTGTGCTCCAACAACTTACAAAAATCACGAAAATAAAAATTTAAGTGTCTCATTAAATTTACTAAAACTGAGAAATGCTATTTCTGAAACTGAGAAAAAGCAAAAATCAAAAACCGATTTAATTATTTTCTGTCCGGTTGATGATTGGTTTTTACCCAATACAAAAAAGTTTTTTATAGAAAAGCTTTTACCTGCAAAATGGACTGGTATTTACCTAAACCTTAGCGATTATTACAGCAATAAACTTACCTTAAATGTTGACCCAAAGCCGGGAGAACCGGATTATTTTTTTTCGGCAAGAAACTGCATTGGAGTAGTTTTACTTGACAGGTTTATGGCCAAAGAAGTACAAAGCAGGGTTTATAAAAAAGTTGTTGTTTTTCCGGATATTAGCCTTAGAAACAATGTTGGTTCAAACAAAATTATAGAGCAGATAAAACAACTAGCTAAAGGACGAATGATTGTTGGGATGATTTTGCTTGAAAATGAAAACCTTGAGCCGTTTTTACAAACAGCCCTTCATGCCGAAACCGATAAATTCTTTTTTGTTTGTGCAGGAAAAATTGAACCTGAATTACTAAATAAAAAAGAAAAAAAATTATTGAGCCAATTGTTGCAAAAAGGATACAACAACAATTACTTTATTTTAAACGATTTTGACGATGATGACGAAGTGGCTACCTATATTAAAAGTTTTGACATATTGTTTTTAATCGATGGCAACTATATGCAGCCACACCCATTGCTAACCAAAGCTGCTATATTAAAAAAACCTGTTATTGCTTCAAACAAAGATGTAATTGGTAAATTAGTTAGTACTTTTAAACTGGGTGTAAGTGTAGGAAGCCAGTATGCCGATTGTATACACGCACTAAACATGCTGCGTTTACAAATGCCTTTTGAACAAAATTTTGATTTGGAAAAACTAAACCTTTACGCACAGTTACAAAGTAATTCTATCTTAGAAGAAAGCCTGGAGCAAATCTTACTTTTTTAACTGTAAAGTTTGTATGACTCGATATTAAATTTTTTATGTATCATTAAAAAAAGAGTTAACTTCTTTAAAAATTTATGATATATAAGTAAATTATGTTTATTGCAAAATTGAAGAAATTAAAATTATTACAGATAATCAATCAAAAGACATTAATATTTTTAGAGGTTCAAACCAACAACAATAAATAAATGCATATTAAAACTAATATGTATAATTTGCGTGTTTTAAGCTAAAATTGCGCCCAATTTGGCATTACAAACACCCATACTGTTTTTAATTTTTAATCGCCCCGAAACAACTGTAAAGGTTTTTGAGCAAATAGCTTTGCAAAAGCCCTCTAAACTTTATATAGCAGCCGATGGGCCGAGAAAAAATAAACCAAATGAAGATGAACTTTGCAGGCAAACAAGAGAAATTGTTTCTAAAATTAACTGGCCATGCCAAGTAAAAACCCTTTACCGCGATAAAAACTTAGGTTGCAAAATTGCGGTGAGCAGCGCCATAACTTGGTTTTTTGAACACGAAGAAGAAGGCATCATTCTTGAAGACGATTGCCTGCCTCATGCTGATTTTTTTAAATTTTGTGAGGTTTCTCTGCAAAATTACAGGTATAATTATGAGGTAATGCACATAAATGGTTTTTGCCCAATAACCCAAAGCAGCAATGTAAGATTTACAAATTATATTTCAATTTGGGGCTGGGCAACCTGGCGAAGGGCATGGAAACTTTACGATGTAAATGCAGGTTATTACAACAGCTTTAAAAAACAACAGTTATTGCATAAACTTTTTCCTAAAAGTTATCACCTTATAAAAGATTTTATAAAACATGTAATAGATGGCAAAAACAACACTTGGGATTTGCAATGGGCTTTGGCAATTCATGTATTTTTTGGCGTTGCATTAATGCCTCCCGTTAATCTTGTTAAAAATATAGGGTTTGAAAATGCAACACATTCGAGCGAAAATGATAAAAGTCGATTAACCATTGAGTCAAATTCTATAAATATAGAAAATTTAACTTTTACAAAAGATTTTTTTGTAGATAACACGCTCGATGATGAAATAAACTTTTATTTTAATGGCAGGTATTCTATTTTTAAAAAAATAAAATCAACACTATTCCCTAATTCGTAATTATCATTTGAAACATACACCTAAATATAAATTTGCAATAGCCGGTGCAGGATTTTCGGGAGCCGTTCTTGCAAGAGAATTAGTAACAAATTTAGATTGCAACGTTACCATTTTTGAAGAAAGAAGCCATATTGGAGGAAATTGCTATACAGAGAAAGATGAAAAAACCAGCATTGAAATCCATAAATACGGCCCACATATTTTTAATACAAACTACAATTTAGTTTGGGAATATGTAAATAAGTTTTGCCGCATGGGTACTTATATCCATCAGGTAAAAGCAAATACCACAAAAGGCATTTTTAGTCTTCCAATAAATCTTGATACAATTAACAAGTTTTTTGATAAAAGCTTTAATCCTACAGAAGCAGAAGAGTTTATAAATACACTTGGTTATAAAAACATTACTGAACCAAAAAACTTTGAAGAATTTGCTCTCAAATATATTGGCAAAGATTTGTATGAAACTTTTATAAAATATTATTCTGAAAAACAGTGGGGTTGTGCTATGACAGAATTGCCCGCATCTGTAATAAAAAGATTGCCTGTAAGGTTTAATTACAACAGCAATTATCACAAAAGCAAATTTGTTGGCATTCCTGTTGAAGGTTACACAGGTTTAATTAAAAACATTTTAAACCACGATAAGATAACCATTGTTCTAAATACAAAAATAAACCGAGATGTTTTAGGTGAATTCAATCACTTATTTTATTGCGGGCCAATTGACAAGTTTTACGAATACAAATTTGGCAATCTTGGATATAGAACCGTTTATTGGGAAAACAATTATGCTAAAGGCGATTTTCAGGGAATATCTCAGGTAAACTATACCGAAAACAATGTGCCTTTTACACGTATTGTTGAACACAAACATTTTACGCCTTGGAATGATTTTAACGAAACCTTTTATTCGATAGAATACAGCAAAGAAACAACCGTAAACGATATACCTTATTACCCGAAACGCCTTGAAAAAGATATTGAAATACTAAGCAAATACAGAGAATTTGCTGAGAACATCGAATACAATATTTCTTTTCTTGGAAGACTTGCTACATATCGCTACATGGATATGGATAAAACCATTTTAGAAGCATTAAATTTTGCAAAATTATTTATAAGTAAAATTAATGAAAGTAAAAAACCTGTTTTCCCTAATACTGAAATATGATTACAAAACAACATAGTATTTTAGTAACTGTAGTTACCAGAAACAGGCCTAAAAATCTCGATACTTTTTTAAATCTTATATCCAATCAAACATTACAACCTGATAAGGTTTTGGTAATTGATAACGACTCAGAACCTGAAACAAAATTTGTTGTTGAAAAGCATTTGGTTCAAAACAATAAAATAAAATACCTTAATACCCAAACAAACGGAGGCTCGGCAGGCGGACAGTGTGTTGCATTAAACTATGCAGCAGCCAATAACTTTGATTTGGTTTATACTCTTGATGATGATTGTGAACCCACTCCTACCGCAATTGAAAAAGTTTATGAAAAATGGTTAGCACAACCCGATAAAGATAATGTTGTTCTTTCCGGAATTAGTTTAAGTTTGGATGATGATACTTTTTCGTTTGCTTTATGGACAATAGAAAAAAACATTTTTGCCAAAAACAATACTTGTTATTGGAGCAAAAATGAAATTCCTGATAACAAAATAACTGACGGAATATTTTGGGGCTGGTCGCATTTTTTTCTTGGTGTTTTAATACCAACAAAAATTATAAAAAGAATAGGCAGCGTAAACCGCAAATACTTTATAAGAGGCGATGAACTTGAGTATTTTGTTAGACTTAAAGAAAGCGGAGTAAAACTTGGTGCTGTTATTGATAGTGTAGTAAAACATCCAAAAGAAACTTCACAAAACAATAATAAAGCAGCCGAGGTAAAAAAATATTTTACCATAAGAAACAATACCGATATTAGGCTAACATACTATCCTGATAAAAAATACAATTACACATTTTACAAATTATGGTTAAAATTTTATCCGTTATTTTTTAACAAACATAAAGCTGAATATTTGGCAACAAAAGATGCTATTGAAGGCAATTTTAATAGCAGTTTTGATGATATTGCCAATTTATTAAAAAATTGATTTTATAATGAGTGTTAATTGCAAAATATGTGGAAATGAATCTAAAGAGATTTTTAACTCTTCCATACTTGGCAAGTATAATGTTTGCTACTATCAATGTAGCACATGCTATTTTACGCAAACAGAAAATCCATATTGGTTAGGTGAAGCATACAACAGTGCCCTTAATATTGAAGATACAGGCACTATGGTTCGAAACCTTAAATTTTCTACAATTTTAACAACATTCTTATTTATTATTTTTAATAAAAAAGCTCGTTTTGTTGATTGGGGAGGAGGATATGGCATATTTACACGATTAATGCGCGATATTGGTTTTGATTTTTATTGGAGCGATAAATATGCACAAAACTTAGTTGCAAGAGGTTTTGAATACAATAACAAAATGGGAAAAGTAGATGCAGTAACTGCATTTGAAGTTTTTGAACATTTAGAAAACCCTGTTGAAGAATTAAAATCAATGCTCCAAATTACCGATACAATTATCTTTTCAACCGAACCCATACTATACCCGGCACCCAATAAAAACAATTGGTGGTATTATGCTTTTGAACATGGACAACATATAGCATTTTACCACACACAAACATTTAAATATTTGGCGAAAAAATTTAATTTAAACTATTACAGCAATGGTTTGAACCTACACATTTTAAGTTCAAAAAAACTAAATCCTACTATTGTTAAACTTATTCTCAGATTATCAAAATATACATACCCGATTTTTAAATTGTTTTTAAAAAGTAAAACAAATACGGATAACGTTTTATTGAAAAGGAAGTAAGTCATACTTACAAATGTTGGTTTAAGTAAAAAGTGCATTTTTTTAAGTAGATAAAGCTTTGCACATATCTTTCGTTGGTCGGAATTACTGCACAGCGCAATAATACCAGGTAGCAAATGGTGATATGATGGAACCTACCGCATTGCTATTTGCCCTGTTAGTGTTTATTTTTATATTCTAAGAAACCAAAAGTAAATTGGGAAGTACAATCAATATAAGAGGTTCTGTTACTTTATTGCGGAAATACAAAAAAATAAATATTAAACACTGATTTTCTGAATATTATATAAATCATTAAAAACAACTATGCAAATTGAAACTACAACTTTCAATTTGCATAGTTTTAATTATTTTATAATTTTGCGAATTGATTATCAATGAATAAGCACGTTTATATTGAAAGAAACCTTGAAAAAGATATTGAAACATACATGAAGATTTTTCCTGTGGTCGCAATTTTAGGGCCACGTCAATGTGGAAAATCAACCTTAATAAAGCATTTTGTATTAAATAGTGTTAAAAATGCTATTTATTTAGACTTACAAAACAATGAAGATTTAAACAAACTCCAAGATCCTCGACTGTTTTTCAAAGCTAATATTGAAAAAACACTTTGTATTGATGAAATTCAATTGGTACCTGACTTATTTACAACATTAAGAAGTGTAATAGACGAAGAAAGAAGAAATGGCAAGTTTATTTTATTGGGTTCTGCATCAAGAGAACTAATACAAAAAAGTTCTGAAACTCTTGCTGGTAGAATTGGCTATTTATCACTTACTCCATTTCTTATAAATGAATTAATAGAAATAAATATGTTTACTTTTTGGAACAGAGGCGGATTTCCTGAGAGTATATTAGCCGAGAATGATTTGTATAGCTATATATGGAGAGAAAACTTTATTAAAACCTACATAGAAAGAGATTTACCTCAATTGGGGTTTCAAATACCACCCATACAACTTATAAGATTTCTAACAATCTGTGCTCATGAACATGGACAAACATTAAACTTAAGTAAGTTATCAAGTGCAATGGGTATGACTCACCCAACCATGAAAAAATATTTTGACTTGTTTGAACAAACTTTTGTAACGCGCTCATTAAAACCATACGAATTAAATATAAAAAAAAGACTCATTAAGTCTCCAAAAATTTACATTAGGGATACTGGTATTTTACATCATTTATTAGGTATAAAAAATACAGATATGCTTTTTTCAAATCCTATATTTGGTGCATCTTGGGAAGGTTTGGTAATAGAACAGGTATTATCTCAAATAAATGCACCTGCTTATTTTTACAGAACTTCAAACGGAGAAGAAGTTGATTTATTAATACAACTTAACAATTTATTAATTGCAATAGAATGCAAAGCATCGTCTGCACCAAAACTTTCGAAAGGGTTTTATAATGTAATAGAAGATTTAAAACCAAACATGGTTTTTATAGCATCACCCATTGAGAGTGCTTCATATCAATTATCTGAAAAAATTACAGTAATTGGTTTAAAAGAATTAATTACAACATTACTCAAAATTGCTTCAAATTAATCAAAATTTTATCTGTTTCAAAGCATCATTAACGGTGTAAACCGGAAGGCCGCAGGCTTTATCAACACAAACATAAATAGTTGTTTTACTTTTAATTTCTTTATCGGCTAAAAGCGGAATTTTACTTGGCTTTTTAACCCAAGCAAACAAAGCATTTGGCAAATATTGTTTAAGCAGTTCCCTGTATATTTCTTCTGAATCAATTCCTGTTACAACAACTTGATAGAATGGCTTTTCCATTAATAATATCAATTGCATCCAGTTGCTAAAACCACTTGGAAACTTTTTAATTTTGTGCTGAACCAATAACACCATATTCTGCGCCATATCATGATATTTCGATATATCAAAATAAAATCCAAGTTTATATAATGCATTAGCAAATATTGAGTTTGCAGATGGTATTACATCATCATTTACATCTATTTTTCTTGTAATAAGTTCTTTTTCGGTTTTGTTTTTAAAGTAAAAAAACTGCTTATCATCATCATAAAAATAACTAATACTTAGATCCATTATTTCATTTGCTTTAAACAAATAACTTTCGTTTCCGGTTGCTTCATATAATTTTATCAGTGCATCAATTACAGTTGCGTAATCTTCGGCAAACGCAGGAATACTTTGTTTGCCATTTTTATAAATTCTATAAAGTAAATTATCAATAAAACAATTTTGCAACAAAGTATTTATGGCAGTTTCAGCAAATTCAATATACTTATTGTTTTGAAGCATCATACCGGCAACTGTGAGGCCTTTTATGGTAAGAGCGTTCCAACTGCAAATGGTTTTATCGTCAATACCCGGACGTACTCTTGTATTTCTTACTTCAATAAGTTTTTTATTACACGCTTGTATAATATTTTTTATTTCATCTATGGGTTTTCCTGTTAATTTCTCAAGTTCATCATCTGTTCTTGAAATATATAAAATATTGCTTCCGTGTTCCCAATTACCGTAAATATCAACCGAGTAATACAAACTGTAAACTGGCTCATTATTGCCAAGTATTTGTTTTAATTCCTGCTGAGTCCATATATAAAATTTTCCTTCAACACCTTCACTATCTGCATCTAAAGCCGAATAAAAAAAGTTTTCACGGTTTGTAAGTTCAGTTTTTATAAATTCAATTGTATGTTCTGCTATTTCTTTGTATAACGGGTTGGCTGTTGCAGCAAAAGCCAAACTGTATAATTCAATTAATTGAGCATTGTCGTAAAGCATTTTTTCAAAGTGCGGAACTTTCCAGTAACTATCGGTACTGTATCTGGCAAAACCACCACCCAACTGGTCGTATATCCCGCCCTTTGCCATAGCAGTAAGGGTTTTATTTACTGCCTCGATAAAAATTTTATCATTGGTATATTTATTGTAATGTAAAAAAAGTTGCCAGTTGTTAGGCATTGGAAATTTTGGCGACCAATTATAACCGCCAAACTGTAAATCGAAGTTACTTTTCCAGTTTATCAATGCATCATCAACAATTTGAGCAGATATATTTGCATTTGGTTCAGCCGCAAAGACATCTAATTTTTTTATGCCATTGCTAAGGTTAGTGGCATATTCCATGGCTTCTTCGGGTTTGGTTTGCCAAAGATTTGCCAAGGCATTCAATACTCGCTCCCATTCTGCTTTCGGAAAATATGTTCCACCATGTATGGGCCTTCCATCGGGTAGTGTTATTACATTTAGCGGCCAACCTCCCCTGCCGGTAAGCAATTGCACCGCATCCATATAAATCTGGTCAACATCCGGTCTCTCTTCGCGGTCAACCTTTACGCAAACAAAATTTTTGTTCATAATGGCTGCTGTATCTTCTTTTTCAAAACTTTCACGCTCCATTACATGACACCAGTGGCAGGCGCTGTAACCTATGCTTACTATAATGAGTTTATTTTCTTTTCTGGCAATATTAAAAATATCGTCACTCCATTCTATCCAATTTACGGGGTTGTAAGCGTGTTGCAATAAGTATGGGCTTTGTGCAAGTACTAATGCATTGGGGGTTTTGGTTTCGGTGGTCATAATTTGGTTCAATTTTAAACTTATTTGTTTATTTGATACCAACAATGTCAAAACCTTTTAAGTTTAAACAATTTAGCATTCATCAGGATAAATGTGCCATGAAGGTAGGAACCGATAGTGTTTTATTGGGAGTTTTTGCCCATGCAAAAGATCCAAAATCTATTCTTGATATTGGCTCAGGTACGGGTTTACTTACTTTAATAATGGCACAAAAATATACCAATGCCAAAATTACAGCCGTAGAAATTGATGAAGCGGCATACCTGCAATCGCAGCAAAACATTTCCAATAGTAAATTCAGCCAACAAATAATATTATTTAACCAAAATATTTTATGCTTTAAACCTCAAAATTGTTATGATTTAATAATAACAAATCCACCTTATTACAAGCAAAAAAATAATTACAAAATTGAAGACGAACAACGAAGCAAAGCCAGACACGATAAAGATTTACCTTTTGTAGATTTAATAGATTTTGTTTTAAAAAATCTTAATACTGAAGGTTGTTTTTGGCTTATTTTACCAACAAAAGAAGCCAATGAGTTTTTAGCATTATGTGCCAAAAAATTATTTTTAAATGAATGTGTTTCTATTAAGCCAAAGCCTACAAAACAACCAAACCGAATGATTTTATGTTTTAGTTTGGTTCAAACAAAAAAAACAGAAAAAATATTTACTGTTTACAACGAGGATGGTTCGCCAACTAATGAGTACATTGATATAACCAAAGAATTTTACCTTTGGAAAGCTTTTGATGATGAAGAAAATCTTAAATGGTAATGCTTAAGCCTTTTTAAGTTTGTTTAGCCACTCCATAATGTTTATGGGCAGCAATAAACAAGTTAATGCGTAAATGGTGTCTTCAACCGGAATTGTTAATATTCTTAGTCCAATAATTTCGTTGTTATTATACCAAACAACCGGTTCGGGGGTAACTGCACCTGTAAGCACACCGTTTACCAGCAAAAATGGAATTAAATGTATAAAATAAGCCAGCCAAAAATAGCCCATGTATGCCGGCTTTAAATAATAGTTAATAATAAGCAAAACAGCAGCAACACCACAATTTACAAGAGTGTATGTTTTATTGTTGAACACAATAGCTAAGATTGCCGTAATAAGAAAAAAAATGAGTGTAATTTTATGCATGCTTGAACCAAAAGGTTGTTTATTGATATAAGCCTTTAAACATGCATATATAAAAACACTTGCATAAGGAATTACCACAAAAAAACTCCATTCTTCTAACGGTAAATGATTGATACGATAAGGCATGGTATATATTTCACTAAAACCCCAAATGCCGGTTTTGCTAAACCAACCATCCCATAAAATAAATATTATTCCATTTACAAAAATTCCTGCAAACAAAGCAGGCCACTGTTTGTAATAGGCAACTTTTTTATCGAAACTAAGGGCAAAAGGGCCGGCAAAGCTTCCAAGCATAAGCCATGCATACAAACTCATTATTTTGTAAGGTTTGGATTTTTAAAATACCTGAAGGGTACTATAAGCATACCAAAGTTTTCGCCATGTTCTTTACCTAAATGTTTATGATGAAGTTTATGTGCCCTTCTAATGGCTCTTACATAGCGATTGTTCCAATGTGTAAATATTTTAAATCGTTGATGAATGATAATGTCGTGAACTATAAAATATGCTATTCCATAAAATGAAATACCCAAACCAATAAAAAACCTAAAATCGTTATAAATGCTACCTGTTATAAAACAATATGCACTCGGAACGGCAAATATTAAAAAGAATGCATCGTTTTTCTCAAAAAAACCCGGTTCCACCTGATGATGGTCTTTGTGTAAATACCATAAAAAGCCATGCATTACATATTTATGGGTAAACCAAGCCATAAACTCCATAAACCAAAATGTGGTAAATGTTATCAAAAAATTTATCATACCAGTTGACTTAAATTTATTGCAGCAAAAAACATTAATTGTATTATATAAAGCCTTAAACCCATGATATTGTTTTGCATGATGCCGCTTTTTATCATCCAAAAACAAAAAGCAGTACCAAAACAAAACCATGCCGTAAAGTTTTGTAGCGGAATTTTATTATCCTGCCAATACCAAAAATCAAGTTTTGGGGCAACAGGCTCAATAAAAACATCAAGTATTACCATAAATAAACCAGCAAACAAGGCTAAGGCTATTTGCGCTGCCTGTATATTTTGCAGAGGATATTTCTTTAAAACAAAATGTGCCATTTGTATGCTTGCATAACAAACCAAAATCCAGTTTAGGCCAATTATTATCGGGGTTTGCATTATCTTTACTCCCAGAGCTTCTCCATAAGTGTAAAATCCAAAAATTCTTCCGGTAGTGGTTCCGGCCATTTCAAGCACCCATGCCGATACCCATATAAAAATCATATTTATTATAAAATATCTGTTTACCAAAGCATGACCATAGAGCATTGAAAATACACTTAGTATAAGATTAAATGGTGTAAGTTTTGCAAACAGTTTTGGTTCAAACACCATACCCAATAGGCCAACACCATAAAAAATAATTAGCAAAGTGGTATTTAGCTTGGTTTTATTGGTAGTTAGTTGTTTTATATTCATCAATAATCTTCTTTTATAAGTTGGCTTACTATTTTAGCCGAATTTAAACAAAGTGGAATACCACCTCCGGGATGTACGCTTCCTCCGCAAAAATACAAGCCTTTTATATTGTCAGAAAAATTTTTATGCCTTAAAAATGCCGCGTACCTGTTATTGCTTGCATTTCCGTATAAAGCTCCGGCAAAACTTCCGGTTCGGCTTTCAATACTTCTTGGTTCAAGCAAATGTTCGCAAACTATTAATGGCTCTATTGGTTCGCCAAGTAAATTGCTTAGTTTATTTAAAATATTTTGCCTTGATATTTTAATTATCTCATCCCAGTTTTGACCCGAATTGTTTGGCACATTAATCATAACAAACCAGTTTTCGCAACCTTGTGGGGCATCGCCATCAACATATTTTGAAGTAATATTTATATATACTGTCGGGTCGGCAAAAACCTGTTTTTTATTAAAAATATAATCAAACTCTGTTTCGTAATCGGCACTAAAAAAAATGTTGTGCAAATCAAGATTATTAAACTGCTTCTTTATTCCCCAATAAAAAATTAAAGCACTCGATGATTTTTCCTGACTTATAATTTTCTCAGGTAATTGTTCATTTGGCAATAAATTTTTGTATGTAAAGTATATATCGGCATTGCTTAAAACTGCATCAAATTCAATAAAATTATTATTTACTACTATACCAGTAATTTGCTTTTTTCCTTTTAGGTAGTTATATTTTATTTCGTTTACCTGATGTTTAAAATAAAACTTTACGCCCAAATCTTTAGCCAAATTATAAATGCTGTTTGTTATACTATACATACCTTTTTGCGGAATGTATGAACCAAAATAATGTTCTAAGTGAGCAATAACATGCAACAAACCGGGTGCTTTGTATGGGTTTGAACCATTGTATGTTGCAAACCTGTTAAAATACTGAACCAATTTAGGGTTATTAAATTTTTGTTTGTGTAGTTGGTTAAGTGTTTTAAAAACATGCAGTTTGTAAGCAAAAAAAATGCCTTTTAAGGTTTTAAAATTTAAGTAGTTTTTTAACTTATGCAAACTTTGCTCAATAAACAGTGGTGCAGTTAGGTTGTAATTAAATTCAGCTTGTTTTAAGAAATCAAAAAAAATATTTGGGTTATCAACATTAAGTTTTTCTTTAAGTTCGTTTGCAAAAGTTCTTTTATCGTGCCATGCTATTAAATTAGTACCATCAGCATAGTGGTAAACGCAGTTTATTTGCGTTTTTTTATAATTAAAATAATCCCTTGGATTTTTTTGAACCAATTCAAATAATTCATCAATTAAAAACGGTGTGGCAAGTAATGATGGGCCTGCATCAAACCTAAAACCATCTATATTAAATTCGCTTAGTTTACCACCCGGAAATTCATTTTTCTCGAAAACATAAACATCATGTTTATTAGCAGCAAGCCTAACAGCACAAGCCAATCCGGCAATTCCACTTCCAACTACGGCAATTTTCATTTGTTTTATAACTTAACAGAACTAAATGCCGCTTGTTTTAATTTTCAATCCAATCAATATAGTTTTCTGATGTTATTACCTCGAACTTACTATCCGGATAACCGGTTTTCCATGCACTTGGCACTTTAACATTTTCAGCATTTTTCCATTTCATTTCGTAGGCATAAAGCTTACCGTTTCTTTCTTCAATCCAATCTATTTCCTGTTGCTGATAGGTTCGCCAGAAATAATTATTCGAAACCATTCCCGTATATTCCTGAAACTTTATTCTTTCGGCTAAAATGTAGTTCTCCCAAAGTTCGCCTGTATCGTTTCGCATAGTCAGTTCATTAAAATTTGCTATCAATGCGTTGCGAATACCATTATCAAAAAAATACCATTTACTGCTTTTGGTAATTTCTTTACCTAAATTTCTACTAAAACCCTGCAATCTATATATAACAAATACCTTTGTAAGTAAATCAAGATAGCGTTCAACAGTATTTTTGCTTATTCCCAATTGTCGTCCAAGTCCATCAACCGATACTTCTTTGCCAACAGCAAATGCAATAAGTTTTAGCAAACCAAGCATTTTTACCGAATTTCTTACGCCCTCAAATTCAAGAATATCTTTTAGCAAATATGAATTTACAAGCTCTTTTAAATAAGCGGCCTTTTCGGCATTTCCTTCTATGTTTACCAATTCAGGATAATTTCCGTAAATTATTCTTTCGGCAAGCCTTGCTTTAGTTTCGGGCAATGTTTCGTGTTTAATATACTCCAAATGTGCCAAAGGATACAGATACAACGAATAAGACCGGCCGGTTAGCGGCTCTCCCAGTTTGTTATTTAAATCAAAAACACTTGAGCCGGTTGCTATTATTTTTAATCCTTCTATACCATCAATCATTAGTTTTAGTATTGAACCAATTTGAGGGATTTTCTGTGCCTCGTCTATTATTAATATTTTACGCTTTCCCAAAAGACGTTTGTAATTTGCAATGCTTCGCCTTTCAAGAATTTCGTTTGTAGTTATATCTTCGCCATTAAGGTGTAAATATGGCTCTTTAAGCGTTTCGGTAAACTTTTTTAATAAATGGCTTTTGCCGGTTCGTCTGGCACCAAAAAGCAAAACTACTTTATTGGCTACAAAGCGTTTTTTAAGTTTTTGCATCAATGCTCTTTCTATAAAATTCATTGATATATAATTTTTTATGATGCAAATATAATAATTTCAGTCAATATACTGACTGAATTTAATTAAATTCAGTCAGTAAACTAACTTATTTTTATAAAATTGAGTCAGTTTGGCTCATACAGAAGATGCAGTAATTTAATTAATTTGCAGTAAATTAAAGTTATGGCTGATTTATTAATAAAAAATATAAAAAACCTTTATGGCATTTATGAAAGCGGTTTAGAAAAAAAATGTGGTTTACAAATGCAAGAGTTTAAAAGCATAAACAATGCATACATATTTTGCAGCAACGGTAAAATTGTAAGCTACGGATTAATGAGTGATTTAAACTCTGATAAAGCGGCAGCAAATTGCGATAACACCATTGATGCAAGCGAAAGACTTGTTTTACCATGCTTTGTTGATTCGCATACACACATAGTTTTTGCCCAAACCCGCGAAGAAGAATTTGTTATGCGCATAAAAGGTAAATCTTATGAAGAAATTGCAGCAGCAGGTGGTGGCATTTTAAACAGCGCTAAAAAACTTCAACAAACAAGCGAAGAACAACTTTTTGAATCTGCACTTAAAAGACTTCACGAATGTATAAATTACGGAACGGGTGCCATTGAAATAAAAAGCGGGTATGGACTAACTTTAAACGATGAGTTAAAAATGCTGAGGGTTATAGCAAAACTTAAACAAGTTAGTCCTATACCGGTAAAAGCAACTTTTTTAGGGGCACATGCTTTTCCGGCTGAGTATAAAAATAATCGCGAGGGTTATATAAAACTAATTATTGATGAAATGCTTCCGGCTATAGCTGCCGAAAACCTTGCTGATTATATGGATGTATTTTGCGATAAAGGTTTTTTCTCTCCAAATGAAACCGATATACTGCTAGAAGCTGCTTATAAATATGGTTTGAAACCAAAAATTCACGGAAACGAACTTGGATATACAGGTGGCGTTCAAACAGCAGTAAAAAACAATGCATTAAGTGTTGACCATCTTGAATATACAGGTGACGAAGAAATAAACTGTTTAATTAACAGTAATACTATGCCGGTTGCTTTACCGGGCTGTTCATTTTTTTTGGGAATTCCTTATGCACCGTTAAGAAAGATGATTGATGCCGGATTGCCTGTTTGCCTTGCAAGCGATTATAACCCGGGTAGCACGCCAAACGGACGAATGGGCTTTGTAGTAAGCCTTGCCTGTACGCAAATGAAACTTACCCCTGAAGAAGCATTTAATGCCACAACCATTAATGGTGCTTATGCGCTAGAGTTGAGTAATGTTTTGGGTTCAATTACAAAAGGTAAAACTGCCAATTTAATGATAACAAAACCAATAAACAGCCTTGCTTTTATTCCTTATAATTTTGGCAGCGATGTAACAGAAAAAGTAATTATAAACGGTACGGTTTTTTAGCCGTTCATACTCGCTAAAAACTCTTCGTTTGATTCGGAAGTTTTCATTGATTTTAAAATTAAATCCATGGCTTCTTCCGAACTCATATCGGCAATATGGTTACGCAATACCCACATACGTTGCAGGGTAGTTTTATCAAGCAGTAAATCTTCTCTGCGGGTGCTCGATGAAACAATATCAATAGCAGGGAAAATACGTTTATTGGCAAGTTTTCGGTCGAGCTGAAGTTCCATATTTCCGGTACCTTTAAACTCTTCAAAAATCACTTCATCCATTTTACTTCCGGTATCGGTAAGAGCTGTTGCAATAATGGTAAGCGAGCCACCATTTTCAATTTTACGTGCCGCACCAAAAAAGCGTTTTGGTTTGTGTAAGGCATTTGCATCAACACCACCGCTTAAAACTTTACCCGAAGCCGGTTGAACCGTATTAAATGCACGTGCCATACGAGTTATCGAATCGAGCAGAATTACTACATCATGTCCACACTCCACAAGTCTTTTTGCTTTTTCAAGCACAATATTTGCTAGTTTTACGTGTTTTTCGGCAGGCTCATCAAAAGTGCTGGCAACAACCTCTGCTTTAACGCTGCGTTGCATATCGGTAACTTCTTCGGGCCTTTCATCAATCAGTAAAATCAATAAATAAACTTCGGGATGATTTTTGGCAATGGCATTGGCAATATCTTTTAGCAAAATGGTTTTACCGGTTTTTGGCTGAGCCACAATTAATCCACGCTGGCCTTTACCAATCGGAGCAATTAAATCTATAATTCTGGTTGAGTAAGTTGTTGCATTTTTAGAAAGGTTTAGTTTTTCATCTGGGAAAAGCGGGGTTAAATGTTCAAATGCTACCCTATCGCGAACTTCTTGCGGTGTGCGACCGTTTATGGATTCGATTTTTACCAGTGCAAAATATTTTTCGCCTTCTTTTGGCGGCCTTATGGTTCCTAAAACAGTATCACCAGTTTTAAGACCATGTGTTTTTATTTGAACCGGAGCAACATAAACATCATCTGGCGATGGCATGTAGTTATAATCAGACGAGCGTAAAAATCCGTAACCATCTTGAATAACTTCCAAAACACCTTCGCTGGTTACAATTGCTTCAAGGTCAATATATGGGTTTGGTTTTTCGTAACGATCGTTCTTATTATATTTGTTTCCACCATTTGGCCTTTCTTCTACTTGTGTTTGTGTTGTTTCTGTCGCTTCAATTTCTTCTTCAACAGGCTCAGCCAAAACAGATTCTATTTCATTTTGTTCACCAGAGTCTTCGTTAAAAGATAATGGTAACTCTCCTTCAATAGGTTTTATATCAATTGCAGGAGTTTCTGTTTTTTCTGCTATAATCTTTCTTTTTCGAGTACGTTTTGGTTTTTCCTCTTGTTGACTACTTTCTTGCTCATTTTGAGCACTAAAAACAGCTTGTTCGCTATTTTGCTGTGCTTGAACCTGCAAAACTTTTTCAATCAACTCTTTTTTGGTATAGTCTTTAGGATTGCTTATACCAATGGTTAAAGCATAATCTCTAAGCTCAGATATGAGCATGTCATTCAATGTTTGAATGTTGTGCATTAGCAAATGAATAATTAGGTTGTCAAAATAAATTATGTATAGCTGTTTGTTTTTTTGACCCAAACAAGATTGAAATTTAATAAGTGTACTAAAATAAACCTTGTTTGAAGCTGATAAGACTTAATACAGCGCTGCAATACTAAACAATAATTTTATATTTGCAATAGGTTAGTTAATATGATGCTTTCATCATATCCAGCATACCTATTAAACCACCATTATGAAGCGCTAAAACGCTTTCTCCATTTTTAAAATAACCCTGCTTTGCTAAACTTGTAAGGGCATAAAACATTTTTCCTTCGTAAACATAATCGAGGAGTATACCGGTATTGGTTGCAAAATAACTTACAAATTGGGTTAATTGTTTATCAATTTTTGCATAACCTCCAAAATGAAATCCATCATGCCATTCGTACAAAGATTTATCAAAAGTTTTTAAAAGTTCTTTATCATCGTAGCCTTTTAGAACCGGGACTCCATGTATTTTAGTTTGGTAATTATTTTTTTCAACTCTTTGCAATAACCCTAACATGGTGCTTCCTGTTCCAACCGAACAAAAAATATGATTATAATTTTGGCTTAAATCTTCAATTATTTCTGCCACACCTTTTTCTCCCAATTCTCCTTGTCCGCCTTCATCAATAAAATAACAATTTTCAATATCATGTATTTTGCTTTTTGCAAAATTTATTTTATCGGTTTTGTATGTGTTGCGTTCAACAAAAAACAAATGCATACCAAAAATTTTGCAAAGGCTAAGCATATAATTTTTTACAGGTTCGCCTCTTACAAATCCATACGATATAAAACCCATTTTGGCACATGCTGCGGCAGTAGCCAGCAAATGATTACTGTAAGCTCCGCCAAAAGTTACAATGGTATTTTTACCATTCGCTGCAGCATCTTGAAAATAATATTTTAATTTACGCATTTTGTTACCACTAACAAAAGGGTGTGCCAAGTCCTCGCGTTTTATAAAAACATTTATTCCGGCATTGCTAAATTCAGGTAAATTAACCTGCTCAATAGGTGCATAAGGCTTATTGAACATGCACTTTAAATTTTATTTTTTCGAAAGAAAAAGCAGCGGCAATCCAAAGCAATGGTGCAAAGCCAATGCGATAACGAGCAAGACCTAATACCCCCGTAGCGCCTACCATATAACACACAAATAAAAAAATTAGCAGTTTTAAGTATAAATCGGTTTTAGTAAAAAGTAAAAAGTAAATAAACGCGGAAAACAAAACAACATTAAAAACAAAGCTTACAGCTAATACAAACAACAAACCAAGTGGAGCAATTTTTAAAAAAGACACTATTCCCTTAAAAAAGCCTTCGGTATTAATTAAATGGTATAAACCTAAAAATTCTCCCTCATTAATGTTTAAAAATTTGTACCAATCAAATCTTCCGGGGTCAATCATTATCATAAGCCAGCCTTTTACATTAAACCAAATAAATACAGGCCAATGTTGTTTAATAATTTTTTTTCCTTCATTGTTCATTATTTCATAACGAGTTTGAAAGTCTGTTGCCGCATCGGCTTTTTGCATAATTACAGCCTGAACCGAATCGGCATAAGCCTCGCCATAAATTTGTGCATTGGTGTATTTGGCCATGTATTTTAATACAAAATAAGGTGTTACAGTAGTATAATGATAATATCCTGTTACCTTTTTATTGTAAGAACAATAGGCGTGGTAAGTAATAGGTAAAAGCAAAAAAGGCAATACATATTTTAATTTTTTTTGCCTTAACCAAATAACCACTAAAAACAAAGCAAGCGAAAAGCCAAGCAAAAAACTTACCGGCTTGGTTAGCATACCAATAACAAAAAATAAACTTGCAATAACAGCATATTTAAAAGTTGGATTTTTAATGAGTTTATATGAGAATAAAAATGCCTGAAACATGATAAACTGAAACAAAATATCGCTCATTATCATATTGCAGTGTATAAACTGAGAAGGATAAAACAACAATATTAAACTTAGTAAAATTGAAACATTTAATTCTTTTATATTTTGCTGAACCAAAAACCTAAACAATGAGATTATAGTGAAAATACTTAACAGGTTTTGAAAAAAAAGCACCGTAAAATCGTGCTTGTAAATTGATTTGCATAACAAAATAAACAAACCATATAAAGGTGGACGAAAGGTAAACCAATCAGGGTGAAATTTTTCTCTCCATGGTGCTGCGTAAAAACTGTAATGATTTTTAATATTATCTGCTTGAGCCAAATAGCCTATTGAATCTGTTGTATAAATATCAGAAATAAAATAAGCTGTAAAAAAATATATGGCATGTACAATGGTTATAAATGCAGCAAAAAATCGGTATGGGTTCGATTGAATCAAGTTGCAAATTAAACAAAACTAAAATTTTATTGCTTTATTAGTATATGAACCAACCGATAAATATTTTTTGGCATCGAAGAGACTTAAGAATAACCGACAATGCCGGATTATACCACGCATTAAAAAGTAATATACCTGTTTTACCCATATTTATTTTTGATACCAATATTCTTGATAAACTGGACGATAAAACAGATGCGAGGGTTAGTTTTATTCACCAAGAAATTTTAAAAATAAAAAATGAGCTACAAAAATTTGGTTCAGACCTATACGTATTTTACGGTAAACCAATTGAAGTTTTTGAAAGAATTACGCAACAATTTAAAATTAATGCAGTGTTTACCAATCATGATTACGAGCCATATGCAACCCAAAGAGATAAACAGGTAAAAGACTTTTTGGAATATAATAACATTGAGTTCAACACATATAAAGACCATTGTATTTTTGAAAAAGATGAAGTAGTAAAAGATGACGGGAAACCCTACACGGTTTTTACTCCTTACAGCAAAAAGTGGAGGTTTAAAATTAATTCATTTTACTTAAAATCTTACCCAAACGAAAAATATTATAACAACTATTTAAAAATTGAACCAAAACCAATAATTTCTTTAAATGAAATGGGTTTTGAGCCTACAAGTTTGCATTTTCCTGAACCGGAAACAACTAACGGCATCATTAAACACTATGCTGAAAAAAGAAATTTTCCGGCCATAAACGGTACAAGCCGACTTGGCATACACTTTAGGTTTGGCACCATAAGCATTCGCGAAAAAGCACGAAAAGCTTATTCACTTAGCGAAACCTGGGTTAACGAACTTATTTGGCGAGACTTTTATATGCAAATTTTATGGCACTTTCCGTATGTTGCCACAAGCGCATTTAGGCCTGAATACAACAACATAGAATGGATTAACAACGAAAACGATTTTGATAAATGGTGCAACGGACAAACCGGCTACCCCATTGTAGATGCAGGTATGAGAGAATTAAATAAAACCGGTTACATGCACAATCGTGTACGAATGATTACTGCAAGTTTTTTAACTAAACACCTGCTTATTGACTGGCGTTGGGGCGAAGCTTATTTTGCCAAAAAACTACTCGATTTTGATTTGAGTGCTAACAATGGCGGCTGGCAATGGGCTGCAGGTTGCGGAACTGATGCAGCACCTTATTTCAGAATTTTTAACCCTGCATTGCAAACCGAAAAATTTGATAAAGATTTAGTTTATACAAAAAAATGGGTTCCTGAATTAGGCACTCCTTCTTATCCTAAACCCATAGTAAACCACGATTTTGCAAGAAAACGATGCCTGGATGTGTATAAAAAAGCCATTGGAAAATAAATTTAACGTTTACTTATTTTATTACCTGAAATTATTCTTTGCCTTGTACATTTAAAACGTTCAATTTCCGGATTACGTTTTTTTAAATGCTTTTGGCTTATTCCGCTATTTACACGTTTTCTCCATAAACGCCAACTGCTTCCTTTTAAATTTATGCGCATAAGCTCTATTACCTGGCTTTCAGATAACCCGAATTGAATTTTGATAGCTTCAAATGGGGTTTTGTCTTCCCAAGCCATTTCAATTATCCTGTCTATTTCTTCCGGTTTTAAATCATTCATTTTTGTTTAAACATTCAATATTTAAGGTTGTTTTAATCAAAAAAAACATGCAGCAAGGCATAAATATAGTTTGGTTAAAACGCGATTTACGATTAAGCGATCATATTCCGCTTTTAAAAGCTTCGCAAACCGATAAACCTTTGTTTTTACTTTATATGTTTGAACCAAACATTATAGAAGCACCTGATTTTGATGAAAGACATGGCAGATTTATTTTTGAAAGTGTAGCAGATTTAAATAACCGACTGGCTGAGTATAATACAGAAATTTATACCTGCTATGGAAATGCATTTGATGTTTTTAGTACACTAATTGATAATATAAAAATAGAAGGTGTATATAGCCAGATAGAAACCGGAAATGATATTACTTTTAAAAGAGATAAAGAGGTTGCATCATTACTTAATGATAAAAAAATTATCTGGCATCAATTTCAACACAACGGCATAAAAAGGGGTTTAAAAAACCGCGAAAACTGGAGTAAATTATGGCATCAATATATGCTTACTAAAATTGAACCGATTGAACTCGATAAAATAAATTGGTTCAAACCTGATAAAAAAATTCTTAATAAAAACATACCTAACGGGTTTAAAATTTATAACAAAAACTTTCAAAAAGGTGGAGAAACATTTGCATGGAAATATTTATCAAGTTTCATTAACGAAAGATCTTTTAATTATGCAAAGCATATAAGCAAGCCACTTTACAGCAGAACATCTTGCAGCCGCCTTTCACCATATATAGCTTATGGAAATATAAGCATCAGGCAGGTATATCAGGAATGTTTAAATTTA
The DNA here is from genome assembly GCA_046296495.1 of Bacteroidia bacterium. Taxonomy (GTDB): domain Bacteria; phylum Bacteroidota; class Bacteroidia; order UKL13-3; family UKL13-3; genus JBKBLB01. The sequence goes on from JBKBLB010000019.1 coordinate 29,238, forward strand.
AAAAAAGAAAAGAAAAACAGAGGTTTGCATTTTTTTATAAGCCGCTTGCATTGGCATTGCCATTTTATACAAAAGTTTGAAACCTTTTGTAAAATGGAGTTTGAAAATATAAATTCTGCTTTTAATGATATACGAACCCAAGTAAACGAACATTTTATTGAAGCTTGGAAAAATGGAAAAACCGGCTATCCGCTAATTGATGCTTGCATGAGATGTTTGCATGAAACAGGCTATATAAATTTTAGAATGCGTGCCATGCTAATAAGTTTTTTAACACACAATTTATGGCAACCCTGGCAAGCAGGTGCGCACCATTTGGCAAAGTTGTTTTTAGACTACGAGCCTGGTATTCACTACCCGCAAATACAAATGCAGGCAGGTACTACCGGTATAAATACCATAAGAACTTACAATCCTGTAAAACAAAGCAAAGACCACGACCCCGATGGTGAATTTATAAAAATGTGGATTAAAGAACTTTATCAGGTTCCTGCTTCACTTATTCATACTCCGTGGTTAATGAATGAACATGAGCAGAAAATGTATAATTGCGTTTTAGGCAAAGATTATCCATTACCCATTGTTGATTTAAAGGAAACCACCAACCATGCAAACAAAGAACTCTGGCGAATAAAAAAATCAATTACGGCAAAACTAAACAATCAACAAATACTGAATACCTTAACCGAAAGAAAATCAGAAAAAGAAAAAAATATATCCATAAAAATATCTTCTACTAAAAATAAAAAACAGCAAGATTTAAACCTTAAACTTTTTTAATAGGTTTGAAAACTTTGAAGGCTGTAATTGATATAGGAACAAACACGTTTAATCTTTTAATAGGAGAAATTAAAGACAAAGAGTTAATAATTTATTATAATACCGAAACACCGGTTAAGCTTGGTAAAAAAGGCATTAACGAAGGCATTATAAGAGAAGATGCCTTAAAAAGAGGTCTTGATACATTAACACAATACAAAGCTATTACTGAACAATTTGGCGTTAATAGCATAATAACTTTAGCTACGGCTACCATACGAAATGCAAAAAACGCAAACATTTTTATTGAAAAAGCTCAGCAGATTTTAAATACAACTATTAAAACCATTAGCGGTTTGGAAGAGGCTGAACTTATTTATAAAGGAGCCATTAATAGTTACAAAATACCCGATGAAACCTTATTGGTTATGGATATTGGCGGTGGGAGCGTTGAAATAATAATAGGCAAAAAACAAGAAATATTTTTTTGTAAAAGCTACGAAGCTGGCGCTTTAAAATTACTTGAGTTGTTCAATCCCAATAATCCATTCACCGGCAAAGATTTTGAAAAAATCAATACACATCTTCAATCAATATTTTTTGATTTGATAGAACTAAAAAGTGATTTTGAAATTGATACTATGATTGGCACAGCCGGTAGTTTCGATAGCCTTACGGATGTTTTAGAAAATCATTTTAACCAAAAACTTGTTTCTCTAAGTAAAAATGCAGTTTTGGTTCAAAAAGAACAATTTGATGAATTTTATAATCTTATAACCAAAAGTTCAATTAATGAAAGAATAAATATTAGAGGGTTGGTTGATTTTAGGGTAGAAACTATTCCGGTTGCTGCTTTATTGATGCATTTTATTGTAACAATTTTTAATATTGAAAAAATTATTGCAAGTAAATATGCCTTAAAAGAAGGCGTATTTTTTGTTGACCCTAAACATTAATGACATGAAAACAACACTGAGACCTATAGTATTTGTTATAAACATTATTTGCATTGTTTTATTGGCAGCTAACTTAGATTTAGAGACTGTTTTTAAACTATCAACAAAAGAATTGTTTTTGTTTGTTTTTTATCCGGTAATAATATTGGTAGGCCATTTACTTATGTTTATGTATTACCGAACAGGAGCATTTACAAGCATAGCAGGTTTGATTTTGTATTACTTAATTTACTATTTATTAAACCATCACTTTCCTCAGGGCAGTTTTTATTTTTTATTCTTGGCGGCTCCAATTTTGGCAATAGTTGACAGATTTTTAATTCCAAAGAAATTTTAAAAATCACAAGTGAAAATTTTATTTGATGATGAAATTTTTTTCAGGCAACGTTATGGCGGTGTAAGTAAAATATTTTCGTTGCTGCTACAAAACCTAAGTAATGATAAAGACTTCGATATTTTATTCAAAAACTTTTACTCGGAAAATGAATATTTAATAGGTCTTAACTTAAATGGGGTTGAACCTGTTTTAAAAAACAAAAACTTTCCTCTTAAAGGTAAAATTATCAGGGCCATTGGCGCATATTACGGGCATGCATTTGTTAATAAAATTCTTAAACAGCAAAAAGCAGATATTTTTCATCCAACATTTTACAGCAATTACTTTTTTAAATCACTAAGCAACAAAACCAAACTTGTAATTACCATTCACGATTTAATACACGAAAAATTCAGCTCGAATCAACATTACAGAAACCTTGCTAAAATAAAAATGCAAAACATTAAGCAAGCAGATGCCATTGTTACCGTATCTGAAAATACCAAAAAAGATTTACTCGAAATTTATCCGTTCACCAACCCCAATAAAATATACGTAAATTATCTTGCCGAAGATATATCCGGAATTACAGCTAAACCAATTAAAAATTTACCCGAAAAGTATATCTTATTTACCGGTGAAAGAAGAGGATATAAAAATTTTAATGTACTTGTTAAAGCTTTTGCGATTGTTGCCAAAAAACACGCTGATTTATTTTTGTTTTGTACCGGCAGTTTGCCTTTTACTGCCGATGAAATAAAAATGTTTAAAAATTTAAATATTGAAAATAAAGTTATTCAACAATCGCTTAGTATAGGTGAGCTAAAATATGCTTACAACAGTGCAAAAGTTTTTATTTTTCCATCAAAATACGAAGGTTTTGGCATTCCGGTTTTAGAGGCTTTTGCCTGTAAAGTTGCTTTAATTATAAGTAATTGCGGAAGCCTGCCAGAAATTGCAGGTGATGCCTGTCTTAAATTTAATGCTGATGATGAATTGGAACTGTCTCATCAAATAATCAATGTTTTAGAAGACAAAAATCTTTCGAATAGCTTAATTGAAAAAGGAACTGAAAGATTAAAACTTTTTAGCTGGCAAAAACATATACAACAAACCAAAAACCTTTATCTATCTTTGGTATAGTGCGTATTTTATTATTGGATAATTTTGACTCATTTACCTACATGCTTAAAGATTACCTTGAGCAGTGCGGTGTAAATTGCCAAGTTGTTAGAAACAACATTGATATAGATTTAAGTAATCTGTCGGTTGAATATAATGCTTTGGTATTATCACCGGGGCCTCAAACACCACAATTAGCGGGTAATTTAATGCAGGTTTTAAATGCAGGTGTTCAACAAAAAATGCCAATTTTGGGTGTTTGCCTCGGCCATCAGGCAATTGGTATATATTTTGGTTCAAAACTTATTAAAGCCAAGCTTCCACGACATGGAAAAGTTGATATAATTGAACACACCGGCCACAGCATGTTTAAAAATGTAACCAAGCATTTTAAAGCCACTCGCTACCACAGCCTTATTGTTAAAGACATGCCCAATATGCTTGAACCAACCGCATTTTGCCAAAACGAAATAATGGCGTTGGCCCATAAAACACTTCCCGTGTGGGGCATACAGTTTCACCCCGAAAGTTGCCAAACCGAATTTGGATTAACAATTATTAATAATTTTGTAGCTTTGGCAAAAACAAAATAAGAATTTAAACTTTGTTTATATTTGGTTAACAATAACTTAAATGGAATATAATATACGAAAGGAAGATAAATTCAGCTATATAGATGAGGGCGAGGGCGAAATATTGTTACTGCTTCATGGACTTTTTGGAGCATTGAGCAATTGGAAAGATGTTTTAAACCATTTTAAGCAAACCCACAGGGTTGTAATTCCTTTAATGCCTATTTTTGAAATGAACCTGTTAAAACTTAGTGTTGAAGGTCTTGCAAATTTTGTTAACGATTTTATTGAGTATAAAAAGTTTGATAAAGTTAATATTCTTGGCAACTCGCTTGGCGGACATATTGCCCTGGTTTACATTAAAAAGTATCCGGCCAAAGTAAACAGTCTTTTACTTACCGGCAGTTCCGGATTATACGAAAATGCTTTTGGAGCAAGCTATCCAAGAAAAGGCGATAAGGCGTACCTGCGCGAAAGAATTGCTTTAACCTTTTACGATCCAAAATCAACGACTGACGAACTGGTAGATGAAATTTATGAAACCATACAAGACAAGGGTAAATTGCTTAGAATTTTAACCATGGCTAAAAGTGCAATTAGGCATAATATGCGTAAAGATTTGCCAAATTTTAAATTACCCGTTTGCCTTATTTGGGGAAAACAAGATAATGTTACTCCGCCAGAAGTTGCAGAAGAGTTTAACCAGTTGCTTCCAAACTCTGAGTTATATTTTATTGATAAATGCGGCCACGCCCCCATGATGGAACAACCTGAAGCATTTAATATACTTGCCGATAATTTTTATAAAAAAATATTTAACCAATAGTGTTTGCCTTTCAACTTATATCAACCGAAATTTTTGCTTTAAAGAAAAGCGATACTTGCGATGCTGCCCACATGCTTATGGAAGACTTTAAAGTAAAACATTTGCCTGTGGTTGATAGCGGAGCTTTAATTGGCTTTGTTTCAGAAAAAATACTTCTTGATAACCCCGACAGCAAGGTTGAAACCGTTATGCAAACCAATACTGAAATATACAAAATAAATTCAGGTAAACATATTTTTGAATGTTTGCAAATGCTGGCTGAACACCATTTAAGTACTTTAGCAGTTATTGATGAAACCAAGCAGTATAAAGGAATAATTAATGCAGCCGATATTGCAGTTTTCTTTCACAAAAACACCTTATTGCAACAGCCCGGCTCAATTATTGTATTGCAAATGCCGGCACTAAATTATTCTTTGGCTGAGCTTTCAAGAATTGCAGAAAGCAATAACGTTAAAATACTTGCAAGTATAACAAGCCCCGTTCTAAACGAACAAAATCATGTTTATGTAAGTTTAAAGTTTAACTCAACCAACTTAAAGTTTGTAAGGCAAAGTTATGAGCGTTTTGGTTACCAAATTGTTTTTGCAAACCATACTGATGAAGAAGATGATTTGTTTAACAGTCGCTATAATTGGCTTCTTAAATACATAAACACCTGATACATGCAAATTGCAGTTTTTGGAAAATACTTTAAAGATGCACGATTTGCTGAAATTCAGGAATTTTTCAACTACCTCGAATTAAAAAAAATAAATTTTTCGGTTTATAAAAATTATTACGATGATTGTTTACGTCATGGATTAAGCATTGACGTAAAAACAAAAACTTACAGCACCTACGAAGAATTTATAAACTTTAATCCAGATTATGTTATTTCTATTGGCGGAGATGGCACCATATTAAACTCTATAGAATTTATAAGGCATCACCAAATTCCGGTAGCAGGTATAAATACAGGCAGACTTGGTTTTTTGGCAGGAGTAGCTGCCGAAAAGGCCAAAGAATTGGTTGATGATATAATAAAAGGCCATTATACCATAGATGGCCGTACTGTTTTAAAACTCGAATGCAAAGAGAGTTTATTTGGTGGTGTGCATTATGCACTAAACGATTTTGTGCTGCATAAAAAAGACAGCAGCAGCATGATAACCATTCATACTTACCTGAATGGCGAATTTTTAAACTCGTATTGGAGCGATGGTTTAATAGTTGCCACACCAACCGGCAGTACAGGTTACAACCTAAGTTGCGGTGGACCAATATTATACCCAACATCGGCAAGTTTTGTTATAACTCCCATTGCGCCACACAACCTAAACGTAAGACCCATTATCCTTAGCGATTCAAATGTAATTTCGTTTGAAATTGAAGGCCGAGGCGAAAGTTTTCTTGCTACCTTAGATTCACGCTCGGAAAGTATAAAAGCTAAATTGCCGCTTGCCATTCGCAAAGCCGATTTTACTTTTAACCTAATGCGCTTTAACAACGAAAACTACCTTAATACGCTTCGGCATAAGCTAATGTGGGGAATTGATAATCGTAACTTTAAAAACTAAATGTATTTAATAAAAAGACTCAAATCATTTATTCATGCTTTTAATGGTTTAGTTTATTTGTTCAGGTTTGAACCCAATGCCCAAATTCATTTATTGGCAATAATAGTTGTTACCATTGCGGGATTTTGGTTCAACATAAACAATTTAGAATGGATTGCGATTGTAATTTGTATTGCTTTGGTAATAGCAGCCGAAGCTGTTAACGCTGCCATAGAAAGATTTTGCAACTTGGTTGAACCAAAATTTAATAATCATGTAAAACACATTAAAGATTTGGCTGCAGGCAGCGTATTGATTTGTGCTGTAGTTTCGGTAATTGTAGCGTTAATTATATTTTTACCCAAAATTTTTTATAAAACCTGATGAAAAAGGTAAACAATGTAGCAGTAATTGGTGGTGGCAGCTGGGCTACTGCGCTAGTAAAAATTCTTTGCGATCATAAACAAACCCCCGATAACAATTTAGGCAATATTTATTGGTGGGTTAGGCACAATAGCCTTGTTGAGTATATAAAACAAAACCATCATAACCCCGATTACCTTAGCAGTATTGAAATTCACCCTGATTTAGTAACTGTTGACAGTAACCTTAAAGAAATTGTAAAAAATGCTGATATAATTATAATTGTTATTCCTGCTGCTTTTGCCGAAGAAAGCCTAAAAAGCCTTAACAAAAATGACTTTGAAAACAAGTTTGTTGTATCTGCCATAAAAGGACTTATTCCGAGTACTAGACAAATTGTTGGCGATTATTTAATTGATAAATACAATATTCCCGAAAAAAGAATTGGCGTAATTAGCGGGCCTTGCCATGCCGAAGAAGTAGCTAACGAAAAATTAAGCTATCTTACCATTGCATCAGAAGATCAGGATTTTGCGCGTAAAGTTGCCGAATACTTAAGTTGCAGGTATGTAAAAACAGTTGTAAGCAACGATGTAAGAGGTACAGAATATGGTGCAGTTTTAAAAAATATTTATGCCGTTGCAGCCGGAATTTGCCATGGTCTTGGTTATGGAGACAATTTTCAGGCTGTACTTATGAGTAATGCTTTGAGAGAAATGAAGCGTTTTTTAAGAAACATTACCGATGCCAACAGAAAAATTAATCACAGCGCTTACCTTGGCGATTTATTGGTAACAGCTTATAGCATACATAGCCGCAATCGTACTTTTGGAAATATGATTGGCTTAGGTTATACGGTTCAGAACGCACAACTTGAAATGAAGATGGTTGCTGAAGGTTATTATGCAACAAAAAACATGTATATATTAAATCAGCAAATGGATGTAAAAATGCCCATTTTAAATGCTGTTTATGATATTTTATACAACAATAAACCGGCCAAAAAGGTTATAGAAAAACTAACCGAAAAACTTGTTTAGCTTATTAAGTTGACTTTATGTTTATATTCGTTCAACTTAAAAATAAATTAAATCTCATGCGAATTTTTTCATTTCTTATAATCAATACCTGTTTGTTTTTTAAACTATCGGGTCAAATAAAAACCCAAAACAGTTTTCAGCAGCATGTTGAATATAACATTCATGTTAAGTTAAATGAAACCAAACGTACATTGCAAGGTAACATAGAAATTTTTTACACCAACAATGCAGAAACCTCGCTTGATAAAATTTATATGCACCTATGGCCAAATGCATACAAAAACAGGCAAACCGATTATGCAAAACAAAAGTTGGAAAACGGCTCGGCAGAATTTCATTTCTCTGATAAATCAAAACGCGGTTATATTGATTCGATTAACTTTTCAGTTGACAACGAAACAGTAAAATGGCAATACACCGATAAAAATGATATTGCAGTTTTGAACCTGAATAAACCAATATTACCAAAACAATCTATAAAAATATCTACTCCGTTTTTTGTTAAAATTCCAAATGTATTTAGCCGAATGGGCTACGAAAATGGCATTTTTTGTATTACACAATGGTACCCAAAACCTGCTGTTTACGATATAAACGGCTGGAATGCCATGCCATACCTAGACCAGGGTGAGTTTTACAGTGAGTTTGGAAAATTTACCGTTCATATAACTGTACCCAAAAATATGGTGGTGGCTGCAACCGGAAACTTACAAAACAAAGAAGAAATTGAATGGCTTAAAAATTTAAGCAACGAAAATGCTAATTTATCATCGGGGGTAAACGGTGAAAAAACACTTACATATATTCAAGACAGCGTTCATGATTTTGCCTGGTTTGCTTCAAGAGATTTTAAAGTATTACACGATACTTTTACCTTACACAACGGTAAAGAAGTTACAGCCTGGTTGTTTGCTAAAAATATCCAAAAACAAGGTATTGATTATATAAAAAAGGGTGTAAAATTTTATTCGCAAATGGTTGGAGAGTATCCTTACAAAAATGCAACAGTTGTAATTACACCATTAAAAGCTGGAGGAGGAATGGAATATCCAACCATTACCAATTGTGCTTCAATAGATGAAACTACCATCGTACACGAAATTGGTCACAACTGGTTTTATGGTATTTTAGGTTCAAACGAAAGAGAATACCCCTGGATGGATGAAAGTATAAACACATTTTACGAAAATTGGTATCAGGAAAAAGTAAATAAAAATGCTAAAAACGAATTAGAAATGGCGGCTTCTATTTTTGGATTTAACATTTTTCCAAAATTATCGGGCCAATATGGCAGCATACTTACTTACCAATACACGGCAAGGCAAAATAAAGAACAAGCAGGAAACCTGCCATCAACCCAATACACCGATATAAATTACGGTACCATCATTTATGCAAAAAATGTTATTGCTTTTTTTTACCTTAAAAATTATTTAGGCGAGAACTTGTTTAATAACATGATGCAATCTTATTTTCAAAAATGGAAGTTTAAGCATCCCCTACCCGATGATTTTAGAAAACATTGCGAAACCTTTACCGGAAAAGATTTAAGCTGGTTTTTTAATTCAACCCTTAGCAACGGCCGATACGATTACTCATTTAAAAAAAACAAAAACACTTTATTGATTAAAAATAAGTTAAATGGTATTGGCCCTGTTCCGGTTTCAACAGTTTTATACGATTCGGTATTGCATACCGTTTGGGTTGAACCTAATAAATACTATGAAATTGATAAACTGATTCCTGAAGGATTGACAGAAAAAAACGAATTAAGGCTTACCATACACAAAAGTTTGTTACCGCTTGATTTGTATGGACAAAACAATCAATTATGGCTTAAAAACAATTCATTGAAAGCGCCCTTAAAACTTAGCCCGTTGTTTTATGCCGAAAAAGACCATATAACAAACGTTTATTATGCACCTGTTTATGCTTACAATTTATACAACAAAAGCATGTTGGGCATGGCATTATACAATAGTATTTATCCGCAAAAACGAAACGAGTTTGTACTGATGCCTGTTTACGCCTTTGGCACTAATGATGTAAACGGATATGCCCAATATTGGCATAATTTTTATACGCAAGGAAAAATTCAGCGACTATCGCTTGGTTTTAATGCAGCGCGCTTTGCGGCAATGGGCATATATACTCAAAGCAATACCGAAAGAATTCAGCAAATCATCAATTCGTTTGGTGCGTATTATGGCAATATTACTTACGAAAAATTAGCGCCTTTTGTTGCATTGAACCTAAAACCAAAACATGCAAGAAGCGAAATTGTGCAGCAACTACAAGCACGTTATGTAATGGTAAATCAACAAGAGCGAGATTTGGGTTACTTTAAAAATTTTAACAACCATATTGGCATTGCCGAGTTATCTTACAACTACAACAATCCATTTATTTTGTATCCATCATCGTTTTCTGCCAGCTATCAGCAAGGTTTAAAAAACAGCGAAATAAGTCGTTTAGGAATTAGCTTTACGCAAAGTATTTTGTATAAAGATGGTAAACAAAAAGCCGATTTGCGATTATTTGGCGGCACATTTCTTTTTCAACAAAACATAGATGGAAACTCGCTTGCGGGAGACAACTACGGAAGGGCCATGTTTCAGGCAGCAGGTACCACCGGCCAACATGATTATTTATATGATTATGCCATGTTTGGCCGTGCCGAAAATAACCCTCAAAGAACTTTATGGGCTCGACAAGCAATACTACGCGATGCAGGTTTTAGAAACTTTGTTAGTGTTGGCTCAACCGATAAAATAATATTTGCAGCAAATTTAACATTGCCTTTGCCCATTTCGCTACCAGTAGGCTTTTATGCTGATGCCAGCTATGCAAATCTTAAAAGCATAACTAATAATACTGATGTATCATACAACTATCAACTTACTTATATAGGCGGATTTTATGTTGCCATAGCCAAAAATGTTGTTGCTTGGTATTTTCCATTGCTTCAAAGTAATAACATAAACGAGGCTTTTAATACACAAAACCTGTTTAATATTTTTGAACGCAGCAGTATTGTTTTAAACCTAAATAACTTAAACCCGATAAAAGCCATCAGGAATATTAAGTTCTAATAAACTTTAGCAACAGCCAAATTTCCCTGAACTTTTATAATTTCTTTTTCACAATTTATTAAGCTGTCATGGTTCAATCGGTATAAAACGTAAACATTATTTTTTAAAGAATCTGGAATGTTTATATAAAGATTTTTTCTGAAATTTATTGAATTGTTATTAAAGTTTACTCCATAAATATTGCTGTATAAATAATACCATGCAATGCTGCGGTTAACAGTATGTATAAAAGCATGTGGCGAAACAACCAAGCTTCTTTTTGCATTGCATGAAAAAGAATTATCTTCAGGAAAAGTTATAAAAAGTGCATCATTGGCCAAGTTGTTATTTATCCATTGCTGTACAATTTCTAAATCTGTTTTTATATAATTACCAATTTTAATTTTATTTCTTAAACTGCTTGGAAACGAAAAATTAAAAACCGTAAACGAAAAAATAAACGCAAATAGTAATGCTGCTATTACAATAGTTTTAGGTTTAAAACTGCTATTAATTTTACTAATTAATTGTGAGAAAAAATACGAAGCATAAACCGAAGCAAATGCGCATACCCACATACTGGCTTTAAACCATTGCAGCTTTGCTAAGCTAAAATTATTAAAAAGCTCAATAGTTACTGAGTAAATAATAGCAACTACAATAAAAACAACTGAGAAGTTTAATACGACATTTTTATAATTGGTTTTTGTTTTAATTATTCCGGCCAAAACAACTATTAACACCATTAAAAATTTTAAATAACTGCCTAAAGTAAATGCCGATGGCATATAGTGCCATGGAGCTCTAAAAGTAAACAATATTTGCTCAAAAAGTCTTTTTTCTTGAACCGAAACCGAAGTAAAATAATTACCAAAAACAGGTATTAAAATAAACAGACCCACAATACAGAAAGTTGAACTGAATATGATAAGATTTTTTAATTCTGATTTTTTAAATTCAAAAATCAAAAATAATGCTAAAATTACAAATGGCTGCAAAGCCGATAAAACCTGAAACAAAGCACCAAAACCAAATAAAAAGCCGCTAACAACAAAACGCCTTTTTAAAAAATAATAAATGCCAAAACTTGCAAAAACCTTAGCTATTACACCGCCAATTAAAATATTGTATGTAATATGGTTTGAACCCAATGTAAATGCATAAAAAACAAACAACACAAAAAATGGCGTAAGCAACGAAGCCGTTATATTTTCTGTAACAATGTAAGCTATTTTTTGCCATATAAAACCTAAACTGAATAAACATAAAAGCCATACAGAAAAAAACAAAATCTCTATATCAATAAACTTTTGTAAATAATAAAATAATTGAACAAAAAAGAATCTGATGTTAAAGGCTGATTCATATCCGTTCATAAAAAAATCATTTTGATATAGCGATGGATTTACCAATTTGTAAATTGGGGGCAAATGTTCTTCGTGATCGCCACTTGCAAACTGATAACCATAGCGAAGCATAAAAAACAACGTGTATGCTAAAGCCATTGTAAAAAACAAGTGGTTATTTTTAAAATATTTTTTCAAAGCAGTTTTCAAAATAATACATCTTGCGGCAATATTTTTTAAAGTTGCAAAATATGAACGATTTTATTGATGTAAGAAGTGATACCGTAACCAAACCAACCCCACAAATGCTTGAAGTGATGATGCTGGCCAGAGTTGGCGATGATGTTTTTGGTGAAGACGAAACAGTAAACGAATTGCAGCAATATGCTGCCAATATGTTTGGCTTTGAAGCCGGATTGTTTTGCCCAAGCGGAACCATGACAAACCAAATTGCCATAAAATTACATACACAACCGGGCGATGAAGTTATTTGCGATAAACTGGCTCATGTTTATAATTACGAAGGTGGCGGCATTGCTTTTCATTCAGGTTCATCTGTAAAATTGGTTGAGGGCAAATTTGGAATTTTCACACCAAATGATGTTTTAAATGCCATCAATAAAGACGACCCTCATTTTCCAAAAACATCGTTGGTTTGCATTGAAAATACTGTAAATAAAGGTGGTGGAACTTGCTGGAGTATTAGCCAAATGCTTGCCATAAAAGAAGTATGCTCAACTCACTCTCTTAAATTACATTTAGATGGAGCAAGGGTTTTTAATGCATTGGTTGCACTAAACCAAGATGCATCGCAGTACGGAAAATTTTTCGATACCATGTCGGTTTGCTTATCAAAAGGTTTGGGTGCACCGGTTGGCTCGGTGCTGTTAGGTTCAAAACAATATATAAAACAAGCCGTAAGGTTGCGTAAATTGTTTGGAGGCGGTATGCGACAAGCAGGTTACATAGCTGCAGCAGGTTTATATGCACTAAAAAATCATATCACTCGTTTACAAAGCGACCACGAAAAGGCAAATGCTTTACTTAAACATTTGCAGCAATTGCAAATGGTTACAGAAATATATCCGGTACAAACCAATATTGTTATTTTTAAAATTAAGCCAAGCATTAGCAACGATATGTTTTTGGCAAAACTTTCGGAAAACAATATTAAAGCTGCAGCTATGGCACCACAAACTTTTAGGTTTGTAATGCACCTTGATATTACTGATGAAAAGTTTGGCAAGCTTTTAGATGTGTTAACACTAATTAACAAGCAGTTTACCTAAAATGCACTATTTTTTAACAAAAAAATTATATTCGCTACCAATTTTAATGATACGAATAGCCTTATTATTTCTATTACTCACTGCCTCAACAGTAGCATTTGCCCAGCGTGGTTCTCAAAAAATGCTTAAAGGCTATGATGCCATTTACCCTTTTAAAAATGGCAAAGCAAAGGTTGAAAAAGGCGGAAAAATAGGCTACATAAACTTAGAGGGCGAAGAAATTATACCGCCCATTTACGATGCCATTTACCCTTTTGAAAGAGGTGTTGCCAAAGTTGAAAAAGCAGGCTTAATAGGAATGATAAACGAACAAGGCGAAATTCTGCTCGAAGCTGTTTACGATTACATTGGTCCTAACAAAAACGGCCTTGTTGTTGTTACCCGATTTGGTAAACGTGGCTTATGCAAAATTACCGGCAACACCCCCGATGATGTTGAATACATTGTTGATATAAGATAATTAGTTCAAATCAACTTTTATTAAATTTACACTTTCTTATTTCATTCAATTGCTTTTATGGTTGAGCCAAACTTAACAAACAGTAATAATTGGTTTACAAACCAAATGTTAATGTTGAATAAATAAATTTTACAAACCAACAACACATTGTATCTTGCACCGCAAAATTTTTAAAAACAATATGTTGACCCAGCGTTCGCGTGCATTAGAAACCGTACAAACCAGAAAAAAAATTGAGGTTTCTCGTCCTTCATCAAGAATTTCTGATTATTTTAACCAAAATGTTTTTAACGATATTGCCATGAAAAAGTATCTTACAAAAGATGCTTACAATGCCGTTAAAAAAGCCATAAACGAAGGACATCAAATTGACCGTGCCATGGCCGATCAGGTTGCAAACGGAATGAAAGCATGGGCAATCGATCATGGTGTAACACATTATACACACTGGTTTCAGCCACTTACCGGTGCAACTGCCGAAAAGCATGATGCATTTTTTGAACCAACAGAAGATGGTCGCTCGGTTGAGAAATTTACCGGCAATGCTTTGGTTCAGCAAGAACCTGATGCCAGCAGCTTTCCGAGCGGAGGTATAAGAAATACTTTTGAGGCACGTGGTTATACGGCTTGGGATCCATCATCTCCGGCCTTTATCATGGAAAGTTTAAATGGCAAAACTCTTTGCATACCAACTGTTTTTGTAAGCTATACCGGAGAGGCACTAGATTATAAAGCACCGCTTTTAAAAAGTTTACATGCGGTTGAGAAAGCTGTTGTAAATGTTTGCAAAAACTTTTTCGATAAAAATGTAACATCGGCATTTGCAAGCCTTGGTATAGAGCAGGAGTATTTTTTAATTGATGAAGCCATGTTCTTTGCCCGCCCCGATTTAATGCTATGCGGCAGAACATTATTAGGTCAAATGCCCGAAAAAGGACAGCAACTCGAAGATCATTATTTTGGCTCCATACCGGTGCGTGTTTACGATTTTATGGTTGATTTGGAAACCGAATGTTATAAGTTGGGAATTCCATTAAAAACACGTCACAACGAGGTTGCTCCTTCGCAATTTGAATGTGCACCAAATTTTGAGGAAGTAAACCTTGCGGTTGACCACAACCAACTTTTAATGGATTTAATGGAAAAGGTTGCCGAAAAACACAACCTTAAAGTTTTGCTTCACGAAAAACCTTTTGCAGGCATAAACGGTAGCGGCAAACACAATAATTGGAGTTTAATTACCAATACAGGAGTAAATTTACTTGCTCCGGGCAGCACACCGCAAAACAATCTGATGTTTTTAACATTTTTTGTAAATGTTATTAAAGCTGTTTACGAAAATGCCGATTTGCTTAGAGCCAGTATTGCAGGTGCCGGAAACGACCACCGCCTTGGAGCTAACGAAGCCCCCCCTGCAATCATGTCTATTTTTATTGGCAGCCAAATGACAGCCGTATTGGAGGAAATTCTTGGCGGAAAAGCCAAAAAAACTGCCGATGCTGCAAAATCTATTTCGGTTATTAAAATTCCTGAAATTTTAAGAGACAATACCGACAGAAACCGCACCTCTCCTTTTGCATTTACAGGTAACAAATTCGAGTACAGGGCAGTAGGTTCAAGCGCAAATTGTGCAAATGCCATGATTGTTCTTAATACAGCAATGGCAAACCAGTTAAACGAGTTTAAAACAGAAGTAGATGAACTGATTGCCAAAGGTCATAAAAAAGAAGAAGCCATTATTGAAACATTAAAGGCATATTACAAAACCGCAAAAAACATTTTGTTTGAGGGTAACGGTTATGGCGAAGAATGGGTAAAAGAAGCTGCTCAACGCGGATTAAGCAATATAAAAAACACACCGGAAGCTCTAAATGCTTACATCAGTAAAAAAAGTAAAAACCTATTTATACAAAACGAAATTTTTAATGAGGTAGAACTTGAAGCACGTTACGAAATAATGCAGGAAAACTATGTTAAAAAGCTCGATATTGAAGCCAAAGTTTTAATGCAACTTGCCAGTTCGCATGTATTGCCTGCAGCCATAACCTACCAACGCAACCTTGCCGAAAATATTAAGGCTATGAAAGAAGCAGGCTTAGGTAAAAGCGATTATGAAGTACAACTTAATTTGATTAAAAATATTTCGGGTCATATAAAATCAATTCAGGAAAATATGGCAAAACTGAATGATGAATTGGAAAAAGCACACCACATTGAGCATGTTGGAAAACGTGCCGTTGCCATGGTAAACAAAATAAAGCCTTTGTTTGATCCGATTAGAAGCAGCTCTGATGCCTTGGAGTTTATGGTTGATGATGAACTTTGGAAACTACCAAAATACAGAGAAATGCTTTTTATTAAGTAAGTTATTTTTTAAGCTTTTAAAAAACTAAACAGACATTTCCAATTGCTCAACAACATTTTGTTTTAGTGCAAATATTGTAATTTGTTTTACCAACCTTTCGTAATTTATACCATTAAAATTACATATTCGGGGTAAGAAACTTTTTTCCGGCTCAAGGTTTGGCATGGCATTTACATCGAGAACGAAAATGGTGTTGTTGTAAACTTTAAAATCGGTTCGCGAAAGGCCTTTTAGTCCGATTAGTTTATGCAATTGCAGTAATTTGGTTTTTATTTCATTAAGTAATTCTAAGTTCAATTCCGGTTTAAAACAAAGTTGCTTTGGCTGGCCACTGCCAAGTATAAAAAATTCATTATTGGTGTCGGGTACAATTTCTACGGGGTTTAAGCATATTTCAAAATCACCTGTTTCATTTGGAATAATGGCTGCCGTAAATTCTCGCCCTTTAATAAAATCCTGAACCAAATAATCATTGTGTTGCAGGTAATGAAGCGGCACATTACCGTTTTTAAACACGTGAATATCGCGGTGCATACTTCCAAAACGGGGTTTTACTATCATGGGCAGGTTACTGCATAAAACTTCTGCATCTTCAATTATTTGTGGCGAGTTTAAACCAACCTGTTTACACAATTGGGGCAAAAGCAATTTATCTTGAGCAAGTAACTGTGCAATATGGCTGCTTGCCGAGTGTGGTATTTCATTATCATCTAGCCATTTGCAAACATCGGTTTGTTGCAGGTTATCGTAGCCGTAACAAACATTAAAAACCATTTCAAAACGCTTCAGCAGCCTTGCAAATTCGTTTGTAAAACCTGCAAAATGAATTACCGAAACATCAAATTTTAAAGATAGCGATTCAATGATTTTACTAATCATATTTGCCGAAACATTTTCATTCCATGGCGTAAAATCGCTGTGGGTATATAATACGGCAACACGTTGCCTTTGTGCTTGCATGGCACAAATGTTTGGTAAAACCTTTTTTGCAAGGTAAACCTTGTGTTATTTTATCTTTAACAAATTGCATAATAAAACATACAGTTTAACCATATCAGTACAAATAACGATTAATTTCCATTAAAAATCAGTCAATTATTATATCGTCATTTTTTTATATAGCATTTAAAATTTAACAAAAAATTAACACACTTTTTAAAACAATGTAAATAGACCGCAGCCCTAACATTTACTTAACACGCGGGCATTATCCTTGAACAAAATTTCAAAAAAAATCTTTATGAAACTAAAAAAACAATTTATCTACTTTATTACATTTTTACTATGCCTTTTGTTGAACCAAAGTTGGGGGCAGGTTAGTATTACAACACAAGCAACTTATCAAGAATCTTTTGATGGAATGGGCACATCTGGAACTGCTACATTACCAACTGGTTTTAAATTTGGTAATAACACAACTGATTGGACAGCAGGGGCAAACACAACTGCAACAACTTTAGCTTACGGTACAACTGGAACAGGAGCTGTTACTGGAACTTCTAGTGGTGGTGCAATTAATTGGGCCAACGGTATAACAGGTAGTTCTACTGAAAGAGCAATAGGATATTTGACAACTAGTTCATTTTCGAGCCCTAGAGACATATTTTTTGCATTTACAAATAACACAGGTAGTACAATAAGCACATTAATTATTAGTTGGGATTATGAAAAATACAGAAGTGGCTCAAGAGCATTTGACTGGACATTTTTTCATGGAAGTACAGCATCAAGTGTTAGTACATCTGCTACTGCAGGCGACCAAAGTTACAGTGCAGATGCAGATAATAATACAATCAATAATCCACCTACTATAATTAATAAAGCTGTTCTATTAACCGGTTTAAGCATAGGAAATGGTACTACATATTACTTTAGATGGAGATATGCAGGATCAGGTGGTTCAACAAATGCACAAGGATTGGCAATAGATAATTTAACATTAACATTTCCTCAAAACATACCCTATTCACAGAATTTTGGAACTACATCTTTTACAACTTATCCAGCAGGTTTTTACGGAAGATTGCAGGATGGAAGTTCAGTAAGCAGCCAATCTGCCGCTGAAGCAACAACACCTGTTGGTGGTATGGCTTTACTTGCTGCACAATCAGGCGCTTTCGGTTCAGAACCTTCCGGTGGTTTAAGAGGATTCGCTGTTTCTTCAAACGGACAATTAGCTATTTCAACTGCTAATAGCACAACTTCTGGATTAAATCAACCATTTTTAACTATTAATACAGGTTCAAATACTTCTTTGAATATTTCTTATGATGTTGAAATATTATTTTCTGGAAGTAGAACTATGGGACATGCTTTACAATACAGAACCGGAGTTTCTGGTTCATGGACAACAGTTAGTGCTACTGCTACTAATATTGGCTCTAGCCCAATATTAAATTCGACAACCAGCATTTCAACTTCTCTAAGTGGTCTTTCAACAAACACTAATTATCAATTTCGCTGGATAACATGGAGGGACCATGGTTCTGGTACTACTAATACATCTATTGGTATTGATAATATTTCATTTACTGCAGGAGCTACCCCAACCATTACCCTAAACAACAACACCCAAATTACGGCTGGCAATGTAAACCAAGGTACTACCGACCATATTCTTTCTCGCTTTAGGGTTGAAGTTGCCACTGCAAACGCCACTTTAAACCAAATTAGCTTTACTGCAGGAGGCACTTTTATTGCCGGTGATATTACCAATTTTAAATTATATACCTCAACCACCAATACTTTTCCGGGTGGCACACCGCTTGCTACCGTTAGTGCCGGCAGCATTGCCAATGGCGGAACCGTAACTTTCAGTTCATTATCTCAAAGTTGTGCCATTGGCGACCGCTATTTTTGGATTACTGCCGATGTTTCGGCTACCGCAACTGCTTCAAACACCGTTAGTGTTCCATCGCTTGGCGCTTCTAATTTTACTTTTGCCGCAGGTATGCCTACCGGAACCATTGATGCCGGTGGCGCTCAAACCTTTGTAGTGGTTACACCCAATATTGTTTTAAGCTCTCCGGCTGCTTCATCAGCAGATATTACCCAAGGACAAAACAATCAGGTAATTTATCGTTTTGATTTGGCTGTTACCGTTGCCAATGCCTCACTAAACGGAGTTACCGTTACTACTGCCGGAACTTATGCTGCTGCCGACCTTACCAATATTAAATGCTGGTACTCGGCTGATAATTCGTTTGATGCAGGTACAGATGTATTGCTTTCTACCAAAACTACCGGCTTAGGAGCGGGCTCGCAGGTGTTTCCATCATTTACTTCTCAAACCATCAATTCAGGTTCTACAGGCTTTATATTTATTACGGTTGATTTGCCTTTAACAGCCACATCGGGCAATACCATTTCGGTAAATGCCATAACCACAGCCGATATTTCGTTTGTAAGCGGCAGCAAATCTGGTACTGCCAACACAAGTGGCACCAAAACCATTATAGCTTGTACACCTACCAATGTTACTGGCTTAAGTTTAACTCCCGGCAACGGTCAAATTACCGTTAGCTGGACCAACCCAAGTTGTATGGATGACGTGGTTATTGCAGTTCATACAGCATCTATTTCTGCTTCGCCAAGCGGTGTGCCTACCATTAGTTCTTTATCATACACCGATGGTGCAAACCCAACCCTAACGGGTGGGGCGGTTTTGGTTTACAGAGGTTCTACTTCGCCTCAAACCATTACAAGTTTAACCAACGGCACAACCTATTTTGTAAAAGTATTTACCAGAAGAGGAACTGTTTACAGCTCAGGTGTTGAATCGAGTGCTACGCCATCAAACATTACCGTGGGTGATTATCGTTCAAACAAAGCAACGGGAAACTGGGGTACTGCTGCCGACTGGGATACATGGAATGGAACATCATGGGTTACTGCCTCTTCTGCACCAACATCAACAACCAATGTAACTGTACAAAATGGTCATACATACACTATACCGGGCTCAGGCACTCTTGAGTGTAATAACCTTACGGTTGATGCTGGCGGTAAATTATTTTATAATACTACCGGTGTAAGATATATTAGTATAAACGGAAATATTACTTGTAACGGAACAATTGGAAACGGTACCACCCTTGATGGTATCAGTTTTAATATAAATGGTGCCTCTTGTACAATTAGCGGCTCCGGAAGCTTTGATTGTTTAAGGTTGAGAAAAAACAGTACTACTCCCGCAACAACTAACTTAACAATTTCAATGAATGTTAACGCCAGATTTAATGGTACTGCCATATACAATGAAGTTGCGGCTACTTTTAATGTTACAATAGCCTCGGGAGTTACCGTAACCTGCCCGGGAGACGGTACAAGTAACTCAAGAGGAAGTGTATCTATAGACGGAACCGAAGGTACCGGTTCAGGAGAAAGGTCAGGTACATTAACCGTAAATGGAACTTTAACTTTATCGGGTACTGGAACCGGAACTGCTACCTTGTTTGCTAAAACAAACAATTCAACCGGTGCAGTTGCCATAGTTATTGCAAGTACAGGAACCATAAACACTAATATGGTAGATTTTGGCGCAAGCAGTGCAGCCGGACATACCTTTACCATTAATAGCGGTGGCATATTAAATATAACAGGCGAACCTGCAACTTTTATCACACCTTCAAATACCAATAATACTTACAGTTTTAATGCTAACTCAAACATAAACTATTCAAGAGCGGGCGATCAAACAATTTATACATTTGGAGAAACTGTATTTTGCGGAAATATTACTTTAAGCGGTAGCGGTGTTAAAAAAGTTCCTGCCGGCAGAACTTTAAACTTTAACGGAACTCTAACAACCGGTGGATTACTTACTTTAGAATCTACCTCGTCAGGAACTGCCAGAATTGGCGCTCTAACAACAGGCACCATTACAGGCAACGTAACCATTGAGCGTTTTATTCCTTCGAGCGTGCGTGCATGGCGCTACATGGCTGCGCCTTTTACAACCGGCCCTACCGTGGCAAGCAGTTGGCAGCAACAAATACACATAACCGGAAACGGCACAGGCGGTACCAATTGCCCTTCGTTAACCCAACATACCAATGGTTTTGATGCCAGCGTACTAAACAATCCAAGCATGATGACCTTTAATGAAACCGTTGCAACTTCAACCAACAGTTTTGTAAACGGCTACCAAAGTATTGCAAATACCAATGCAACCAATTTAACTGCCGGCACAGGCTACATAGTTTTTGTTAGGGGTGCCAGAAGCCAGGGTTGCGCTTTGCTTGACGGTACAAACCCTACACCAAGTGCAGTTACAATTAGCGCAACAGGTGCGGTTCATCAAGGAACTTTTAATTTTACCGGCATTACTTATACGGCTGCCAACGGACAAGGATGGAATTTGGTTGGAAACCCCTTCCCAAGTAATATCAATTGGGATGCAAGCGGTTGGACAAGATCCAATATTGACGGAACTGTATATTTATATGTACCTGCCACCAATACTTTTACAAGCTGGAACGGAACAACCGGTACTAACGGAGCAACCGATGGTATTATACCTTCAAGCGGTGCTTTCTTTATCAAAGCCAATGCATCATCTCCGGCCATGTCTATTACCGAAAACGTAAAAACGGCTTCAAATCCGGGTTTAGGCTTGTTTAAAAAACACGAGTTGGATAATGCCATTGAAATTGCTTTCAGAAACACAACCGGTGCGGTTGACGAAACAAAAATTGTGTTCAGCAAATTTTATGAAAATAAATATGGCGATGATTTTGATGGAGAAAAACTTCACAACCTGAATAACTTAAATATATACTCTATTGTAGAAGCCAACACACCAAATGCTAAAAAATGTGTATTTAACGGGCTTGAACCTATAGAACCGGGCAACTCAACCGTTATTCCGCTTGGCATTACAACTCCAGCAAATGGAAATTATATTTTAAGTATAAATGTTGAAAAAATAGCCGAAAAACATGTTGTATGGTTGGTTGACCACTATTTAAAAACCCAAACTTTGCTTACCGGTACATTAAACATTCCGGTTACCATAAACAGCGACCCTGCCAGCAAAGGCGACAGCCGCTTTGAAATTGTGGTAAAACATGAATTAAATGTATTGAGCGAACCCATTGTAAATGCCACTAACAATACAGTATTTAATGTTTATCCGAACCCGGCTGCCAATGTATTAAACATAGCTGCAACCTATACCAGCGGCAATGCTGTAACCGTAAACATTTACGATGCATTTGGCAAAAAAGTATTGCAGCACATACTTGAACCAAAAGCAGGCAATACCGCAAACGGCAGCATGGAAATAAGCAACCTGCAGGCCGGAACCTACTTTGTTGAAGTAAGCAACGGAGAAACCAAAAACATTTTTAAAACCATTAAATACTAAATCTTCTACCCAAACAATATCATGAAAAAGATAAATTTAACCATTGCTCTTGTAGCCATACTGCTAATAAATGCCAAGGCAAACATGGCGCAAAACCTGTCGTTTAGAGAACAATTGCTTGAAGCATTGTATGGCGATGAAAGTTATGAACCCCAACGCTATGAAGATGAGGGAAACGAAGACGGCTTTTTTAACGACATGAACCAAAGCCGCTTTGCGAGCAGTTACAAAAGCAGCTACGAGCGTACTGATTACAGAATTGAAAACAGAAGAAACTTTGATTTTAACAGAAATACTCCTTCGTCAGGATATAATTTTAACGAACAATCATTTGATTTTTCTTCACCCCGAAATTACGGCAATGGCGGTGGCGCTGCTGGTGCCGGTGGTTTTGAACCTGTAACCATAAACCCGGGCAATTCTGCCGGAACCATAAACCAAGGTGGTAGTATTGGCATTGCCCCTTTTGAGCCGCCCAAACGCAGAGATGTAACCCCCGAAAATTCTCCCGGCCTACCCGGAGACCCTGATGTACCCGTTGATGGTGGCATTGTAGCCCTGCTTGCAGCCGGTGCCGCCTACGGAGCAAAGAGAAAATTTAAAAAAAATAATAAAAATTTACATATATGAAAAAAAATAATTTAGCATTAACAATTTTAAATCTTATTGTTATATTCGGATTAGTTAACAATAAAGCAAAATGTCAAATTCTTTTTCAAGACTTTTCGTCATCAACAACTGTAAGTGATTATGTTAATTCTTCTCCAAATTCAAACCAATTTAATTCAATTAGTACATCGGGTACTGGAACTGTTATTTCAATCAATACCGGTCAATTGAGATTTGTAAGAACTGGTAATGCCGGTTCAATAAGTAGGACGACTGATTTTACTGGAAGTCCATCATCTTTGGTTGTTAGAATGCAACTTAATGTTCCTTCTAGTTCAGGTGCTACAACTTCTGCCGCTGTTTTTCAAATTGGTTCTGGTTTTACCACAAGTAATTCAGCCGAAAGTAATGCAAATACTCATTCAAGATTTGCTATTAATATTGGATCAACCAGTGGTCAATTTTCATTAAGAGATATTAATGCTAGCGTAAACGGCACTACAACTTTATCAACATCAACTTTAATTACTTGGGTTATAAACAACTCAGGAGCATCAATTACCTATAGGGCTCCAAACGGTAATCAGGAAACGGTAGCCGATGACACATGGGATTTATGGATAGGTACTACAAAAGAATTTAATGATAGAGGAGCTACAACTACCTCTCAAAGTTTAGCAGACTTTAAATTTGCTTTTACTAGTGGTAGTGCAACTATTGATATTGATAATATTTCTGCAGATCCTTTGTCAATTATAAATAGCTTCAGAACATCTAGTGTAAATTCTACATGGACTAACTCTTCTGATTGGGAAATTTCAAATGATGGAAGTAACTGGACTTCTTCTTCAGTTATTCCAACTGTTAATTCACACTCAATTTTAGTTAGAAATGGTCATGTTCTAACAATCCCTGGTCAATCAACTTCGACAACTTTTTTTGTAGATGATATATCAATTGAAAGCGGTGGCACATTGAATGTTGGCAATTTAAATGATGTTTCGGATAATAATAATAATTTGGTGTTATACGTACATAATGGTGTCTCAACAAATGATGTCAACATTGATGGTAGTTTAATTGTTAATGAAAATGCAACTATAAGAACTAGAGGAACAATTAATAATAATTCTGTTTTTAGATTAGTTTCTTCTGACAAGGGTGATGCAAGAATTGGTGATTCTAAAGACGGTACATTTTCTGGTTCAATAACCGTGCAACGCTATTTGCCATCACGCAGGGCATTCAGGTTTTTGGCAAGCCCTGTTACCACATCAAACTTTATAAGCAACAACTGGCAACAACAAACCCATATTACCGGAACCGGTGGTGCAAGCAACGGCTTTGATGCAAGCACATTAAACAATAACTCTATGTTTACCTTAAACGAATCCACTCAAAGCTGGACGGCTATACCCAATACCAATGCAACCAATTTACAGCAAGGTGTAGGATACAGAATTTTAATAAGAGGCGACAGAACCGTAGATTTAACAAGCAATACAGCCACACCAACCGCGGTAACCCTTTCGGCCACCGGCACACACACAACCGGAGATAAAACATACAATACTTCATCTACTCCGGCTATTTCGGGCACTACCAACAACTATACCTTTTTAGGCAATCCGTTTCCATCTTCAATAGATTGGAATGCTGTTTCGAGAACCAATGTATCAAGCACTTATTATACCTGGAGAGCTCAAGGCGGCACAAACAATCGTGGCGCTTACGTAAACTTTAATGCTACCGGAAACGTAAGTTCTGATGGCAATATCAATCAATACATTGGTTCAGGCCAAGGTTTTATGATACAAACAACCGGAGCTTCACCATCCATAACAATTGAAGAAGCCGATAAGGTTTCAAACGCTCAAGGCAACCAAATTAGAGGAAAATCAAGCAATCCAAACACGCTTAGAATAAATGTTTTTGAAGATGATTCAATTTTTGCCGATGGTTTTGTAATTTATCAAAACAATAATGCCAAAGATGAATACGAAGAATACGACTCGGAAAAATGGATTAATCCGGGATTGACCATGTACTCGTTAACGGCTGATAATAAAAAAGTTTCTATTCAAGGTTTTAAAACACTTACCATTGACAGGGTTATTGAACTTGGAATAGAAAAAACCGAAAAAACCAATTATAAATTAGAGTTTACCGAATTTGATAATTTGCTGCTTGACCCTTATTTGATTGACAGGTTTACCAATACCGAAACCGATATAAAACGCAATCCGGTTTACCGATTTAATGTAAACGAGAATGCAAATTCATCAGCCATTAACCGTTTTAGCATTGTGTTTAAAAATTCAGCTTCAACCGGTGTAAACGAAGCCATAAACAACAATCGTTTTGTGGTGTATCCAAATCCGGCTGTTGATGTTTTAAATATTCAGTCAATCAGCCAAAATGTTTCAAGCCAAATAGACTATGTGGTTTATAACCAAATAGGCGCCAACATGCAAAGCGGGAATTTGCAACTTGGCGCAAACAACCAGGCTGCCATAAACATAAACAACCTAAGCAATGGTGTGTATTTTATACAACTGCTTGATGCAAAAGGTGGCGTTCAAACAATTAAATTTATTAAATAACCAATAAAAAATAAATCACATGAAAAATATACTAAAAGCACTTTTAACACTGGCTGTAATTGCTCTATTATCATACCATGCATCGGCACAACCGGGTTTTGATGATGATGTACAAGACACCCCGCTTGATGGAGGTATAGCCCTTGTTGTAGGCAGCGCTTTGGCCTACGGTGCAATGAAAAAAAGAAAAAAATAAACTTGTAAGTATCTCTAATAAAAAAGCAGGTGAAAATATTCACCTGCTTTTTTTATGCTAAATACTCATTAATGCAACCACATCTTTTGCAATTTTGCTTCCAAGGGCAACTCCCATGCCGTTTAGCCTTGCACCAACAACAATATTGGTTTCAACCAATTTAACAACTGGCAGTTTATTTTTCCCAAAAGCCATTATGCCACTCCATTTGTGCTCTATTATAAATGCTGTATCGGGAATAATTATCTCTTTAAGGTAATAAACTAATTTATCAATAATTTTT
Organism: Bacteroidia bacterium; assembly: GCA_046296495.1. Taxonomy (GTDB): domain Bacteria; phylum Bacteroidota; class Bacteroidia; order UKL13-3; family UKL13-3; genus JBKBLB01. Next base: position 55,319 of record JBKBLB010000019.1, read on the forward strand.
TGGTTTAAACCAAATTCGGTTGTGGTTTCAGTCTCAAAATCGAGGTTGCGGCCACCACCAAAAATAATGCGGTTTTCGAAATCGCGGAAGTAATAAAAACCTTCATCAAAATTAAATGTTCCTTTAAACTTTAAGTTGGGTATTGGCGTTGTGCAAATTACTTGCCCTCTGCCGGGAGTTATATCATCTAAATTTAGCAAATTACCGGTAAATGCATTGGTACAAACAGCCAATTTGTTGCAAGTAAAATTATATTCGGTTTGGTTTGATGTAGCCATTACCTTAACAACATTACTATTGCTTTCAATATGGTTTACAATAGCTCCTGTTGTAATGTGAATGCCTAAACTGTAACAATAATTAATCAGGTTTTTCATCATTTTACCGGTATCAATCTGTCCTTCAAAATCGTTGCATATAATGGTATCAACCATGTTTTTGTTGAAACCGAATTGCTCTACCAGTTTTTTATTTTCGGAGAAAATATTTTTATTCAGTAAAGGAAAAAGCAATTCATTCATTTCATCAAGTTTATCAAGATGATGCTTTACATTGTTTTTTAAAATCATTTCAAAACCGCCATTGTTTTGGTAGTCTATATTGTCATCGCCTAAACGATTTCGCAGCAATTGCAAACCCGTTATTCTGTTATTTATTAATTGCAGCAATGCATCTTTTCCCATAAGTCCCAAATCGTAAACCTTTTCGCTAAGGGTTCCAATACATGCAAAACCGGCATTTTTGGTACTTGCTCCTGTAGGAAGTAAGCCTCTTTCCAAAACCATTACAGTAGCTTTAGGTTTTTGCTCTTTTATTTCACAAGCAGTACTAAGGCCTGTAATACCTGCTCCTACAACAATAAAATCGTAGTGCAAAAACTCTTTCTTATCCCAAAACGATAACATATTTATTTTCCTAACTCTATTAAATTTACCAATAATTTTAATGCTCCGGTATTTGCAGCAGGCAACTGCCTAAAAAAAGAAAGCCCGGTATATACATAGTTACCTTTACCGTATTTACAAACTATCAATCCGCCTTCATCGGGTTTTTCGTTTGGGTCGGCCATGCTAATAAGTGGTGTAAAATTATTGTCCCATGCAGTTGCATGGTAAATGCTTCTTTCCTGAACCCAGTTTTCAAAATCTTTTGAAGTAATTTTGTTAGGCTTGTTAAATGCAGGATGTTCGGGAACTAATAAATTAACTTCGGCATTTTCATCGGTAATACGGTTGCGGCTAATTTTAAACGGATATGGACCAATATTTTGATTTAATGGACCAAAAAAGTTATTGGTTTGATATTGTACTACCACATTGCCACCGTTTTTTAAATAATCAAGAATCAATTGTTTTTGCTTATTTAAAACTTCGCTGGTATTGTAAGCCCTAACACCAACAACTACTGCATCAAACAATTTTAAATCGCCTGTTTTCCAAAATTCATCTGTAATTTCGAATACTTTGTAACCTAACTGCTTTAAGCATTCTGCAACACCATCTCCGGGTCCGTTCACATAGCCAATCAACTTACTTTTGGTTTCAATAGGTTCATAATTTAAATTTACGGTAGCATCAGGAAACCAAGATTGTATGGGTATATGGTTGTATTTTATTTCATTTAACCCTACACCGTATTTTTCACCATCAACCATAGCAAAGCATTGTAAACTAGCGGCCTTAGCAGCATTTGGTTTTGGTTCAACCGATAAAGTAACTTCAAAAAAATCTCCACTTTTGTTTAATGTATAATCATCAAGTATTAAACCCGTTGGTAAATTTTTATACACTTTGCGATTTAATGCTTTAATACTGTATGTTTCATCGGTTTCAAAAAAAGGCGTAAAAGTTATGTTATCTTTAATGGCACTAAACCTAAAAGTAACTGTTTTAACTTCGGGTTTGCAAAACAAAAGTTGTTCTTTGCTTATGTTTATTGTTACAGGTGGGCTTAGTAAAACCGGCCTATATAGTTCTCCTTTATCAGGTTCAACCCATTTATATATTACAGGAATTTGTTTTTCAATAAAATGTTTTTCATTTATTTTAAACAAAACAGTTATTACCCTCGAAAAATCACCCTCATTATTTGCATAATAGGTTTGGGTTGATGATAGCATGTTGTTTTGTAAGCCATTTTTTATCCATGGAATTTGGCTGTATGTTTTTGTATTTACTTTGGTTTGATAGGTGTATTTATACCAATCGTTAATGGGCAAAACAGTATCTGAAACTATGTTATTATTATTTGAAAGATTGTGCCTGATTAAAATAACTTTATATTCATCATTATTTCTTTTAATAATGTTTAGTTGTATTTGCAAGCTGTCGGCAAATGAAGTATAAAACTTATTGGCAGTTGCTTCGGTATAAATACCAAGGCATTGTAAAATAATATCATCAAGCTTTTGCTCGAACCAAATTTTATGATTGATTAAATCTTTATTGGTGGAATTAATTTTTTTTAATAATTCTTTTACCGCCAACAATGTTTGAACCGATTTGTGGGGATTTAAAGCATCAAAAATTTTGATGGTTTTAAGCAAAATTTTTTCTATTGCTTTAAATTCATTGAATCTTGCAAGTGAAAAATCAATTCCATCAAATATTGAATTTGTTTGAGGCTTATCACCTTTTATAAATTGAAAATATTCGTAGTAATTGCCGCGTTGCAAACTGCTACCAAAGCCCTGGCTTTTGTGCATACTTCTGCTTTGCGCAGCAATTTCTCCGTAGCTTTTTCCTAATATATTGTTAAAACCACCAACATTTAATGGTATATACTGACTCATATCGGCATTGGGATTTGCAAAACGTGTACTTACATTCCAAACCAAACGCTTTGCCTTCCACAATCCTGTTTCATTTATTTGCCAACTAAACATATCAGGGTTTGCAGCTGCATCAAACGCTTCTTCTGCCAGCAATGCCGAAGCCGTATGATGGCCGTGACCGCCACTTCCATCAGTTGCAAAACGAGTTATAATTACATCGGGTTTAAAAGTTCTTATAATGTAAACCATATCTGCCAACACACTGTCTTTATTCCATTTTGTTAGTGTTTCTTCGGGAGATTTGCTGTAACCAAAATCGTAAGCACGGGTAAAAAACTGAATGCCGCCATCAATTTTTCTGGCTTCAAGTAACTCATGGGTTCTTATCATTCCCAATTCTATGCCTTGCTCTGAGCCAATTAAATTTTGACCACCATCGCCACGTGTAAGGCTTAAATAAGCTGTTCGTAAATGCATTTCGTTTGCAAGGTATGCCAGCAGTCTTGTGTTTTCATCATCAGGATGTGCTGCTATATACAAAACACTTCCTGCTGTTTTAAGCTTATTCAATTCAAGTAAAATATCGCTCGAACTGTTAAACTTAATTTGAGCAAAACAAATAAAACCAAATAGTGTAAGGATAGTAGTAAGGCTAAATTTTTTCATGTTTAGTTTTTATCTTCTATAAACCTCAATTTGCTTGAAATAAAGGAAGCCTTTTGTAACAATTCGTCATAAGAATCGGACAAAATGGTTGCATGACCCATTTTTCGCATGGGTTTATTTTCTTTTTTATCATATAAATGCACATAAACATTATCTAACTTCATTACATCTTCAATTCCATCAAGGAGATAATTACCTGAAAATTCTTTATTACCTAACAGGTTTACCATTGCAGCATATTTTTTTATCAAATTGGTTGAGCCAAGCGGCAAACCAGTTATAATACGTACAAGTTGTTCGTATTGAGAGGTTACACAACCCTCAATGGTTTGATGCCCGCTGTTATGAGGCCTTGGCGCAATTTCGTTAACATAAATTTCTCCGCTACTGCTTAAAAACATTTCTACTGCAAACAAACCCACACCGTTAAAAACATTTATGGCATCAATGGCAATTTGCTCTGCTTTTTGTTCAATAGTTGAGCCTACACTTGCCGGACTAACCAGTAATGTTACAAGATTAGCTTCAGGGTCAAAAACCATTTCAATACTTGGAAAAGAAATTGTATTACCTTGCCTGTCTCTTGCAACTATTACAGCAAGTTCTTTTTCGCAAGGCAAAAAAGATTCTAAGACACAGGGTTCATCAAAAGGAATCAAATCAGTATTTTTTATTACATCATCCGATTTTAAAATACAAACACCTTTGCCATCATATCCGCCTTTACGGGTTTTAGCGGCAATTTTTTCGGTACCAAGTTTTTTAATGGCATCAAGCCAATCTTCTTTGCGTTCAACCAAAACAAATGGCAATGTTGGTATATGATTTTTTTGGTAAAATTGTTTTTGCAAACCTTTATCTTGTATTATTTGAAGAATTTTAGGAGATGGTATTATTTCTTTTCCTTTTGCTTCAAGCTCAAGCAGTGCCAAGGTATTTACATGTTCTATTTCGTAAGTAAGCACATCGCTTAAAGCAGCAAGTTCATTTATTTTATTGGCATCTGTAAGTTTTCCTTCAATAAACTTATTTGCCACTAAAGCACAACTGCAATTAGGGTCAGCATCTAAAACATTAAATTCAATATTAAGTCTCAGGCTTTCTTCTATCATCATGCGACCAAGTTGCCCGCCACCAATTATACCAATTTTTCTCTTTAAAGGATTTTGATTCATACAATACAAAAGTTTGCAATTTATAAAATATGATGCTTAATAAGGTTTTTGCTTTAAAACAAGCTGATAACAATAATTGATAATATTGCCAGTACAAGTCCGGCTTTATTTAAGTTGTTAAGTTTTTCGTTAAAAAACCAAATACCGGCAAAAGTGCTTAGGCCAACAATACCTATATTGTTTATTGGAAATATCATACTGGCATCAAAAAGTGTTAAAGTTTTTACCAAAAAAAACATGCTGAAATAATTTGGTAATCCTAAAAAAACACCCCAAACAAGACTTTTTAAATTAATTGTTGTTTTACCTGTTATTGTTTGATAGCTTAAATACAATACACCAAACGCAAATGCATTTGCAAATACCAAGGTAACAATTAATGCCTCGTTTAGTGGTGGAATAAACTTGCTTTGCATTAACTTTAACATTGTATCAATTAGGCCACTACCTATAAAAACTATTAGTGGTAAAAGCAAATACTTATTATCTTTTAAATGTGCATCTTCATCTTTATTGCTTATAAACCAAACAGCAATCAGCGATAGTATAATACCGGCCATTTTAAACATTGATAATGCTTCGTTATATAAAAAAACCGAAGCAACAACCGGTATTACCACACTAAGTTTTGCAGCCACCATGCTTGCCGAAACACTTATAGTTTGTGCTGTTTTAGCTATTGATAAAAATATGGAAATAAACAAAAAGCCAAGGAATAATGTATATTCATACCCAGTAAATTGTTTTAGTTTTTCTGTAATTGAGGAATCATTCATTAAAAAAAGCCCCAACAAAATACATGTAATGTAATTGGCTATGATTGCCTGTAGGGTATCAACTTTATAGCGTTCAAATAACTTAAAAAAAGATACGGTAATGGTTGAAAAAAGTATGCTTAGAGCTACTGTTATCATAATGTATATTGAGTTAAGGTAACTCCGTCAATAGTGGTTGAATAAACTGCTTTTCCAGAAAAATCGGGCGCTTTAATTCCATTATTTATATGTTGCGGGCTTGTAAAAACTATTGCTTCCTGAGCAAGTTGGTTTTTAAAAAAACTATTAAGTAATACGGCTCCCCCTTCAACAACAAGGCTTTGAATATTTATACCGTATAAGTAACTTAGTAACTCATCTAATAATTGTTCATTAAAATTTATTTTTAAATAACTGGTTTGGCCTTGTTGCTTATTTTCTATTTCATTAACTATAATAGTTGGTTGAGAATTATCAAAAATTTTTAAGGTATGATACAGTTTTAATTTTCTATCCAACACTATTCGAAAAGTGTTTTTAATACTTCCCCACTCGCGACTGTTAAGTGAAGGATTATCGGTTATTGCGGTATTTGTGCCTATCATTATAGCATCTTCGCAGGTGCGCCATTTATGAACCAATTTTTGCACTATTCTTCCGGTTATATGTCTTTCGGCTTCAAATTGGTCTTTTGAAACTTTACTTGCATCAGGGCCGAGCATACCATTGATGGTTTGAGCCCATTTTAAAATTACATAAGGTTTTTTATTATTTATAAAATGAATGAACCTTCTGTTTAAAAACCGTGCTTCTTCTTCCAACACATTGGTTTCAACTATTACTCCGGCTTGTTTTAATATTTGTATTCCTTTACCGGCAACAAGCGGGTTTGGGTCAACCATTGCAACAACAACATGCTTAATTCCATATTCAATAATTAAATTGGTACATGGAGGCGTTTTACCAAAATGACAGCATGGTTCAAGGCTTACATACAATATACTCTCAGGTAAAAGAGATTTATCATTTACCGAGTTAATGGCATTTACCTCGGCATGGGCACCACCAAATTTTTGGTGCCAGCCTTCGCCAATTATCTTGTTGTTATGCACAATTACGCAACCAACCATTGGGTTTGGAGCAACCCAACCAAATCCAAGGCGGGCAAGCTCTAAACATCTTTGCATGTACAAATTGTGCATAGGCCGGCAAAAATAGTATTTTGCTGCTCTAATGGAAGCATACGATTTTTATGTTGAAGCAGTTGAAAAATTAAAGCATCTATACGATGAACGTGAAGCTGCTATGATTATGCAGCGTGTATTTGAAGTCAAATTGCTAATAAAACCACACTTTATAAAACTTTTTCAAAAAGAATTGAGCCTTATTGAAGAAAAAATGCTCAACGAAATATTAAACAAACTTTTGCAGGGAGAACCTTTTCAATACATTTTAGGCTACGAGTGGTTTTGCGGAAACCTTTTTAAAGTAAATAAACATGTATTAATACCAAGACCCGAAACCGAAGAACTTGTTGAAGAATTTATTAAGCATGAAAAAGAAAAATTAAATTTAACAATTCTTGATATTGGAACAGGAAGCGGTTGTATTGCCATCTCAATAAAAAAAATGCTTCCATCTTCAAAGGTTTATGCCATTGATATAAGCGAGTACGCCCTTGAAACAGCTAAAGAAAATGCAAAACAAAATAACGCAAGCATAAATTTTATACAAGCAGATATATTAAATATTGACAAGTTGCCTGTAAACGAAAAAGTTGATATTATTATAAGCAATCCTCCATACATAACCGAAAACGAAAAAAACCAAATGCATAAAAATGTATTGCAGTTTGAGCCAAAACATGCACTATTTGTGCCTAATGATAACCCCATGATTTTTTACGAAAAAATTATGCAATTAGGTTTGATGCAAAATCAATTATGCAAATTTTACTTTGAGTTGAGTGCATTACATGGAGAACTTATAAAAAATACAACAAATAAATTTGGCAAAACCACAACGCTAATAAATGATATATCGGGAAATTTAAGAATTGCCGTAATCGAATAAAAACCATTTTAGTTATTTTGCGTAATAGTATTTTCACCTAATTGATAACATGATTGAAATATTAAAAATTAAAGAAGTTGAAGCTTTGATAGATCTTGCCATAAAAGAAGATGTTGGTAATGGCGATCATACTTCTCTTGCCTGTATTCCTACTCAAAGCCAAGGTCAGGCTTATTGTATTGCAAAACAGCAAGGCATTTTAGCTGGACTGCCATTAGCCGAATATATTTTTAAAAAAATTGATGAAACATTACGCTTTGAACCATTAAAAAACGATGGTGACGAAATACAAAATGGCGATATTATTTTTAATGTTTTTGGTTCAGACATAAGCATATTAACAGCCGAGCGAACTGTTTTAAATTTTTTGCAACGTTTAAGTGGTATTGCTACCCAAAGTAAAGAATACGCAAACCTTGTAAAAGGAATGCACACCAAAATTTTAGATACACGCAAAACCACTCCGGGACTAAGGCATTTAGAAAAATATGCTGTAACGGTTGGCGGCTGCTTCAATCACAGAATCGGCTTATACGATATGATTTTGATAAAAGACAACCATGTTGATTTTGCGGGAGGTATTACCAAAGCTATACATCAAACTTTACAGTATTTAAAAAACAATAACCTTAACTTAAAAATAGAAATTGAAACCCGCAACCTAAGCGAAGTAAAAGAAGTTTTGGATGTTGGTGGCATAAACCGCATTATGCTCGATAATTTTTCGCCAGAATTGCTTCAAGAAGCCATTGATTTAATAGCAGGGCGTTTTGAAACCGAGGCGAGTGGAGGTATAACAAAAGAAACATTGCCTTTATATGCGCAAACCGGTGTTGATTTCATTTCGGTTGGTGCATTAACACACAGCAGCAAAAGCATAGATTTAAGCCTAAGAGCCATAAAATAAAAAAGCCCCGCAAATGTTGCGGGGCTTTACCGAGATATTTTTAAATAAATTATTATTGTAATTTAGTTACTATACTGTTTGAAACTGTCCAACCTGTAGAAGTTTTTTGCCAAATCACAACCGCAATTGAACAATTTTCTTTTTTGTACTTAGTACCGGGGAAGAAGCTCATATCTGCTTTATAAGTATCGTCTTTTTTAGGATCAAGTTTTATTAAGGTTCCGGTAATTGATGTGCCAAATTTTTCACGTAAAATATCATGGTGAATATTTTTTTCCTTGCTGTTATCGCTGGCTTGTGTAAAGTTTAATTTGCTTTCTAACAAATAGCCTGCTATATGGAATTCTCCAACAGCATCGGCAAAAAATTTACCATCAACTTTAACATTAATTAATCCGTCTGATTCTGATAGTTTAACTATACAGTTTGTAACCGGGGTTCTTGCAGCAGCAGAGTTAACTGCAGTAACTGCATTTGCACTCATTGAGCTGTTTGATGGAACTGAGCCAAAAGGTTGACCTGCACTACCTATAAACATTGAAGGAACTTGACTAACTCTGAACATTGAAGCCAATGCATTGGCATCAGCGTTATTCATTGGGTCTTGAACCGATGATGAATTAACCTGACATGAAATAACAACAGCTTTAGAAGCAGCTTGCTCTTTTATAGCTTCTTTTGCAGGTTTTCCGTTTGCACCACATGGCGGGCACCAGGTTCCACCGAAATAGAAAACGGTAGCTCTTTGTGTTTCAGGAATTGTTACTGTTCCCGGATTGTTATTGTTATTGTCGTCTTTTTTGGTGTCTTCTTTTTTACACCCGGCAAGCACCGCTCCAAGCAACGCAAAGCCAACAAGTATTTTTTTCATAGTTTTTAAATAATTAGCGGGGCTAATGTATTTATTTTTGAACTTATTGAGAAAATTTTTTGTAAAATTTAACATAAAGTTTAGTTTTGCTTTAACATTCTATTAATAACTATTAAAAACATGAAAACAAATTACAAAAAAATCCTTGTAGCCTCTGCAACTTTTGCATTAATATTTTTTGGCTGCAAAAAAGAAGAAACAAAGAAAAATGATGACCCAAATACCGGAGGAACTGCTCCTTCTTCTTTTACCAAGAAAGTTTTAATTGAAGAATTTACAGGGGCGTGGTGCGGTTGGTGTGTTGACGGACATTTACGAGTTGATAATATCATGTCAGCAAATCCAGGTAAAATTGTACCCGTAATGGTTCATCAAGGCGATGGAATGCAAGGGCCGGAGTATGAAGCATACTACAAACCAACCTTTAGTGTTTCGGGATTTCCTACAGGAATGATTAACCGAGTACCCGGAACAGACGGTAAACAAGTACAAAGCAGAAGCGTGTGGGAAAATATGACCAATGCCGAATTAGGTAAAAAAGCAAAATTAGGGTTAAAAATTGATGCCAAAAGTATTGAAGGTGATGGCGGCACAGTAAAAGTTTCGGTTGGTTTTGCTGAAGATGTAACAACTAAATGTAATATAATTATTGCAATTCTTGAGGATAAAGTTACCGGAACAGGTTCTCAATACGACCAAAAAAACTTTTACGCAAACAATTCTCAATATACTACTCACCCATTTTATTCAAAACCGGCAACCATTACAGGTTACGAACATAAATACGTACTTAGAAGAATTACAAAAATTCCTTATGCCGGTGATGAAATCCCTGCTGACAAAACCAAAAAAGGTTCAATATTTACTACAGAAGCAATGGTAACATTTACCGGATATAATAAACAAAATTGCTATATAGCTGCTTGGGTTCATACACCGGGTGGTGCTGTAGAAAATGCACAAATGGTTAAAGTTGGCGAAGCAAAAGACTGGGATTAGTAAAAACCATACAAAATTTTAAAAGGTCGGCAAATGCCGGCCTTTTTTATTTGTTTTGAACCAATGCACAACAGCTATTTACAAGGTTTTAAAATTTATCTTCAACTCGAAAAATCATTGTCGCAAAATTCAATCGAAGCATACCTTCGAGATTTGGAAAAATTGGTTCAATACTTAATGATAAAAAATATTGATGCTCCTTTAAATAAACTATCAACCCAACAACTTTCAGATTTTATCATTTTCCTAAACCAATTAGGTTTAAGTGTGGCCTCGCAGGCACGACTGATAAGTGCTATAAAAACATTCTATAAATACCTTTTACTTGAAGATGAAATAAAAGCAAACCCGGCAGAACTGATTGATGCACCTAAGCTTACACGCAAATTACCCGATGTACTCGATGTGCACGAAATAGATTTAATGATAGCTCAAATAAACCAAAGCACTCCTGAAGGAATTCGAAACAGAGCAATTATTGAAACCATGTTTGGCTGTGGCTTGCGCGTAAGCGAAGCCGTTAACTTAAAAATATCAGAAATTTATGCTGACGAAGAATTTATTAAAGTTACCGGAAAAGGTAACAAAGAAAGACTTGTACCAATAGGTAAAACAGCATTAAAATTTATAGAAATTTACAGAGAAAGCATTCGTAATCATCAAACACCAAAAGCAGGCAGCAACGATATTTTATTTTTGAACCGAAGAGGCGGAAAATTAAGCCGGGTAATGGTATTTTATATTTTAAAAGATTTGGCTCAGGCTGCCGGAATTAAAAAAAATATAAGTCCGCACACATTAAGACATTCATTTGCAACAGCATTGGTTGAAGCAGGTGCCGACTTGAGAGCAGTACAACAAATGCTTGGACACGAAAGTATTACTACCACCGAAATTTATACCCATATTGACAGAAGTTACTTGCATGATGTTGTAACTCAATTTCATCCAAGAGCAAATAAATAACCGCAAATCTTAAACAATAAAAAAAGCCGCTAGTATGTTTTCTAACGGCTTTACTAAAATGTTATTAAGGCCAGATTAGGCTTTTTTTGCCTTACTTTTTCCTGATGTTTTTTTGGTAGCAGCGGCTTTAGCAGCAGCCCTTTGTTCTACAGTATTTACAAGTTTTGATAATTTACTTTTTTGATTGGCAGCCTTATTTTTATGGATGATGCTTCTTTTTGCCAATTTATCCAACAAACTGCTTACTTCTTTTAATAATTCTTGCGCTTCGCTTTTTACGGTAGAATTACGTAATTTTTTTATCATATTACGTGTGGTTTTTGCCTGGTACCTGTTACGAAGACGCTTTGTAGCGCTATTTCTTATTCTTTTCTCAGCCGATTTATGATTAGCCATTATTATTAATTTTTTTATTAAAGGGCAGCAAAAATAAAAGAATTACAATTAATTAACAACAAAATGTAAAAAAATTTTAAACGGCAAAACTTTCTCCGCAACTGCAAGTTCTCGAAGCATTTGGATTGTTAAAAGTAAAGCCCTTTCCGTTTAAGCCATCACTAAAATCAAGTTCGGTGCCAAATAAATATAAAACACTTCGTTTGTCGGTAACTACTTTAATTCCGTTGTGTTCAAATACCTCATCGCCAGGTTTTATATCATTATCAAAATCAAGTAAGTAACTCAAACCACTGCATCCGCCACTGGTTACACCAACACGTAAAAAATAATCAGGGGTATTTTTTCCTTGTTCGCTCATTAAGGCAGTTATATGGTTTTTGGCTTTGTCAGATACGGTTATCATAATTGGGTACAAAAATAATATTAGTTTTAAAGTTAATAGCAATATATGTGCCTTAATTGTTTTTGTAAGGTTTGAACCTAAAACAATATGGTTATTTTTGCGCAAATGGATTTTAACATAAAAACTATTGCAATTGCCGGTGCAGGTACAATGGGTAGCGGAATTGCCCAAGTGTGTGCTACTGCCGGGTACAACACCATTTTGTATGATATTGAGGATAATACGCTAAAAAAAGCAGAAACATCTATTAGAAGTGTTTTAGAAAAACTGACAGAAAAAGGCAAAATGGATTTGACAAAAATGAATGCAATATTGTCGAAATTACAGTTTACTTCTGAAATTAAATTATTAAAAGCCGATTTGATATTAGAGGCAATAGTTGAAAATTTAGATATAAAACATCGTTTTTTTAATGATGTATCAGAAATAAACACACCGAAAACCATACTTGCAACAAATACCAGCAGTATTCCCATAACACAAATAGCAGCAAAAATTATAAATCCTGAAAGGGTTGTTGGCGTTCACTTTTTTAATCCAGCTCCTGTAATGAAATTGGTAGAAATTATTTCGGGTGCACAAACAAACCCTGATATTGCCGCTTTTTGTAAAAATTTATTTGAAGGTATGGGTAAAACCTGTGTTTTGGCGGCAGACTCACCGGGTTTTATAGTAAACCGCGTAGCAAGGCATTATTATGTGGAAGCCCTAAAAATTTTAGAAGAAGGCATTTGCAGTTTTGAAACCATAGATGATTTGGCAGAAAATGCCGGTTTTAAAATGGGGCCTTTTAAATTAATGGATTTAATAGGCATTGACACTAACCTATCTGTGACTACAAGTATGTACAAACTATTTAATATGGATGGTAAATTCAGGCCCAGCCGCATACAACAGCAAAAAGTTGATGCAGGATTAAACGGTCGCAAATCAGGAAAAGGTTTTTACAATTATGAATAAATTGCTTACAGGTATTTTGCTTCTTAGTATTTTATACTCATGTAAAAAGAAAAATACCATTAATCAGCAAGATTTAGACTTTTTTCCTCCTGTAAATGTAGATTTTACAGTTAACCTTTCTTTGCCAAACTATGCCGGTTTAAACTTTCCGAATGGGCATGCTTATGAAGACAATTTTGGTTATAAAGGCGTTGTAATTTATAACACAGGTTTTGATGGACCTGAACAATTTGTAGCTTTTGACAGGACTTGCCCTTACAAACCGGATAGTATTTGCAGCCGCGTTTCGGTTGATAGTACAAATATTTATTTTGCCTGCGGCCAATTATACCAGGGTAGGTTTGTTAAATGCTGTTCAAGTAGGTTTTTTGCTTTAAACGGCACCTGGATTGATGGGCCGGCCAAACGCAATTTAAGGCAGTATTTTGTTTACCGGTTTGGTTCAAATATTTTAAGAATAACCAATGTGCCGAGGTAATTAATTATCTACCACCCTTCATCTTCGCAATGATAATCGGGGTCGGGTTCAGAAACTTTTACTTCTGTTTTTTCTCGAGTTTGACACCTATAAGTCATAACAAACTGATTTTGAATTTTTTAATTTTTTGGGCGTGCACCACACTTTTAGAGGTAATTTTTAATTTCTGTTTGTGGGATGATATTGGG
>JBKBLB010000020.1:0-65656 GCA_046296495.1 Bacteroidia bacterium
AAATAATTTGTGAAAACAGCGTTACATTTGTCATTAGAAAGGGGGGGATTTTGTGGAACCTCAAAGGTAACAATGAGGATAAAAACTTCCCTTTCTTTTTTAAACGTTTAGGACGCTATTGTTTTTGAATTTATAAATGCTTATCCCCTATTTATCAATAAACTTGTAAGCGATTGGCATTTTTATATTTTTGCACCGCTTTTAAAACAGATTAAAAAATGAAAAACATACTGATTATCACGATTTCTCTATTGCTCACTACTGCCAATTTATTGGCTCAAAACAAAAAAGTTGGTGCTGCAAATGCAAACAAAGGCAATACAGTAAACAAAACAAAAACCGAATTGCCAAAAACCAAATCGGTAATTTTTACTTTTAGCGGAGACACTGTTTTTGATGATGAATTTAAACGCCAGTTTTATAAAAACAGGCGCGAAAAAGAAGCTCCTACAACAAAAGAATTGAATGAGTATTTGGAGCTTTATATAAATTTTAAACTTAAAGTTCGTGAGGCATTAGATATGAGGCTTGATACCAACCCCAATTTTGTAAGCGAATTAACCGGATACCGTAAACAACTTTCAGCACCGTATTTAACCGATAAAAACGTTACAGAAGCTTTGATGCAAGAAGCTTACGAACGCATGCAGCAAGAAATAAATGCAAGCCATATTTTAATAATGGTATCGCCAAATGCCAGCCCTGCAGATACTTTGGCTGCTTATAACAAATTAATGGATATTAGAAAACGAACCTTGAAAGGTGAACGTTTTGACAGCTTAGCTGTAAAATTCTCTGAAGATCCATCGGTAAAGGATAATGCCGGATTACTAGGCTGGTTTACGGTTTTTCAAATGGTTTATCCTTTTGAAAGCATGGCATACAAAACAGCAAAAGGCGATATTTCAATGCCATTTAGAACTCAATTCGGCTATCACCTTGTAAAAGTAAACGATAAAAGGCCTGCCCGTGGTGAAGTAAAAGTTCAGCATATAATGATTAGAACAGGATATGGAAGCACCGAAAAACAAATTGCTGATGCAAAAGTAAAAATTGATGAAGCTTACAACTTGTTACAAAACGGAGAAGAATACGAAACCGTGGTTGAACGCTACTCACAAGATGACGGTAGCCGAGGCAATAAAGGCGTAATGAACTGGGTGGCGAGCCTTAGCGGTTATCCAAACGAGTTTAAAGATGTATGTTTTAGTTTAAAACCAAACGAAATAAGCAAGCCATTTGCAACTGATTTTGGCTGGCACATAGTAAAATTGTTAGATAAAAGACCGGTAGGAGAATTTAAAGAAGTACAGGATATTATTAAAAACAAAATTACACGCGATTCTCGCTCTGAAGGTTCAAAAACAGCCGTTATTGCCAGAGTTAAAAAAGAAAATAATTATCGCGAATTTCCAGCTAACATAAATGAGGTTATTAGATTGCTTGATACATCGTTTTTAAAAGGAGCCTGGAGTTATAATGAAGCTAAAATCGGAAAAAAACCGGCATTTACAGTTGGCAAAGCAACTTACACACAAAAAGATTTTGCCGAATACCTGCAATTGGCTCAACAACAACGCGAAAAAGAAAACATTGAAATGGTTGCAAAAAATATGTTTAACGACTGGGCATCGGAAAAATGCCTTGCCTACGAAGAATCTATATTGGAAGATAAATACGAGGATTTTAAAAACATTATGAAAGAGTATCATGACGGAATATTGTTGTTTGACCTTACCGACCGTAAAGTTTGGGGACGAGCCGTTACCGATACAGCCGGGCTTGAAGAATTTTGGAAACCAAGAGCAAATAACTACATGTGGAAAGAGCGTATAAGCTACAATATTTATTCGTGCAAAGATTCATTAGTAAAAAAACAAGCTATTGCCATGGCACGTAAAAACAAAAAAGAGAACGACATAATTAAAAAACTAAATAAAAAAGGCGCAAACAATGTAATGATTAGAGAAGCAAAATCGGAACAAACAGATGCAACAGGCGCTGATTTGTGGGATAAAACAGGTGTGGTAGATGTGCCTAACAGCTTGCGTTTTTATGTAATAAATGGCAAAGTAAGCCCTGAACCAAAAACACTTAAAGAAGCTAAAGGGTTGGTAACAAGCGATTATCAAGAATATTTGATGAAAGAATGGATTAACGAACTACGCGGTAAATATAATGTGCAGGTAAACAGACCTGCGTTGGAACGTTTAGCCCAGTAATACCGAATTATTGAATTTTTATGTGCCGACTGAATTAAATTATTCAGCCGGCATTTTTATTTGTAATTAAGTTGATATTCGTATGGATATTTAAATACGTGAAATTAGTTGCTCCGATAGTAAATTACAATGTTTATTAGACTAAAATATCTGGACAACAAACAATTTTTAAATCAAAACAATTAACAACGATGTAGGTTTAAATTTCATCATAGAGCTTAAAATACTTGGCTTTTATAATTTAATATGGTTACATCATATATACTCTAATATCTTAAAATGAGCGATTCTATAATCAAAACAAAAAAATATGATGTAGCCATTATTGGTGGTGGACTTGCAGGATTATGTTTGGCCATACAACTTGGAAGAAAAAAAGTTAAAACTGTTTTATTTGAGAAAGAACACTATCCATTTCACAAAGTTTGCGGAGAGTACATTAGCTTTGAAAGTGAAGCCTTTTTAAAAGAACTTGGTTTTGATATTAAAAAGTTTAACCTGCCTGTAATTAAAAATCTAAAAATTTCAGCACCTAACGGCTTTGCAATTAATACAAAATTACCTTTAGGAGGTTTTGGAGTTAGCCGATATATGCTCGATGATTTTTTATACAAAACAGCCTTAAAACATGGTGTTGATGTTTTTACGGGATGCAAAGTTGGTTCAACAAAAAATATATTTAATTATACAGAAATATATACAACACATGGAATATTTGAAGCCGAAATTGTTTGTGGCAGTTGGGGTAAAAGAAGTAATTTAGATGTACAGTTTGGCCGAAGCTTTATAAAACCCAAAAATAGAAATTTGAATAACTACGTTGGTATAAAATACCACGTTGTAGCCGATTTACCTGACGACCTTATTGAGTTGCATAATTTTAAGAACGGATATTGCGGAATTTCTAAAGTTGAAGAAAATCGCTATTGTATGTGCTATTTGGTAAGTGGTAACGAATTAAAAAAAGTAAACGGTAATATTAAAAAACTTGAAGAAACTGTTTTATACCAAAACCCGCATCTTAAAAACTATTTTACTCGTTTTAAGCGCTTATACAGCGAGCCTCTTGCTATATCTCAAATAAGTTTTGAACCTAAAGAAACCATTTCAAATAATATTATTATGCTTGGCGATTCGGCTGGTTTAATAACGCCACTATGCGGAAATGGAATGAGTATGGCTATGCACGCATCGAAACTGCTTTTTGAAGAACTTACAAAATATTTTGATAAAGAAATAGATAAAGAAACGCTTTTTACCAACTTCTCTAAAAAATGGAAAAAGCAGTTTAGTAAAAGGCTTGCAGTAGGCAGAATAATACAGCAATTTTTTGGTAAACCGGTTACCACCAATATTGCAATTCGCTTTCTTAATAAAATGCCTTATGTTTTAAGCAAAATAATATCGCTTACACATGGTAAACCATTTTAAAATTATGTTGTTCTGTATAGTATGAATAACTACCTTATAGTTGGTGCAAGCAGTGGTATTGGTTTAAACACTTTGCAAAAACTAACTTTACAAAACCACAAGGTTTTTTCTTTGAGCCGAACAGGAGATGAAATAAAAACTTTACCCAACGTGGTTTGGCAAAGTTTAGATATTAGCCTTGACAATCCTGAATTTCCGGTAATTGAAGAACCTTTACATGGTATTGTTTACTGCCCCGGTACCATAAATTTAAAACCTTTTAAAGCATTTAAAGCAGAAGATTTTTTACAAGACTATAAGATTAATTTATTGGGTGCTGTAAAAACAATTAAGCAATACTTACCTAACCTTCAACATTCAGAAAATTCATCAATTGTTTTGTTTAGTACAGTTGCAGTTCAAACCGGTATGGCTTTTCATGCAAGTATTGCAAGTGCAAAAGGGGCTGTAGAAGGACTAACAAAAAGCCTTGCGGCCGAATTTGCTCCAAAAATTCGAGTTAATGCCATAGCACCATCTTTAACACATACTCCTTTAGCCGATAAACTATTAAACACTGAACAAAAAATACAGGCTGCTGCTGAGCGTCATCCTTTAAAAAAAGTTGGATCAACAAACGATATAACCGATGCTGTTTTGTATTTACTTAATGCGCAATGGGTAACAGGCCAAATTTTGCATGTTGATGGAGGCATGAGCACATTAAAATGATAACCATATTTAATACCAACCAAATTATGGAGTTGGATAAACAATTACGCACTAACCTCATCAACTCATTACCCGGTATTCGAGGAGCAAACCTTATTGGAACAATTAATAATAGTGGAGAAACAAACCTTGCCATTTTTAATTCGGTTATTCATATTGGAGCTAATCCACCATTAATGGGCTTTATACTTCGCCCTACAGATGTTGAAAGGCATACCTATAACAATATTATAAATAACGGCAGCTTTACCATAAACCATGTACACGAAAGCTTTTACAAACAAGCACATCAAACATCGGCAAGATACAATGTTTCGGAGTTTGAAGCTGTAGGGTTAAACACCTTTTTTACCAATAAAATAAAAGCACCTTATGTGAAAGAAAGTCCTGTAAAAATTGGTTTGCAATTTGAAGAAGAACAATTGATAATAAGTAATCGAACAAGATTAATTATTGGCTGCATTAATGAAATAATTATTGATGATGAATTTTTAAACGATGACTATATTTTACAATTAGAAAAAACAAAATCTGTTGGTGTAAACGGACTTGAAACTTATTATAATTTAAAAAAACTGGCGCAATTGCCTTACGCAAAACCATAAATAACCATGGCCAAAACCCTAAGGCTTATTCTTGGCGACCAATTAAATATTAACCATAGTTGGTTTAAAAATACTGATGACAATGTGGTGTATTGCTTGTTTGAAATGAGGCAGGAAACCGATTATGTAAAACACCATATTCAAAAAATCGCATCGTTTTTTCTAGCCATGAGACAATTTGCACATGAACTCAAATCTAAAAATCATCAGGTAATATATTACAAAATTAATGATAGCCGCAACAAGCAATCGCTAAACGAAAACTTACTGCAAATTTTAAACAGGGATAACTTTACATGCTTTGAATACCAGTTGCCCGATGAATATCGCCTTGATAAACAACTAAATGAATTTTGCAAACAGTTATCAATAAAAACCGGTTTTACTGATACTGAGCATTTTTTAAGCGAAAGAATGGAAGTAAAGCAGTTGTTTGAACACAAAAAACAAATATTGCTTGAAACTTTTTACCGAAATATGCGAAGAAAACATGGCATTTTGCTTGAACCAAATGGTGAGCCTGTAGGTGGAAAATGGAATTACGACAGCGAAAACAGAAAAAAATATACAGGAAAAGATTCCATACCTAATCCGTTTTTATTTAACAACAATGCAAAAGACGTTATAAATGAAATTAAAAAATCAGGGTGTAATTTTTTTGGTACCGATAAAGATTCTGTTATATGGCCTGTTAGCCGAAATCAGGCATTATTGGCATTAGACAATTTTGTACAAAATAAACTAACTCACTTTGGCACTTATCAAGATGCAATGACAAGCAAGCACGATTTTCTTTTTCATTCGTTGCTATCATTCGCTTTAAATATAAAATTACTTCATCCTTTAGAAGTTATTCAGGCAGCAGTAAACTTTTACAACAATAACAAACAATCTGTTTCGCTATCTCAAATCGAAGGTTTTGTAAGGCAAATTTTAGGTTGGCGCGAGTACATGAGAGGTATTTACTGGTGGAAAATGCCCGAATACGAAACTCTAAATTTCTTTGAACACAAAACACCATTACCCGTTTATTATTGGACAGCAAACACCAAAATGAATTGCCTGAAACAATGCATAACAAACAGTTTAAACAATGCTTATGCACACCACATACAAAGACTTATGGTAACAGGTAATTTTGCATTACTTGCCGGTGTAAATCCCGATGAAGTTGACCAATGGTATTTAGGAATTTACATTGATGCCATTCAATGGGTTGAAATAACCAATACACGAGGCATGAGCCAGTTTGCCGATGGAGGTATTGTTGGTTCAAAACCATACATAAGCAGTGCAAATTACATTGATAAAATGAGTGATTACTGCTCAGACTGCTATTATGATAAACAAAAGAAATATGGTAACAAAGCTTGTCCTTTTAACAGTTTATATTGGCATTTTTACATCCGCCATTCCGATAAACTTGGCAATAACAATCGTATTGGAATGATGTATAATATAATTAACAAAATGCAACCCGATGAAAAAGCTAAAATTCTACAACAGGCCGAACATTATTTGCAAAATTTAAACTCTTTGTAAATTCATAAATAGGCTTTAAAAAGTTGCGACTAAACCCATGTAGAATATTTGATTTGCATTAACAAAAGCATTGTTTTTAATAAAAATAGGTTGTCTGCTGTAAAGACTTTTGAATTCGGTTCTTGCAAATATTTTATTATTAATTTTAAAATCATATCCGCATGAATATCCAAAGGCATCAAAACCATTAGCATTTGGATTAACGGGCTTAATATCAACTTCGTCTTTATCATTAAAATACTCTGCTCTTGCACTAATAAAATGCTGCTTATAAAAATTATATCTGGCCTTAATATTTGATGAAAAAATAGAGGCGGTTTTATTAATGAAACTTGATTTAATTTTTTGACTTGTTACGAATGTATTAAAAGCTAATTCGTATTTATTTATTTTATACGTAGCATAAAAATTATGCATTAATCGGTTTGCCATTTGCGGGCTAGCAATATTTTTATGGTTTCCTGCATATAACACATAGTTTAATATTAAATTATAAAATGGCATATAGCAAACATTTACTACAACCGATTTTTGAGTATTAACATCTTTAATTTGCTGCCACCCGTTTACAACATAAAATCCTACATTAATTTGTTTAGAAACATCAAACGCCAGCTTTGCTCCATTTAAGTAATATGGAGTGTATTCGCTTGCCAGCGAACGGCTTATAGTTAGCTGCTCATTACTAAAATAATTTTCATCACCAATTGGGCTGGGCATTACACCAACATCAATCCATATGTTATTTTTTTTATTAATTAATATCCCAGCATTTGCTTCTAAAATATTTCGGTAAATTATTGGCTCGGGAGCATAATTAGCTTGCATGTATGTGCCAAAGGCGGGAGCGGCATTTACTCTAATATTTTTGGTTTTAAATGTACCCTTTACATATACTAAATTTAAACTTGGCTTATGATTGTTATGATAACTAACAAAGTAATCATTTACTCCATTTAAAGGTTTATTAAAGTTGTAAGAGTAATATAAATCAGCACCACCGTTTAAAGTAAATTTTTTCTTTTCTGTTTGAGCCAAAAGTAATTGACCGGATAAAGTGAAAACAACAACAACTAAAATTAAATTAAAAATTAATTTTAAGTAAGGTTCAACTAAACTTAATTGAGACATTTGCAAACAAACAACGCAACAATTTGGTTAATAAACAATGAGATTAATCATTTTTGCTTTTGGTTTAAGTTTTTTGAGCTGCAATGCAAAAAATAGCAACAATAAAATGAGTAACGAAATAAATATTAAAACCGATACGGCTGTATTTGGAGCAGGATGTTTTTGGTGTGTTGAGGCAGTTTTTCAAAAATTAAAAGGTGTATTAAAAGTTGAAAGCGGATATGCCGGAGGACATATTAAAAACCCAACATATCGCGAAGTATGCAGCGGATTAACCGGACATGCCGAAGTATGTAAAATTATATACAACCCCAAAGAAGTAAGTTTTGAAACTTTGTTGATGATTTTTTGGCAAACCCACGACCCAACAACACTTAACAGGCAAGGTAACGATGTTGGAACACAATACCGTTCTGCAATTTTTTATGTAAACGAAGAGCAAAAAAAACTTGCCGAACATTATAAAAACGAACTAAACAAATCTGGAATATTTAACAATGAAATTGTTACTGAAATTGTTCCTTTAAACAATAATTATTATCCAGCCGAAGATTATCATCAAAACTATTATAACCAAAATTTATCTCAACCATATTGTAAATTTGTAATTGCACCAAAGCTTGAAAAACTTGATAAAATTTTTAAAGAAAAACCCGAATGGAAGAAATAGTAGCTTTGGTTAGTATATAAATTTAAACTCTATTTTTCTTGTTTAATCTTTTCATCTCCTTTTAGGTAAGGCACGTAATTTATAATCAACTGAAACATTTCATCGGTTGTTTTCATGCTTCCTTGCCTGTCTTTAATTTCTTGAGGCGGATTAAAAGGATTATTTGGATTTTGTGCAGTATTATCATAAGTTCCTTTTACAAAAATGGTACTACCGCGCGGTATGTAAAGTAAATTTGGCGGCTGATAAAAATATTGCCACCTAAAGCCCCAGTTATCAATTTTTATTAAAGGTATTGTATCGCCACTTGGTTTTACGGCAAAGGCCAAATAGCTTTTACCAATTAAATGCATATGTGGAACAATGGTAAGAATAGATATATCCTGAGGTACTTTAAATGTTATATTAAAAGATTTAATAGAATTTGGTGGCACAATCAATTCCGGAACAACAGGTACTATGCCAAGTGTACCAATCTGAAATTCGCTTACAGGTCTTGCGGGTGGTTTGCTGTCAAAGTATATATTAAAATACGAACTGTCTAAATCATCAATTGCACTTGGCCCATAATGCAAATCGTTTAAGTATAATGCTGCTTTTTTAGTAACCTTATAACCGCCAATATCATTCGGATAGTGTGTAAACATAGCGCCCGGCAGGTAATTGCATACACTTGGTGTCATGGCAGGGTACGAACCATCATCGTGTAAAAGGCCTAATTGCTTATGAATGGTTTGGCTATGTGCCTGGTCTTGTTCAATCCAATAATTTCCATCAAATAAATTTTGTTTTTTATTTGGTTCAAATAAAATTAAATGTGCATTCATGTGGTGAACCAAACGCTTGTTTCCGGGAACAAATTCAATAGCCTTTATAAATGTATCGTTTGGTAATTCGAATGGAATTTTAACAACCAAAAATAAATCTTTGTTATTTCCTTTTATGGGAATGGGCTTTGGTAATTTAAGCACCAAATCGGGCTTTCCAAGAATTTTTTGTTGTGGCTTAATATATGGTTTTAGCTTAGTAGTATCTCCCGGTTTTAATCCGTTTTCAATCCATTTTTTTATCAGGTCAATTTCATTTTTTTGCAAAACCATTTGGTTAGCAAATGTGCTGTAATGCGGATTTGCCGGCCAAGGCGGCATTATGCGGTTTTCTGTAATGTATTCAATTAACTTAGCCTTGCCTGCAACATCTTCATAAGTTACCAGATTAAACGGGCCTGCCTCTCCGTCTATATGGCATTTTGTACAGTTTTTATATATGATTGGTGCAATATCTTCAGCAAATGTTATATCGGTTTTTGGTTCAAAACAACCAATAAAAAATATAGTAGAAAGTAATATCAGAGTTACTCTATAAAACATCCAACAGCTTTTGTTTTTGTATATATAACGGGTTTGTCGTTAACAACATTTTCAAGTACATATTTTAAGTTATGCTCTGTAATAACTGCTCTTTTTTTCCCTAGTTCGTAAGCCCAATTATCAATTCGTCCTTGGTAAATTAGTTGTTGTTTAGGGTTAATCACAAAAACTTCGGGTGTAATGGTAGCATTAAGTCGTTGAGTGAGTTGTAATTCTTCATCAATATAAAACTCAATATTCTGCATTTTATATTTGTTTTTAAATGTTGATATTTCGAGTTGTGTAAATGATTTTCCGGGAATTATTGCAACAAAACGAATTTGTTCTTTGGCATACTGCTGATAAAGTTGATTTATGGTGAGAGAATAACTTTGACAAAGCGGGCATTGTGGCGATATAAACATAATAACAGTAGCCTTTTGCGAAGCGTTAATTGAAAATACAAAGGGTTTACCTTGCACTGTTTTAAGTGGTAATTTATTTATACTTACAATAGGATTGTTTTGCAGAATAATTAAATTTAACAGGTAATATGTAAGGACTAAAAGTTTCAATTCTATTAACTGATACGTTGCATTAACTCATTAGCGGTATTGATTAAATATTGCTTTTTATTCTCTTCAACATTTACTGATTTTAAATGATTAAAAGCCTTATCAAGATATTGCTGCTTTTGTGTTTCGGCAAATTCTTTTATCTGATATTTATTGTAAAGGTTTATTACTCCTTCAATTTTTTTATCAGTATTGGTTTCATTTAAAAGTTGATTAAGCAAAATTTTATCGTCTTTATGTACACATTGTATCAACTCAATTAATAATAAAGTTTTTTTGTTTGAGTCAATATCTCCACCTACTTTTTTACCGGTTTTGCTACCATCTCCAAAAGCATCTAATATATCATCTTGTATTTGAAAAGCTATACCTATATTTTTACCAAATTGGTATAGATGTTCGGCATCGTATTTATTTGCACCACCAATTAAGGCCCCTAATTGCAATGCCGCACCCAGCAATACAGCGGTTTTAAGGGTAGTCATTTCTATATATTGTTCATGTGTTACATCTTTTTGTGTTTCAAAATTCATGTCAATTTGCTGTCCTTCGCAAACTTCGCGGGCAGTTTTGTTAAAAATTTTTATCAGATGCGGAATATTTTCAAAATTGGTATCAATTAAAAAATCAATTGATTTTATCATCATTAAATCTCCACTAAGTATGGCTATGGGTGTATTCCACTTTTTATATACGGTTTCTTTACCTCTGCGCAAAGGTGCATTGTCCATAATATCATCATGCACCAATGTAAAATTATGAAAAACCTCAATAGCCAAAGCTGCCGGAATAGCATTGTTTACGTTATCGTTAAAAACATTACAACCCATTAAGGTTAGCACCGGTCTTAGTCTTTTACCGCCAAGCGACATCATGTAACTTATTGGCTCATATAATTCTTTTGGGTTTGAACCATAAACCGTTTCTTTTATTTTGTTTTCTATAAGTTGATAGAGTTCGTTGTAATTATACATTTAATTGGATTCAAAATAAATAAAAAAGGGGGTTCATAAACAGTAAATTTTTATCAATTAAACTTGCTTGAACTAATAAACTCTTTTATGGCAAAAGAGTCAACTGCTCTAAAATCATCAAGGTTTCCTTCAAATTCTTTTGCACCTTTATTGATAAAAAGAATATGGTCGGCCATATCAAAAACACTTTTTATATCGTGCGAATTTATTACGGTTGTGATATTGTATTCAATGGTAATTTCTTTTATCAGTTCATCTATTAATCTACTGGTTACAGGGTCTAAACCGCTATTGGGTTCATCGCAAAATAAAAATTTTGGGTTTAAAGCAATGGCCCTTGCTATGCCTACTCTCTTTTTCATGCCTCCGCTTAGGCTGCTCGGAAAAAGTTTATTTACATTGGGCATATTTACACGGCTTAAACAAAAGTTAACACGATCTTTTATTTGATCTTTGCTAAAATCAGTAAACATTCTAAGAGGGTATGCAATATTATCTTCTACCGTAAGCGAATCGAATAAAGCACCACCCTGAAACAACATGCCTATTTCTTTGCGTTTTTCTTTTTGCTGATCGTAAGATATGTTTAAAAAGTCAATATCGTTTAAATAAATACTTCCTGTTTCGGGCTTTAATAAACCTACCATACATTTCATTAAAACACTTTTACCACAACCGCTTGCACCTAAAACAAAATTTACGGTTCCGTTGCTAAATGCAACATTTATATCAAACAAAACCTGCTTGTTGCCAAATGATTTATTAAGCGCTTCAACTTTTATCATTTGTATAGCATTATTTGAGCCAACACATAATCGAAAAATATTATGGCAATGCAACTTTGCACTACAGCGCGGGTGCTGCTTTCACCAACTTCCAATGCACCACCGGAGGTATTATAACCTTGATATGATGAAATACTTGAAATTAAAAACCCAAACACAAAAGCTTTAGTTAAAGAAAAAACCACATTAAAACCATCAAAATCCCAAAGCAGTCCGTTTATATAAACATCAAGGGTTACAACGCCACTTAGTTCGGCACTAATGGCGCCACCCACCATTGATAATGACATACTGTAAGTAACAATTAAAGGTATGGTAATTAAAGCCGAAATAATTTTAGGTAAAACCACATAATTGGCACTATTTACGCCCATAATTTCCATAGCATCAATCTGCTCGCTAACTTTCATGGTGCCAATTTCTCCGGCTATGCTCGAACCTATTTTTCCTGCCATAACCAAGCCAATTACTGTTGGAGAAAACTCAAGAATATTGGCATCGCGAACAATTAACCCTAAAAGATTTTGTGGAGCAAGCGTACCCTGCAACTGATAACCAAATTGAATTACGGTAACTCCACCAATAAACATGGATATAATTGAAACTATTTGAAATGAGTCATTACCCATATAATAAAACTCTCGGGTAAATTGTTTAAAAAACATTACCCACCTGTCGGGCCGTTTAAATACTGCCTGTAAAAACAGAATATACCTGCCAAATTCCTTGAAAAATTTCATTAACTGTTGGGGTAAATATAACGGGTAATTTTAAATTGCTGCAAAATTGTTTAGTAACAAAATGACTATCAGAAAAAAAACTGCATTAATCACAGGATGCACCAAAGGCATAGGTTTAGCCATAGTTCAAAAACTCGCAAACGAAGGATTTAACATTGCAGGTTGTGCACGCAACAAGCACGATTTGTTAAAACTGTACAAACAACTCTCAGAAAGCCACCTCGAACAATCTTTTTTTCTTGAAGCTTGTGATGTGGCCGATGTTAATGAGGTAAAACAATTTGCAAACGATGCTACAAAAGAATTTTCGTTTTTTGATATTCTTGTAAACAATGCAGGTGTATTTATACCCGGACAAATACACAACGAAACCGAGGGCACTTTTGAAACCATGATAAACACCAATCTTGCAAGTGCTTACCATGTTACAAGAGCTATTTTACCAAAAATGGTTGAACAAAAAAATGGCCATATTTTTAACATTTGCAGCACAGCAAGTATTACAGCTTATACCAATGGCGGCAGCTACTGTATTAGCAAATTTGGCATGTTGGGTATGAGCAAAGTACTACGCGAAGAATTAAAACCTTACCGAATAAAAGTTACTGCTGTTTTGCCCGGTGCCACATTTACCAACAGCTGGAGTGGAAGCACACTACCAGAAACCCGTTTTATAAAACCCAAACATATTGCAGAATTGGTTTACAACGCCTACCAAATTGGTGAATACAGCAACGTGGAAGAAATAATTGTAAGGCCTGTAGATGGCGATATAAATTAATATTTACTTTTTGTTATCTTTTTGATTTGATTTTCTTTGCGACACTTTAAAATTTAAGAAATGAAATCAGATATTGAAATTGCTCACGAAACTATTCTTGAACCTATACAAAACATTGCTTCAAAAATTGGAATTGATAATGATAAATTAGAGCAATACGGAAAATATAAAGCAAAAATTGATATTGATTTTGATGAAGAAAAAATATCAAAAAGCAACCTTATTTTGGTAACTGCCACAACACCCAATAAAAGCGGTAGCGGAAAAACAACCACATCGGTAGCATTGGCTCAAGGCTTAAATAAAATTGGCAAAAAAGCAATTGTTGCTTTGCGTGAACCAAGCTTAGGACCTTGTTTCGGAATGAAAGGCGGTGCAGCCGGTGGCGGCTACAGCCAGGTTTTGCCAATGGAAGATATTAATCTGCATTTTACTGGCGATTTTCACGCTATAACTTCGGCAAATAACACACTTGCTGCTTTGGTTGATAATTATAACTATTTTAACAAAGGAAAAACAACCGCACTTAAACAAATACTATGGCGCAGAGTGCTTGATGTAAACGACCGAAGCCTTCGTTTTATACTTAGCGGCTTAAACGGCAGCAGCAACGGCATACCCACCGAAACCGGTTTTGATATTACGCCTGCCAGCGAAATTATGGCAATTTTATGTTTAAGTACTTCATTGCAAGATTTACGTAATCGCATTGACAATATTTTGCTTGGTTACACATACGAAAACAAACCATTTTTTGTAAAAGACCTTGGTGTGGGTGGCGCTTTGGTAGCATTGCTAAAAGAAGCCATAAAACCTAATTTGGTTCAAACCATTGAAAAAGGTGCAGCATTTATACATGGTGGCCCCTTTGCAAATATTGCCCATGGTTGCAACAGCATAATGGCAACCAAAGCAGCCATGCAATATGCCGATTATGCAATTACTGAAGCGGGCTTTGGCAGCGACCTTGGCGGTGAAAAGTTCTTAAATATTAAGTGCCGCATTGCAGGTATTAAACCAAAAGTGGCCGTATTGGTTACAACAACACAATCAATAAAATTGCATGGTAAGGTTGATGAAAAACTAATAAAGCAACCTAACATGGACGGATTAAAAGCCGGTATAAAAAATGTGGAACGACATATTGAAAACTTACAACAATTTGGACTTCCTGTTGTAGTTGCACTTAATAAATTTTATTTTGATACCGAAGAAGAAATTGCTTATATTGAGGACTGGTGTAAGCAAAAAGGAGCTGACTTTGCCATAAACGAAGGGTTTGTAAAAGGTGGTGATGGTGCTGTTTCGCTTGCCCATAAAGTTGTAAGTGTAATTGAAGAAAAAGCAGCCAAAGCAATTAACCACACTTATCATTTAAATGACAGTATTGAAGATAAACTTAAAAAAATTGTAACAACCATTTACAAAGGCAACAGCATTAGTTTTAGTAAAAATGCCAAAGCTGCCATTAAAAAAATTAACGAAATTGGTGCATCAAACCTTCCGGTTTGCATTGCCAAAACACAATACAGCTTTACTGATGATGCAACAAAAGTTGGAGCCGAAGAAGGCTTTAACATACATTTTGAAAATATGGTTTTAAATAATGGTGCAGGTTTTATAGTGGCTGTTGCCGGAGAAATTATGCGTATGCCCGGATTACCTAAAGAACCATCGGCATTACAAATTGAAGTGGTTAATGGTGAAATTACAGGTTTAAGCTAATGTATAATTACTCCCCTATTACTTCCTGAACCAACTCTTTATATTTATTTAAAAACTGACTTTTGCTCACTAAGCCTACAAACTTTTCTTTTTCATCTTGCACAGGCAGGTAATATTCGTTTTCGTAATCTTCGAATACTTTTTTAACTTTAAGCAGATTGTCGTTTGTGTTTAATACAATATTTGCAGTTTGCATTAAATCTTTTACAAGCGATTTTTCAAGCAGTGAATAATCAAACAATACAGGCTTAAGGTCGTTAAATGTTAAAGCTCCGGCAAGTGTTTCATCATGGTTTAATACTATGTAAATATTGCTGTTGGTTTTGCCTACAATGTTTTTAATTTCTTTAATGTATTGTTCAGGATAAAAAACAATAAATCCTTTTTCGGTTATTTCAAGTATGTTAATGTTTTCAAGTATTGCTTCATCTTTACTGGCATTTAGCTTTCCTAATTCAGCCAGGCGTTTGTTGTAAATGCTGCTTGGTTCAAACAAACGTGTTGTAAAAAAACTTATGGCCGAAACTAGCATTAATGGTATAAATAAACTGTACCCGCCTGATACTTCTGCAATCATAAAAATACCTGTTAAAGGTGCGCTAACCACCCCGCTTAAAAGACCTGCCATTCCTGCAATAACTAAGTTAAGCTCGTTAATTGGTTCAGGCAAAAATGTATTTATTATTCGAGCAGTAAGCAAACCCGTTAATGCCCCATTAAACAAGCTTGGAGCAAATATACCGCCATTTCCACCGGCCGATATGGTTAAACCTGCGGCAATAGGTTTAAGTAATATGGTTATAAAAATAAAAAGTATAAACAATGTATTGTAACTAAATAGATTTTGAAATGGTATATTTTTCATAAAGGCATCAAACTTCCCTGCCAATATTTGATTTATAATATCCTTCGCCATACAGTAACGGAGATGCTAAAATTAATACACCAAGAATTAAGCCTTGAATGATAGCTTTATTCATTTTATATTGATGGTTGTTAAACCTGTTTTCTAAAGCATAAATGGTTTTAATGGTATAAGCCGATATTAATCCGCAAAAAACACCAAGTACAACAAAAAAAGGTGTATCTGATGTATTCCATGGCATGGCATTAAATACAATGAGCTGACCCGAGTAGAAAAAATTATTTATTAAAGCTGCTGTTGCACTTGCCATAAGTAAAGGTATAAAGCCCGAAACACTAACGCTGCTTAATAAAACTTCGAAAGCAAAAATTACACCTGCTAATGGACTGTTAAAAATGGCTGATATACCTGCACTTGCTCCGCAGGCAAGCAGCAAGGCTTTATCGTTAGGCGATACAAATAATCGTTTTGCTATGTTTGAGCCAATGGCAGATCCTGTAATGGCAATGGGAGCTTCAACCCCAACCGAACCTCCAAGCGAAACAGTTACAGCACTGGTTGCAAGATGTGCGTAAGTATGCACTTCTTCAACTTTTGATTGCTTGTACTTAACTTTGTAAATAATGTTGGTAAGTCCTTTTTCGAATGGAATTGTTTTAAACACATATTTTATTAAAACCAACGAAAATATAATACCAACAACAGGATAAAATAGCAACTGATACTGCAATTGCAAAAATTGTTTGTTTATGAGCTGCGATTCGATGAAATGAATTATATACTTTAAAGCAATACCTCCAAATGCACTTACGGTACCAACTATAATACTGGCAATAATTAAAAAATTTTTATTGCTTATATATCGGCTGCGATTTTTAAATAAAACATACAATGGATACTTTAACAAAAAGCGCAGATATTTAATGAATTTTAACTGCATTTGTAAAGCAAATATAAATTATAAGCTACTAAAACTAGTTTTAGCTTAAGCTAAATAGCATTTTAATCCTTAGATTTTTTTATCTAACTAAATTTTTCATTTACTAAAAAATACATCATTTGCAGTATTGAACCGTGTTATAAATGTTAGCGACCTTTGTTTCATTAATAAATTTAAAATCATGAAAAAGTTAACTAACTTAATTTTAGCAACAGTATTTGTAATAAATGCTTATGCACAAAAAACAATAAAACAAACTTACACCTACGATTTACCCGGTAATTGGGAAAACTGGGAACTTGCCGCTGGCGGTATTTTACTTGTTGGTACATCGGAAGGATTTAGTGCAATTGAGGCCCACAGTAATAAAATAAACTACACCTACACAGAACTCGGAAAAATAAAACCTGAAGAAATGGAAGTGATTGATGATTTTCCTTGGGTTATGTTACATGAGGGGGGTAAATTTAATATAAAGGGCAAAAAAGTATTATTCGACTATATTAACGGAAAACCTGTTTTTGAAACACATAAACATGGCTGGGTAGGACCAAGAGGTTACAATATAGATTTTGAAAAAGGATTAATTTATATTTATGGATCTCATAGTAAAGCAAATTGGGGTGCAATAGGAATTTATAATATTGAAACAGGAAAGGAAATAGCTTTTGTTGATTTAAACAACAAAAAAGAATTTGGCGGAGGTGTATTTAACTTAGATATGCTTAAATTTATTGACGATAAAGCTATAATATTTCAAACATTGAAAGGTAATACAATATGTGTTGATAAAAACACATTAAAAAAACTTTGGGTAACAGATAAAATTAAAATTAATATCGCATTTCTGCAATACACATTTGATGCAAAAAACAATTATATATACTTTTACCAAAACGCATTAAAATCTCCACTATACAAGGTAAATATTAATACCGGAAACTTTGAATGGAAAAAACCAATACAAGTTAAAGGTGCAATTAAACAAGCTAAATTATTAAAAGATGGATTGTTTGTGTATTCTGAAGATTTAAAAACTTTTGAAGTAAATATATATGATACCCAAACAGGTTTAAAGAAATGGAAAAAATCTTTTACTGATAAAGGTGGAATTAGTAATAAAATATTTTTAGATGATAGATTAGTATTCGGAACAACAACAGGTGAGGTAAATACATTATATTGGAATGGCACCAAAGGTCTAAAAAAACCAATAGAAACTGGGCCAGGATTTAGAGAGTTTGATTTAACTGAAGATGGCAATTTATTTTACCTAACATCAAGATTTATGGGCATTGCTAATTTAAAAGACGGTGGTTTTGTGAAAAGCCCAGCAAAATTTAGAAAAGTTGAATTAATGACAACTGCTTATGACGAAAAAAATCAGCGTTTTGTGGTAAGTACGGGAAATGAAGTGTTTTTTATTGATAAAGAGGGAAACAATAAAAAAGTAGCAGATATTAAATTTAAAGAAGATGAAAACCCAAACAAAATTGAATTTAGAAAAGGTGGAATTCTTCTTAGCGCTTCTCAAAACGCAATGCTAATTGATTATGACGGAAACGTAAAATATAATGTTTATTACAAAGCACCCGGTAAAAGCGTAGCCGGAAAAATTTTGGCCGGTGCAATAGCTGTTACAGCTGGTGCTGCTGCTATGTCCAATTCGATGAAAGCTGGAATGATGCAAGGCAGCTCACCATTTTACAAAAGTGATGCACAAAAAAGAGCAGAATCTAATGCCCAAAATTTTTCTGGTATTGCCGGAAATGCAGTGGCTATAATGAAACAAAAATTTAAAGCAACAGCAGCAACCAAAGATTATTTATATATTCTTACAAGTTTAGAGGACGGTATAGGTCTCGCAAAAATTAATAAAGATACCGGAGAAAAAGAAGGAGAAATAATAGTAAAAGATAAAAAACCTGAATACAAAGTTGACGATGATTTTGGTGTGTTTTACTATAAAAAATCTGATAAGCAAATTGCTGGATTTGATTTGAGATAATTTAATTTTAGTTTAAATAATAACTTAAATAAATTTTAAAAACATGAAAAAGCTAATTACAATTTCAACACTTGCCTTAATAATGGTAAGCAATTTAACAAATGCTCAAAATTATATTTACAAATTCGGAGTTCAGTTTTCTGATGAAGGCTTTGATGTAAAAGCTTTGCCAAATGGCGAATGTATTGTGGTAGGCCAAAACTCTGGCGGAGCAGGATCAAGCAAGCAATGTATGTTGGTAATGCGCTTAAATGCAAACGGTACCATTAAATGGAGCAAAAACCTTTGCAATACAGATATGACTAGGGCAACACAAGTAGCTGTTTTGTCTGATGGAAGTTTTATTGTATCTGGATATACAAAAAAAGATATGGACGATATGACCAGAGTTGGCGCTATGGTAAAATTTAATGCAAATGGCGATACTGTTTGGTTTAGGGGATACAACATAACCCCGGTATCAATTGCAAATGAAATAGAGTTTACATCAATGCATAAAGTTGACGACAATGAATTTATTGTTGGAGGCACTAAATTTTTAGCTAGTATTAACGGTAGTGGCAATGTAAATTGGTGCTACCAATTAGACTATATCAATCCAACAATTTATCATGTAACAAAAACAAGTGATGGTGGAATAGCCATTTGCGGAGCTGTAAACGATACAACAGGTGGTATATCTGTAAACAACAATATGTTTTTAGCTAAAGCAAATTCTATAGGTGCAATACAATGGTTTAAATCTTATGGCATTTCAACACATTTTGAGACGGCTACCGGTTTGGTAGAACTTCCTACAGGCGGATTTTTAATGGTAGGTACAACACAAATGAGCGGCTATCCCGGTTTGGGCTTAAGCGATGTTATCATTGTTAAAACCAACGCCAATGGCGATACTGTATGGACAAAATTAGTTGGAGGTGAAGGTACTGATGCAGGTGCAAAAATTATTAAAAATGGCAGCAATTATATTATAAGCGGATATTCTACAACTGGTATAACAGGCGGCAGCGATATAATGCTTTTAACAATAAATGAAGATGGCGATATCATTTCATCAAAACTTAGCGGACCAATAAATACCATACAAGGCAGAGGCATTGATATATCATCTGAAAACATTTTTGTTACAGGTGCAATACTTGGTACTGATGCAGACATGTATGTTTCAAAATTTTCATTAGATGGTACACCCGCCTGTTACAATGAAAATG
This sequence comes from Bacteroidia bacterium, assembly GCA_046296495.1. Classification (GTDB taxonomy): domain Bacteria; phylum Bacteroidota; class Bacteroidia; order UKL13-3; family UKL13-3; genus JBKBLB01. The sequence goes on from JBKBLB010000020.1 coordinate 20,269, forward strand.
TAACTTTTACCTCTATGGGTACAAATTTTGTTGTAAGAGATTTTCCTCCAATTCAAACAACCAATAAAACTTTGGTTTCAAGAGGTGAGTCATTAATTAGGGTTGGTTCTATGGGTTTTGGAAACAATTTATGTGATGGCGTAACAGGAATGAACAAATATCAAATTGACAACACATTTAATATTTATCCAAATCCAAATAAAGGTAAGTTTACTATTTCAGGAAATATGAAAGGCAATTTTGTTTTGCTTGATGTAAATGGAAATAAATTAATGGACATTTCAGTAAATGATGAACCAAAAACCATTGAATTGAATCTATCTTCAGGCATTTATATTTTAATGAATAATGAAACAGGTATTGTGAAGAAAATACTTGTTGATTAACCTGTTTTATAATAGTTTTTTATGCAACAAAAAAGGGGTTGATACAAAATATCAGCCCCTTTGTTTTTATTAATGCATTCTAAAATTATTCTTCCTTCATAAAGTCGTATTCGTATCGGGTTGGTGGTACAAATGTTTCTTTTATGGTACGTGTACTTACCCAGCGCATTAGGTTTTGCATGGCTCCGGCCTTATCGTTTGTACCACTTGCCCTTGCACCGCCAAAAGGTTGCTGGCCCACTACAGCTCCGGTTGGCTTATCATTTATATAAAAATTACCGGCTGCGTTTCTAAGTTTCCATGTTGCCAAATCAATAGCATAACGGTCTTGTGCTATTACAGCACCGGTTAATGCATAATCACCTGTTTGGTCAACCAAATCAAGTGCAGCTTCATACTGTTCAGCATCGTAAACATATACCGTAAGCACAGGCCCAAAAAGTTCTTCGCACATGGTAGTATATTTAGGATTTTGTGTTACAATAATGGTTGGGTCAATAAACCAGCCCTTGCTTTTATCATATCCACCACCAACAATAATTTCGCAGCTTGGATCTTTTTTGGCATCATCAATATATTTAGCTAGTTTATCAAACGATTTTTCGTCAATTACGGCATTTACAAAATTTCTAAAATCTTCAACCGGCCCAACTTTAAAGCCTTTTACCTCGTTAACCAGTTTTTCTTTTACTTCCGGCCACAAATTGCTTGGTATATAAGCCCTGCTTGCAGCCGAACATTTTTGACCTTGATATTCGAAAGCGCCCCTTAACAAAGCCGTAACAACCACATCAATATTTGCAGATTTGTGTGCAATTACAAAGTCTTTACCTCCAGTTTCGCCAACAATACGCGGATAAGTTTTATATTTATGTATATTGTTTCCTATGTTTTTCCAAATATCCTGAAACACTCCTGTAGAGCCAGTAAAATGAATTCCGGCAAAATCAGGGTGATTAAAAATAACTTCGGCTGCCACCGGCCCGCTTGGATAAATTAAATTTATTACACCCGGTGGAACACCAGCCTCCTTAAATATTTCCATTAAAACATTAGCTGCGTAAATTTGGGTGTTGCTTGGTTTCCAAACAACCACATTACCCATCATGGCTGCACTTGTTGGCAGGTTTCCTGCAATGGCTGTAAAATTAAAAGGGGTAAGGGCATAAATAAAACCTTCCAGCGGCCTGTATTCTAACCTATTCCAAATGCCCTTTGCGCTTTGTGGTTGCTCGCTGTAAATTTGACTCATAAAATAAACATTAAAGCGCAAAAAATCTATAATCTCACATGCACTGTCAATTTCGGCCTGAAAAGCATTTTTACTTTGACCCAACATGGTTGCAGCATTTAGTTTAGCACGATAAGGGCCAGCAATCAGTTCGGCAGCTTTTAAAAATATTGCGGCACGTTGTTCCCATGTTAAGGCTTCCCATTCAGGTTTTGCTTTAAGTGCTGCATGTATAGCATCTGTAACATGGTTTGCATCGCTAATATGAAATTTGCCTAACAAATGCTTATGATCGTGTGGCGGGCGAATATCCATGGTTTTCCCGCTTCTAATTTCTTTATCGCCAATATACATAGGAATATCAACCTGTATGCTGCGCGCATGGGCTAAGGCATCTTTTAATGCTTTTCTTTCGGGGCTGCCGGGCGCATAACTCAATACCGGCTCGTTGTAAGGTAATGGAACTTTAAAAAATCCGTTCATATATTTATTATTTGGGTAGGCAAAGGTAGTGTAATAATACATTATTGAAAGCTACAAAAGTTGCATTAATTAATCTATTGTAATTGTTATTGTTTCGTTTTTTACCGGATGCATAAAACATATTTTGTAAGAAGTTAATGCAATAGATTTATCGTGTAATGGCAATGATGCACCATATTTTACATCGCCAATTATAGGGCACCCAATTTCTTTTAGCTGTGCTCTTATTTGGTGCTTTCGGCCAGTAAGCAATTCTATTTCGAGTAACGATTTATTTTTTTGTTTTTCAATAACCGTATAAATTAGTTCTGCCTTTTTTGATCCTTTTTTTTCGTAGCTAAAAGCTTTTGTTATATTAATTTTTTCATCTCTAATAAGATAATGTGTTAGTTTTTTGCTTTCATTTTCCGGGCAGCCTTCAACCCATGCGCGATATATTTTTGTAACTTCTCTGTTCTGAAATATTTCATTCATTCGTACCAAGGCTTTACTGGTTTTTGCAAACAATACCAACCCACTCACTGGCATATCAAGTCTATGTATTACTCCTAAAAAAACTTCGCCCGGTTTATTATATTTTTCTTTCAAATATTGTTTTACCTCTTCTTCAAGGCTTATTGGTTTATTTGGTTCAGGTTGCACACTTTGCCCTGCTTTTTTAAATGCTGCTATTAAATGATTGTCTTCAAATAAAATTTTCAGGGGCATTATTATTTTAATTTTGGCCAAATATGTTTCATAAATTCTTTTAGGCTTACAACATCGGCACCATTACTTAATGTAAAAGATAAAGTTTCGGGAACTACCACATAGTTATGCTTTGAACCCAAATCTTTTAAAGCAAGGGTATGGCTTTTGGTTGGAGTTGGTAAAGACCCATATTTTATTTCAACCGTGTAGAAAGGCTTTCCGTTTTTAATTAAAACCAAATCACACTCGGTACCATCGTGCGTACGGTAATAAAAAGATTTTATATTTTGAGGCAGATAACTGCAAATCTGTTCTACTACAAAACCTTCCCAACTGGCACCAACAAATGGCATTAAATCAATTTTATCGGGGTTTTTAAGTTGAAGCAATGCGTGCAAAAGTCCGCTATCTCTAACATAAACCTTTGGCGATTTTACCAATCGTTTGCCCAAATTGGCCTTGTAAGGGCGCAATTGCCTAATAATGAAGGCGTGCTCTAAAAAATCAATGTATTTATTTACAGTTGTTGAGGTAATACCCAACGAACGGCCAATATTACTTGCATTCCAAATCCCACCATGTGTATGAGCTATCATGCTCCACAATTTATACATTAGTATGGGTTGTACATTTAGGCCAAGCATGGGTAGGTCGCGTTCAAGGTATGTGCGAATAAAATTATCGTACCATTTTGCAACCATATCATCGTTTGCCATTAAAAAAGGTTGCGGAAAACCTCCTTTAAGCCAAAGACTAAGGTAACTATAGTTATCTGTTAGTTCTATTAAATTTAGTGTTGCCAAATGTTCGTAAGCAATTCTTCCGGCAAGGCTTTCCGATGATTGGTTTATTAAATCAATACTTGCCGAACCGGTAATAATAAACCGTCCGGCCACTCGATGCTTATCTATAACCGCTCGTATAATCGGAAAAAGCTCCGGCATACGCTGTATTTCATCAATTATGATACATTTATCTTTATTGCGCTGAAAAAACAATGATGGATTGTTGCTTAAAACTGCTGCATCTTCGGGCAATTCTAAATCAAGAATAATTGTTTGCTTGCCCATTTTTTCGGCAACCTGCTTGCATAAGGTAGTTTTACCAACCTGGCGAGGACCTAATACAGCAACAACCGGAAAATAAGCAGCAGTTTCAACAATGGTATCAAAAAGCCATCGGTTTAGCATTCCACAAAAATATAAATATTACCGTTATATTCAATTATTAATTGAATTTTTCGGTTATTTTTAATATTGTTCTTTTTCGTTTGGAAAATATCCCGATTTCACATCATCAACATAGCGTTCAACCGCACCCTTAATATCATCGTATAAATTAAGGTATCTCCTTAAGAATTTTGGAGAAAAATCTTTATTTATGCCAAGCATATCGTGGCTTACAAGCACCTGTCCATCTACATGCGGGCCAGCACCTATGCCAATAATGGGTATTTTTAAATTTTGTGTTACTGTTTGAGCTAATTTTGAAGGTATTTTTTCGAGAACCAATGCAAAACAACCGGCTTGTTCAAGCAAATAGGCATCTTGAATAAGCTTTTCGGCTTCTGCTTCTTCTTTGGCTCTAACTTCGTAGGTGCCGAACTTATAAATACTTTGTGGTGTAAGTCCTAAATGACCCATAACCGGAATACCTGCCGATAAAATGCGTTTTACCGATTCTACTACTTCTGCCCCACCTTCTAGCTTTACGGCATGTGCTTCGGCTTCTTTCATAATTCTAATTGATGATGCAAGCGCCTCTTTGCTGTTTCCCTGATAGCTTCCAAAAGGTAAATCAACCACAACCAAAGCCCTGTCAACAGCGCGAATAACCGATGATGCATGACTTATCATCTCATCAAGGGTAATTGGCAGCGTTGTTTCGTGGCCATGCATTACATTGCTTGCACTGTCGCCTACAAGCAAAACATCTATTTTGGCAGCATCAAATATTTTAGCCATACTGTAATCGTAGGCAGTTAGCATGCTAATTTTCTCACCACGCAATTTCATTTCCAGTAGTACGTGGGTTGTAATTTTTTTGTATTCTTTATAGGTGCTCATGTAAAAAAATCATTTTCAAAGGTATTGCAATAAACCAAATAGCCATAGTTTTTACACTTGTATTTTAAATACATGCTAAAAACACTTAATTCGCACAGCCAAATGAAATTAAAAATATTTGCACTTTTATTCATTGCTTTTTTTGCCCTATCATGCAATAATACCATAGAGTTAAATGCGCCTTATAAAGAAATTGCGGTAGTTTATGGTTTTATTGATGAAAATGCGCCTTATCAGGCCATTAGAATTCAAAAAGCTTTTCAAACAAGCGGTAATGTAACCATTGCCGATGCCGCCAATAACCCCGATTCAATTTATTTTGATACGCTTATTGTAACCTTAAAAAATCTTACAACCGGAATTAATTACCCATGTGTTAGGATTGATACAATTCCTAAAGACTCAGGCTTTTTTGGTTCAACAAAAAATGTGGTTTACTTAACAGTTATACCCAAAAACGCCAATTTAATTAATGAGGTTTACGAACTTGAAATTATCAATCCAGTTTCAGGAAATACCTATCGTAGCAGGGCCAATATTGTAAAAAATGCCATTATAGAAGGGAGAAATATTTTTCTATCAACTGCACCAAATGCATTTTTACCATTCAGGTTTACACAGGGAGCAAATGCCGTTATACACGATTGTTCGATAAAACTCAATTATACCGAGCACGAAGCAAACGATACATCAATAAAAACAAACAAATTTGTTGAGTATTTTTTAGTAAAAAATCAGGAAATTAACAGGCAAGGCCAAATGGTTGATTTAAGGGTGAGAACTGTTGAACTGATAGCATTTTGGAAAAACTACATTAAACCTGACAATACAAAAAAACGTTACGTAACATCAATAGAATATGTGGTATATGCGGGTGGCAACGACTTTAAAGTTTTACTTGATTTGGCTAAACCTAATACTAGTATAGTACAAAAAAAGCCTGAGTTTTCTAACATTGAAAACGGATTGGGTATTTTTACAAGCCGCAATTTGGTAATTGCCGGCCCCCCACAAATTACTCTTGGAAGTTCAACCATTGATATAATCGTTCAGGAACTGCCTAACTTTTATAAATAATAAGTCATATTTGCTGACAAAGTTTCAGTAACATCTCAATTAGGTAACTCTTTTCTGTCAATTTTTGAACCAAAACTGCCAATAACATGGTTGGCATTTGTATTGATACCAAATAATAAAATTTAAAATTATGAGCAAAATAATAGGCATAGATTTAGGAACAACCAACAGTTGCGTTGCAGTAATGGAAGGCAACGAGCCAACTGTAATAGCCAACAGCGAAGGAAGAAGAACTACCCCTTCGATTGTTGCATTTTTAAAAGATGGTGAGCGTAAAATTGGCGACCCTGCTAAACGTCAGGCTGTAACAAACCCAATTAATACCATATATTCAATTAAACGTTTTATGGGACATACCTTCTCAGAAGTTACTGATGAGATAAAACGTGTTCCATACAAAGTTGAAAAAGGCGATAATAATACACCTCGTGTAAACATTGATGGCAGAATGTACACTCCACAAGAAATTTCGGCCATGATTCTTCAAAAAATGAAAAAAACAGCCGAAGATTACTTGGGTCACGAAGTAAAAGAAGCTGTTATAACAGTACCGGCTTACTTTAACGATGCACAACGCCAGGCAACAAAAGAAGCCGGAGAAATTGCGGGCCTAAACGTAAAGAGAATTATAAACGAACCTACAGCAGCTGCACTTGCTTATGGCCTTGATAAAAAAGGCAAAGACATGAAAATTGTAGTGTTTGACTGTGGTGGAGGTACGCATGACGTAAGTGTGCTTGAATTGGGAGATGGCGTTTTTGAAGTTAAATCAACCGATGGAGATACACACCTTGGAGGGGATGACTTTGATAACGTAATTATAAACTGGCTTGCCGATGAATTTAAAGCAGATGAAGGAATAGATTTAAGACAAGACCCAATGGCTTTGCAACGTTTAAAGGAATCGGCAGAAAAAGCTAAAATTGAATTATCTAGTTCAACTCAAACCGAAATAAACCTACCTTATATTACAGCTACACAAAGTGGACCAAAGCATCTTGTAAAAACCTTAACAAGAGCAAAATTTGAGCAATTAGCCGACAGTTTAATAAAAAGAACCATTGAACCTTGCCGCAGTGCATTGAAAAATGCAGGATTAAATCCAAGTGACATTGATGAAATAATACTTGTGGGAGGCTCAACACGTATTCCGGCTATACAAAAAGCGGTTGAAGACTTTTTTGGCAAAGCACCATCAAAAGGTGTTAACCCTGATGAAGTTGTAGCAGTTGGTGCTGCCATACAAGGTGGTGTACTTACCGGTGAAGTAAAAGATGTATTGTTGCTTGATGTTACGCCACTTTCGTTGGGTATTGAAACCCTTGGCGGAGTAATGACCAAATTAATTGAAGCCAATACAACCATACCTACCAAACGCAGCGAAGTATTTAGCACAGCAGCCGATAACCAGCCAAGTGTAGAAATACACGTACTGCAAGGCGAAAGACCAATGGCTAAAGACAATCGTACTATCGGTCGCTTTCACTTAGACGGCATTCCGCCATCGCCAAGAGGTGTACCGCAAATTGAAGTAACTTTTGATATTGACGCTAACGGCATTTTGCACGTAAGCGCTAAAGATAAAGGAACAGGCAAAGAGCAAAAAATACGTATTGAAGCAAGCAGTGGTTTAAGCGATGCAGAAATTGAACGTATGAAACGCGAAGCAGAAGCAAATGCCGAAGCAGATAAAAAGTTGAAAGAAGAAACAGAAAAAATTAATGCAGCCGACTCTCTAATTTTCCAAACCGAAAAACAAATGAAAGAGTTTGGAGATAAAATTCCGGCAGATAAAAAAGGAGCTATTGAATCAGCCCTTGCTGAACTTAAAAAAGCTCATGGAGAAAGAAATATTGCCGGCATTGATGCTGCCATGAACAACCTTAATACAGCATGGCAAGCTGCAAGTCAGGAAATTTATGCAGCACAACAAGCTCAAGGTGGGCAAGCTACCGATAATCAAACAAACAACAATGCCAACGCAGGAAGTGCTGAAGGCAATGTTCAGGATGTTGAGTTTGAAGAGGTAAAATAATTAACTTTATATCAATATTGTTATTAAACCCCAAATCTTAATATGGTTTGGGGTTTTTGTTTTTATAAATTTAACTCTGGATATTCGAATATAGCTGTTACTTCCGGTACATTATTGTTTTCTATTCGGCTTGTTATAAGTTTACTAATGGTATGATAACTCATCTTTTCATCATTGTAAGGCACAAACAAATTTTCTAAATCTCTTTTTGAAACATTTGGTTCGAGCCAAATATCAGCCATTTCGTGGGTTAAAATTAATGGCATACGCTGTTTTGAATTATGAATGTATGCCAATGTTTTGTTTGCCTGAATTGTTACAATGCTAAATGTTTGAACCAACTCTCCTGTATGAAGATTAGTCCATTCATCAAAAATTCCGGCTAATAAAAAATATTCTTCTTCTTTTGGCTCAATAAAAAAAGGGAATTTATTTTTACCAATTGTATGCCACTCGAAAAAACCATTTACGGGTAAAATACAACGCCTGTAAGCAGCACATCTGAAGGCCGGTTTACTAAAAAGTGTTTCGCATTTAGCGTTTAGTGTATTTGTTCTTATTTCTTTTGCTTGTTGCTCAGTTTTAACCCAAAATGGTATAAGCCCCCATTGCATTAAACTTATTTCGCATGGGTTTTGGTTTGAAACAACAAATAACCAAGGAAAAGCAAAACCCGAAACTGTGTAATAATTTTTTATTAAGTTTTGATGATTTGTATTAAGTTGAATGATATTTTTTCCAACTTTAATTTTTTCTTTTGGTATTTGCTGAACATGAAAACACATTAGACTGCAGTATTACTCGTAACCTAAATTTGGTGCCAGCCATTTTTCTACATAAGATATATCAACACCTTTGCGTTTTGCATAATCTTCAACTTGGTCTTTTTGTATTTTGCCTAAACCAAAGTATTTGCTTTGTGGATGTGCGAAATAATATCCGCTAACACTTGCAGCAGGGTACATGGCAAAATTTTCGGTTAAACTAATTTGGGCATTTTTTTCGGCCTCGAGTAAGTTAAACAAGGTGCGTTTTTCGGTATGATCTGGGCAGGCAGGATAACCCGGTGCCGGGCGAATGCCTGTGTAAGATTCTTTTATTAGCTCTTCATTGGTTAGGTTTTCGTTTTTTGCATATCCCCAAAATTCTTTGCGAACACGCTCGTGCATACGCTCTGCAAATGCTTCGGCTAAGCGATCGGCAACGGCTTTTATCATAATGCTGTGGTAATCGTCATGGTCTTTTTCATACTTCTCAACCAATTGATCAATTCCAATTCCGGCAGTTACAGCAAAGCCGCCTACATAATCGGTAATACCGCTATCTTTAGGTAATACAAAATCGGCAAGACAGTTGTATGTTTGTCCTTCGGCTTTTTCGCTTTGTTGCCTTAAAAAATGAAAGTTAACTCCATTTGCAAGCTCTACAGAATCGCCAATACTGTTTGCAGGCCAAAAGCCAATAACTGCTTTTGCTTTCAGTAATTTTTTATCAATTACTTCATCAAGCAGTTTATTTGCATCGTTAAATAGTTTTCTTGCTTCATTGCCTACAATTTTATCTTCTAAAATATTTGGATATCTGCCGGCAAGTTCCCAAGTCATAAAAAAAGGAGTCCAGTCAATATAGTTTCTTAGTTCTTCTAATGGGTAGTCTTCAAAAATTTTTATTCCTGTAAAAGTAGGTTCCACCACATTATTAGGTTCAACCAAAATTTTAGTGCTTCGGGCTTTTTCAATGCTCACAAAGTTTTTTTCGCGTTTGCGATTTTTATACTCTTCGCGGTATTTTGCATAATCTTCTTTTAAGTTTTTTTCGAAAGCTGGCCTTTGCTCTTTGCTAATTAGGCTTTGTGCCACCGGTACGCTCTTACTTGCATCGAGCACGTGAACCACAGGCCCTGAATAGTTGGGATCAATTTTTACGGCTGTGTGAACACGGCTTGTTGTTGCGCCACCAATAAGTAAAGGTAGTTTTAAATTTAGCCTTTCCATTTCTTTGGCAACATGTACCATTTCATCTAGGCTTGGGGTTATTAGTCCGCTTAAACCTATTGCATCTACATTTTCGCGTATTGCAGTATCAAGTATTTTATCAGCCGGAATCATAACACCTAAGTCTATAATCTCAAAATTATTACAGGCCAAAACCACGCCTACAATATTTTTTCCAATATCGTGCACATCGCCTTTTACGGTTGCAAGCAATATTTTTCCTGAACCGCTTCTACCGGTTATGCCGGCAAGTTTTTTCTCTTCTTCAAGATATGGTGTAAGATAGGCTACAGCTTTTTTCATAACGCGTGCACTTTTTACTACTTGCGGTAAAAACATTTTTCCGGCTCCAAACAAATCGCCAACCACATTCATACCTGCCATTAAAGGACCTTCAATCACATCAAGCGGACGTCCGTATTTTTGGCGTGCTTCCTCGGTATCTATGTCAATATAATCAACAATACCTTTTACCAATGCATGGCTTAGGCGCTCTTCCACTGTTGCTTTGCGCCATTCTTCATCTATTACTTTTTCTTTTGCTTTGCCTTTTACTTTTTCGGCATATTCGAGCAATCTTTCTGTTGCATCATCTTTTCTGTCTAATAAAACATCTTCTACATATTCAAGTAACTCTTTGTCAATTTCATCATATACTTCAAGCTGGCTTGGGTTTACTATGCCCATATCCATACCGTGTTTTATACCATGATACAGAAATGCCGAGTGCATGGCTTCGCGCACTTTATCATTTCCTCTAAACGAAAACGATACATTAGAAACACCACCGCTTATTTTAGCACCCGGAAGATTTTCTTTAATCCATTTGGTGGCTTTAAAAAAATCTAAAGCATTTTTGCGATGCTCTTCCATACCGGTTGCAACCGGAAAGATATTTGGGTCAAAAATGATATCTCCTGCAGGAAAATGAACTTTTTGGGTTAATATTTTATATGCACGCTCGGCTATTTCAATTCTACGGTCGTAGTTATCGGCTTGACCAATTTCATCAAATAGCATTACAATTACGGCTGCACCAAAACGTTTTATTGTTTTTGCCTGACGTATGAATTCTTCTTCGCCACCTTTTAACGAGATGGAATTTACCACACATTTGCCCTGAACACATTTTAAACCCGCTTCAATTATCTCCCATTTACTCGAATCTATCATTATCGGTACTCTTGCAATATCGGGCTCTGCCATCACTAGATTTAAAAAGCGAGTCATGGCTTCAACACCATCAATCATACCTTCATCCATGTTTACATCTATAATCTGAGCGCCACCATTTACCTGTTCTCTTGCTATTTCAAGGGCTTCTTCAAAATTTCCTTCTTTTATGAGTTTTAAAAATTTTTTCGAACCTGTAACATTGGTACGTTCGCCTACATTTATAAAGTTTGAGCCTTGATAAATTACCAATGGTTCAAGCCCAGAGAGTTTTAATGTATAATCTTTCATTTAAACTTTTTCTTTTTAATAAAATCCTGATTTTGTGAATTTTTTAAATTGCTAATTTTCTTGGTTCAAACCTTGATGCTGTTTCGGCAATGGCTTTTATATGTTCGGGAGTAGTGCCGCAGCAACCTCCTAAAATATTAACCAAACCTTCTTTACAAAATTCCTCTACCTGCTTTGCCATTGCAGCCGGAGACTCATCGTATTGTCCCATTTCGTTTGGTAAACCTGCATTTGGATATGCACTAACGTAAAATGGGGCTTTTTGAGCCAAAACCTGCAAATAAGGTCTTAAAGCGCTTGCTCCTAAAGCACAATTTAATCCAATACTTAGCAAAGGAGCATGTTGCATACTTATTAAGAAAGCTTCGGTGGTTTGGCCGCTTAAAGTTCTCCCCGAAGCATCGGTAATGGTGCCGCTTACCATTATCGGGTAGGTTTTACCAATTTCTTCAAACAATTCGTCAATGGCAAACAATGCTGCTTTTGCGTTAAGTGTATCAAAAATGGTTTCAACCAATAATATATCAACACCACCCTCAATTAATTTAGCGGCTTGTGCTTTATAAGCAACAACCAGTTCATCAAAAGTTATGGCTCTAAAACCCGGGTCATTTACATCGGGGCTTATAGATGCTGTTCGGTTGGTTGGGCCCATTGCTCCGGCAACAAACCGAGGCTTATGAGGTTCTTTGGCCGTAAACTCGTTTGCCACCTGTTTGGCTATTTTGGCACTTTCAATATTTATTTTATCAACCCAATCCTGCCCCAAATGATAGTCGGCCTGAGCAACAGTTGTACCGCTAAAAGTGTTGGTTTCAACAATATCGGCACCGGCTTCAAAATACTGGCGGTGGATTTCCATAATAATTTCGGGGCGTGTTACCGAAAGTAAATCGTTGTTGCCTTTTAACGGATAGGGATGATTAATTAAATCATCGTTTCTAAAATCGTTTTCTTCGAGTTTGTGGCGCTGAATCATGGTTCCCATTGCGCCATCTAAAATTAAAATTCGCTTTTGCAGCAGTTCGTGTAGGTTCATTTTTTATTGAACAGTTTAAATTGGCTAATGGCTTCTCGGCAAAGCTTTTTACCGGTTTCGTTATGTTACAAAAACCCAAATGCCGGTGAGTAGTTGTATGCTTTTTGCTATCTGAAAGATTGTTAGCTGAGTGTTAATTGGGTTATGGTTGAACCAAATTCTCACTTATCAGCTCGCTAAAAGATGTTTTAGCGATAGGTGTTGGCACTCGCCTGATGGTGCAGGGTTTGCCAAGACATCTTAGGGCCTATTCCCTCCGTCTTTCTGGATAAGCGGTGCAAATATAAAATATTGATACTGTATTGCAACTGTTAATATTTTGTTATGTAATAAAACTATCGTTGTTGTTTAAATTCGGTATAACAGTTTTTTATTGCCATTACAATATCGTAATCGTTGCTGTTTAATACAAAATAATTAGGCAAATTACAAAATCGCTTAAGTTCTTCAGCGGCAATTTCGTTTAATCCGGTAGCTCGCATTATTAATTTTACATTATATCTTTCATCAACCTTTTGCTGTTCCTGGTAAAGAGCAATTAATCTCAACAGTCGTTCGTATTCCTGTACTTTTTTGCTCGACTGACCCAAAATTGATGTTAAATGACCGGTAGTACTACCTGAGTAAAATGAATAAATGTGGTTATAATCATTAAGCATTGGACTGCGTTTTATCATTTCTGCCGCTTTTGTTGCTATACTATCTCGTTTACGTTTATTATAGTTTACCTCAACCTCTTTTAGTTTGTATGTTGCAGCTTTCATTTTAACTTTTATTGGGTCAGTAAAATTGCGTTCAACAAAAGGTTTTACAGGCATTATAACATTTTGATAACCAATTACGCTAAAAACCAAAGTATCATTTATATCAACCGTAATACCAAAGGCTCCAAAGCGATTTGAAATGTATCGTTTGCCATTAGAAATATTCTCGATATTGGCAAGTGGAATTGTAGTTGTATCGTTACTTAATACAAATCCTTTTAAATAAAAACCTGTGCTGTTTGGCTGCGCTACGGCTGAGCCAATTGTAATTATTAAAACACTTAAAAAATTTGCCTTTTTACGGTTCAACAAGTTGCAATAAATTGAAAATTTTTGGAGTTAAATAATTCAAAAATTAGAAACTTTTATTGGTTATACAATTTTTAACCCGCGTTTTACCTTATAAAATGGCTTAAAATCATATTTTTGAACCAAAGCAACATGATTTTAAAAAAATTATTTTCGTTAATACTCATATTTATATTTGGCTTGCTAAGCATCCTGGCTCAGGAAAAACCAAAACCATACCAATTTGATTTAGATAAAGCCAATGCTGCTTTTTTAAACAAAAAATATAATACAGCAGCACAATTTTTTCAAAAGGTTTACCCAAAGGTTAAAAATCAGGAAGAAAAACAACAAATACTTTTTTATATAGCCGAAAGTTACCGAAAAAGCAACAATTTTAAACAAGCTATAAAATGGTACGAAGAAGTATTAAATGCTCGTTACCCCGACCCTAAAGTTATTTACAGCTATGGCCTTTTACTTAAAAATTTTGAAAGATATGATGAAGCAGCAAGAGCCTTTTATGATTATTTGTTTGAAGTACCGGACGATAAAGAAGCCAAACGCGAATACCAAAGCTGCAATATTGCAGCCGAATGGAAAAACAATCCGCAAAAATATAATGTAGTAAACGTTAAAGACGTTAATACAGAGTTTAGCGATTATTCTCCTTGGCTTTCGGGTAATACCCTGTATTTTACAACAAGCCGTAAAGAAACTTTAGGAAAAGAAATTTTTGAATGGACAGGACAAAAATATTCAGATATTTTTGAAAGCAGTTTAAATGGTAATTCTTTTACTAAACCCGAAGGTATTAAAGGCAAAATAAATACCCCCTTTAACGAAGGAGTTGCTTGTATTGATGAGCAGCAAACCACCATGTTTTATACACAATGCAATGGTATTGATGGTAAAGGTGTTAGTTGTAAAATATACGTAAGCTATAAACAAAATGGTGAGTGGACTGAGGGAAAACCACTTCCTTTTAACAGTGATAGTTTTAGTTGTGGTCATCCGGTATTAAACAGTAACGGAAACAGGTTGTTTTTTGCCAGCGATATGCCAGGAGGTTTTGGCGAAAAGGATATATGGTATGTATCATATAATGCTGCAAAAGACCAATTTGGCACTCCAATAAATTGTGGCCCTAATGTTAATACTACACAAGATGAAATGTTTCCATTTACTGATGAAAACAACAAATTATTTTTTGCCTCGAAAGGACATATTGGCATGGGTGGATTTGATATATATGTTTCGGGAGATTCAGCCAATACTTTTAAAAAAGCTGTAAACCTAAAATACCCAATAAATAGCGGTGGAGATGATTTTGGCTATTTTGGTATCAGCTCTAACAAAATTTTGCCCAATGGTACCATTGCATACATTACAAGCAATCGCGAAGGAGGAATAGGAGATGACGATATTTATGCCATAAGCATAAAACCATTTGTATTTTTTGTAAAGGGCTTTGTTCTTGAAAGAGAAAGTATGCAGCCTATTGCACAAGCAAGTATTAACGCTACTGTTATAAACGGTAAACAAGTTAGCTCTTTAAAAACAAGCGATAAAGGAACATTTTCAATAGAGTTGCCTTTGAATGAAATGATTGACTTGGTTGCTTCAAAAAACAAGTTTTTTACAGGTTCTCCTATTCAAGTAAATACCAACAATATAAAAAAAGATACCACTTTAAACATAACTATTTTTCTTGACCCAATACCAAACGAAGATATTGAAATTACACTTGAAGGAATATATTACGATTTGGATAAATGGGATTTAAGGCCCCAAAGCAAAGTGGTTCTTGATTCGCTTGTAAAAATTTTAAATGCAAACCCCGGAATAGTTATAGAACTTGCTTCTCATACTGATAGCAGGGCAAGCGCAGATTATAACCTTACACTTTCTAAAAAACGCGCTCAAAGTTGTGTTGATTATTTGGTTCAAAAAGGAATAGAAAAAAAACGGCTCCAACCTGTTGGTTATGGCGAATCAAAATTAATTAATGATTGTGTTGACGGAGTTGATTGCTCCGAAGAAGAACATCAGCAAAACAGAAGAACTACTTTTAGGGTACTAAAAACAGATTTTAAAAAATAAACAATAATGACATCAGATAAATACATGAAACGCGGTGTATCATCTCAAAAAGAGGATGTACATGCAGCCATAAAAAATATTGATAAAGGTTTGTTTCCAAAAGCATTTTGCAAAGTAATACCTGATTATTTAGGGAATGATGAAAACTATTGCAATGTAATGCATGCCGATGGCGCAGGAACCAAAAGCAGCCTTGCATACCTTTACTGGAAGGAAACAGGAGATATTAACGTATGGAAAGGCATAGCACAAGATGCCATAGTTATGAATCTAAACGATTTAATATGCACAGGTATTTATGATAATATTTTAATTTCATCAACCATTGGTCGTAATAAAAATTTAATTCCGGGAGAGGTAATAAGCACCATAATTGAAGGAACGGAAGAGTTTCTTGCAATGCTGCGAAGCTATGGAATAAACATATACAGTACAGGCGGAGAAACTGCAGATGTTGGAGATTTGGTTAGAACCATTATTGTTGACAGTAGCGTTACAGCAAGAGCTGAAAGAAAAAAAATAATTAATAATGCCAATATAAAAGCCGGA
The DNA here is from genome assembly GCA_046296495.1 of Bacteroidia bacterium. Taxonomy (GTDB): domain Bacteria; phylum Bacteroidota; class Bacteroidia; order UKL13-3; family UKL13-3; genus JBKBLB01. Next base: position 36,438 of record JBKBLB010000020.1, read on the forward strand.
AATGTAATTGTTGGTTTTGCATCGTATGGAAAAGCAGCTTGGGAAAAAGAATATAATGCTGGTATGGGTAGCAACGGTCTTACCATGGCAAGACACGATGTGCTTGGTTCGATGTATAAAAATTATACAGAAAGCTATGACCCGCTTTTGCCTGATGATTTGGTTTATACCGGTAAAATAAAACTAACAGAAACTTTGCCCGGACATGAGCTAAATGCCGGAAAAATGCTGCTTTCTCCAACAAGAACATTCAGCCCTTTGATTAAAGAAGTTTTTGAAACTTGTTTTGATAAAATAAACGGAATGGTACATTGTACCGGAGGCGGACAAACAAAAATTCTTCATTTTACAGATAAATTAAAAATAACCAAAAACAACTTATTTGATACACCTCCGCTTTTTGAAATGATACAAAACCAAAGCCAAACCGAATGGTACGAAATGTATAAGGTGTTTAATATGGGTAATCTGCTTGAATTTTATACAGATAAAAACACTGCAAGCACTTTAATTTCGATTGCAGAAAAATACAATATTAAAGCACAAATTGTTGGCTTTGTTGAACCAAGCGATGAAAAACTACTTGTTATAAACGGCAAACACGGTAGTTTTGAGTATCGTTAAGTTTTAAACATTCAATGAACCGAATACAGGAATTATTTAATATTAAGTATCCCATCATACAGGGTGGCATGGTATGGTGTAGTGGCTGGCGATTAGCTTCTGCTGTTAGCAATGCCGGTGGGCTTGGGTTAATAGGCTCAGGCAGCATGACACCCGAATTACTTGATGAGCACATAACAAAATGTAAACATGCAACCAATAAGCCATTTGGTGTAAATGTTCCGCTTTTATACAAGCATGTTGCAAACCATATTGATATTATATTAAAACACAAAGTAAAAATTGTATTCACATCGGCAGGTAATCCGGCAACATATACGCCAATGCTAAAAGAAAATGGCATTACGGTAGTACACGTTGTATCAAATTCAAAGTTTGCAATTAAAGCACAACAATGTGGAGTTGATGCAATTGTAGCCGAAGGCTTTGAAGCCGGAGGGCATAATGGAAGAGAAGAAACTACAACTTTTTGCCTTATACCGCAAATAAAAAGAGTAACCAATTTACCTTTAATTGCTGCCGGTGGAATGTATAACGGCATGAGCCTTGCTGCAGCTATAGCTTTGGGAGCAGAAGGCATTCAAATTGGAAGCAGGTTTGCAGCATGTAAAGAATCATCGGCTCACGAGTTATTTAAACAAGCAGTTATACATGCAAAAGAAGGTGATACCATACTTACGTTAAAAGAAATTACACCTGTACGTTTAATTAAAAATAAATTTTACCAAAAGATTTCTGAAGCATACAATAACGGTTCAAACATTGAAAACTTAAAAGAAATACTTGGAAAAGGGCGAGCAAAAATGGGTATTTTTGAAGGTAATTTAGATGATGGCGAGCTTGAAATTGGACAGGTTAGCGCATTAATTGATAAAATTGAGACAGTTGAAGAAATAATTAACGATGTAATGAACGGATTTTACACAACATTAAATGATATGTGTAAGAATAATTTAAAATGAGTTTACAAATTCCATTTTAATATGTTCAATATCAGCTTCCATAAACAATTCACCAACCTTTGCAAAACCATGTTTGGCATAAAATTCGGCAGCATGGGTTTGTGCGTGTAGGTATATTTTATTTTTTGTTGGCATTATATCTTCTAAAATAGCTTTTAGTAATTTACTGCCTATTCCATATTTTCTGTATTCTTTTAATACCGCAAAGCGTTCGAGTTTTATACCGTTTGGAGTGGTTCTCCAGCGGGCAGTTGCAACAGGAGTATTAATTATTGAAGCCAAAAAATGAGTGCTTTCGTCTTCAAATTCCCATTCAATTTCTTCAGGGCAGTTTTGTTCAATTACAAAAACCTGCTTTCTAATTTTCCATGCAGCTTCAAGTTGGTTTTTATTAGTTATTTTATCAATATTTATTTCTAGTGTATTCCTCATTTATTTTATACGAAAATAAAAAAGGCTGTCAAAATTGACAGCCTTTAAATTTTTTAAATATTAATTTATTAACCTTCTTTTTTGAACCAAGATTTGCAATAGCCTTGCTCTGCAACAGGACCTTTAAATAATTGGCAGCCACCGCAACCGTTTGGTTGGCTACCTGGTTGATAAAAACGACAGTTTATGCAATTTTTTCCTTCTTCGGTTGATTGTGCAACATAACCTAAAGACTCACGTTGTTTTAAATCAGCTTCTGCAACACCGCTTAAGTCGTTACAATCTGCTTGTGCAGTAGCTTGTGGCTCTTCTGCTTTTGGTTCTTCGGGGGCAGTGGTAGCATTATTTTGGGTTTTATTGTTATCGCCACCACCACATGCAGCAAGTAATACGCTACCGCTTACAGCAGCAAATGCAAATGATTTTAAAAAGTTTTTTCTATTCATAATTTTTAAAAATTTGTTGTAAAACTAATTGGTTCAACAAGTAAGTAAAAGATACGGTTTGTTAAAATACTAATTTAGAATGAAAATACATAAATATTGCTAATTATCAAATGATTCAATAACTATTATTCATTAAATTTAACCATCTTTATTTGGTTCGAGTAAACGTAAATATACAACTTCTATTTTTGTATGAGTTTTTTGTTCAATTATAAACTCAAAACGGTTTATTATTATTTTTTCTTTCGCCTCGGGTATATCTTCATGATTGGCAAGTATGTAGCCCCCTAATGTGTTGTAATCACCTTCTTCAAAATTAAAATTGTATTCGCTGTTTAAGTAATCTATTTCAAGACGTGCCGAAAAACGGAATTCAGTATCAGAAATTTTTTCTTCAATCAGTTCCTCAACATCGTGTTCATCTTCTATTTCGCCAAAAACTTCTTCCATTATATCTTCTACAGTAATAACTCCCGCTGTGCTGCCAAGCTCGTCAACAACAAGAGCCAGACTTTTGTGTGAGCGACTGAATTTGTTTATTAAATCCATAGCATTTGTTGTTTCGGTTGCTATAATTACCGGTATAACTATGCTTCGAATATTTTTAGGATTTTTAAACATTTCTTTTTGATGAACATAGCCGATTATTTGATCGGGGTTTTCTTCATAAACTAAAATTTTGCTTAATCCTGTTTTTATAAATAATTCATATAAATCTTTTATAGGCTGGTTAATTTCTATTGATACGAGTTCGGTTCTTGGTGTTAAACAATCTCTAACTTTAAGGTTCGAAAAATCGAGTGCATTTTTAAAAATTTCTGTATCAACCTCTACATCATCGGGTAAGTCTTGCTTTTCTAATTGGCTTATGTAATCATCTAAATCTACTTTGCTAAATACAGGAGTTGATTCTTTAAATTTAATTTTAAAAACCCGGTTCAAAAAAAACTTTGCAAGCCAAGTGGTAAATGAAACTATTGGCCAAAACAAATAATAAAAAAACAAAAACGGTATGGCAAATACTTTAAGAATATTATCAGGATTTATTCTGAAAAGCACTTTAGGTATAAACTCGGCAGCTACCAATACCAAAATGGTTGATAACACGGATTGAATAAATAATAAAATAAAGGTATTGTTTTGCCAAACAGGCAAAAAATAAACAATAACAGGGTTTAATAAACGAGCCATATAAATACCGTAAACCACCAACCCTATATTGTTGCCTACAAGTGTTGTGCTTATAAATTTACTCGGATTTGCAACAAACTTTGATAATATTTTGGCATATAAACTTCCTTGTTTATTTTTAAGTTCAATAAGCAATTTATTGGCAGAAATAAAGGCAATTTCCATGCCTGCAAAAAATGCAGAGAATAATATACTTGCTATAATAATGACGGAGGGATTATCCATATAAAAGAATACACAAATAAAAGAAATTTTTACTTATTGCGAGTAAAGTCGCTAATGGTTCTCATAATTCGGCCAAAACTATAGGATTGAATACCCATAAGCAAATTATGTGTATTTAATGTAGCATAATATCTTTCGGTATCAAATTCATATACTTCGTTTGTTTCGGCATTAAATCTTTCTTTTGTACGTTTACCTACCGGTTTTTTAAAAATCGTTAGTTGTGTTAAATTATCATTAGAATCTGTTACCGAAATTACACAAAATGGAGTTGATTGTAGCAATGAGTCTGTTTCTTCTTTGCTAAACTCGGTCATAAAACCTTCGGCATACAAATTTGTAAAACTATTAAGATAAAACTTAATAAAGCCGGTATCTGCTGTTTGAACCAAGTTGTTTTTATCATCAAATAACCGGTTGTTTTGAACCAAAAATGATTTTTTAGAATCGAGCGGATAATTAACCTTTACCGATTTTATTTGATTTGCCTGAATATTAAAAACAAGCCTGCTTCTCATTTTAGTTTCGTTTACTACAAACCTTGGTGTTAAGTAACCTACAAAACCCGGAATGTGAGCTATAACGGGTTTGTCATTTCCGTCAAGCATCATAATAGTTCCGGTTTGGTCGGGTGTTTCTGTTCCTACATATATTGTTTTAATTAATTTTTTGTTGGCATAAATCTCGGTTTTTATACCTTTTGAAGCCAAAAGCGATACCGCGGTATTTAAGGCATTATCGTTAACGGGCATTAAAACTTTTACCTGAAATAAGGTTTGCAAAAGCAAATTAATTTTAGACATATCTGCAGGCAGGTTGTTTACATACCATCCGTTTTCTTTGCGTTCAAGCAGCACTTTTTCTCCATTTTTATTTGCCATAAAAATACTTGTAATACTTGCAGTATCTTTTACTGACAACATTTCAGGGTAAAATTTTACAGTGCTCCAGCTTTTGTAGTTATTTATTAAATACAAAGCAGATAAAACTAACAGTGCAACTAATAAAATAATAATGTTCTTTTTTTTCATAAGCCGTAAAAATTTGGGGGTTAGCCTGCTTTTTGGGTATATCTTTTTTTTCTGATAAAATGATTGATAATGCCAAATAATATAACCAATACAAGCGGACTTATAAGGTTTATGGCAATAAATTGATTTTTATATTTTTTTACCATGCCTTTATCTAAGAGGCGAAGTGTAATTTCCTTATTACGAATATTGATAATACCGCTTTCATCGCATAAATAATCAATACAATTTAGTATAAATTTTTTGTTACCAAATTGCTGTTTGGTGTAACGATCGTAACCAAGCGGAAAAACCTCTCCGGTTGATTGCTTAAACTGATTTCGAATAACATCACCGTCAGAAACCACAATCATTTTATTAAAATCTGATTCTTGTTTAAAATTGATGGCCGCATCTTTATCGGTAGCATCAATTTTATATTTAAAAATTGAAGAAAAATTTCCTTCGAGCAATACTGCGGTATTAAAAAACCCCGGACCCTTACGAAATATTTCGGGTTGCAAATCAAGGCGCGAAACATTTAAATCAACTCGCGAAGGACTTGCCAAAACCCTGCTGTATGGACTTGTTTGCAGCAATATTGTTTTTTTTACTTTCATATTAGTTAATGTGTCAATACTGTTTACAAACTGATGCCAAACGGGTTCAACACCTCTAACAACCGGGTGATTGCCATAAGGTGTAACAACCGGAAAATAAGGCCATGGCAATAATTTTTGCTGAGGCACTCCGCTTTTCATACCGCTTAAAACCGGTATGGCATTGCATTGTAAATCTTGTATAAGGTTTTGGTTTACCCTTACCCCATACCTAAAAAGCATGTCTTCTACATTTGTAGGATAGGTAATGGTTACAAACTGATCGGTATTTCTTAGGCTATCCATGTGAGCCAATTGGGTTTCGATAAGCCATAAAACCTTGCCGCCATGCATAATGTATTGATCGAGTTTAAATTTATCAAAATCGCTGAAGGTTTGTGTAGGTTTTGCCAAAATTATTCCTGCAAATTCCTGCAAGCGCTCAGGTATCTCTAACGATAGCTTTATTTTTTCTACTTTATAAAATTCGCTTAACATGGCAGTAGCTTCTGCAATATCCCATCTCATAAAATCAGTGTTATCATCAACTATGGCAATTTTTTTAACTTTGGTTTCGGTTGCTTTTCTAAGCACATTTGCAATTTCGTATTCAAGTAACTCAATACTACTGTTTATAGTTTCCTCGGGGCCTTGGCCAAACTGCCCTTTTAAAAAGTTTAAAGGATATTCAACTCCTTTATAATATACAATAGCTCCCGGAATAATTATTTTCTGTGCAAATTCATCTTCTTTTTTTATCTGTACGTTGGTTGGTATTAAACCCTTTGCATTAAGCTCTTCAACAATATCTGCACTTTGCTTGTCGGTTGCATCTTTAAATGGGTCAATAAACTGATAGTTGATATTATTGCCAGAATAAACCCTAAATTCATCAAGCATTTCTTTAACTGCTCGGCTCAAGCGTTTAAAACCAGCCGGAAATTCGCCTTCGAGGTAAACTTTAAAAAACATATCGGCATCAACATTTTTAGCAAGCTCTTTACTTGTATTGCTTAGCGAGTACCGTTTTTCTGCTGTTAGGTCAATTCTAAAAAAATAACTTGTGCAAACTATATTAAGTAAAACTACTACCGCAATGGCAATGGCAAGCTCGGTAAACGATTGTATTTTATAACTTTTTTTTCTGCTTTTTTCCATAATTAAATTACCACTTTCTGCTTTCGAAAACTGTTTTTGTTGCCCATATAAAAACTACAACAAAACTTATAAAATACACAATATCTCTTGAATCTATAACACCCCTGCTAATACTTTGATAGTGGGCATAAATACCAAGATTTGCAACAAAAGAATCGAAACTGCCAAGTAATTTAAAATCGGCTATAAGATTAAAAAGGCTGTAAAAAGCATAGCACAAAAACATACTTAGCACAAATGCCACAATTTGGTTGTCGGAAACTACCGAAGCAAAAATACCTACCGAAACAAAACAGGCTGCCAATAAAAACAATCCTATAAAAGAGCCTGCAAAAGCTCCGGTATCTACATTACCTACCGGAGATGCAAGAAAGTAAACTGAGATATAGTAAATAATAGTTGGCAAAAGGGTAAACAAAACCAAAATTATTCCTGCAAAGTACTTTCCAAGAATTATTTCAAGATCGGTGATAGGTTTTGTAGTTATAATTTCAATGGTTCCACTTCTTTTTTCTTCGCTAAAACTGCGCATGGTTATTGCCGAAATAAGAAAAATAAACAACCATGGTGCCATTGAAAATAAAGTATCAAAAGTAGCATACCCTTGATCGAAAATATTAAAATCGGGCAGTAGCCACATAAACATGCCTGTTGCAAGTAGAAAAACCAGCATTACAACATATGCAATGAGCGAACTTAAAAAACTGCGAATTTCTTTTTTTAATATACTTATCATTTACAATTTTTATGCTTTGGTAAGTTGCTGAAATATTTCTTCCAAATTGCCTTCTTCAAGGCTCATACTTAATATTAGCCAACCTTCGGCTACCGATAACTTTGCAAGTTCTTCCCTCACATCTGAAGATGCAGTAACTTTAAAGCCGTTATTTGTGGGTTCAACCTGTAATACATTATTTATTTTTTGCAATGAGCCCAAATTTGCATTTCCCTTAACCTCTATGTTTATTTTATATGATTGGTTTAAGTGATTTTGAATGTTTTCTATACTATCATCGGCAACAATTGAGCCTTTGTTTATAATAATTACCCTACTGCACATAGCTTTTACCTCTTGCATAATATGTGTACTTAAAATTACAGTTTTGTCTTTACCAATTTCTTTAATTAGGCTGCGTATTTCAACTACCTGGTTTGGGTCGAGGCCACTTGTGGGTTCATCAAGTATTAAAACCTGAGGGTTGTGCAACATAGCTGCTGCAAGGCCAACACGTTGTTTATAGCCTTTACTTAGCTGATTTATTTTTTTATTCCTTTCTGGTATAAGGCCTGTGCGAGTTATCATATTTTCAACCGTACTGTTTGCTTCAGCACCTTTTATACCATAAGTATCGGCAATAAATAATAGGTATTCTTTTACAAACATATCGGCATATAAGGGGTTTAATTCGGGCAGGTAACCAATATTCTTTTTCACCTCAACAGGGTTTTCTTCAACATTAGAACCACAAACTATGGCATTGCCCGATGTTGGAGGAATATAACCCGTAATAATTTTCATGGTTGTAGATTTTCCGGCACCATTTGGTCCTAAAAAACCAAGTATTTCTCCGGGTTTTAAGCTAAAGCTAATATTGTTTACAGCTTTTTGGGTTCCGTAAATTTTTGTAAGTTCATTTACCTCTATGCTCATTGGCTTTGTTGGGGCATGGAATAAAAAAGTCAGCGAAAATAACCAAAAGGTTGGTATGCTGTATGTATTGTTTTAAACCAAACTTGTTTGAACCAACATGCATGTTTCAATTTGTTTAAAAACTTTATCAACTTTTAAAATTTTAAGAAAATTTAATTTTAAGCGAAAAGGGCAGTAAATACAATAATTTTTGCTGTTGATGAAAATGTTGATAGCGGTGGATAAGTCAAATTTTTCCACAAAAGTGGTAAAAAGTGGTAAAAAGTGGTAAAAAACTCTACTTTAGCGGTGCAATTGCGATAAACAAAGGCCGTGCTAAAACTTAGAGGTGAATATGAATTAAAAATGGATGCCAAAGGGCGAATAATGATTCCTGCGGCATTAAAAAAGCAATTGCCTAAAGATTCAAACGACTGCTTTTTTATAAACCGTGGCTTTGAAAAGTATTGTGTATTGTATCCAAGCAAAGAGTGGGAATTAATAGAAGAAGAAGTAAATAAGCTTAGCGACTATATAGAAAAAGAGCGCAATTTTAAACGTTACTTTTTGCGTGGCGCAAGTATGTTGGAGATGGACTCTACATCAAGAATTTTAATTCCGAAACAACATCAGGAACATGCCGGACTAAAAGACGAACTGATGCTGATAGCAATGGGAAATAAAATTGAAATATGGAGCAAAGAAGAATATGAAAAAATGCTTAACAATGAGCCGGCCGATTTTAGCGCATTGGCTGAAGAGGTGATGGGCAAAAAAAGAAAGGAGGCCGAAAGTGACATCAAGTAATTATCATATTCCGGTTATGCTTAATGAATGTATTGAAGCATTAAATATAAAAGAAGACGGAATTTATGTTGATGTAACTTTTGGAGGTGGAGGCCACTCTAAAGCCATATTAAACAAACTAGGTAAAAAAGGCAAATTGGTAGCTTTTGATCAGGATGAAGATGCCAAAAAAAATTTACCCAATGATGAACGCCTAATATTTATAGATCAAAATTTTTCATTTCTCGAAAACCATTTACATTATCAGGGTTTGTTGCCCGTAAACGGCATTTTGGCCGATTTGGGTGTATCCTCATTTCAATTTGATACGGCTTCAAAAGGTTTTAGTTTCAGGTTTGATGATTCCCTGCTCGATATGCGCATGAATAAAAATCAAGCCATTAGTGCAGCACATATATTAAATAACTATACATCAAATCAACTTGCCGATATATTTTATTACTATGGCGAGCTTAAAAACAGTCGTCAATTAGCTGCATCAATCGAGCATTATCGTTTGGTTCAACCAATAGAAACCATTGCACACTTAAAAGAAGCCGTTAAAAACCAAACGCCTAAATACAACGATTATAAATTCTTTGCGCAGTTGTTTCAGGCATTGCGAATTGAAGTAAACAACGAATTAGAAGTATTAAAACAATTGCTTACCCAAAGCGCATCGGTATTAGATAAAAAAGGAAGACTTGTTGTAATGAGCTATCACAGCCTTGAAGACCGATTGGTGAAAAATTTTATAAATACCGGAAACTTTAAAGGTGAAGCCGAAAAGGATTTTTACGGAAATATATTAAAGCCGTTTGAACCTGTTAATAAACATATAATAACGGCAAACGATAAAGAGGTTGATAAAAACCCTAGAGCAAGAAGCGCAAAATTAAGAGTAGCACAAAAAATATAAAAACAGGTTTTGAATAGAATATATACACATACCGATGAAGTTGAACCTAAGCAAAATGCCGAACCGTCAAAAATAAGCGAGGCTGTTAAAAAAGTTGCCGATTTTGACTTTAGCATTAAAAAAGAACTTGTTGTAAAACAGGTGCCTTTTATTGCTTACTGCTGTATGCTGCTTGTTGTATTTATATACATAACTCATAAAACAGAAAGTACCCTTAGCAAAATTGAAAGGCTTAAAAAGGAAACAAAAAATATGAGGACATATTACATAAATACATTAAGCGATTTGATGCAAGACAGCAGGCAAAGCAGTATAGCCGAAAAGCTGACTGATAAAGGAATAAAACAACTTAAAACACCACCTTACAAAATTACATACAGTGGCAACAACTAATACACGTAAAGCAATATTAATTAGAACCGGCATTGTATATGCCGGAATGATATGCTTTGCTATTGCTATTGTTGTAAACATTTTTAATTTAAAAATAAAACGATACGAAGAGCTTAAACAAAAAGCCGAACAAATTCAAATAAAAAAAGAAATACTAAAACCTGAAAGGGGCAGTATTTTTGACTGCAATGGCAAGCTGCTTGCTACATCGTTGCCTATTTATAAATTAATTTTAGACGGGCTTGGCGATAATTTTGCTAAAAAGGAATTGTTTGAAAAAGGCATTGACAGTACAGCATATAAATTAAGTAAGATATTTAACGATAAATCGCCCGAATTATATAAAAAAATACTAACCGAAGTTAGAGAGAAAAAAAAGCAATACTATGTTTTTAAAACAGGCGTAAAGTACAACGACATGATTGAGGTAAAAAACCTTGATTTGTTTAAAAATAATAAACATCGAGAAACACTTCATCTTGAAGAAGAATATAGAAGAAAAAAACCCTTTGGCCCTTTGGCTTCACGAACCATAGGTTTTTATGTAATTGGGCAAAAACCTGTTGGAATTGATGGCTCTTTTAATGAATATCTTGAAGGTAAAAGCGGAATAAGGCATTTGCTAAAAATAGCCAAAAATAATTATATACCACTAAACAGAGAAGCTGATGTAGAGGCTGAAAACGGAAAAGATATTATTAGCACCCTTGATATAACTTTACAGGATGTGGCTGAAAATTCGCTGTTTAAAATGCTTGATGCAAATGAAGCCGACAAAGGTGTTGCCATTGTAATGGAAGTAAAAACCGGAGAAATAAAAGCCATGGCTAACCTTACGCGCAAAGGCCCCGGCTTGTATGCAGAAGATATAAACCATGCTCTTCTTCATCGTACCGATCCGGGTTCTACATTTAAGCTTGTTTCGATGATGGCTTTGTTTGAAGAAGGAAGAACAAGTGCAGAAACCATTGTTGATGCTCAGGGAGGTAAAATACATTTTCAGGGTATGTCTAGACCCATGATAGATTCTCATTTAGGATTTGGAAAAATAAGTCTGCAATATGCTTTTGAGCAATCATCGAATGTTGCCATTGCAAAAAGAATGCTCGAAATATTTGGCAACAAACCCAATGAGCTTTTTAAATTTTATCAATCTATTGGTTTAATGGATACCGTTGGCATTGATATAAAAGGAGAAAACGAACCCCTTCTAAATACACCTGGTTCAAAAAACTGGAGTAAATCAACATTACCTAATATGAGTATTGGCTACGAACTAGATATTACGCCATTGTATATTATTACCATATACAATGCTATTGCCAACAATGGGGCAATGGTAAAACCAAAACTTGTTAAACGCATTACCTACAATGGTTCAATAGTAAAAGAATTCGAAACTGAATATATTAACAAAAAAGTATGTTCTGAAAATACAGTAAAACAACTTAAAAAAATGATGGAAGGTGTGGTGTTAAGAGGCACCGCAAAAGATTACAGAGGCACCGATTACAGCTTTGCAGGAAAAACCGGTACGGCCAAAAACATAATACAAAAACCTGATGAAAAACCTATTTACAAAGCATCTTTCTGCGGTTATTTTCCGGCCGATAATCCGCAATATACCTGTTATGTTTTAATCGAAAATCCTAAAAAGGAAGACATTTATGGCGCAAAGCTTGCCTTGCCTGTTTTTAAAGATATTGCCGATAAAATTTTCTCTCAGCAAATTGGTTTACATAAAGATTTACGTTTTGCAAAACACCATGCAACCGATGATTTGCCATTTATTGCAAAAGCCAAAACCGTTGACTTAAAAAATATATATAACAAACTTGGAGTATCGCATCATATACAAGCCGATACAGTTAACGAAGAAGAAAGCATTTGGGCATACACAAACAATTACAATCATGCAGTAGCAATAAAACCTATGTTACACAAAGGAAATGCGATGCCTACCGTTGAGGGAATGACAGCGAAAGATGCCATTTACCTGCTCGAAAGTAAAGGATACAAAGTACTGATTCAAGGTAAAGGTAAGGTTATAAATCAATCGGTTCAGGCAGGAAATATTGTAAATAAAGGCACAACCGTAATACTAAAATTAGGATAAATGACCATAGCATTAAAACATATTATTTCTGTTTTATCTGAACCAAAAATAAGTGGGACTAACAACTTTGACATTGATACCATTGTTTTTGATTCAAGAAAAGCAAATAAAAACAGTTTGTTTTTTGCAGTTAAAGGAACACAAACCGATGGCCATTTATACATCAATCAGGTAATTGATAAAGGTTGTAAAGCCATTGTATGCGAAGAATTTCCAAATGAAATAAACGATGATACTACTTACATCAAAGTTAAAGACTCATCAGTAGCTTTGGCTCAGGCAGCAGGATTATTTTACAACTATCCTTCAAAAAAATTAAAATTAGTAGGTGTTACCGGAACCAACGGTAAAACAACCATAACAACATTACTTTTTAATTTATTTACATCATTAGGTTATAAATGCGGTTTACTTTCTACCGTTCAAAACCAAATAGGCAATAAAGTTTTACCTTCAACTCATACAACTCCTGATGCTGTAAGCATTAATATTTTGCTGAATGATATGGTAAACGAAGGTTGCGAATTTGCATTTATGGAAGCAAGTTCGCATGCTATTCATCAAAACAGAATTTTTGGTTTGCATTTTGCCGGTGTTGTGTTTAGCAATATTACCCACGATCATTTAGATTATCATGGCACTTTTGAAAATTACATTAAGGCAAAGAAAAAATTATTTGATGATGTAAATGCGGATGCTTTTGCACTTACCAATAAAGACGACAAAAACGGCATGGTAATGCTTCAAAATACCAAAGCAACTAAATACACTTATGCCTTGAACCAATTAGCCGATTTTAAAGCTAAAATAATTGAAAGCGATTTTAATGGATTGCTTTTAAACATAGATGGCAGCGAAGCCTGGTACAAACTGGCAGGCGACTACAATGCTTATAATTTGCTGGCTGTATATGCTACTGCATTTTTACTTGGACAAGATAAACAAGAAATAATAACAAAACTAAGCAACCTAAACAGTGTAAAAGGACGATATGAGTATATAAAATCTAAAACGGGAATTACGGCTATTATTGATTATGCTCATACACCTGATGCACTTGAAAATATTTTAAACAGTATTAATAAAATTAGAACTAAAAATGAAGAATTGATAACCGTAGTAGGATGTGGAGGAAACCGTGATGCTGCCAAAAGGCCGGTTATGGGTGATGTTTCAACCAAACTTAGCACCAAAGTTATTTTCACTTCCGATAATCCGAGAAATGAAAACCCCGAAGAAATAATAGCTGAAATGCAAAAAGGTGTTGCGCCATTACACTATAAAAAAACACTAAAAATTACCGATAGAAAAGAGGCTATAAAAGCAGCAGTAAATATGGCCAAAAAGGGAGATATAATTCTTATTGCCGGAAAAGGTCATGAGAATTATCAGGAGATTAATGGAGTAAAATATCCATTTGACGATAGAGAAGTAGTTACAGAAATGTTTAACCTGTTAGATAAATAAATATATGTTATATTACCTTTTCGACTATTTAGATAAACAATTCAACTTTCCTGGAGCGGGAGTGTTTCAATACATCTCTTTCAGGGCGTCATTGGCTATAATATTATCGCTTGTAATTACCATGATTTTTGGAAAAGGTTTAATAAATAAACTAAGGCGATTACAAGTAAGTGATGAAATTAGGAATCTTGGACTGGAAGGCGAGCAACAAAAAAAAGGAACACCTACCATGGGAGGCTTAATTATTCTTGCAGCCATTCTTATTCCAACTTTACTTTTTGCAAGAATTAATAATGTTTATATATTATTAATAGTAATTTCTACTTTATGGCTTGGGTTTGTTGGATTTTTAGACGATTACATCAAAGTTTTTAAAAAAAATAAAGAAGGGCTTGCCGGACGATTTAAGGTGATGGGGCAAATTGGCTTAGGAATTATTGTTGCAACCACATTGTACTACAATAAGAACGTAAAAACTAAAACATTCTACAATCCTGCCCAAGTTAACGAAACATTTATTGCAGAAAATAACTTACAAAAACAAACTATTGATAACCAAACATGGCTTGTAAAAGAAGAAAAAGCTACAACTACAAATATTCCGTTTTTTAAAAGTAGCGAACTTGATTATGCCGACTTTCTGAAATTTCTAGGTTCAGGATATAAGGATTATAATTTCATTATCTTTTTACTAGTAGTTATATTCATTATTACAGCCGTATCAAATGGAGCCAATATTACCGATGGCATTGATGGATTAGCTGCCGGAACATCAGCCATTATAGGAACCGTTCTTGGAATTTTTGCATACATAAGCGGCAACATTGTATTCTCAAAATACCTAAACATATTATACATACCACACCTTGGCGAAATGGTAATTTTTGCAGGTGCATTTGTTGGAGCTTGTGTAGGATTTTTATGGTACAATGCATATCCGGCACAAGTTTTTATGGGCGATACCGGCAGTCTTGCTCTTGGAGGCATTATTGCATCGTTTGCCATAATGGTAAGAAAAGAACTGCTTATACCCATTTTATGCGGCATATTTTTGGTTGAAAACCTGAGTGTAATGATTCAGGTAAGTTATTTTAAATACACCAAAAAGAAGTATGGCGAAGGCAGAAGAATTTTTAAAATGTCTCCTCTTCACCATCATTATCAGAAAAGCGGATACCACGAAGCAAAAATTGTAACCCGTTTTTGGATTGTAGGAATAATGCTGGCCATTATAACCATAGTAACCTTAAAAGTAAGATAAAGCATGTTGGGCAATATAGTAATATTAGGTAGTGGAGAAAGCGGAACAGGTGCTGCAATACTTGCAAAGCAAAAAGGCTTTAATGTATTTGTAAGCGATAAAAGCCCTATACCGCAAAAGTTTAAAGCAGAATTGCTTGAACACAATATTGCTTTTGAAGAAGGAAATCATAGTGAAGATATTGTTTTAAATGCAGATGAAATAATAAAAAGCCCGGGCATACCAAACTCGGCAGATTTGGTTCAAAAAGCAATAAAAAAGAATATACCTGTTATAAGCGAAATTGAATTTGCTGCAAGATTTACCAATGCTTTTAAAGTTGCTATAACAGGTACAAACGGTAAAACTACAACCACCTCTTTAGTATATCATTTATTAAAAAAAGCAGGATTAAATGTAGCAGTTGGCGGTAATATAGGAACAAGTTTTGCCAGGCTGGTAGCAACCGGTAATTACGATTATTATGTTTTGGAAATTAGCAGTTTTCAGCTTGATAATATGTATAAGTTTAAAGCTGATATTGCCATACTTTGTAATATAACACCCGACCATTTAGACCGTTACGAATACAAATTGCAAAATTATGTAGATGCTAAATTCAGGATTACTCAGAATCAAACCGAAAAAGATTATTTTATTTATTGTGCCGATGATGAAATTAGCATAGCTAACTTGCATAAATATAAAATAGAAGCAACCATGCTTCCATTTTCTCTTAAAACCAAGGTTTTGCCCGGAGCTTACATAAGCAATGGCGAACTTTATGTTCAATACAACAACAATCAATTAAACCTAATAACCATGTACACTTCAGATTTTTCACTTAGAGGGCAGCACAATGCCTACAACAGCATGGCAGCAGCCATTGTTGGAAACGTATTAAACATTCGCAAAGAAATTATACGCGAAAGTTTAATGGACTTTACCAATGTAGAACATAGGCTTGAACCTGTGGCTACTATAAGAGGAGTTGAATACATAAACGACTCTAAAGCAACTAATGTAAATGCAGCCTGGTATGCACTTGAAAGCATGGATAAACCTGTAATTTGGATTGCAGGTGGTGTTGACAAAGGCAACGACTATAACATGCTTAAAGATATTGTTCGCGAAAAGGTTCGTATTATAGTTTGCATGGGAGTTGATAATACTAAATTGCATGAAGCCTTTAGCAAAGAAGTAGATATGATGATAAATACTACAAGCGCACAAGAAGCTGTTCACGTTGCATCTAGAATGGCTAAAAACGGTGAGGTAGTTTTGCTTTCTCCGGCTTGTGCTTCGTTTGATTTATTTAAGAATTACGAAGAACGCGGCAGGCTATTTAAACAATTTGTACGAAACCTATAAAAAGTTGTTTTGAAAGAAATCTGGCTAAAAATAAAGCCTAAGGGCGATCCTGTTATGTGGATGATCATCATTTTTTTGATGATAATAGGATTGCTTGCAGTTTATAGCACCACTAGCGGACTGGTAAATTATGCAGGTAAAGGCTCAACCGAAATGTACTTGTTGCAACAAGTAGTTTTACTTTCGGTAGGGTTTTTAATTATGCTTGTAATTCATACCATACCATATAAAACATTTTTAAAACTTGCAAAAATTGTACTATATATAAGCTATATTTTACTTGTTTTAACTATAACAAATGGTAAAGAAATTAATGGTGCTAAAAGATGGCTTGAAATTCCGTTTACGCCAATAACCATTCAAACATCCGAACTGGCTAAAATTGCACTGTTTGTTTATATTACCAGATACCTAGCCATAAAACAAGATGAAATAAAAGACCTAAAAAAAACCATTATTCCACTTACTATACATATTGCTTTAATTTGCGCCCTTATTGCACCTAACAACCTAAGTACTGCTGTAGTTATTTTTACATCAAGTATGGTTATTTTATTTATTGGGCGTGCCAAAATAAGTCATATTATTTATGTAACATTAATGATGGTTTTTATTGGAGTAATTATGCTTCTTGCAAACCAAGTAATGCCAGAAAATTATAAATTTCTTGGGAGAAATACCACATGGCAAAGCCGTTTAAAAAACTTTGATAATCCATTTGGTTCAAACAGGGATAAAGAAAAAAATAAAACATTAGAGCAAAAAGATTATGCCCAAATAGCTGTTGCTACAGGAGGTATTTTGGGTAAAGGACCTGGACAAAGCACCATAAAAAACTTGTTTTCGCAGGCATACAACGACTTTATTTATGCCATTATTAACGAAGAATACGGTTTATGGGGTGCTTTAATCATTTTGTTATTGTTTATGATTTTTATGTTTAGGGCATTTAGGATTATTATAAAAAGCCCTAAGGCATCGGGGGCATTGCTGGCTATTGGATTATCATTCTCGTTTTGCCTTCAGGCTCTTATTCACATGGGTGTTTCTACAACGTTGCTTCCGGTAACGGGTTTAACATTGCCATTTATTAGTAAAGGTGGTACCAGCGTAATTATTACCTGTATTGCCTTTGGCATGATAATGAGCGTAAGCCGTTTTGTTGAAGAAGAACAAACTAAGGAGGTAGAAGCATGATTGAATTAAAAAAAGTAATTATTAGTGCCGGTGGTACAGGCGGGCATATATACCCGGCTGTTGCCGTAGCTCAGGAAATTCAAAAAAGATTTCCTAAAGTTGAGATACTTTTTGTTGGAGCTAAAGGCCGTATGGAAATGGAAAAGGTGCCTAAAGCAGGCTATAAAATTGAAGGACTTTGGATTAGCGGATTACAAAGAAGTTTAACCATTAAAAATATTTTATTTCCGGTAAAGGTTGTAAGCAGTGTTTGGCATTCATTACAAATATTAAAAAAATTTAAGCCTCAAATTGTAATTGGTTTTGGCGGTTATGCAAGCGGTGCCATGTTGTATGCAGCAACCTTAAAAAAAATTCCAACCTTAATACACGAACAAAATTCGTATGCCGGCATTACCAATAAGATATTAAAAAATAAAGTAAATACTATTTGTGTGTCGTACGAAAACATGCAAAATTATTTTCCTGCCAATAAAATTGTTTTAACAGGAAATCCGGTTAGAAATGATATTGTAAATAACAAAATAGAAAAAACAACAGCACTTAAACACTTTGGCATTTACGACAATATAAAACCAACACTGCTTGTTGTTGGAGGAAGCCTTGGTGCAAAAACCATTAATAACTGTATTTTTAATAATACCGAAAAACTGCTTAAGCACTGTAATATTATTTGGCAAAAAGGCAAAAACTTTAAACAAGCTGATGATATAAAAAAACAAGGCTTATTTGTAGCTGATTTTATCTACGAAATGAATTACGCCTATGCTTCGGCTGATATTGTAGTAAGCCGTGCAGGGGCTTTATCTATAGCCGAATTACAAATTGCAGCAAAACCTGTAATACTGGTACCAAGCCCAAATGTAGCCGAAGATCATCAAACTAAAAATGCAATGGCTTTAGTGCAAAAAAATGCTGCAATTATGGTAAAAGATATTGAAGCCGATGAAAAACTTATTGATGAAATAATAAGGCTTGCAAACGATAAAATTATGCAAAAGGAGTTATCGCAAAATATTAAGCAAATGGCAATTGCAAATGCTGCTGAACTGATTGTTGATGAAGTTATAAAACTGCTCGTATAACAATGAACTTTAATGATATAAAACAATTGTATTTTTTAGGAATTGGCGGCATTGGCATGAGTGCGCTTGCCCGTTATTTTAAACATAAAGGTTTAGTTGTTTGGGGCTACGATAAAACACCTACCGACTTAACAAAAAAACTGCAACAGGAAGGCATTAAAGTAATTTTTGAAGATGAAATTGAACCGATAAAACATTTAAATACTGAAAATACACTTATAGTTTATACACCTGCCATTCCTCAAAATCATAATCAACTAAACTGGTTTAAGCAAAATAACTTTACATTAAAAAAGCGGTCGGAAGTTTTGGGCATTATAAGCAAAGCCTTTAAAACTATTGGCGTTGCTGGCACACATGGCAAAACTACCACATCAACCATGATTGCCCATATTTTAAAACAAAGTAAATTAAATTGCAGTGCATTTTTGGGTGGAATTTCAACCAACTACAATACCAATTTTTTAATAGACGTAACAACCCACAACAATATTGTAGTTGTTGAAGCCGATGAATTTGACAGATCGTTTTTAACACTTAGCCCTTTTTATTCCATTATCACATCAACCGATGCTGACCATCTTGATATTTACGGAAATGCAGATTCATTTAAACAATCGTTTATTGATTATGCCAATAAGCTAATGCCTGACGGTACGCTTTTTATTAAAAACAATCTTTCCATCATTGAAAACATTAAGGTAAATTATAAAACATACAGTCTTGAACCAAATGCTTTTGCTTACGCCAAAAACATTCGTATTAACAGAGATGAAGTGCAGTTTGATTTGGTATTTGGCTCAACAATAATTGAAAAATTAAACCTTGGAATACCCGGCTGGCACAATATTGAAAATGCCTTAGCTGCAAGTGCTGTGTGCTTATCGCTTGGTGTAAGCGAAAATGAATTGCGAAATGCTTTGGCAAGTTTTAAAGGTGTAAAACGAAGGTTTGAATACATTATAAAAAAGCATGATTTAATTTATATTGACGATTATGCACATCATCCGCAAGAGCTAAAAGCATTTATAAGCTCAGTAAAAAGGATGTATGCCAATATGCCGCTAACAGTTGCATTTCAACCGCATTTATATTCGCGAACCAGAGATTTTGCCGAAGCATTTGCCGAAAGTTTATCTATGGCCGATGAAGTTTATTTGTTAGATATTTACCCTGCAAGAGAATTACCCATTGAAGGTGTTACATCAGAAATAATTTATAAAAATATAACCTGCAATAAGCATTTGTGTTCAAAACAAAAGCTTGTAAATTTAATAGAAAAACAAAAGCCCAAACTGTTTTGTACGCTTGGCGCTGGCGATATTGATACTTTGGTTGAGCCTATAAAAAACGTTTTGCTTGGATAAACGTAAAACTAACATATTGATAAAAAAATTAGCCTTGTTAGCCGCTTGGATAAGTGTAATAGTTTTAACGATATTAGGCATAAATGCAGCCAATAAACATCTTGGAAATACAGTTTTACAAAATATCGAAATTAGCATCTCTCCTACCCAAAGCGCTTTTGTAACACAAAACGATATTAAACAAATTATTGCACGCGAGGTATCTGTAAAAAACACAAAAATAAAAGAAATAAAACTTTACGAAATTGAAAACTCAATAAAACAAAATGTATTTGTAAAACATAGCGAATGCCATGTTGATATGGATGGTAACCTCTTTATAAAAGTTGAACCAAGAGAGGCATTGCTAAGGGTTTTTCGCCATAACGGAGAGAGTTATTATGTTGACAGAAATGCAATAAAAATACCACTTAACAAAAACAATACTGCACATTGTTTGGTGGTAAACGGTAATATTTTTGAACGCTATATACACGGAGATTCTATATACAGCATGGCTTTATGGCAAGTGTACAAAATTGCTACACATGTTGATAATGACGAATTTTTTAAGGATCAAATTGACCAGATATTTGTACAAGCCAATAATGAATTTGTTTTAGTACCTAAAGTTGGTAAGCATACCATAATTTTAGGTTCGGCAAATAATTTAGAGGATAAACTTAAACGGTTAAAAGTTTTTTACAAAGAAGGTTTAAACAAAGTAGGTTGGAGCAAATACAAACAAATAAATTTAAAATATAATAACCAGATAATTTGTACAAAGTAAATTAAAAGTATGCCACAAGAAGTACACAATCCATCGCAGGGAACACCCGTAATTGTAGGTTTAGATATTGGAACCACAAAGGTTTGTGCCATTGTTGGTACTTATAATCAAAATAAAAAATTAGAAATTCTTGGTGTAGGTAAAGCCGAAAGTTTTGGCGTAATACGTGGCGAAGTAAAAAACCTTGAAAAAACAACAACGGCCATAAAAGAAGCCATTGAGAAAGCAAAACAGCATTTACTTAAAAACAATATTAAAATTGAAATAAACAGCGTGCATGTTGGAATTGCGGGTCAGCATATAAAAAGCCTGAAACACTCGAACAGCATAAGCCGCGAAAAACCAGAAGTTGTTATTAGTATTGAAGATGTAAACAAACTGAAAGAAGATGCTCGAAAACTGATGTTGCCACCGGGCGATGAAATTATACACGCATTACCTCAAGAATATGCGGTTGATGATATTTCAAATATTCCTGACCCAATTGGCATGACGGGTGTAAGGTTATCATCAAACTTTCATATCATTACCGGAAATGTACTTGCCATAAGCAATATCAATCGCAGTGTAAGAGATGCCGAATTAAACGTGGCAGATTTAATTTTAGAACCACTATCATCGGCAGAGGCCGTGCTAGATAATGAAGAAATTGAAGGTGGGGTTTGTTTGGTTGATATAGGTGGCGGAACAACCGATGTAGCCATATTTAAAAAAGGAGTAATAAGACACACTGCCGTTATACCTTTAGGCGGCAATATTATTACAAAAGATATAGAAGACGGATGCAATGTTTTGCCTTCTCAGGCCGAATTGTTAAAAATAAAATTCGGTTCAGCACTGGCAAACGAAAATAAGGAAAACGAAGTTGTAAGTATACCAGGATTTGCAGGCAGGCCGCCCAGAGAAATATCGGTAAAAAATATTGCGCATATTATTCAGGCACGTGTTGAAGAAATTTTTAAATCGGTGTTGTACGAAATTAAAATTTCAGGGTTAGAGAAAAACCTTGCAGCAGGAATTGTTATTACAGGTGGTGGTTCTCAACTTAAACACCTTGATAAACTTGTTGAGTTTGTAACAGGACTTGATACAAGAATTGGTTTGGCAAACATGCATATAGGCAAAAGTAATTTCGAAGATATACACAGCCCAATGTATGCAACCGGAGTAGGACTTGTAATTAAAGGGTTAAAAGACGAATTCGAAAAAACCAACAGTAAAAAAATGTTGGTTGTTGAACCAAAAGAAGACGCAGCAAAAGAAAATAACTTAATAAAAAGAATTATCAGATCGGGTAAAAAGTGGCTGTATGATGATGATATAAACGACTTTTAAAAACAACGGGTAAAAACCCAAATAAATTAATAAATATGGAAAGTACTTTAAGATTTAATATGCCCAAAGAGCGATCGTCAATTATAAAAGTATTGGGTGTTGGTGGTGGCGGTGGCAATGCTATAAACTATATGTATCAGCAAGGCATAAAAGGTGTTGACTTTATTATTTGCAATACCGATGTGCAGGCGCTTGAAGCAAGCCCTATACCAACCAAAATTCAATTGGGTAGCGGTTTAACCCAGGGGCTGGGAGCTGGAAGCAACCCTGAGGTTGGCAAACAAGCCGCTATTGAAGCCATTGAAGATATTATTGACATGCTTGGTGTAAACACCAAAATGTTATTTATAACTGCCGGTATGGGTGGTGGTACAGGTACAGGTGCAGCCCCCATTATTGCAAAAACAGCAAAAGATATGAATATTCTTACCGTTGGTATTGTTACAACACCTTTTAGTTTTGAAGGTAAGCGTAGACAAACTTTTGCAAACGAAGGAATTGAGGCATTAAAGAAAACCGTTGATTGTCTTTTGGTAATAAACAACGATAAAATAAAAGAAATGTACGGAAATCTTCCGTTGCGCCATGCTTTTAGTAATGCAAACGATATTTTAAATACTGCAGCAAAAGGTATAGCCGAAATTATTACCTACCCCGGCTTTATAAATGTAGATTTTGAAGATGTAAAAACTGTAATGAAATCGAGTGGTGTGGCCATTATGGGTTCGGCAAAAGCAAGCGGTGAAAACAGAGCGATTAATGCTGTAAAAGAAGCCCTGGCATCGCCATTGCTAAACAATAATAAAATTGTTGGCGCTCAAAATATTTTATTAAATATAAGTTCTGCCGAAGGCGATAACGAACTTACCATGGATGAGTTTTCTGAAATAAGCAACTACATTCAGAAAGAAAGTGGCAATACAGCCGAAATGATAATTGGTACAAGTTATGACGAAACCTTAAACGATAATATTGGCGTTACCCTTGTTGCTACAGGTTTTGAAACCGGCTCAAAGCAAAATACCATTATTATTGGTTCAACCGTAGATAACAAACAACCTATAAATGAACCAAAAACAGAAAATAAAGCTACTGTATTGCCTGAACCGAATAAAATTGATATTGACAACAAAACCGAAGAAGTTATAAAATATAATTTGTTTGATGAAGATAAAAAAAAAGGTGAAAGCATTGAAAACGAAATGAAGCTTGAAATACGAAATGAAGAAGATGATGAAGAAACTTTTGAAGCTCAGCCTGAGTTAAAAAAAACTGAAATCGTAAATAACAACAGACCAATTACTGAACCAACTTTTAACAAAACAAACGACTTAGCTGAGCAAAAAGATAAAGCAAAACAATTAATTGACAGAGTTAATGAGCTTAAATTGCTAAACAATAAAATAAGCTCATCAGAAGGCTTAAAAGATCTTGAAAACGTTCCGGCTTACAAACGCAAACAACTAAAATTAGATGAGGTTCCTCATTCGGCATCCATTCAGGTATCGCGTTTAAGTTTGTTTGAAGACAACAGCGGCAAACCCGAAATAAAAAGCAACAACAGCTTTTTACACGACAATGTTGATTAACCGGCAATGAAATGAAAATTGCCAAAGCATATCAAAAAGATGTTTTTTGTCTTGAAGGAGACTGGAACACCAACCTTTTAAAGCAAAACAGCGTTCAGGCAGCTTTGGAGTTTTTAAAACAAAACCGTAAAATTAATTACATACACAGGCATTGCGGCACCTTAGAAAACCTAAAGCATTATACCCAACAATGGCAACTGAAACGATATAGTCAGTTTTCTATTCTTTACCTTGCTTTTCATGGCAAACCCGGTAAAATTTTAATAAACAAAATACCCGTTACGCTTGATGATTTAGCCATAATTTTAGGCCCTAAATGCCATAACCGCATTATACATTTTGGCAGTTGCCAAACCCTAAGTACCGATAAAAGAATTATAAAACGCTTTTTAAGGCAAACAAACGCATTATGCGTTTGTGGATTTGGCAAAGAGATTGGTTTTATTGAAGGCAGTGTTTTTGATATTTTGCTTATTGATATGTTTCAGGAATTTAAAAATGTACATACCGTTTATAAAAACCTAACAACCAATTATAAAACAATTAGTAAAAAATTGCAGTTTAAAATGGTTTACCTGTAAAATATTCAAATTTTTGTTTTCGGTTAACATTTTTAGGTAATTATAATTACAACCCATTATTTTGCGGCCATAAAATTTAAAGAAAAATGAATTTTCCTGAAGAATTAAAGTACACCAAAGACCACGAGTGGGTAAGAATTGAAGGTAATGTTGCTTATGTTGGCATAACCGATTTTGCACAAACCGAATTGGGAGATATTGTTTATGTTGATATTACTACAAAAGGTAAATCCATTGCGCAAAATGATGTTTTTGGCACTGTAGAAGCCGTAAAAACCGTAAGCGATTTGTTTATGCCTTTATCAGGAGAAGTTCTAGAAGTAAACGAAAAATTAGATGGCAGCCCTGAGCTTGTAAACTCAGACCCTTATGGCGATGGCTGGATGATAAAAGCATCTATTTCGAATATGGATGAAATAAACAGCCTGATGAGCGCTGCCGACTACATAGCTATGGTTAGCTAAGTTTGTATTTAAACACAAAGATTTTTATGTAACTGCAACCTTATTTGCAGATAGCTAACAGTATCTATTAGCCTTACTGATTATATTCAAATTAACACCCTTTTCTACTTACCTTTACTATTAATTTTGTTGATAGTTTTATAAAGGCTTTGATGATTTTTTTTTATTTTCTCAACAAAATTTAAGATTACATCTTACACACTAGGTTTTTTGTTTTAAGTTTTTTTTGAAAATTTGTATATGCATTTAGTTGGTTTCGCCTAAGCACCCAAAATGCAATAATAAAGCGAAATAACAATAAATGAGTTTCGCAGATATGTTAGTTATAGGCAATGGTTTTACATCCGTGTATATAGCAACACTTTTGGTTTACCCAACTGCACAATCCTTTCTTTGTAAACCAAAAGAGTTGCAAACTAAATCAAGCAAATGAGACATTTAGAATACGATAAAAAGCTATCTCTGACAATTAAAGCTTTCAGAGAGCTAAGACAAATTAAACAATCTGAAATTGCAAAAGCTATCAATGTAACACAAACAACTTACAGTAAAATTGAGTTTGGTCAAATTGCAATTACTCCTGGTCAGCTAAAACTTATTTCTGCTGCATTAGGGACATCTAATTTTCAAATTTTAGCTATTGTTGAAGCAGAAGTGGTATTTCAAGAAAATTTCATTCCACTTTCTGAATTGCTGCTAAACTTTGTAAAGATGCTTGCTGGCATTGACATTGAGTACAGTTTGACTGATCAAGAATTAGAAATTATTTTAAATAAAATAAAAACCCGACATGCCTTGCTATTAAAGAAAAAGTAACCCAAATATTCCAATATGGAATATTTTTTTTCTTTACAAGATAAATTTTTTAATTTCTATTTGTTTATGTTTTTACCTACGTTAATACCATAAGTGACAAGAACTAACATTAACAAATAAAATAGAGATATAAACCCCTAAAAAATAAAAATCATGAAAAACCAATCATTATTATCGTTGGTCATTCTAATGACCTTAGTTTTTGGAGATTTAAAATCTTCATTTGGACAAAATCAGAACCCAAATTGGGTTTTATTTTCAACTTCTGGAACTAATCCGCCCATCAGTGGGACAACTAATATTAGTTTTAGCAGTATTCCTACTATTGACAACAATATACCATTTTACAAGAAAACACCCATTCAATTTAAAGATGAAAATGACAATATTATAACCTCATATAGAGGTTTCAATTCATATTTTGACAATGATGGATTCCCTGTATTATATGTAATTAACAAAGACAATAAAACATATATTTACGACAAACATGGAAACAAATACACTAAAAAACATTCAAATCCTTTAGGCTTATATAATTTTCTTAAAGACGGATATCAAACAGACCCATATGCGAATTTAGATTATATACCTTCGTTTAGTCCTACGATCTTTGGGGACTTAAACTCTACTCAATTAAAAAATACTTCAAGAGAAGTATAAATTCTAAAAGTAGGGTGTAATGTGCTTCATGTAGTTTGCGGTGAAATGATTATCGAAGTTGATTTGACTAGAAAGAGTTGGGATTATTTTTTACCTTACTCAGCAAATCAAGCATCTTATGAATCTAACATATTGAATAATCAGGGTATTCGTTCATTAGAAATGGGGAGTGGACAAAACGCGTTTTATGAAAGTTTTCATTCAATAAGAAGAAATCCAAGTAATGAATATGAATATTTTATTTATTATTTATATTCAACTGCTGCATCAAGCGGAGATAGCAGACCCGTTTATCTAAATAAAATTAAGGTAAATGCAAGTACTTATTCCGTAGAATATGGTAGTTCTTATTATATCAGAAATTCCAATTTACCACAATCTTTCAAAAATAATGGCCAATTTATTTCTGAATTTGAGATATCACCAGACGGGACAAAACTTGCTATACATGACCAAGATAAAATCTTAATTTATGGAATAAATGCTACAACTAAAAATGTTGACCAATTTGTTGGATATTATAACTACTTATCAACTGACCAATCCATTCTTCAAACGATAAGTGGATTAGAATTCAATGCAGAATCAAACAAATTGGTATTTAACAGATTTGACGCCTATGCAACAACTAGTTCAAGCCTGATAGATAATTTGGGAGTTCTAGACCTTAATTCAATATCAAACTATGTATTTTCAGCATCTTTTTTCACAGAGTCAACAAACAATAAAAATCATAGCGTAATTTCAAGAGGAGGTTTAGAATTGGGTAGAGATGGCGAAATTTATGCCGTAGGTAAATTTGGTCTTCATAAAATAAATTTTTCAACTCAAAATATAAATGATAATCCAGATGTATTAATTCAAAATTCTGGAAGTGTAAACCTAACCAATGACCCTAATTTAGGTGCATCGTTTGCCATACGTCCATTGCCTGAACAAATTGACGGTCAAACATTTTTGTCAGAAGGATACCACCTTGATGAAGAGATTTTTCCATCGCTTGTTGGAGGTGCGGTATTTACAAATACTACAACTTCTTCAGGTAAAATAAAAATTAGGGGTGAAAATAAAATTTATTCTAACCCACAACAAGCTATAGTATTTCAAGAAGTAATAATAAACCCTGCTAATGGAACTATTATTAGGGTTATGGAAGACGCAAATTTAGAAGTTAATAACACAAATATTGAAACTGATAACTGTAATTTAATGTGGCAAGGAATTGTTGTTGAAAATGGTGGAGGATTAAAAATTCAAAACACATCTAACTCGGTAAAATCAATAAAAGATGCTATAGTTGCTGTTGACTACTACGGTGCTAACTCTGGATTAATTATTAAAAACTATACTTTTGATAGAAATGAGCGTGCAGTAAAAATAAACAATGGAGGCATTTCTGGCACAACTTCATTTATGGGCAATATTCAAATTAAAAATAATAACTTTAAAAACACTCTAACTTTAAAGGATTTAACCAAGGGACAGGCAGCCATTAACTTTGAAAATGCTAATAAGGGTATTTCTTCTATAGAAGTTTATCAAACCGGCACGGTTGTGAATAATTTACTACTAGAAGAAAATAATTTTGATGGTGGATTGTTTGGTATCAGGTCTTCAAATAGTTTTATTCATATAGCTGGTTGTAATTTTTCTAATATAAAAGGAATTACAACTATTAATTTTTTACCAAGATTTAGGGTAAATTATGCCTCTGCCATTTTTTCTGAAAAGACAGACAATTCTATTACGAAATATTACCTTAAAATAGGAAATAACACCTCAAATAATATACCATCAACATTTTCTGAGAATACCAGACATGTTACTGCTTACAATGGTGTTTGTTTAAACGTTCACACCGTAAGTTTTTCAAATTCTTATCAAAAAGGAATTGAGTGGGTAAAAAATAAAGGGTGCAGTCTTGAGGTATTTAACAGCAGCTTCCTAAACTGTGCAAATAGCAGTATTTATTGCGATGATAATGCATTTCCGCAATCAAATGAATTTAATGATAAAAGAACGTACTTAAGAATTTTAGGAAACTCTTTTAACAACGATAAATACAATCTACTAGGTACAGAAAATAATCCTATTTTCCAATATGATGGAAATGCGGTGATGATAAATGATTTGGGGAAAACAGCCAATACAGGGTATAATCATCTAGAAGTTTCTTATAATCAAATTAATAACTTACGAACAGGAATTGTTGTAAATGGTGTCTCTGGTGGCAAAACTTTATTAAATAAGCCTGAACAAGGAGGAGGGATTTACAATTTAGACAATAACACCCCAACCATTGTAAGACCTACATTTAATACTACTTTTCCAGGTGGTATTCATTTAGTTAATTCTAATAATCTTGCTGCATTTCAAAATTATAATATAAGTAGCGACAATCTAAATCGAATTTCAAATAATGGCAATGCTATTTATATAGAGAACAGCTCAAATATTTCCTTAAAATCAAACTCTTTAAAAGGAAAATATGGGATTCGAGCAAAAATGAACAATATTGGTTCTGAAATTTTATGTAATACTTTTTCTCGCAACCGTTTTGGTATCATGTTTACAGATAAGCACCTGTTGCGTAATACATTCAGAACCCATGGTATAAAAGCTGTTGAATCTAGGTCAAATAATTATTTTCAATCAGGTATTTCTGTCTTAGCCCCCTATAAACTGGAGAGAACCGTTCAAAGAGTTTAGGTCTATTTCCTCTTTTTGCGGTTGAGTTTTTTGAGGCATTGGGAATAAAGATAATTTTTGTGGATGAGGAGCAGT
>JBKBLB010000021.1:0-63563 GCA_046296495.1 Bacteroidia bacterium
GCAGGCAACAATACCATCAGCATAAACGACAACGGACAATTTGCCAATGGGGTTTATGTGGTAAAAGTTGTACAAGGCAACTACACAGCAAACCACAAAGTGGTGAGTGTGAAGTAGGCCCTGTGATTCACTGATAGTAAACATAAAATAAAAACAAATAACCAAATGCTGCGGCCGTTCCGAAAATCGGAACGGCCGCAGTTGTTTTTGTTGGCGGGAAACGGAAATGCTTGTACTTAGCTTAAAGTAAAAAACTCAGTTTTTTCGGTTGTATGAGAGCGAATAATTCCAGCACTTACCAAATTTATAAGCATTTTTTGTGCACGCCAGCGACTAATATTAAGCAGTTTAGTTACTTCTTTAAGTGTAATTCTATTGTTCTTTTCAAGAAATTTTAGCAGGCCTTCTTCGTGCTTGGTATATTTAATAAGCGTATTTTGATTTTTTGTATTTCGTTTCAGAACATCTACAACAATTTTACTGGCAAGAAGGCTTTGGTCTTTAACCCTAATGTGTACCCACCATTTGCCTTGTTCGTCTTTTGCATAATATGGTTTATTATCTCCCTCTGGGATATAAGCCTCAATAACTGTTTTTCCGTTAATTTCCCATTCGGTTATTTCTAATTTTATATCAGGCTTTACAAAAAAACTTGCAGCTAAATCAAGCATGTATTTTTCGTCTTCGCTTCTTACGCCTGATATGGTTTTATTATCGTTAACACCAACAAGCAAAGTGCCGCCTTTATGGTTTGCAAACGAGCAGATGGTTTTGGCAATTTTTGAAGCAGATGATATTGTTTTCTTAAAATCAAGAACTTCGTTTTCGCCTTTGGCAATTTTTTGTAAAACCGGATGAAGACTCATGCTTTTGGTTCAAACCTAAATAAAAAAATAAGGTTTTATTAACCAAAATTTATTTCGGTGCTATCACCAATATTTAGACTTTGTATCATACCTTTTAAAAGTGCATCGTTGCCAATAAGTGAACGATGCAAAATCGCATACTCTATTTGTGCATACGGCCCAATTATGGAGTCTTTTATGGTTGCATAATTTAATATGGCATTATCGCCAATGCTTACATTTGGCCCTATTATGGAGTTGCTTATTTTACAATCGTTGCCTATGTAAACAGGTGGTATAACAATGGTGTTTTGAAACTGATGGTTTTGGTTATAATTATTTAGTCGCTTTAAAAGTAATGCATTTGTTTCGAGTAAAATGTCTTTTTTGCCACAATCAAACCAATTGTCAACAGTAAATGCTTTTAGTTTTATGCCTTTATCTATAAGTTGCATTAAAGCATCGGTAAGGGTATATTCACCGTGAGTTTTAAACTGCTGAGCTACATTATTACCTAATGCATCTATTAACATTTCAGCTTCTTTTATTTTATAAACTCCAACCAATGCCATATTTGATTTTGGGATAGCAGGTTTCTCAACTAAATTTTTTATAAAAAAATTATTGTCAATTTCTGCTACACCAAACAATCGCGGGTCTTCAACCTTTTTTACGCCTAACATAGAGTATGGTTCAGCCAATATTTCTTTTAAATTCATATCGGCTATTGTATCTCCAAATACAATTAAAATTTCATCATCTTTATTTATTTTATCTTTTGCAAGCCAAATAGCATGTCCAACGCCTTTTCCGGTAGTTTGAATAACAAATTCACATTTAATCTGGTTACTGTAATTTTGAAGTATATATTGTTCTATTTTATCTCCAAGGTATCCGATTATAAAAATAAATTCTTTTATATCTGCTTGAATAAGTCCATCAACAATATGACCTAATATAGGCTTGCCTGCAATTGGTATTAATGCTTTTGGCTGTGTATGGGTATGAGGCCTTAACCTTGTACCAATACCCGCAACCGGAATTATTGCTTTTAACATAACTGAACTTACAAAGGTAAAAGATTATTTTTAGTAGGTGTTAAATTAAAATTAAGATAATCTGTTTTTTACTCTACCGGTAAAAGCAATATCAATTTTTTAGGATTTATTTTCAAATCTTTAATATAACCAATTTTTGTTTTGTCTGCTGTAATTAATTGAAGATAAATTAGAGATTCATCAAGAAATAAAACATCTTTGTGTTGATTGGTATAAACCCCAAGAATATCAACTTTTTTATCGTAAATTTTATATATGGTGCTGTTTCGTTCAGCATCCTGCGGGTTTGATACCAAAGTGCCTCTTGTAAGATTTCCAACATAAAATTTTGCCATATCAATTCTTCCTTCGAGCCTAAAAAGAAAGGGTTGTTTAAGCTTTTTTGATCGCGAGGTTAAAAACAATTCCAACTGCTTTAAATCTTTAACTTTTGATGGAAGTTTTACAGTTTGCCATTTATTTACATTTCCATAAACAAAAAAGGGCGAACCACCATAAAATCCTTTTTCAATGTCCATATAATCTTCATCAAGTACCGATGCTGTGTAACATTCACCATCAATTATAAATACTTCGCCTCTTAAATATGCTCCCGGCCCCATACCATATAATGTACTTCGGTTGTTAAGTGTATCAAATTTAATTGCTGAGCCTAATTGGCCTTTCCATTTTACATCAAAAATGTTTCCAACAATGTTAGCAGTAGGGTTTTGGGCCGATAACAGAAAGTTAAATAGTAGAAATACACTTAAAAAAAATTGCTTCATAAAGTTGCAAATTATCTAAATTCATAGTCAACACCAAATACTTGCGTAAGCAAAGTTGCCGGAGCATCTAGTGCAATGGCATTTCCTTTGGGAGTTGGTGTAACAGGAGAGTTGTTTTTTAGATAATCGAGCATGGTACTGTGTAAAGTGTAGGGTGTATTTTTGGGGTCAAGCACGCCTTTAATTCTGCAAAGCATATCATCAGGATCTCCATCGCGCTCACATGCAGCAATGGAGTATATTTTATTTTTTTCTAAGGGTTTTCCGGCAACTTTAACATCAACTACACGTTTTCCCATTTCTTCAAAAGCTTTAAAAGTTACTGTCATCCCATCAAATTTTATAACCCAACCACCAAAACGTTTAGCAGCATCTTTTGCAAATACATTGTTTAATTCCTTTTCAAGCCAATCGAATATTTGGGTGCCTGTAACTTTTGCAGTTCTTACGGTACTATCAACCGGCAACATGTCAAAAATATAACCGTTTGTAATAGGAATATTTCCTGAATTGTCTGGCGTGGTTCGAGGAGGGCAAAATCTAAATCCGTTTGATAAAACAATATCAATTTCGGGCAAACGCCATTTTAATGCATTAAGCACCATTGTATCAATTGTATTTTCAATAACAAAATACCGATAAAGCGGAATGGTGCTATAACCCACAATTTTATCAATATTATCTTTAAAAGGTTTTTCGTTATTTTTTATTAAATCAGTTATTGATTTATCAGCCTTCCATTTATCCGGGTTTATTTCTTCAAGGGTATAAACTTCATCTATCACTTTGCCGTTTTGTACGGTTAAATTCAGTCTTCCTGCAAAACTTCCAAATGCACCCGGTTCAACTACCTTGCTGTATTTACAAATTATTGGTTTTCTAACTCGTTCATGTGTATCGCCACCAAAAATTATATCTACACCTTTACAAACCTCTGAATTTGCAAGAGCAATTTGCTGAGATAAACCAAGGTGAGAAAGAAGAATGATGTATGCGCAACCTTCATCGTTTTTCATTACATCAACGTAATGTGCAAGATTTTCTTCGGGTTTGGTATAAATAATTCCTTTGCTGTAATTTGGCGATTGACGAAGCGGTACTAATGGATCGGTGTAACCTATAAACCCTATTTTAACACCTGCAACATGCCAAATTTTATATGGGTGAAATATTAGTTCTCCCTTTTGCCCATTACCCAAATCGTGATACATATTTGCGCAAACTTTAGGAGCATTAAGCGAACCCATAAGCTTTTGCATATTTTTTTTATAATAAATTACTTCCCAGTTGCCGGGTAAATACAAATCGTAATTTAATGCATTTAATATTGGAACGATTGCCTGGCCTGTAGTTTTAACGCTTAATTCGCTTCCCTGAAACATATCACCTGTATCAACCACAAATGTATTTTGGTTTTTTTTACGGTGATGATTTAAATATGATGCAATATGAGCATACCCACCGGTTTTTCTAAATGATGGTTTATTGTTTTCCCAAAACAATTCATCATGCGGATGAACCTGACAATGAACATCGGTAGTTTGTAAAATTGTTAATATAACGGGTTTGCTACTGTTGTTATTTTCTATTTCATCAACACTATAAGTTTTGTTAGAACCTAAAACAGGAACTGATGATAATATTGTACTTCCGGCACTTATTATTCCTAATTTTTTTAAAAATTCTCTTCTGTTATTTTCTTGTTTCGTTTGCTTGCTTGTCATAGTTGTTTGGCTTTAAAAGTGATAGTTAAATACAATATTGTACAACGACATGTTTACCTTATTAATTACAAATCTAGGGTTATCGTAAGTATTAGCCATATTGCCTTTGTAAACATACAGTAATTGCATTTCAAGACCTTTTAAAAAATGTTTAAAATGGTGTCTTATATCGGCATTAAGTTGCCAATAGCTTGGCATACCATATTTATTAAATGCGGTATTTGTTACATCAGGCATAAAAAATCTTCCATATGTAACTTCACTTTTCCAACCGCTTTTCCCAAATGATTTAATACCTGTAGTTGTAAAAGCATGTACATCTGCATTGCCTTCATTTCGTTCTCGTGGCATAAAAGTAAAAAAAGGATCACGGCCCCACTCGCGTGGCATAAGATAGCGTCCATGTTTAGTTATTCTGTTGTAATTTAACAAAACCTGCCAATTTTTTTCTTCATTTAAAAATCCAAGCCTAAATCCAAAAGTATTTGCTTTGTTACCTCTAAGAACGTAAGTTTTGCTTTGGTCTAAATTACCACCGTCATTAATGGCAAACTGATGAATATATTGGGAAGCAAATACAAAATTGTTATGGTTATTTAATTTAAATTGCGTGTTTAGTTGTAACATGCTTGAGTTTTGTATGTTTTCTATTGTTTGATTCCATGCCTGAATTTTCAAATATTGATTTATGGTTTGGTTCAACCCTAAATAAAACACTCCTTTTGATGTTAGGTTATTTGTATAATTTGATTTGGTTCCATCAGGATTTACACCAGAAGGAAATATACCTATTGAATTTGCTGTACTAAAATAACTTACCGTTCCTCTTGGCGATACTGCAAAAATCCAGCCTCCTTCCAGTTTGGTTTTTTCAAGAGGTTTTAATTCAAACAAAGCGCCCTCAACCAAAGTTGGCCTCATTCTGCCATCTTGTGGATTGATAAACGGAGACCTTATATGTTGCTTGCCGAATTTTATTGAAAACTTTTTGGTTGAGTATTTTAAATATAAATCTTCAAGCCTATCCATATCATGCTTATTGCCCAAATTAAATAAATCAAATTGGCCGCTTTCGTAACGGCTAAAAGTACCGGTCTTTGGGTCAGGTTTTGTTAAATCGCTCGACCAAAGGTTGTAAATAAAAAAACCGCTTAAACCTATTTGAAAACCCTTAAACTTTCCGGTTTCATAGCCTATACCCATACCAAAAGCATTCGAAAAATAGTCAGTTAAATCTTCATCATTATCGGTAGCCATAAAGTAATACCGTGCATGACCATAAAACTCACCATTTCTAAAAAAATGCTGTAGTGTGGTGGTATCAGATTTATCTCTTTCTCTTTCCGTATGATGCTGGTAAGGAAAAATTTGTGCAAACGAATACCCAAATAAAAATACAAAAAATGTTAAAAAAGCTAATTTCACTTTTTAAAATCCTGCTTTAATGTACGTCCAACCTTGTTCTTGTTTTAGTACAATTTCTCCAATACCCATCAACACATATTGCATATCGGGCAAAATATCTTCTTTAGGTACTTCTCTTTCTTTTAAAGAGTTTTCGCAAACTATAAACACTATGCCACGTTCTTTCAGTTTATAAATATCTTCTTTAAAACCGGTACGTTCTTTATGCATAAAATCAATACCCGGACCATGACATACAACTTCAATTTCAACACTATCGCCCCATCCGTTTTTAAGATTATTTAGCTGCTTAATTAAGCCTTTATGAACAGCCTTATCGTTACTAGTAAGTTGCATAACAATATGGTGTTTTTTGTATGCAGGTAGTTTATTTTTTATTTTGTTTTGAGCCTGAACCTGACCTGAAAAAAATAAAACAATTAATACAATTTTTGAAAGTTTGATGAGTGTTTTCATATCTTAATAATTTTTAATTTTAAACTTTACTGCTTTTTTGTTTTTTCAACTCTTTTCGTTTTTTAACAATGGGCTCAAACGGGCCGTATTTATGCTGTTCTTCACTAAAGCCATCATGATAAGGGCCAAAAGGATGATCTATTGGTTTACCAGAAATATCCGGCCAGTCTTTGCTTAAATCTTTCGATGGTCTTGGCATACTGTTTACAAATGCAGCCACATCCCAAGCTTCTTCATCGGTAAGTAAACTGTTGTTGTGGCTTGCACCAAGAGGCATATTCGCTTTTACATATCCTGCAAATCTCGATAATCTGTAAAGTCCGGCACCCGAATTGTAGCTGTTTTTTCCCCACAATGGAGGAAACGCATAAGCTGTCTTATTTTCATTTAGCAATCCTTCTCCGTTGGCTTGATGACAACTTTGGCATTTTTCTAGATAAACTAATTTCCCTTTTTCGGGGCTGGCTGCGCGGTTTAAAAATGGTACTTTAAAAATGCCGCTACCTTCGGGCACTTCTTTTGGTTTTACGTTTGAACCAAGCCATTTCATGTAAGCCACCATGGCAAGCATTTCTCGGCTTTGTGTGTCTATGGCTCTGCCGTTTAAGCTACGTTCAAAACAATCATTAATTCGTTTTGGAATGGTTTCTATGCTGCCCGATCGCTCACGAAATTTTGGATATGTTGATGCAACTGCGCTGTAATTGTTTCCAAAAGGTTTTGTGCCGGCTTCTAAATGGCAGTTGTTGCAATTCATACCATTGGTTATTTGTGCTACACTGCCTTTTGGGCCAAAGTAAATAGATGTATTTGCAATTAAATCTTTACCATATAAAATTAATTTACCTTCATCGTTATCAGGTATGGTTGATTCGTCAGGTTTTGTCCATAATTGGTTTTCAGCAACCTCAGTGTTTTTAACTTCATCATTTTTTTCTGATGAGTTATCTTTAGGCATATCAAACAATGTAAGAATAACACTCACCAATAAAGCCAAACTTAAAATTACAGGTAAAAGTATTTTTGTGTTCATAACAAATTTTAAAATTAATTAGTAAACAACCTTTTTACCTGCTGCTTGCCATTTGCCAATACCACCAGCAAGGTCAAAAACTTTATAACCTTTGCTTCTTAAAAATCCGGCAGCTTGCGCACTTCTGTTTCCGCTTCTGCAATAAACCAATACTGTTTTTTGTTTATCTATTTTAAGAATTTTATCAGTAAATGCAGGGTCGTAAACATCAATATTTTTTGCGCCCTCAATATGTCCGGATGAAAACTCTCCGGGTGTTCTTACATCAATTAAAACAATATTTTTTTGTTTTAATAGTTCTTCAAATTCTTTAACTCCTGATTGGCTTTGGCCACTGCATGAATGTAGGGTCAAAGAAAAGAGTAAAGTTGTAAGTAGATAAATAAATTTATTTAATTTCTTCATAAGTTATTTCGTTATTATTATTTTCTTGTTTTCGTACCTGATAATTTGCACAACTTCCAACTCCACAACCCATATTAAAAATTACCTGTATTATTAAAAGTAATCCTAATAATGCATATAAGTTTTCGTGTGTTTTTGTAAATGCAACAAAGGCTATTATAGCAAACACCAACCTTAGCGTTCTAAAAAAGTTCCAGTTTTTTAAATCTATTAATTGTTTCATGTTTTAATGAGGTAGTTTAGATTTAAAATAACTGTAAACCCAGGTGCCAAATAATGCACTAATAATTGGAATAATAATAGTTGTGTAACCGGCTCCCAACAAAGCATACAAAGGACCGGGGCAGGCACCGGCTAAAGCCCAACCCATTCCAAAAATGGTTCCGCCTATAATTTGTCCTTTGTTAAATTGCTTGTCGGGAATAATAATGTCTTCTCTGTTTAATGTTTTAATTTTAAATTTCTTAATTATAAAAACAGAAATAGCTCCTACAACCACGGCTGAGCCAATAATACCATACATGTGAAAACTTTGAAACCTGAACATTTCCTGAATTCTGAACCAAGATACTGCTTCGGTTTTTGTTAAAACCAAACCAAATAAAGCTCCAACCAATAAAAATTTAATATTCTTCATAAGTTCTTATAGTTTGATTTTATAATCCGTAAATAAAAGGCGCTAAAACGTGTGTCATTAGCAAACCGCCTATAAAAAAGAAAATTACAGCAACAAGGCTTGGCCATTGCAAACTCGAAAGTCCCATAATAGCATGACCTGATGTACATCCACCTGCATACCTTGAACCAAAGCCAATCATAAATCCACCAAAAACCATAATTAAAATACCTCTTATAGTAAGTAGTGAATCCCAACTAAAAATATCAGATGGTATTAGCCCCTCAAAAGAGTTTATGCCAAGTTGTTTTATATCTTCAATAGTTTGAGCCGAAATATCAACAGGTTGGCCATTATTTAGTAACACACCACCAATAAAACCGCCAATAAATATTCCTGCAACAAAGAATAAATTCCAAACTTCGGCTTTCCAGTTGTATTTTAAAAATTGAATATTAAAAGGTGCAACAGCAGCACAAAGGTGCCTCATACTTGATGAAATGCCAAGCATTTTATTTCCAATAATTAAAAGAGTTGGAACCGATATGCCAATTATTGGCCCGCTTACATACCAAGGACAGGGTTGTTTTAGTAGTTCTATCATAGTTTTTTCTCTTAGTCTTTTAGTTTAAATGTTAAAATAGGTTTATAAACGTGGTTTACTAAATCGGCAGAAACGCAACCATTGATAAGTTTATTTAAGCCGGTACGTTGTTTACTGCCAATGGTTATAATATCTACATCGTGTTTTGCAACAAAATGAACAATTCCGTCTTCAACATTGTGGTCGTTATATGTGCAAATTTCATAGTTTTCTAAGTTGTATTTATCAGCAAAAGCCTTCATGTGTTTTTCTGCTTCTCCATCTGCCATCATATCTCCGGGGGTATTTACACGTAACAAATACATTTTAGCGTTAAAAGCTTTTTGCAACATAATAGCCACATCTGCATGTGGTACATCATCTATTCTAAAACTGCTTGCCAACACAATTGATTTTACTTCCATATCACTTCTGTCGCATTTTAAAGATAAAACCGGCATATTGGCATGCATGGCAATGTATTCGCCATGTGTAGGATTTATTAATTCTTTTACTCCCGAGTTGGTTTGAGTTCCTAAAACTATCAAATCGGCATTTATTTTATTGGCTTGCTTTAAAATTTGATCGTTTATTGAACCATATACAACAATTGATTCTCCGGCAGGAAAGTAACTGTTTAGCCATTGCTGCATTTTTTGTGAATTTTCAGCTTTTCGTTTTTTAACCTCGCTGGTATCAAAATCGCCATCTTCAAATATTTCGCCATCGTTTGTTAATAATATATGAGATGGGAGAGTAATTACATTCAGAAAATAAATTTTTGCATGAAGGTACGTTGCTACTTTAACTGCAAGTTGAGTGCCGTACTTAGATACATCTGTAAAATCTACCGGTACAAGTATGTTTTTCATTTCTATTAATTATATGTTGTGTTTAGCTGATAAATAAACAAATGCAAAACCCGGTTAAAGATTTTGCATTTGTTAAAAAATTAATTGTTTTTAAAATGGCCAGGCGCCAATGCCACCAGCCAGATTATAGGATTTTAATCCCATTTTGCTCATCATGCTGCAAGCTTGCCCGCTACGATTGCCGCTTCGGCAAAAAACAAAGTAGGTTTTGTTTTTATCTAAAGAACCAACCTTGTCATGAAAATCATAGCTCATAATATCCATGTTTATGGCTCCGGGTATGGTTCCGCCATTAAATTCTCCCGGGGTTCTCACATCGAGTAAAACAGCATTTTCTGTGTTTTCAATAACTTGCTTAAATTCGCTTCCGCTTAAATCTTCATAAGATTTACTAAAAAAGTTTCCAAACATATTTTATATATTAATTACAATAAAGTGGTTGGACAAACGTAATCGGTTACTTTAAACTTGCCTGATTCTTTAATGGCTTTAAATCCGCCATCAACATCAATTAAATTATCATAACCCCTAGCTTTTAAAATTGAACTGAAAATCATTGATCGATAACCACCTGCGCAATGAACATAATAGGTTTTATTTTTATCAACCAACAACATACTGTCATTTATATAATCAAGCGGTGCATTAATTGCGTTTACAATGTGTTCGCTGTCATATTCACTTTTTTTCCTTACATCAAGAATATTAATAGTTGGATCAGCAACTTCTGCTGCTGCAAATTCTTCAACTGTAACACTTTTTATGGTATCAAACTCTTTTCCGGCATTTTTCCATGCATCAAAGCCGCCTTTTAAGTAACCTATTGCATGGTCGTAACCTACACGAGCCAAACGAGTAACAACTTCTTGTTCGCGGCCTTCATCAGTAACCAGTAATATTTCTTGTTTTATATCTGGTATTAGTGTACCAACCCATACAGCAAAACTTCCATCAATGCCAATATTTATTGAGTTTGGAACAAAGCCTTTTGCAAATACTTGAGGCGAGCGAGTATCAAGAATTAAAGCTCCGGTTTCGTTTGCTGCTGCTTCAAAAGCCTCTGGCGATAGGGCTTGTGTACCTCTTTCCAAAACTTCGTTAATACTGTCGTAACCTTGAATGTTCATTAAAACATTTTTTGGAAAATAACCGGGAGGTGGAGTTAAACCTGTTATCACTTCTTTAATAAATTCCTCTTTGGTCATATTGGCACGCAATGCATAGTTTGTTCTTTTTTGGTTGCCAAGCGTATCAAAAGTTTCTTTGCTCATGTTTTTACCACATGCGCTTCCGGCTCCGTGAGCAGGATAAACAATAATATCATCATTTAATGGCATTATTTTATTTCTAAGCGAATCATAAAGATGTGAGGCAAGTTTATCTTGCGTTAATTCTTCAACTACTTTTTGAGCCAAATCTGGTCTTCCTACATCTCCTATAAATAAGGTATCTCCACTAAATAAGGCATAGTCTTTTCCGTTTTCGTCTTTTAAAAGATAGCAAGAGCTTTCCATGGTATGTCCCGGTGTGTGCAAAACTTTAAATGTTAATTTACCAACCTTAAATTCTTGGTTATCCTGAGCAACTATGGCATCAAAACCAAGATTCATGGTAGTTGGACCATATACAATTTGTGCACCTGTTGCTTTTGCCAAATCAATATGCCCCGAAACAAAATCAGCATGAAAATGCGTTTCGAAAACATACTTAATTTTAGCTCCGGTTTTGGCAGCACGTTCAATGTATGGGGCAACTTCGCGAAGTGGGTCTATTACTACTGCTTCGCCTTCAGATTCGATGTAATATGCGCCTTGCGCCAAACATCCGGTATAAATTTGTTCTACTTTCATATTTTTAGTCTTTAAAATTTGTTGTACAAAGTTCTGTTATTCGTTTTTTTAAGTTGGTTACTTATGTTACATTATATTGTTAATTATGTTACAGTTTGGTTCAACCTACAAAAACAACTCTTTTAAAATAATGTAAACACCCATTACCAATACAAACCAGCCAAAGCCTTTTTTAAGTTTTCCACCGTCAATTTTTGTAGATAACATATTGCCAACAAAAATGCCGGCTATGGCAATACCCGATACAGTTAATAATAAAACCCAATCAATAGCAAAGTTTGATAAATCGCCTGTAAAACCAATTAAAGATTTTGCTGCTATAATTAATAATGATGTACCAACGGCTTCTTTCATTGGTAAACCGGTAAACAATACCAAAGCAGGAATAATTAAAAAGCCACCACCGGCACCTACAAGCCCGGTAAGAACACCCACAACTGCTCCTTCAAGCAATATCATTGGATAGTTAAAGCCCTTGTTTTCGCTATTTGTTGAACCAACCGGCTTTTTATCTTTAATCATACTAATTGATGCAAAAACCATTAACACAGCAAAAATCAACATCATTAAAATGCTTTTTGTTACAGTAAAGCCAGCAATAGAAAAAACTTCTGAAGGAATTGCAGGAACAATAAATTTTCGGGTGGCATAAACTGCCGCAATTGATGGAGCTCCAAAAATTATCCCGGTTTTTACATTAACCAAGCCTTGCTTATATTTTGGGTAAACACCCGCCAAACTTGTTAATCCAACAATAAAAAGCGAATATGCAGTTGCAGGTACTGCATCAATACCAAATAAATATACCAAAACAGGCACTGTTAGAATAGAGCCGCCACCACCAATTAAACCCAGTGATAAACCAATTAAAGCCGATGCTAA
Organism: Bacteroidia bacterium; assembly: GCA_046296495.1. GTDB lineage: Bacteria > Bacteroidota > Bacteroidia > UKL13-3 > UKL13-3 > JBKBLB01. Next base: position 12,517 of record JBKBLB010000021.1, read on the forward strand.
GTATCCAATAATTTCCATCTTTTATTATTTTTTCGTTTACAAAAGTGTGGCTTTGGTTTAAAATGGCTTGTTACAAATGTTACTTAGGGTAAAAGTGCTTGGTTTTAAAATTGGTAATATTTTTTTCAATCTTAAATAATACAAATACTAAACTTTAATTTGCACCCTGTTTTAAGTAAAATTATGATAAACGATAACGAAATTTTTAATCTGATAAACGATGAATTAAACAGACAGGAACAAGGACTTGAACTAATTGCCAGCGAAAATTTTGTTAGCAAACAAGTTATGTTGGCTATGGGCAGTGTTCTTACAAATAAATATGCCGAAGGTTTACCCGGAAAAAGATATTATGGTGGTTGTGAAGTGGTAGATAAAGTAGAAAATTTAGCCATAGAAAGACTTAAAAAATTGTTTGGAGCCGATTGGGTAAATGTTCAACCGCATAGTGGTGCACAGGCAAATGCTGCGGTTATGTTGGCATGCTTAAAACCGGGAGATAAAATACTTGGGTTTGATTTAAGCCATGGCGGACACTTAACACACGGCTCTCCTGTAAATTTTAGCGGCAAGTTATACGTACCTTATTTTTATGGTGTTGAACGCGAAACCGGTTTAATAAACTGGGATAAAGTTGAAGAAATTGCTCTAAGAGAAAAGCCTAAAATGATAATTTGCGGAGCAAGTGCTTACAGCCGAGATTGGGATTATGCCAGGTTGCGTGCAATAGCTGATAATATCAATGCATTATTATTGGCTGATATAAGCCACCCTGCTGGTTTAATTGCCAAAGGCTTATTAAATAACCCTTTACCTCATTGCCATATTGTAACCAGCACTACACATAAAACATTACGCGGCCCGCGCGGAGGTATTGTGATGATGGGTAAAGATTTTGAAAATCCTTTTGGAGAAAAAACACCTAAAGGAGAAATAAAAATGATGAGTGCTTTGCTTGATGCTGCTGTCTTTCCCGGAACTCAAGGTGGCCCGCTTGAACATATAATTGCATCAAAAGCAGTAGCCTTTGGCGAAGCTTTAACAGATGATTTTAAAAAATATCAATTGCAGGTACAAGCAAATGCCAAAACTTTGGCTAAGGCTTTTATAGATAAAAAATACAATATTATAAGTGGTGGAACCGACAACCATTTAATGCTTATTGACCTTAGAAATAAAAATATTACCGGTAAAGCTGCTGATGCTGCTTTACAAAAAGCTCATATAACTGTAAATAAAAATATGGTTCCGTTTGATGATAAATCGCCTTTTGTAACAAGCGGTATAAGAATTGGTACTGCTGCCATTACAACAAGAGGGCTAAAGCAAAACGACATGCAAACCATTGCAGATTTAATTGATGCTGTTATTACAAATTCCGATAACGACTCAATGCTAGCCGATATTGGTAAAAAAGTAAACGCATTAATGGCAAAATATCCGCTTTACGCCTAAAGGATAATTCCAAAAAATAATTTTGATTTATTTTAACTTGTAAAAGCTTATATTTTCATTCTTATTGTATCAATTACTATCCAGGCAATGTTGTAAGCAATATTTAAAGTTAAAATGCTTTTTAGTGTTTTTGCTTTTACAAACGGAGTTATAATTACTGCTGTAACAATGCATGTTACAACCTGCCAAAATGAAAAATAATAATTGCTTAGGTTCAATATTAAAAGAATAGAGTTTATAAGCAGATTTATTAAAGGAGCAACCACAAATGGTATAGTATAGTAATAAGCCGTTTTGTTAAATTGTTCTATTTTCATAACTTTTAGATTTTTAAAACAAATAAACCAAATAAAAAGGCTTTAAAACAAAAAACCCCGGTATTTCTACCGAGGCTTTCTGCAAATTATGAAAAACATTACCCTCTTTTCTCTTTAATTTTGGCATTTTTACCTTTAGCATCTCTAAGGTAAAACAATCTTGCCCTACGTACTTTACCACGAGAAACCAACTCTATTTTATCTACATTGGGGCTGTAAATTGGGAAAATACGCTCAACGCCAATTCCGTTTGATATTTTACGAACAGTTATGGTTTCGTTAAGTCCGCTGTTTCTGCGTTGTATAACATAACCTTGATATTGCTGAATACGCTCTTTATTACCTTCTTTTATTTTATAGTGTACGTTTACTGTATCACCTGCTTTAAACTGAGGTATTTCTTTATTGGCGAATTCTTGTTCAACAAATTTTATAGCGTTCATAAAATAATTATTTACTTTTTTTAAAAAAGGACTGCAAAAATAGGCGAATTTTTAAAAATGCAAAATAAATTCTCAAAAAAATCTAGTCTTCAAGCAAATCAGGTCTTCTTTGTCGGGTGCGATTAAGGCTTTGCTCATGTCGCCATTCGTCAATTTTTTGCTGATGACCGCTTAATAATATATCTGGTACTTTCCAACCATTAAAATCTGCCGGTCTTGTATAAACAGGTGCACTTACCAACCCATCTTGAAATGAATCGGTTAAAGCCGATGTTTCATCACTTAATACACCCGGAATTAATCTGATAACGGCATCAATTACAACAGCAGCAGCCATTTCTCCGCCAGTTAGCACATAATTGCCAATTGATATTTCTTTAGTAATCAGGTGTTCACGAACTCGCTCATCCACGCCTTTATAATGCCCACACAAAAACATTAAATTTTTTTTAGTACTTAATGTATTAGCCATGTTTTGATTAAACAACTCACCATCAGGCGATAAATATATTATTTCATCGTATTTTCTTTGCTGTTTCAGTTTGTTTATGCAATTAAAAATTGGCTCAACTGCCATAACCATTCCTGCTCCTCCGCCAAATGGATAATCATCAACCGACTTATGTTTATTGGTACTGTAATCTCTTATGTTGTGCATGTGTATTTCAACTATATTTTTTTTAATAGCTCTTTTAATAATTGATTCAGAAAAAGGACCTTTAAAAAAGTCAGGAAATAAAGTTAATATATCAATTTGCATTTTGCTTGCAAAGATGTTTTTTTACATCAAAAAAATTAACAGATAATGAAAGCATTTTTTGTAACATACATCATGTTATTTTTATCTTTATTAAAAAGCTATGCACAATATGCTGCCCAAAAGCCTTTTATAACAAAAGGCAGCGATTTACGCAGTGTACAATACAATGCTTTTGGAATGGGTGTTTTACCACACCAACATTTAATGGCCGGAGGTAATCATGTTAGCTACAAAAAGTATGGTTTTGGTATTAGCTGGAGGGTTGGTGTTCAAAACATCATTTCAAAACCGGGTAAAGCTGCCGATTTCCCTTACGATACAGCTTTGGCAAAAGGATGGCTGACCGGAAAAAAACAACAATATTTTAGTTATAGCGCTTGCTTTAATTTTGTACTGCCCATTACCAAAAAAATACCATTTTATGCCGGAATTGGAGCTACCCGAACAGGCATGTATGCAGAAAGCATTGAAGTAAACCCATTAGGCGATAAAAAAGATCCTACGTGGCATTTGGTTCAAAACGAAGTAAAATTTAAACTTAATATTACAGCCGGAACTTATATACCCATTACAAATAGAATAGCACTAAATATTGCATACGATCATTTACCACAAACCATGTTTATAGGAATTGCAATTGGTCATCCGCTAAATTATGTAGATATTGATTTGTGGTAATATTAAAATATGCCCAATTCGTTTTGGTCTTTATCTTCATAAAATCGTTCATCAAAAGTATATTTTGAAGGCACACCTTTTTTAAGCACTTTTATAACCATAATTACCAATGCTACATGTAAGATAATGAAAAGCATAAATGTAATCTTCCAAAGGGGTTCAAAACGACTTGTTGCAATATAAATTACAAAAAGGAAGGTGGTGAAATATATAGGTAATTTTATGTTTTGCATGAGATAATAACATATCAAAACATGTAATGTTTAGTTCAAAAAAATTGTTTACGCCTTTAAGATTATTTTAATGTTAAATCTTAAGAGAGGTAAAATTTAAAAAACTAAGTTTTTAGTTTTGAACCAATGGATATTGCCAAAATAATAATGCTTGTAACAGGCGGCTTGGTGCTTTTTATTTATGCTGTAACCATGCTTGGCCGAACCATAAAAAACATGGCCGGTGATAAAACCCAGTATTGGGTTGGAAAATTTACCACAAATACCATTTCGGCTGTTTTAACGGGTGTGATTATAACCATTTTATTAGATTCTTCTTCAGCAGTAATAATTATAGCAATAGTTTTGGTTAATTCGGGTGTTTTAAAACTCAGACAGGCTATGGGAATTGTGTTGGGCGCCAACATAGGTACTACTTTTAGTAGCCAAATTATAGCTATGGATGTAGGCAAATATTCACCTGTTTTTTTGTTTTTGGGTTTGGTATTAATGTTTGCATCAAAAAATAAAAATATTAGTAATACCGGAAGAACATTGTTGTTTTTTGGTATGTTGTTTTTTGGTTTGTTTACAATGGAGAATGCAGTTGAGCCATTAAAAAACCATGAAAAATTTACAGAATGGATGAGTAGGTTAGATGACCCGATTACCGGTGCATTAACAGGTGCATTTGTTACATTAATCATTCAGTCTTCATCTGCCACAGTTGGTATGGCCATTACACTTGCCAAAAAAGGATTAATAGAGTTGAGTGCCGGAATTGCAGTAATGCTTGGAGCCGAACTTGGAACATGCAGTGATACGCTTATTGCCACCATTAAAGGAAGCCGTCAGGCTTTAAAAACCGGAATTTTTCATGTTACGTTTAATTTAATTAGCATAATTTTAGGGTTAATAATGTTTTACCCTTTTATGTCGTTAATTGAAACAATTTCTGATGGAGCAAAACTTGAACGACAAATTGCAAATGCACACATGATTTTTAATACATTAGGCGTATTAATGTTTGTGTTTTTAATACCAACTGCCGAAAAACTATTAAATAAAATTTTACCCGATAAACAAACTGCTTATATACAACTTGCCGAAGAAGTAAAAGAAGAATCTGCTTTTGATGACATTGAAGTTAATTAAAAAACTTCAACCAAAATTTTTTTACTAACGGCATCAGTAAATATCAATGTTTGTTTATTGCAAACTAAGCATATAGTTTTATCAAAAGGCTCAATTTTTTTTATTTTAAGTCTTGACCCTAAAGCAAGGCCTTTACTGTTTAAGTAATTTATAAATTCTGTACTTGTATCTAAAAGAGCTTTAAGCACAACCGTTTGCTTTGGTTGGCATTTGCTTAAAGCAACAAGATTTAGTTTTATCATACTGCCGTTTTTATCGGGTATGGGCGAGCCGTGGGGGTCGGTTTGCGGGTATCCAAGCATCTTATCCAATTTTTCAAAAAATAATGCTGAATTTATATGTTCCATTTGTTCTGCCACTTCATGAACCTGCTCCCAGCCAAAATCCATAAATTTTACCAAGAACATTTCTATCAAACGGTGTTTTCTAACAATCATTGCAGCATCTAAATTGCCTTTTTTGGTAAGCTGTAAGGGTTTGTATTTTTCGTATTTAAGCAGTTTGTTTTCGCTTAGTTTTTTTATCATACTGTTTACGGTTGGCATACTTACCCCAAGGCTTTTTGCAACATCTGTCATGTAAACCTCTTTTGATTGCTGGCTTAGATGATAAATTGTTTTAAGGTAGTTTTCGGTGGTGTATGAAGTCATTTTGTTAATTCTTGGAAACAAAAATAATATTTCTAATAATAATTTGTTAGATTAATCTAACATTATAAATTTGCATTGTAAAACAATGTATATTATATTATTCAAAATAAGACGTTTTGTTTTTACCTTTTTTACTTTAATTTTTGCAATAAATTCTTATAGCCAAATAAAAATAGAAGGATATGTAAGCCACAAAGGAAAACCTTTGCCATTTTCAATTGTAAGGCTTCAAAATGGCTTAGGTTCAACAACAAATACAAATGGCTATTATATTATAAAAAATGTAAAGGTTGGTATTTATCAGGTTGAAGCCAAGCATACAGGCTATAAAACAGTAACAAAAAAAGTTGAAATAAAGCCTGCAGATGTAATTATAAAACTTGATTTTGACATGGAAGAAGATATTTTAAATCTTAATCAAACGATTGTTTCTGCAAGTAAAAAAGAGGTTATAGCACAAAATGCTCCAGTAGTAGTAAACCGAATTGATAAAAAATTATTTGAAAATGTACAGGCTTTAAATTTGAGCGAAGGTTTAAGTTTTTCTCCGGGTTTAAGGGTAGAAAATAATTGTCAGAATTGCGGATTTACGCAAGTAAGAATGAATGGCTTGGATGGACCGTATAGTCAGATATTAATAAACAGCAGGCCGATTTTTTCAGCACTCGCAAGCGTTTATGGACTTGAAATGTTACCCGCATCCATGATTGACAGAGTTGAAATAGTAAGAGGCGGAGGCTCGGTTTTGTATGGTGGTAATGCCATTGCAGGTACTGTTAACATTATTACCAAAGACCCGATTACTAACAATTTTGATGTAAGTTATAATCAGGCATTTATTGGTTTAAAAACTCCCGAAAACACAATTAATTTTGATGGTTCTGTTGTAAGCGATGATTTACAATCGGGGGTTACATTTTTTGGTTTTAATAGAAACCGTGAAGCCTTTGATGCCAACAATGACGGATTTTCTGAACTAACTAAAATAAAAAACCAATCGTTTGGGTTCGATGCTTTTTTAAATACCGGATCAAAAGGAAAACTGAAGTTTGGTGTTTATACATTAAACGAGTTTAGGCGAGGAGGAAATAAATTTGAAGCAGAACCTCATCAGGCTGATGTTGCCGAACAATTAAAGCATAATATTATTGGTGCTAATATTGCTTACGATTTTTTCTTTAATGATTACAAGCATAAATTATCTGTTTATAATTCGGTTCAACACATTAACAGAAACAGCTACTATGGCGGTGGAGGCAGATTTATAAACCCCAACGATACATTAACACAGGTTGATTTACTTGCCTTAAATGCATACGGAAATTCTGAAGATTTGGCTATGGCAACTGGTATTCAGTTTTCAGGAGAAATTTTTAAAAAAATAAGCCAAACAAGTGGGGTTGAGTGGCAAATAAATAAAGTTAACGATAAAATGCCCGGTTACCAAAGAAATATAAACCAACAGGTTTCTTCGCTTGGATTTTATAATCAGTTAGAATATAAGCTTGTAAATCGTTTTACATTACTTGCCGGTTTAAGGTATGATGCAATTTTTATTAAGGGTTTTATTAAAAATATTGATGATAAATATTATTTAGATAGAAATATGGAAGTTTGGGTTCCAAGAGTTTCGATGATGTATGATTTAAATAAACACTTAAAACTTAGAACCTCTTATGCTCAAGGTTACAGAGCTCCTCAAGCATTTAATGAAGATTTGCATGTTGAAACTGTTGGCGGTGCAGCACGATTTATTGTGTTTGACCAAAATTTAATTACCGAAAAATCTGAAAGTTATACGCTTTCTTTTAATTATAATAAAACAAATTTTTCAAATCAGCAATCATATTTAATTGAAGGTTTTTTTACCAATCTAAAGAATCCATTTGTACTTGGAAATCAAACAGAAATGCCAAATGGTGTTGCATTAATTACTAAAAGAAATGGCAAAGGAGCTATTGTTTATGGTATAAATGCAGAAACCAACTATGCTCTGGGAAGAAAGTTTTTGGTTCAAGCCGGATTAACCATTCAAAAAGCTATTTTTAAAGAAGATGAATTAATTTGGCAAAGTAAAGATACAGGCGAAAAGATACAACCTACCTTTACAAGAAACATGCTTCGCACGCCCAATTGGTATGGGTTTGCAAGTGTAACTTATCAAATTCACGATTTTTCGGTTACATATTCCGGTGTATATACTGGCAAAATGCAGGTAGCGCATGTTATCAATCCACAAACCGAGCAAACAATTATTAAGCAAACACCTATTTTTTTTGAACACAATTTAAAACTAAACTACACGGTATTTCATAATGATTCATATAACTTAACTCTTTTTAGTGGTATTCAAAATATTTTTAACAGCTATCAAAAAGATTTTGATACAGGCCCTTTAAGGGATGCCGGATATGTATATGGACCTTTAAGACCAAGAACTGTTTATATGGGTTTAAAAATTGGCTTTGGGCGATAGTTACTAAAACTTAAAGCTATAATATTTTCAAATATTGCTCATTTATTGATATTGTTTATTTTCGCGCACTCAAAAAAAATTAAATGGCAAATACTGGAGATTTATTTAAAGGTTGTTTTATACGTTTCAACAACGAGTTGTGTCAGGTAATGGAATATCAGCATCGTACACCCGGAAACCTTAGGGCTTTTTATCAAGTAGTGTTGCGCAATGTAAAAACCGGAAAGCAAATGGAGCACCGTTTTAGGGCCGGTGAAAGTGTTGAAATGGTAAGAGTTGAATTTAAAGAATTGCAATATTTATACCGTGATGGCAATAATCTTGTGTTAATGGACCCGGAAAATTACGAGCAAATTTATGTTGATGAAGTTTTATTTGGCGATGCTGTTAGATTTTTAAAAGAAGAAATGATGGTAAAAGTAAGTTTTGAAGGAGATACAGCCATTGGCGCAGAAGCACCAACTTTTGTTATTCTTGAAGTTACTTATACTGAACCCGGAGTAAAAGGCGATACAGCAACCAATACATTAAAGCCTGCTACTTTAGATAATGGTGCCGAAGTAATGGTTCCATTATTTTGCAACGTTGGCGATAAAGTAAAAGTTGATACCCGAACAGGTGAATATGTAGAAAGGGTTAAATAATTTTAAAACATTAGATTTTTTTAATATTTAATTATTGTTTAAACATACTTACAAATATTATCTGACATAATTAGGATAATTTTTTGTTTATATGTTTCTTGCATTAAATATTCAATGCAACAATTGTACACATGTAAATTGTAAACCTTGTAAACCATTCAAATATCAAAGTCAGCAATAATTAAAGGCAGATACAAGCATTTACAATCGAGAACATCTAAACAACTATAAGCTTAGTAAAATTAATAAAAAAAACAAATGAACAAAATAGTTTGGTTTCATATTTTGATACCATTAATGGGGTTATGTTTGCCAGTTTCATAATTGGAATTTGGAATCCTGAAAAAAAGAATATAGTACCTAAAAACTATATTTATACTTTAATAAACCATGATAGTTCCAAGCAATGGATAATTGATGAAGTAGAAATAAAAAGAATTAAAGGGGATGATTATTGCGACTGTGGAGAAGAAGAATTAATTTCTGTAAGAATTAACAACGAAACTATTAATGCTTCTCAGTTTCCGTTTGTTTTAACCAAATAAGGATTTATTTTGCCGCGGAATTTTGGTATAAGCCAAGAAACAACAAGTAAAATGAATTATAAACCCGATTGTTTACATTATAAAGGACATATACCATGCAAGCCCCATAAACAACATGGTTATCATTGTCAAAATTGCCCATCATATACTCAAATAAGCAAACGCATTCTAATAATAAAACTTGGTGCAATTGGCGATGTAATAAGAACTACTCCTTTGGTAGTAAAATTTAAAAAGTTATATCCAAACTGTAAAATTACTTGGCTAACATGGACACCAGATATTTTACCACAAAGCCAAATTGATGAAATTTTAAAATGGGATGTAAACAGCATTTTTTATGCCCAAAACAGCAGTTGGGATATAGCCATAAATCTCGATAAAGAAAAAGAAGCCGGTGCATTGCTTAAGGTGGTTGATGCCAAAGAAAAATATGGTTTTGTTTTAAAAGATAATGAAATACAGCCTTATAATACCTTGGCTGAACACAAATTTTTTACCGGCATGTTTGATGATGTAAGCAAGGCCAACACAAAAAGTTACCTACAAGAAATTTTTGAAATTTGCGGTTTTGAACATCATGGCGAACCTTATTTAATGGATACCCATGATGAAAAAGGCTACACTTGGAATTTACCAAAAGATAAAAAAATTATAGGTTTAAATACTGGTTGCGGAGGAAGATGGACTACACGCCTTTGGAGTATTGATAAATGGGTTGAACTTGTTGCTATTTTAAAAAAACAACATCCTGAAGTACATATTTTGCTGCTTGGTGGCGAAGCCGAGCATGAAAGAAATTTACAAATTCAACAAAGAAGTGGAGCAGATTACCTTGGGCATTTTAGTTTATATGAATTTATAAATTTGGTTAATCAATGCCACTTGGTGGTTACGCAGGTAACAATGGGAATGCATATAACACTTGCACTTGGTAAGCGCATTGTGCTAATGAATAATATTTTTAATCCGCACGAATTTGACTTGTTTGGTAAAGGCGAAATTGTAATGCCCGATAAACAATGCAAATGCTTTTACCGGGGAAGTTGTATAGATGGAATTAGTTGTATGGAAAACCTACCGCCACAAAAAATTGCATCGTCTGTTGATAGGTGGATTTAAAAATTTAGAACTTATTCTTCCACATCATGCTTTCTACAGGTTTTACGCCACGTTTGTTGTATTTGGCATTTTTCTTGGTATTGTACATGGTTTCTATATCGCCTTCTACAACAAAATATATAAGTTGACCTATTGGCATTCCGGCATAAATTCTAACAGGTTGGGCACAACTTATTTCTAAAGTCCAAGTATTGCAAAAACCCACATCGCCTTTGCCTGCAGTAGCATGTATATCAATACCAAGCCTTCCTGTACTGCTTTTGCCTTCCAAAAAAGGAACATGTTTGTGCGTTTCGGTATATTCAGCAGTAACACCTAAATACAATGTATTGGGTTGTAAAACAAACCCATAAGCCGGAATTTCAAAAACATCAATTTTATTATGCTCTTTAGCATCAAGAACCCTATCTCGGTAGGTAGCTAAGTACCGGCCTAAATGAACATCGTAACTATTGGTTCCAAGGCATTCGCGTTTAAAAGGTTCAATTAAAATATTTCCTTTTTCAATTTCTTCTAAAATCCTTTTGTCAGATAAAATCATGGTTGGTTAAAAATTGTTGCAAAAACTATTGCAGCAACAATAATTCAATATTTTTGCGAGCACAAATAAACAATTTATCCAAAAAAATGAATCCGGCAGAATTAGGAATTGGCAGCAGGGTAAAACATCACGAATACGGCCCTGGAGTTGTAATTAATGTAAAAACAGATACATACAAGGTAACTTTTGTAAACGAAGGCCCTAAAGAAATTTCCCGTTTCAATCACTCAATGGAAATTATTGATGGCGTTGAACCTCCGGATGATTTAATAAGCAATGCCGAATTGGTAAGTACATTAACCTATTTACTAAAAAAATATGTTGATTTACCTGAGGAAGTTAGCCTTGCCAATAAATGGACAGGTGGTAAAATGGTTTTACATCCGGGTGATAAAAATATGGCAGTAAAAGAAATACCCATTGATACATTTTTTCATAAAATAGTAATGCTTCGCGACAGGCTTAGGGTTTTGGAACAGCGCATAAACAGCAACGATAAACTTAGCGATGAGGAAAAAATAAATATGCAGCAGTATATTACACGTATTTACGGCAGTCTTACAACTTTTAATGTATTATTTAAGTACCCTCAGCACCAATTTGTTGGCGAAAAATCTAAAGACTAAATTTCATTTTACTTCTGAGGTAAATAACAACCTAAAAAAGGTTATTTTCGCACCCTTTAAAATTTTAGCAAGCATTTTCTTCATTCAATGAGTAGGTATAAAGAGTATAAAAAGTTAGATTTTCCATCGTTTGAGCAAGAAATATTAGCCTACTGGCAGCAAAACAATATTTTTAAAAAAAGCATACAGTACAGGCAAAACGCCAAAAGTTATGTGTTTTATGAAGGCCCGCCAAGTGCAAACGGAATGCCCGGCATACACCATGTAATGAGCAGAACCATAAAAGACATTTTTTGTCGCTACAATACTTTAAAAGGTTTTAGGGTTGAACGCAAAGCAGGTTGGGATACGCATGGTTTACCGGTAGAATTGCAGGTTGAAAAAACGCTTGGTATTACCAAAGAAGATATTGGCCACAAAATTTCGGTAGCACAATACAACGATGCTTGCCGAAAAGATGTAATGAAGTTTACCGATGTGTGGAATAACCTCACTACCCGAATGGGCTATTGGGTTGATTTGGAAAATCCTTATGTTACTTACGATAACAATTACATTGAAACAATTTGGTATTTACTTAAAAAACTTTACGAAAAAGGTTTGCTTTATAAGGGCTATACCATTCAACCATATTCTCCTGCAGCCGGAACAGGGCTAAGCAGCCACGAGTTGAACCAACCCGGAACTTATAAAGAAGTAAAAGACACCACCGCGGTTGCTATGTTTAAGGCAATTGATTTTAAAGTTGCCGATTTAGATACATATTTTCTGGCATGGACAACCACACCATGGACATTACCTTCAAATACGGCATTAGCAGTTGGTTCAGGTATTAATTATTGTTTTGTAAAAACCTACAACCCGTACACACATAAACCTTGTGTTGTAATTTTGGCTCAAGAATTATTGCCAAAATATTTTAAGCATGAGCAAGCCGAAGCTGATTTTAACGAATACAAAGCAGGAGATAAATTAATACCTTATCAAATTATTGAAACCAAAACCGGTGTTGAGCTTGCAGGTATTCGCTATGAACAATTACTTGGTTTTGCCAAAGTTGAAAATGGTGATGCTTTTAAAGTGGTAACCGGAGATTTTGTTACTACCGAAGATGGAACGGGCATAGTACACATTGCTCCAAGCTTTGGCGCTGATGACTTTAAAGTTGCCCGCGAAAACGGCATTGGCAGCCTTACACTTGTTGATAAAAGAGGAAGGTTTTTACCTGAAGTAAAAGACGAAGTTTTTTTGTACGGAAACGAATATGTAAAAGAAGCATATTTAAGTGAAGAAGAAAAAGCATTTGAACTGCAACGACAAAAAGAAAAATTGTCTTCTGTTATAAAAGATACATCGAAACTTAATTATTTAAGTGTTGATGAACGCATAGTATTAAAACTGCAAACTGAAAGAAAGCTTTTTAAAAAAGAAAAATACGAACACCCATACCCACATTGCTGGCGTACTGATAAACCGGTTTTATATTATCCGCTCGAAAGTTGGTTTATAAAAACAACAGCCTACAAAGAAAGACTTGCCGAGTTAAATAAAACCATTAACTGGAAACCTGCCCATACCGGCACCGGACGTTTTGGTAACTGGCTTGAAAATTTGGTTGACTGGAATCTTTCTCGCTCTCGCTACTGGGGTACCCCATTGCCAATATGGAGAACCAAAAACGGAAGTGAAGAAAAATGCATAGGTTCAACCGAAGAACTAAAACAAGAAATAAAAAAATCTATTGAAGCAGGCTTTTTAAACAGCGATTTCGAAATTAGCGACCTGCATAAACCTTTTGTTGATGAAGTAATATTGGTTTCTTCAACCGGTGAAAAAATGTACCGCGAGCCTGATTTAATTGACGTTTGGTTTGATAGCGGTGCAATGCCTTATGCGCAGTGGCATTTTCCATTCCAAAAGCAAGATTTATCAGATGTTTTTCCGGCTGATTATATTGCCGAAGGTGTTGACCAAACCCGCGGTTGGTTTTTTACCTTACATGCCATTGCTGTTTTGTTGTTTGATAGTGTTGCATTTAAAAATGTAATTGCCAATGGACTTGTGCTTGATAAAAACGGCAATAAAATGAGCAAGCGCCTTGGCAATGTGGTTGACCCATTTAAAACCATTGAGCAATACGGTGCCGATGCCACCCGCTGGTATATGCTTACCAACAGCGATCCGTGGGATAACCTTAAATTTGATTTATCGGGTGTAGAAGAAACTCAGCGTAAGTTTTTGGGTACGCTTTACAATACCTATTCGTTTTTTGCCATTTATGCCAATATTGATGATTTTGAATATAATAAAAACAATATTGTTGCTATTGAAAAAAGAACTGAGCTTGATAAATGGATAATAAGTAAATTAAACTCTCTTATTGCTTTTGTTACCGATAAAATGGACGATTATAATCCAACACCGGCATACAGGGCTATTGAAGAGTTTGTTTGCGACCATTTAAGTAATTGGTACGTTAGGTTGAGCCGAAAACGATTCTGGAAGGGAGAGGTGAATCAAGATAAATTATCGGCATACCAAACATTGTACGAATGTTTGATGAATGTTTCTCAACTTATGAGTACGGGTGCGCCATTTTTTGCAGATTGGTTGTATAAAAATTTGCAAGGAATTGCAGAATCAGTTCATATTACTGATTGGCCAAAGAGTAGCATTAAATATATAAATGAAGAGCTCGAAATGCAAATGGATTATGCTCAAAGAATCAGTTCTTTGGTATTATCAATACGTAAGAAAGAAAATATTAAAGTTAGGCAGCCTTTACAAAAAATACTTGTTCCGGTAATTGATAAAGAAATAATAAATAGAATAAACCACGTAAAAGATTTAATACTTTCTGAAGTTAATGTAAAAGAGTTAATTTTTATTGAGGAAATTGAAAAAAGCATAAAACCAAACTTTAGGGTATTGGGTAAAAAAGTTGGTTCAAAAATGAAAGAAACAGGTAATGCTATAGCAGCATTAAAACAATCGCAAATTGCTGAATTTGAGCAAAATGGAGAGCTAGAAATTTTAGTTGATAGTGAAAAAATGCAATTAACGCTCGAAGATGTAGAAATTTTAACCAAAGATATTCCGGGTTACAAAGTGGCAACAGAAGGAAAATTAACAGTAGCGTTAGATATTACCATTACTGAACAATTAAAACAAGAAGGAATTGCCAGAGAGTTAGTTAGCAGGCTGCAAAATCTTAGAAAAGAAAGTGGTTTTGAGGTTACCGACAGAATTGTTGTTGAAATGTTGGAACATAATTATATTAAAAATGCGGTAAATAACTATAAAACATATATTTGCACCGAAATTTTAGCCGAAGATATGAAGTTGGTTCAGGAAAAAAACTCCGGAAACACAATAGATATAGACGGTTTTGGTATTAATGTAACATTAAATAAAGTAATTTAACACATGGCAAAAAAAGTAACCAAAAAGTCTGCTGCCAAAAAAGCAGCTCCTAAAAAAGCGGTAAAGAAAGCACCGGCTAAAAAAGCTGTGGCTAAAAAACAAAGCAAAACGGCCAAAAAAGTAGCTAAAAAAACTGCTGCTAAAAAAGTGGTAAAAAAAGTTGCAACAAAAAAGGCAGCCCCTAAAAAAGCTTCAACTAAAAAAGTTGCTGTAAAAAAAGTTGTTTCAAAAAAAGCAACACCTAAAAAGCAAGTAAAAACAACAGCCAAAAAAGTTGCGAAACCGGTTGTAAAGAAAAAAATTGCAAAAAAAACTGCACCTAAAAAGTCAGTAGTAAAAAAAGTTACAAAACCTGTGGTTAAAAAAGTTACAGTTAAAAAAGCCGTAACTGCAAAAAAAGTTTCAAAACCAATTGCAAAAAAAGTTGTAAAGACGGTTGCTAAAAAAGCAATAAGTAAGTCGGTTTCTAAAAAGTCTATTTCTGTAAGCAAAGTAAAGGTTACTAAGCCCGTTGCTAAAAAAGCTGTATCAAAAAAGGCGGCTGAACCCAAAAAACCTCCGGTAGCAATAGCAAAATCTATAAAACAAGTACCTGCTAAGCAAAAAGCCGAAAAGTCTGTTACTAAAATTGCAAAAGTTACAAAAGTTGATAATGACGAAAATAGTTTAGAGAATGATTATCAAAATTTGCAAAACCAAAACACTCCGGCTGCTGATGTAAATTTTGAAGCAAAAAGATATAGTGATGTTGAGTTAGAGGAGTTTCGTGCCATTATAAATAAAAAATTAGATATGGCTCGCGAAGAGCTTAGCAACCTTATGCAACAAATGCAAAACCAAAACGAAAACTCAGGCAACGATACCGACAGCAGTTACCGCACCATGGAAGACGGAACCGGCACTGCCGAAAAAGAATACTTAAGTCAGTTGGCAGCCCGTCAGCGTAAGTTTATCGAAAATCTTGAAAATGCTTTAATCAGGATAGAAAATAAAACCTACGGAATTTGCAGAGTTACCGGGAAACTAATAAGTAAAGAGCGATTGAGAGCTGTACCTCATACAACTTTAAGTATGGAGGCAAAACTTCAGCAATACAAATAATAAATTTATAAATTAATATTTAAGGCTGTTGTTAATTTTTACCGAATCTGAATTTGGTTCAATTATGATAAAAACAACAGCCTTTTATTTTGGCTAATGAAAAACAAACTTTATATAGCTATATTAACCATAATTTTTATATTAGTTGCCGACCAACTAAGCAAATTCTATATTAAAACAAATTTTGTTTTAGGTGAAGAAGTAAATGTAATTGGCAACTGGTTTAAACTGCATTTTACCGAAAATTACGGCATGGCCTTTGGCTTTGAATTTGGAGGCAAAACCGGAAAGTTGTTTCTTACTTTATTTAGAATAGTTTTTGTTTTTGCAATTGGCTGGTATGTTTTTGGTTTAATTAAAAAAACTGCACCATTAAATTATATTTTAGGATGGAGTTTAATTATAGCCGGAGCTGTTGGAAATATTATTGACAGTATTTTTTATGGTGTATGGTTTGGTTATGATACTTGGTTTCATGGTAGGGTAGTGGATATGCTCTATTTTCCAATTATTCAAACAACCATACCAGAATGGTTTCCATTTTGGGCCGGTGAAGAATTTGAATTTTTCAGGCCTGTATTCAATATTGCCGATTCTGCTATTAGCGTAGGTTTTGTTTTAATATTAATTTTTCAAAAAAGTTTTAATCGTTTTGAGGAAAGTTTGGCTCAGCAAACACAAAACATTATAGAAACCGAGCAAAACGCAAGTGAAATTTAAAGTAACCCTTTTCGTTTGAACCAAATATATATGATAAGGGTAATAACTGCCATAAACAAAATGGTAGCCGGATAACCTGCTTTATACGTTAATTCGGGCATATACTCAAAATTCATTCCGTAAATACCAACAATAAATGTTAATGGTAAAAAGAAAGCCGAAAAAACTGTAAGCAAACGCATAACTTCGTTAGTACGTTGAGATGATAACGATATATAAACATTCAGTAAACTTATAATGCTGTCGTATGCTTCTTCTGCAATGGTTTCAAGCTTAAGGTAATAATCTTTCAGGTCTTCAAAATGAGAGCCTTTGCTTCCTTCAAAACCCATATTATCTATTACATATTTGGTTAGCATAAAAAGTCTTTTCATCATAAAAAGCCTACGTTTTATGTAGTATAGGTTTTTAAGTAAATCCGGAGTTTTGTTGCGTAAAAATATTCTCGATTCGTAATAGTCAATATTTTTATTCAAATCATTTAAATGACTTTCAAATGTTTCGAGAGTCTTTTTTACAAGTTTACATACCATATCACTTGTTTGAAGAATAGTTTTATTTTGGGCAAAATATTCAACCGTATCATCAAACCAATGTGCCTGATTTCGCTTAATGGTTGTAATAGAATTATTGTTGTAAAAAATAATCAGCTTATGACTTATTTGCTGATAAGTATCGTTGTTTAAATTACATTTAGAGTCGAAGTATCTTAAAATTAAAAAGTAAGTTTTCTCAAGTTTTTCAAATTTTGGTAAGTGTTCAGGCTGAAGGCAATCAATTAATGCAGGTTGCGGCAGATTTAGTTCATCGGCTACTTTGGTTAACTCTTCATCGGTTGGTTCGCTTATGTCAATCCATAAAAAACTGTATCCCAGTTCGCTAAGGTTGTTTTTCATAATTTTATTAATTTTTTTTCGTAAACTATAAAACAATAATAATAATTCACCGTTAATATTTACGAGTGAGTTAATTTTTCATAATTGTTTAGTGTTTTCAACACAAAAGGGTGCTGTAAAAGGCGCCCTTTTTTATGTATTTGTGTTTTATTACATTAAATTTCTTTTGCCTTATCAATCTGTTGTTTTAGGTTTGTTGTGTAAAAATTAATAATTATGTCAGAAAATCAAGTTACAACTTTAGGCCAGTTTATCATCGAAAAGCAAAAAGATTTCCCTTATGCAAAAGGTGAATTATCGAGAATTTTAAGGGATATAGGTATAGCAGCAAAAATAATCAGTCGCGAAGTTAACAAAGCCGGTCTTACTCATATTTTAGGCGATTTTGGCAGCGTAAATGTACAAGGAGAAGACGTAAAAAAACTTGATGTTATTGGCAACGAAACATTTATTTGGGCATTAACAAAAGGTGGCGAAGTATGTGCCATGGCCAGCGAAGAAAACGATGATATGATTTCGCTAAATGGCGCATACAGTAAAAATGGAAACTATGTTATTTGTATTGATCCGCTTGATGGCAGCAGCAATATTGATGTAAACGTTTCAATAGGCACTATTTTTTCGGTTTACAGAAGGGTTTCACCATCAGGTTCAGAACCAAAATTGGAAGATATATTACAGCCCGGTTACAAACTGGTTGCCGCGGGATATGTAGTTTATGGCAGCAGTACCATGTTGGTTTACAGTACAGGTAAAGGTGTTAATGGGTTTACGCTTGACCCCAGTATTGGAGAGTTTTGCCTAAGCCACCCCGATATAAAAACTCCTGAAGATGGAAAAGTTTACAGTATTAATGAGGGTAATGCAGCCGAGTTTCCGGAAGGCGTAAAAAAATATTTAGATTGGGTTAAGCAATCCGATAAATCAACAGGAAGGCCTTATAGTGCAAGGTATATTGGTAGCATGGTGGCCGATTTTCATCGAAATTTGTTAAAAGGAGGAGTCTTTATTTATCCGCCAACCCAAAAAGCACCAAATGGTAAACTTCGCTTAATGTTTGAGTGTATTCCAATGGGTTTTCTGTCGGTTCAGGCTGGCGGTTTGGCTTCAACCGGTAAAATGAGTGTACTTGATGTTGAACCAACCGAGTTGCATCAAAGAGTGCCAATTATTATGGGCTCAAAAAATATGGTAAACAAGGTTTTGGAGTTTATGAATGTGGGATAATTAAATTTTATTTATCCGCTCATCAATTAATTTACTTAGTTGTTCAATTCTGCTTTGCCATGTATTGACTTTGGCCTTTTGCATTCTTTTTTCTGCAAGCAATGTAAAATCTTCGCTTAACGCTTTTTCAATATGGTGTAAAAACTCTTCGTCAGAGTTTGCAACATAAGCCTCTGGAGCAAAAGTCGGTATATCTTCCGAGAAGTTGCTGGTAACAGTTGGTATGCCCGATGCCAAATACTCGTTTATTTTTAGCGGATATATATTTGCAGTTAGCTGATTGGCCGCATAAGGTATAATAGCAACATTGCTGTAATGAATAAATGCCGGCAAAGCCGTTATTGGTTTTAAACCTGTAAAATATACGTTTGGTAAATCTTTTAAACCATGTTTTTGTACATCGTTTGGGTTAAATGAACCCACAAAAACCAAACTGCAATTTTTAAATTTATTAGCAATTTGTAATACAAGTTTATGGTTGAACCTAAGGCTGCTGTAATGTCCTGTATATAGAATTATTGGTTTAGCAATATTTTTTAACTCATCAGGTAATGGATATTTGTTAAACTTAGCATTTTCGAACAAACTAAAATCGGCTGCATTGGCAACTACTACAATTTTTTTACCATTTATAAAATTATATTTTTTACTTAAACCGGTTGAGGTAGCAATACCTAAATCGCATAGTTCAAAAGCCTCTTTTTCTTCGCGAACACCATGTTTGGCTATATATGGTTCTTGTGAAATATCGTCAACAGTTTGGTAAATATTAAGTAAGGGTTTTATTGCAGCATTTCCTAACAAGTTAGGTGGAACCGATGGTAAAAAAGAGTTTATAAAAATATATTTTTTTATGTTAAAATGTTTAAGTGTTTTTTCTATCTCTTTTTTAATAATAAAATTATTTAGTTTATTGAGTTGCTTGTAAATAAAACCATCGCTTAAAAATGCACAAGGTATAAGCAATGGAAGCAGCAATACGTGGTAGTTAGTTTTATTGTCTTTTTGTTCGATTCGATATTTATATTTTCTTAAACCAAACTTTGTAAATTTTGATTTTATGTCGTTTGTTTTTCTTTGTTGCCAAAAGTCTTTAAACGAGTAAGGCCTGTCTATATAAATTACTTGTTTTGTTTTACACCATTCGGCAGCAAGCGAAATGGTTGTGGATGAAAGTAACTGATCGCTTCTAAATAAACCAATCATTACAACTGCATAATCGTTATGTGTATTTATTTGAGGCATTGGTTCAAGCAATAATAAGAAACCTTACTGATTTTGAATACCTTTATTAAAACAATTTCTGCAACGTGCTTCGTAAGTATCTTTTTCGCCTAGCATTACTAAATTTTCGTTGTTATTTTTTCTAAAAGAGTGAGTTGCTAAATCGCCACATTGCATACAAATGGCATGTACTTTAGTTACATATTCGGCTACAGCCATTAATGCAGGTATTGGCCCGAATGGTTTACCCAAATAATCCATATCAAGTCCGGCAACTATAACCCTTTTTCCAGCAACGGCAAGTTGTTCGCAAACGTAAACAAGCTCCATATCAAAAAATTGAGCTTCATCAATACCAACAACTGAAGCCTCGTTTACCATTAGCAAAATATTTAATGAACTTGTAACCGGAGTACTCGAAATTGAATTTTCGTTGTGCGATACCACTTCGGTTTCATGGTATCTTGTATCAATGGCCGGTTTAAATATTTCAACTTTTTTATTGGCTATTTTAGCTCTGTTAAGCCTGCGAATAAGTTCTTCGGTTTTTCCCGAAAACATGCTGCCGCAAATCACCTCAATCCAACCTTTTTTTTGGTGTGGGTAATAACGGGGTTCAACAAACATGTCTTCATTCATGTAAAAATAGTGTTCAAATTAACAATATGGCAATTTATAATGTTAATTAATGTTTAACAAATTGCCTAAACTTTGTGCAAAATAAATTTTGTTTATGAATTCACTTCAGTTAATTACCAAGTTAAAAAGTAAAGCAAGCGATATAGCCGAAACCACAGAAAGTTTTTTTGCCGAAAGAAGCGACATATCGTTAATTGAAAAAGAGTTGCTTAAAAAGCAAACGCTAGAATTTTTTGAGTTGGTATTGAAGTTAAAAGCAAACGAAGAAATAGAAAAACCAAAGATTAATTTTGATTTTAAAGAGCACGAAACTACAAACTCAATTACTGCTAAAACTGAAGATAAATTAACAAACGAATTTGTAAATGAACCCACAAATCAATCTGAGCCTGTTCAGGAGCTTAAAAGTTTGTTAGAAAATGAAATAAATCAGGATGAAATTAGCCTAAATATGCTTGAAGAAATTATTGAAGATACAAAGATTGAAGAAGAGGTTATAAAATCGGTTGAACCAACCGAAGAATTTCATGAAGTTGTTGTTGAAGAGAAAACCACAAACTATCAAACACCTGAAAAAATATTTAACAAAGTGGTTGAAAAAGCAGTTGAAAATAAAAGAATAGGATATACTGTTTTGCCCCCTGCCGATGCTTTTAAAACTGCAGAAAATAAACAGGAAACCATAAATGACAGACTTGCAAAAATTAACCAAAATCAAACCATTGAGCCCAAGATTGATAGTCTTAAAACTGCTATTTCGTTAAACAAAAAAATTGCTTTTGTAAATGAGCTTTTTAAAGAAAATGTGGTAGAATATGCAAAAGCAATTGACAGACTAAACAATGCAGATAACTTACACGAAGCTTTAAATATTTTAGCCGAGTATCGTCAACAATACAATTGGGAAGGTTCAAACCAACTGTATATTGATTTGGATACACTTATAAAAAGAAGGTTCAAGTAATCTGTACCTTATAAAATTTACAAAATAGTACACTTCTAAAAATTGTGGGTATATTGACATTTGAATTTGCTGTTTAAATAATAATTTTTGCATTCAGTCATGCAAAAATTGTCAGTAATCATTCTTTTAGCAAGTTTGTTGGTTTTTACATCGGCCAGCGATAAGCCTAAAACCGATACACCTAAGTACACCGTACAACAATACATTGAAATGTACAGTGCTGTTGCGGTTCAGGAAATGTTGCGCTCAAGAATTCCGGCAAGTATAAAACTGGCACAAGGTGTTTTAGAAAGCGGCAACGGCAATAGCAGGCTAGCAAGAGAAGCCAATAACCATTTTGGCATAAAATGTAAATCTACATGGACAGGGCCGGTAATGTACGAAGATGATGATGCCCCGCAAGAATGTTTTAGAAAATACGAATCAGCTATTGACAGTTACCGCGACCATAGTGATTTTTTAATGAAAAATGTACGTTATGCTTTTTTATTCGATTTGCCTCCAAACGATTATAAAGGTTGGGCCTACGGCCTTAAAAAAGCAGGTTATGCAACCAACCCGCAATATGCCGAATTGCTTATTACTTTTATTGAGAAACATAAACTTTACGAGTATGATAAAATAAAACTAAGTGATGAAGAAAAGCAAGAATTAGCTGAAGAAAAAAGTGAAGTTAAAAGAAGTTATGGTTCAGAGTTTACCATTAATGGTGTAAAAGCAATTAGGGCATTGCCAAACGAAAGCTTTACCAAAATTGCAATAGATTATGATTTAAAAATAAACGAATTGTATCGTTACAATGATTTAAATAAAGATGCCGTTTGCAAAGAAGGTGATACCGTTTTTATTGAACCTAAAAAAAATCGTGGTGATAAAGAAACACATGTAGTTGCACCTAACGAAACCATGTATATGATTTCGCAACGCAATGCTGTAAAACTTGAAAAATTGCTTGAACGAAACCTGATGAAAGCAGGAGAAGAGCCCGAAGCAGGTGAGTTAATTTATTTAAAACACAAAAGGCAAACAGCTCCAAAACTTGCAAATGCAAGCAATTATACAGTTGTATTGGTTGAACCAAAAATAAATGAGAAAAACGAGCAAGTTGCATTAAAAATAGATACACAATACAATAAAAAGGTGTATGATGATGTAAAAGTAAATATTGAAACTCAAAAGCCACAACTACATCCTACCGGAGTAAATGAAGATATACACGAGTTTAAAGAAAACCTAAGTTTTTTTCATACAGTGCAAAAAGGCGAAACCTTATATAGAATTGGTAAAAAGTATGGTGTAACAGTTGCCTCAATTAAATATTTAAATTTATTACAAAGCGATAGTATTGAAATTGGTCAGCGTTTAATCATTAACCCTGCCATTACCGATGTTGATACAAAAGAGCCTCAAACAATTCCGGGCGTACATGTTGTAAGGCAAGGCGAAACATTAAATATTATTTCTGATTTATATAAAATAACTGTAGATGATTTAAAGGCAACTAACAATTTACAGTCTGATACCATTTACATAGGTCAGCAATTGGTAATTGTTATACCTGTAAAATCAGAAAAAACCATTCATAAAAATGATATTCAAAACGATGAACCTGTTTATTACATGGTACAAAAAGGCGATACCTTGTTTGGCATAAGCAGAAAGTTTAATACAACTGTTAATATAATTAAAGAGTTAAACTTTCCTTTAAATGAAATTTTACAAGAAGGCCAAAAAATAAGGGTTAGATAGAAATTATTGATTTAATTGCTAGAAAGATAGCTTGATTGATATTTCATAAAACTTTTAGGTAGGTTTTCAGATAAGTTAACAGAATATTTTAATCCGGCACCTGCGCCAATTGCTTTAACAAAGCCAAACTCAAGTAATAAATTAAAATCGCGCTGAATGGTTTTTCTGTTACAATCAAACATTGGAACTAGTTCTTTAGTGCTTACAAAACCTTTGTGTTGTACTATGTACATTATAAGTTTTTGGCGTTTGTTTAATATACTTTCATTTACTTCCTTCAACTTATAACCTTGCTCAAAAACATAATTCATAATGTTTTTTTGCCTGGGTTGCATTTTTTCATATCCAATTTGTTTTCTGAAATATGAGCGTAATAGCAACTTTATTTTACCAAGTTGTTCAAGGTGTATTTTTAAACCAAAAACTATTTGTTCATTTAAGTTTTGATGTGTAGTGCTGTAAAAATATTTACTAAACTCTTGCTTGTTTAAATACAAGTCGTGTTCAATACCAAGCAATCCATTAACTGAATAATTATGTTTTAAAAGCCAAAAATTTTGAAATAAAGATGCAAGCCTGCAATTAATTTTATTGTTAATGGTTATTTGTAAAATCTTAAAGTTTAACATCCAACTTTGCAGTATAGGATGAAACTCGGTATCAAGATTTAAAAATTCAAAATGTTCTGCTAAGTCTTCTTCAATATCAGTTGTTAAACTAAATAAATATTCGCTCTCATTGGTATTAAGCATTCCAAAAACTTTGTAAAAAAGTTCAAGCGATAATCGAGAGTTTGAATTTTCTGTTAAATATTTTTCTGCCTGATAGTAATTACTAACAGCTTTTTCGTTTAAGTTTTTAGTTATTTTGTTATGTTCAATAATGTCTTTTACAGTATTTAAATCTACTAAATTTCCATCCAATAAATTTGCGTAATAATTTCTAATAACTGATGCATTCTGTTTTTCGTAAGCTTTAACATGGTCAGGTAAATCAATAAAGTTATAAATTTTAACCAATTCCTCATTTATAAAAATACAATTTCCAAAAGCTTCATGAATTGAAATAACGGGTTTATAATTTTCTACTTGAACCATTTAAGTATCAAAAAAACTATATATAGTTTCAATATTAAAATAGTGTTATGCTCAGTAAAAGTTAATTGTTTGTTAAATACTACATGATAGCTACGAATATAATTTTGCAATAAAAATTTAATTGATACATTGCAAATAATATGAATAAACAAATATTGTTTTTACACGGGGCTTTGGCTACTAAATTACAATTTATACAAATAATAAACGAATTAAAAAACGAATACACATGTCATACCATAAACTTTGCAGGACATGGTGGCGAAATTATACCTGTAACGGGTTTAACATTTGATACATTTTCGAATAATATTTTAAATTATTTAAATACTAACAATATAGATAAAATAAACTTGTTTGGTTACAGTATGGGAGGCTATGCAGCTTTGTATTTTGCATGTAAATATCCTGATAGAGTAGAAAAAGTATTTACCATAAATGTTAAGTTTAATTGGGATCCTGTTTCAACAGCAAAAGAAATAGGTATGCTTAACCCCGAAAAAATGCTTGAAAAAATTCCTGCTTTTGCTAATAATCTGATGGTAGTTCATGGTTTAAATATTTGGAAAAACCTTTTGCATAGCACCAGCGAAATGATGCAAAAATTATCAGAAACAGTTTTGTTAACAAAAGAACAACTGGCTAGTATAAAATGCCCGGTATTGGTAAGTGTTGGCGACCGTGATACAACAAGCAGTCTTACTGAAACTATAGATGTTTATAAAACACTTTCAAACGCACAATTGCTTGTTTTGCCAAATTCTCCGCATCCTTTCGAAAGGGTAAATATGCAGGTTTTGGTTCATGCAATAAAAACTTTTTTTTAATAACACATTCATCACAATGCTTGCATAGTAAAGCATTGACAATACATTTGTGCTTATGTCGCCTTGGTATATTTTATTAAGTATTTGTTTGTATTTTTCAATATTGCTTTTAATTAGTTATATTACTTCAAAAAAGGCAAACAACGAAAGTTATTTTATAGGCAACCATCAATCACCTTGGTACATTGTGGCATTTGGCCTTATTGGCGATTCACTGAGCGGAGTTACATATATTTCTTTACCTGGTACCATTGTTTATTCGCAATTTAGTTATTTACAACTAGTGTTGGGTTATGTACTGGGATATATTCTTATTGCAAAAGTTTTAATACCTGTTTATTATAGGTTGAACCTAACCAGCATTTATGCATTTTTAGAAAACAGGTACGGGGTATTTTCTCAAAAAACCGGTTCATTTTATTTTTTAATTAGCCGATTAATAGGAGCTGCATTAAGGCTTTATTTAGCAGCAGGCGTATTACAGGTTTTTGTTTTCGATAAATGGCAAATTCCTTTCGAAGTGTCGGTAGCCATTATAATTATATTAATGCTGGTTTACACTTTTAAGGGTGGTATAAAAACCTTGGTATGGACAGATGTTTTTCAGTCGGGCTTTTTATTATTTGGTGTAATATTATCAATTGCGGCTTTGCTTAATGCCATAAATTTTAATGTAAGTGATGCTGTTTCGGCTATTTCGAAAAGTGAGTATTCTACAATATTTTATTGGGATTGGCACGAAAAAAATTTCTTTTTAAAGCAGTTTTTAAGTGGCGCTTTTATAGCGGTTGTTATGACAGGCTTGGATCAAAACATGATGCAAAAAAACCTGAGTGTTCGCACTTTGCCCGATGCACAAAAAAACCTGTATGTATTTAGTGTAATATTGGTAGTTGTAAATATTTTGTTTGTAAGCATGGGCGCTTTAATGTATATATATGCCAATAACTCAGGAATAAATTTGCCCATTAACCCAAACAATGGCAAAATATTTACCGATAAAGTTTTTCCAATGCTTGCGTTAGAACATTTAGGTACTTATGCGGCCTTAATTTTTATTATTGGATTAACGGCTGCTACATTTAATAGTGCCGATAGTGTACTTACAACACTTACAACCAGTTTTTGTATAGATTTTTTAGGGTTTGAACGCCATTCCGAAAAACTTTCTGAAAATCAACAAAAAACCATCAGGCATTATGTTCATATTGCATTTGCCGCCTTACTTTGGCTTGCCATTGTATTATGTAAATACATTAACCAAACGAGTGTTCTTGATGCCATTTTTACCGTAGCGGCTTATACTTACGGCCCATTGCTTGGATTATTTGCTTTTGGTTTATTTACAAAATTTACTGTAAATGATAAATTGGTTCCTGTTGTATGTATAATCCCGCCCTTACTAAGTTATGTACTAAATAAAAATTCGGAGGTGTGGTTTAGTGGTTATAAATTCAGCTACGAATTATTACTTATAAACGGCCTGCTTACATTTGTTGGTTTAATGATTATAAAAGCCGCAAAACAAAAACAGGAGCCAAAGGCTCCCGTTTCTGCGTAATCAATCAAAATTTACATTTTGATATTATGGCAATCAACCATAATAAGTTTTAATTATTGGCAATGCCTAAGCCAAAGCTAAGGCTTGCTTCTTCTTTTTTATCCTTATCTGAACCAATTTCGCCTAATAAGGCATTTGATACATCCTTGGTTTCGGTTTTTTTAGCCTGAACCGTTTTGGGTTTTACAAGTTCGCCCATACCGGCTACATCAAATTTATTTTCTTTGGCAAACATACCAAGCGCAATAGCTTGTTTAAAATTGGTTACATCAATTTCTACTTCAAATTCATCATTCGAAATGGCACGGGGAGATACACCAAACGAAAGTCGTTGGTCTAAACAATAATCTATCAGCGTTTGAATATTTTTTCTTTTGCTTAGCAGTACAGGTTTGTCGTCTAACTTGTTCATGATATTTTTATAATTTGGGGTTGTAAAGATACAACGCACAATTGGCAAAATTTGGTTTTATGGGCATGAAAATTTGTCAACCGGATGCTAATTGTTTGAAATACAATCTGTAATGAAATTGTTGTTTATAAAAATTTAACCTTTTTATGGTATGCAGTTTTCGGTTTAATTGTTTTATGTAAAAAAAACATCGAACTTCAAACTAAGCACTTCAAACTAAATACTTCGAACTCTTAACATCGCACTTCAAACTAAAAACCCCAAACTATTTCTTTTATTTGCGTTCAATGAAATTCAATAAAATTTTGCTTCAAATTGCTGTTTGTTACCTGTTGTTGGTTCAAACTAAAATAGCATTTGCACAGTTGCCGCAAGTTGCCCTGTTTTATCAAAGCGCTGAAAACAAAGAGTATTGGAAAAACCGAAAACCACATGCAGCTTATTGGCAGCAAGATGTTCACTATACCATAAATGCATTGCTTATCGATAGCCTTGATATTATTGATGCCGAAGAAACCTTGTATTATGTAAATAACTCCCCCGATACATTAACACAATTGTATTTTCATTTATACCAAAATGCATTTATAAAAGGCAGTTATTTAGAACAACTAAATTTATTAAATAAATTTAAACAACATTTTGGACGCTATGAAAAAGCCGGAAAAGGAACCGAAATAGAAAACCTTACCGTAAACGATAAACAGGCTGATTTGTGGCTTGATAATACCATACTTAGGGTAATACCCCAAAACCAAATTTTACCCGGAAGCATTACTACCATTAAAGTAAAGTTTAAAACCTACTTTGATGATGGCGGAAACCAACGCAGGCGAATGAAAATGTTTAAAGATGCTTGGGGAAACAAGCAGTTTAATGCCGTGCACTGGTACCCGCGAATTTGTGTGTACGACCATAAGTTTAAATGGGCAACCGACCAACATTTAAGCAAAGAGTTTTATGGTAATTTCGGTACCTTTCAGGTATCACTAAATATACCTAATCATTATATTGTTGATGCAACAGGCGAATTGCAAAATGCCGCAGAGGTAATGCCCGAAAACCTAAGAAAACAGCTTGATATTAAAAATTTTGCCAAAAAACCCTGGGAAGAAAAACCTTCGGTATTGATTGAGCCAAACGGAACCTTTAAAAAATGGAATTTTACTGCTGTAAACGTGCATGATTTTGCATGGGTGGCCGACCCAACATTTAGGATCGGTGAAGAAGAACTTACTTTAAAAAATGGGCATAAAGTAAAACTGGTAGCGTTGGCACAAGAGCCACATACAAGCGGCTGGCAAGATGCAGCTCTATTTACCAAAAGAGTAATTGAGGTGTATAGCCGCGATTTTGGAAATTATATATATCCGAAAATGATTTGTGTGGATGCCCGCGATGGTATGGAATACCCCATGCTAACCCTTGATGGAGGACGTAGCCCTGGCTATTATGGTTTAATTGCACACGAAGTTGGCCACAACTGGTTTTTTGGTATGGTAGGTAATAACGAAACCTACAGGGCAAGTTTAGACGAAGGATTTACTCAGTTTTTAACACATTGGGCAACCTTGCGTATTCTTGGCGAAAACAAGTTGCCTGCCAAACGAAAAGGTTATCGAGCAAAATTTGCCCGAACCATGCCAAGTATGGATGCCGTAATTTACAATGGTTATTTTAGAGATGCCATACAAAAACAAGACAAAGCGCTAAATACCCACAGCGATGATTTTGATAACGCCCTGCACCACGGTGGAGGTTATGGAAATGTATATTACAAAACGGCAACCATGTTATACAATTTGCAGTATGTATTGGGCGAAGATTTGTTTTTGCGTGCCATGCAACACTATTTTAACCGTTGGAAACTTTGCCACCCATACTTTGAAGATTTTAGGGAAAGCATTATTGATTATACCAAAGTTGATTTGAACTGGTTTTTCGATCAATGGCTCGAAACTACCAAACATACAGATTATGCCATAAAAAAAGTAAAAACCAACAATAACAATACAAGCATTACCCTTAAAAGAAAATCCGAAATGCAAATGCCCCTTGATGTAACAGTTATTTTTAAAGATAGTTCGGTTCAGCAATACATTATACCAAATAAATATTTTGTAAAACAAACCAACGCTACCGTATTACCATACTGGCTTGGCTGGGGTAAATTAAATACCGAATATTCGTTTAATATAAATACAAACAAAAAAGTAAGCAATGTAATTATTGACCCTACTTATCGCTTAGCCGATGTATATCAACTGGATAATTCATGGAAAAAGCCTGTTGTTTTTAGTTTCGATCACCAGTTACGAACACCACCCGATCGCAGAAATTACTACCTTAAATGGAGGCCCGATGTTTGGTACAACGCCATTGACGGTATAAAAGCAGGTGTACATTTTAACGGAAATTATTATAACCTTAAACACGTTTTAGGGCTAACGGTTTGGTTTAATACTTTTAGTCTTAATACAACCCAATACGGAGAGGTTGATAAAGGCATAAACCGAATAAACTATAATTTTAATTACAGTAACCTTATTGGTTATAAAGCAACCTATTTTGTAAATTCAAGATTTCTTGATGGGCTATTTGCCAACACCATTGGAATTGAAAAAGGCTTTGGTAAAAACTATTTGGTAAGAGCTTATTTTAAATCGTTGTACAGGCAATTTAGCCCGGATTTACATTATGTACCATTACATTTTAGCAGACCCGATGTGCCAGAAAGCCGTCAACAAAGGCTTTGGCAAAGCAATATGTTTAATAATACATTTAATGTAATTTTAAACAAAAATTATCAAACATTTAAAAGCAGTGGCCAACTTCAGGCAGCAGCACGTACATCTGCATTATTTAGTGATTATGGATACGCATCAACCCACTTGCTTGCCACCAATTTTATAAATTTTGGAAAGTTTGAATTACGTAGTCGCTTTTATTGGCAATTGCTTACACAAACCGGAAGTATAAAACAGATTGTTTTTGAAAGTATGCTGTATGCATCTGGTGCAAACCCCGAAGAATACATGGATAACAAATATGTTCGCAGCATTGCATTTTTACCATTTAATTGGTTTGGCTTTGGCAATGTGCCGGGCAACTTTCAGTTGGGTGGTGGGTTAAATCTTAGAGGCTATGCAGGTTATGTTTTACCTGTAAACAATAATAATGTTCAACAATATTTATTTTTTGGCAATCATGGTTCAAGCATAAATGTAGAACTTGATTTTGATAAATACATAAAATTTGCTCCATCAAAATTAGCCCCTTATTTGCATTTGGATACCTACCTTTTTGCCGATGCAGGATTTGTTGGTAACAGTTATAATATAGGTAAAACAAATGCATTGCATACATACAGTGGCTTGCTTGCCGATGCGGGAATTGGTATTGCAGCAACCATAAAAAAATGGGGTTTTTTAGATGAACCCAAGCCCCTTACCATACGTTTTGATATGCCAATGTATTTGAGCAATGCACCTTTTGCCGAGCCTGAAAACTTTAAATTTAGGTGGGTTCTTGGCATTGGTAGAACTTTTTAAAATGATGATTAATGAAAAATTATATACAGTTTATTGAGCGCTTATCGCTTACTAAAATATTAGTTATAGCATTATTTTTTAGGGTTTGTGCTGCTATTTTTTCTCCCGGTTATGGTATGTACGATGACCATTTTTATACCATTGAAATTGCACAAGAGTGGGCCGAAGGCTTAAATCTTAATCACTGGTTGCCCGATAACGAAACGCCCGAAGCCGGAGGGCATCCTCATTTCTATGCAAGAGTACTTTGGTTATTTATGTTGGTTTTTAAAGTGCTTGGTATTGCTAATCCAATGACAAAAATGCTTATTATAAGGCTTGTTCATGCATTTTACAGTTTGCTTGTTATTTTTTATACTTTTAAAATAGTAAAACAATTAAGTAACGAATACACGGCCAAACTTGTATCGTTTATTTTGGCCATAGTTTGGTTTTTGCCAATGATGTCGGTTCGCAATTTGGTTGAAGTTGTTTGTATTCCGCCCATGCTTGCAGCCATGTGGTTGCTTATAAAAGAGAACAAAAACTTATCAAAATTTTTGTTTGCAGGTTTATTAATGGCAATAGCAGTTTCCATTCGTTATCAAAATTTATTAGTGTTGGGCGGTATGGGTTTAGCTTCGTTAATAAACAAAGAATTCAAGAAATTTTGGGGTTTAAGCTTTGGCTCAGCCATAGGTTTATTATTAACTTTAGGGTTGTATGAATACTTAATTTGGGGAAAACCTTTTGCTGAAATTATCGGCTACTACAAATACAATATCAACAATTCAGGAGCTTTTCCAAATGGTCCGTGGTATAATTATATATTATTAATTTCAGGTTTGTTTTTAATTCCGTTTGGTTTGGTTTTATGGCCGGGTTACATAATTTATTGGCGTAAATACCTTTTATTGTGGTTACCTTCTTTATTGTTTTTTGCATTTCATAGTTATTTTCCCAATAAACAAGAGCGATTTATTTTACCGGTTGCAACCATTATGTTTAGTGTGGGTATGGCAGGTTGGGTTCATATTTATCAAAACAAAAATTTCATAAACAAATGGGTTGGCTTACAAAAAGCAAGCATTTGGTTTTTTATTTTAATAAATACATCTGCTTTGTTGTTTATATCATTTTCTTCAACCAAAATTAGCAGGGTAAATGCAATGTATTTTTTTTTCAACAAGCCCAATGTGCAATGCTATGCTATAGAGAAAAGTTATTCTCCTGATTTTTTTCAGTTGCCGCAATTTTATGCAGGCCGATACATGCGCTTTTATTGGATAACATCAAAAGAAAGCGAAAATGCAATTGCTGTGAATGACTACATAAAACACGAAAATTTATGCATGCCCGAATATTTTATTTTTCAGGGTGATAAGGAACTAAGTACGCGACTTGCAAAAACACAACAGGTTTTTGGCAAACTTTCTTACGAAACAAGTATTGAACCAAGTCCGCTCGATAAACTGATGTATTGGCTAAACCCTGTGAATGAAAATGAAGCAATGTATATTTTTAAAGTAATTAAATAGCTGATATTCTTTAATATACAGCAATTGCTTTGTTTTACTGTAACTAAAATTATTTTTCTTCGTAAAAGAGTCGGTTCAATACATGACGGTATCTGAGTACAATAAATGTGTAGATGAATTTGCAGACGGGCTATACAGATTTATTTTAAAAAATCTGAAAGATAATGGCCTTGCTGAAGATATTGTACAAGATACTTTTGAAAAACTTTGGCTTAAAGTAAACGAGGTAGATTTTGCAAAGGCCAAAAGCTACATTTATACCATTGGCTATAATGCCATGATTGATCGCATTCGCAAGGATAAACGACTTACCGTTTTTGAAGAAACCATTCACGATAGGGAAGTAAATACCCACAAGATGCCCGATTTAAAAAAAATCATTAATAAGGCATTAAACACCTTGTCTGATATACAAAAACATGTGATTTTGCTAAGAGATTATGAAGGTTACAGCTATGCAGAGATAGGTGAAATTACCGGACTCAATGAAAGTCAAGTAAAGGTGTATTTGCATAGGGCAAGGTTAAATATGAAAGCTTACCTCGGAAGTTTGGACAATGTAGTTTAAATAACAAAAGTTGAAGATAAGTAAATGATAACAAACAATAACTACCATGAATATTTAATTGACTACTTCAACGGTAATTTATCGCATGAAGTGGAAAAGGCATTGTTATTGTTTATAAACGAAAACCCCGAAGTAAAAGAAGAATTTGACTTGTTGAATAAAAACGAAATTGCTAATACAATTTCGGTTGAACCAAATCCTGATTTTTCTTTTCTAAAAAAGCCCTCTTATCATCAAATATCAGAAAGATTTAATAACTTACTTGCACTTAAAATTGACGAACGCTTACAAGAAGGCGAAAATGCAGAATTGCAAATTGCATTAAATGCTTACCCTGAACTTAAAAAAGATGCGCAACTTTTTAAGCTTACCATACTACAACCGGACTATAATATTACATACACAAACAAAAACCTTTTAAAGAAAAAGCAAGGCGCTATTTTGTATTTGAGTAATTATGTAAAATACGCTTCGGCCATTGCAGCAGCGCTTGTTTTAGGAGTTTTTATATTTTACTTTTCAGATAAAAACAAACCAATAACAGAATATATTAAACCCAAAAACAACCTTGTAAATTTGCAACCTACAAACATTAATTCTCAACAAATAACCAATATTACAAACTTACAACAGGTAAAAATTGATATTAAAAACACCACAAAACCTTCAAGCCTTCGAACTGAAAATTTTACCGGTCAAAAAACCTTGCCTCCATCAAATCTTGTTACAAAAATTAATACTAAAAAAATACAATCAATACAACTAAAACAACCTGAATATGTATTGAATATTGATAAAATAAACTTTAATGCATACGATAACAATCAACAACAAGTAGTAATAATAAATGAACCAAACAACGATTTTAAATCATTAGAGCAATTGGTTTTTAAAAAGCTTACAGGTATTACATTCACCGATAGTTCTTTGTTTCAAAATATAACTTATGCAACTAAGTTATTAGCAGCAAATAATCCTTTTATACAGTTAAAATCTTCTAATGAACAAGGATTAAAAAATTTTCAACTTGTAACCAAATTATTATCAATTGAAAAAACTTACAGCGATAAGTAACATTTTAATTAAAGTATCGTAATAAACTCAAAAACATTAAAAAATTAGATATGAAGAAATTTTTTGCATTTGTAGCATTGTTTTTAGCCTTTCATTTATCGGCTCAAACAGAAATAAACATACAACCGTTTACAAAAATAAAAATTGACAGGTCGGCTGATGTAGAACTGATACAATCAAACACACATAAATTAGATTTTGGG
Organism: Bacteroidia bacterium; assembly: GCA_046296495.1. Classification (GTDB taxonomy): domain Bacteria; phylum Bacteroidota; class Bacteroidia; order UKL13-3; family UKL13-3; genus JBKBLB01. The sequence continues at coordinate 46,894 of JBKBLB010000021.1, forward strand.
AATTTAAAAGACTTTACCCACGATATAAAAAACCAAACTTTAAGTTTCGATTTTACTTCGGGTTTAAAATTTACACCCAAAGTAAAAATATATTATGTATCAATTGAAGAAATAATAATTGATGGCCTCGCAAATATAACAACAGCCGAGGGTTCAGAAATTAACAGTAAAAATCTGATTTTGGAAACAGATGGAAAAAGTAAAATTAATGCAAGGGTTGATGCAGAAAACCTAAAAGTAATTTGCGATGGCATGAGTACCATTGTAATATCGGGTAAAGCAAAGCAAGCCGATTTTAACCTTGATGGTTTGGTTGATTTAAATGCTGAAAAACTAACAACAGAAAATGTAAAAGTAAATGCTGAAGGCGCAGGAAAGTTTACAGTTAATGCTCAAAACAGTTTATTGGCTGAAGTGTCGGGTATTGTTACCGGAAGATATTTTGGCAATCCCCAAAACATAAGCGTAAAAGTTGAAGGGTTGAGTAAATTGATAAATGCCGAAAACAACGAAGAATACACCGACAAAAGAAATAATACAATAGCCGCTGACACAACAAAGGTTAAAATTGGCAAACGTAGGTTTATAATTACCCCCGACTATGAAGAAATAAAGAAAGATAAAAGCAAAAAAGAGTTTAAAAATGTGTTTGCTGGCTTTGAAGTGGGCATGCAGGCTTTAACATCAAATTTAAAAACAGATTTACCTGATAATTATGATTTTATAGAAACAAAATTAACACGATCATGGCATTATGCAATTTATTTTTGGGAAGATGATATTCATATATTTAAAAATAAATTATCACTTACTTCAGGTTTTGGTTTAGAGTTTGGCCATATTGGTTTTGATACTGACAGAAGATTGATAGCAAACAGTAAATTTATACAGGCCGATAGCAATAATCAGGCTTTGATTCGAAATAGACTATCTAACATGGCATTTAATATTCCATTGCTTATAAAATATGCACCGGGCACAAAAAATGGCAGAAATAAAGGATTTCATATTGCAGCAGGAATTATTACGAGTTATGTTATGGATGTCTCTTCCTATGCTCGTTCTACAGCAAATGGATTTAAACAAGTTTGGATAGAAAATGATGATTTTAATGTAAATCCATTTCGTTCAACTGCTACTCTAAGAATTGGATATGGAAATATAAGATTATTTGCAAATTACAACTTAACTCCATACTTTAAACAATCAAAAACTGATTTAAGTGGTGGAAATGCCCCTGATTTTAGAATTGCAACTGTTGGCTTAACTTTAATATCTTTTTAATAACTAATAAACTACCTTTGCCAAACCTAAACTTAAAACAATGAAAAAACTTATTATTACATCAATTGCCTTCATAGCATCTTTTGCACTACAGGCTCAAATTTCAATTGTAAGAGAGGATTTTGCCGTGCCAAACGAATGGTATTTGTATGGTTACGATACATCCGGAAATGATTTAACAACATTATTGGAAAGTGGTGCAAACAAAACTTGGGATTTAAGAGGAAAAATTACAACGCATACAAAAGACACATCGTATTTTGCAAATGGAATGTCTTATCCAACAGCACCTGCCGGATGCAATTTGGTACAATATACCATTGACAGAGAAACTGGCGAACGAAGTGAAGAATTTTATGCTGTAAGTAATAACGAATTAAGGATAATTTTTGATGGATCAGGAGATTTGCCTGTACCCGGAGCATTAAGGGTTTTAAAGTTTCCTGCAAACTACTTAACCAATTTTAAAGATTCCATGAAAAGCGAGTTTACAGCACTTGCCGAAGATTTTGGAATTCCAACAAACCCATTATTTGATTCAGCTAAAATAGTTATAAGATTAAACATGGATGCAATTCTTGACGGATGGGGAAAATTGCAATTTACCAGTAATACTTTTGATGTTTTAAGGCAAAAAAATACCATTGACATCAATATTAAATTTTTTGTTCGTAATCGTTTAAATGGTCAATATACAGTATTTCCGGGTTTCCCAGAGCAAAACGAAAGAGTTATAACATACTCATGGTTTGGTAAAAATGGTGGTAATTATTATTTGCAAATAGAAACCGATAATGATGGAAATTTAGGCGATGTAAAATTTATGCTTGCATCAAGTAGAGGTTTAATAAACAGTATAAACAAACAACAAGTTTTAACAAATACAAAAGTATGGCCAAACCCTGTAAATGATATTTTAAATATTTCTTTCAATTCAAACACTTCAGCACAATCGGTAATTGAAGTTTATGATGTTATTGGAAACTTGGTTTATCAAACAAATACCGCCATACAAACCGGAGAAAATACTTTAAATATTCTTGTTACCAACCTAACAAGCGGAATATACTTCTACAATATTAAAGGAAGTAACTTCAGCCAAACAGGCAAATGGCTTAAAAATTAATAGTTTTTTATTTAGGTTTGAACCAAACAAAAACTTAATTGATAAGTAAATTAAAAATATTGATAGTGCCGGCATTAATAATATTAATGCTGGCATTTTCTTGTAAGAAAAAAGATATGCCCCAATTACCTTCAATAAAATATGGTTTATCGGGTTGGTATTTGCGTGATAGTACCATAAAAACAAACGGGCTAAAAGGAATTCACTTTACCGATAATAATGAATACTGTTGGCTTAGGGTTGTAAATGGAAATGATAGCCTTACTTGTTTTGGTACCTATAATCAAACGTCAGACAGTACGTTGCTTTGGAATGATAAGTTTGTTGTAAATTTTAAAATTACTCCAATAGATACGTTACCCGGTATTTATGAACTAAGGGTTTCTACAACTCCACCAAGTGCCCCATTGTATGGTCCATTTCGCTCACAAAACTTCAATTAAAATTATATAGCACACCCTTCATCAACAGGAGGTTTTGCATAAAATCCGGTACCGTTGTACGGTCTTTTACCATCGCTATTCATACAAGTTTCACTGCAACAGCCTTCCATTTTATTACTGCAATCGGGGCACATATTAAATTGCTCGTTGCAATAAACATTGGCACAGTTTAAGTTTCTATCGGTTGGCGTTCCGCATTTAATACATTTGGCAATAAGTGTTGGATTTACTTTGTTTATGGGTACAGTAACCCTGCCGTCAAATACATATAAAACACCTTCAAAGTCTTTGCCTCCTGTATCATTAGCATAACCAATAATTCCGTTGTGCATTTGGTACACATCTGTAAAGCCTTGTTCAAGTAAGTATGCCGAAGCTTTTTCGCATTTTATACCACCGGTACAGTAGGTTATTACTTTTTTATTTTTTAAATGTTCAAGTTCTTTTACTTTTTCCGGAAATTCTCTAAAATTTTCAATATCTAATGTTATGGCATTTTTAAAACGGCCAAGTCGTGTTTCGTAGTTACTTCTTACATCAAGCAAAACTACATCATCTTGTTGCATCATTTGCTGCACTTCTTGTCCTCGCAAATGTTTGCCTGTTTTTAAATTTGGATTTAAGTGTCTCAACCCCGAGTGTACAATTTCATTTTTATACCTGCAATGCATACGCGTAAAAGCATGCTCGTTTGCAGGGTCAATTTTAAATTCTGTGCCTTCAAAGCGAGGGTCTTCTTTTAGGTCGCTCATGTAAACTTGGCATTGTGCTGGTGTGCCGCTTATGCTTCCGTTTATTCCCTCGTGCGAAACGTAAATTCGGCCCCTTATGCCAAGTTGTTTGCAATATTTTAAATGGTAGTAAGCAAAATCTTCGGCATCAGCAATATTGGTGTAAAAATAGTATGCCAATACCCAATAAGGTGCATTTGCTAATGTTGGTTCAACCATAACCGCAAAAATAAGTATTGTGGTTAAAACCAAATATGATAAAAATCAGAAATAATACCTTATTGTGCAATCATTAATTTGTGTGTAAAAAAGCCTGCATTGGTTTTAAATTTTAAAAGATAAATACCATTTGTAAGTTCTTCGGTGTTAAAATTGATACTGTTGTAACCAGACTCTAATTCGTCATTTATTATTGTATTAATTAATTTACCGCTCATATCAAATATTTCTGCATGTATATGTTGTTTTTGGTTCAAAACAAATTCTAAATTAGTTGTTGTTGATGCTGGATTTGGGTATGCATTAAATTGTAAAGTATTTTTCAACTCGTTGTTTAACCCGGTAAATTCGCCAATAGAAAAGTCATCAATATAAATATTGTTGCCTCTTAGGTTTTGTAACTCAAAACGAACACTTAAATTAGTATATGATTTGTATGCACTTAAATCAACACTAATTCTTTTCCATTGAGTACTGTTTGGTATAAAAGCTTCGGTTGACATTGGCCCGGTTTCTATATCATTTGCCGAAAAATTGGCAGCTAAAATTTCTTCTCTTCCATGGCTGTTGCTTACAAATATTCTTAACCTGTCGTTACTAACCGAAACACGCTTGGCATAAGCCACATTAAAAGAAAGTGATGGATTGTTTAGTGTTGTTACATCAATAGTTGGCGATACAAAAGCGTTTCTCACGTTAAGACGGGTTACACGGTTATTATTTGCAGCCATACACCTTTCTCCATTAAAACGTGCAGCATTGTTTATGTGCCAACCTGTATCTCCAGGGCACATATAGTTTTCAAATTTCCATCCATCGGCCGTTGGATTAGTGTTTTCAAAACTATAGCTATATGGTGCTTTACGTGGCGATGGTTGTAAGGGTCTGTATGTTCCATCAGTATTTATGCCCGCGCCATTAATATTTGCTGTGCTGTAAACGTATGAACGGTATTGGGCCATAATTGGGTCAACACGGTTTTTTTGGCCTACTGTAAATAAGTTCATACAAGTTCCATCGGCATAATCCATATAATTTCTAACCATATCAGGCAAATCAGGGCTATCGGTAGAGCAAGAGTTTCTGTTACTTGGGCAACCGTTTGTTGCACTTGCAACCGGTGGTGTATCGCATACTTGGTCGCCTTGTGAACTGCAATTACTGTTTGGGCAACCTCCCTGAAACGGATGATACAAGCCAAGCCAATGCCCTGCCTCATGGGTTAATGTTCTTCCAACTTGGCTAAGTTGGCCAAGTTCTATGGCTCCCATTTGGTCGGCACGTATTACAACACCATCGGTACTGGCTGCGCCAAAAAACGGAAATTGAGCATAACCTAGTACAATCCCTTGTTGACCGCTACTGTTTATGGTATTTACAACCCAAATATTAAAGTACCGGTTTTTATCCCAGTTACTCAATGATTTCATGGCATCTGATGCATTATCGGTTTGCAAGCTATAAATTCTGTTTACACCGTTGGTTGGGTTGCCATTTGGGTCAAGCTGAGCCAATCGAAATTCGTAAAGCATATCAACGGCTAAAGGGTCGGTACTGCTACCGCCATTAGTTCCTGTTTTTTTTCTAAAATCTTCGTTTAATACCCTTATGGCATCATTTATTTGTGTTTGAGATATGTTTTCGAAACCATATTTGTGAATTACATGAAATACAACAGGAATATATCTAACCTGTGTATTTTTTTGCAAACTTTGCATTAATCGGGCAGTTTGGTTTGCCAATTCTTCTTCTTGTAAGTATTCGGGGTTGGTCTTCAATATTTCAGCTCTTATTTCATCGGTAAAGCATTTAATTATTTGTTGTGCATGTAGGGTAGTAGAACTGGCAATAATAATGCCTAGGCTAAACAAAAATTTTCTCATTATTTAATAAACTTAAAATGCAATAATAAATATATAAAGTCAAATTTTTAGAAACAAAGGTTGCACCAAAGTTTTTTTGATAAGTAATTTACTTTTTGGTTTTATTATTTAACAAATAAAAATCCATTAATACCAAATTGGCCATAGCCTCAACCACCGGAACTGCCCTTGGAAGTACACATGGGTCGTGCCTACCTTGCGCTTCAATTAATACTGAGTTAAGGTTTGTATCAATTGTTTGTTGAGGTTTTTTAATGGTTGCAACTGGTTTAAAAGCTACATTAAATACAATTGGTTGCCCATTGCTTATGCCACCTTGTATGCCACCGCTATTATTTGTTTGGGTGGTTATTTCATTGTTATCTAATAAAAACTCATCATTTAATTCGCTACCTTTTTTTTGTATTGAACCAAATCCACTGCCTATTTCAAAGCCCTTTGTTGCATTTATGCTAAGCATTGCACTTGCCAAAGCTGCGTGTAATTTTCCAAAAACAGGTTCACCTAAACCTATTGGTACACCTTTGCAAATACAGGTAATAATTCCTCCAACCGAATCGCCAGTTTTTTTCATTTCTTCAATTAATGCAATCATTTTATTGGCAGTTTCGGTATGCGGGCAACGTATAATATTGTTTTCAATTAAGTCTAAATTCAGGCTTTCAATTGGTTCAGGAACAGAAATATTGTAAACCTGTTTTACAAAAGCGGTAACCCGTATATTTTTTGTATGTAAAAATTGTTTTGCCAAAGCACCTGCCAAAACTCTACTAACTGTTTCGCGGGCACTTTGCCTGCCTCCTCCTCTGTAATCGCGAATGCCATATTTTTGCTGATAGGTAAAATCGGCATGTGAGGGTCGAAAAATATTTTTTAAGTGCTCGTAATCGCTGCTGTTTTGGTTTTTATTTCTAACAATTAATGTTATTGGCGCTCCTGTTGTGGTTTCGTTAAACAATCCGCTTAAAACCTCAAAACCCTCATCTTCGTTACGCTCGGTGGTTATTTGGCTTTGTCCGGGTTTTCTTCGGTTTAGTTCGGCTTGTATTTGTGTTATATCAACTTTAAAGTTTGCCGGAAAACCATCAATAACAACTCCCATTGCAGGGCCATGACTTTCGCCAAATGATGTAATTTTTAAAATATTACCAAATGTATTCAATTTACAAGGTTTTTGAGTTCAAAAAAAATTTAAAAAAAGAAACCTACCCTAAAATCAATAGGCGACCCGTAAATTTGATTATCAGGCCTGTATAAAACATTATAAAATAAACCAATAAAAGCCCCTCTCATACTACCATAACCTCCGCCAACGTACAATACTTGTTGCCATTTTCGCGAAAACGAATTTGTTAAATCGTTGTAATGCATATAATTTAATGGTTGATATTCGGTTTGAAGAAAAATGTTTTCCAAAACATTTTGCCTGGCAAATAAAATGGGACCGTAAATGTTATTGCTAAATTTTGTTCCTCTAATATTTACGCTGCTGTAAATATAAGTTGCACCTGCTCCTAACATGGTTTTGGGTTTTATAGAATAACCGGCCATAGGCTGCAGTAATAAAAACGTAGAAATATCGCTTGCTCCAAAACTAAAATTTCCGCCAAATGACCATTTGTCTCCTCCGAAATTGCTTCCTGTTGCTTTTCCGTATTGTTTTTCCATTTCTTGTTGTTTTTGAGCCTCCTCTTCATCTATTTGTTTCATTTTGCGTTGAGCTGATAGGTTCAAGCAAAAAAACAGTAACAAAAAAACTATAAATGATTTTTTTACCATGCTGTTAAAAATTAATTTGTTATGATTACCGTAATTTTAAATTTAGTAATTTAATTCGCAGCAAATTAACGCAAACTTATATGAGTAAAGTACACAACTTTTCGGCAGGTCCGGCAATTTTACCAAATCAGGCCATAGAGGCGGGTATTGAAGCGCTAAAAAATTTTAGCGGCACAAATTTATCAATTCTCGAAGTTTCGCACCGTGGTAAAGAATTTGAAAAAGTAATGGATGATGCCCGTAACCTTGTAAAAGAAATATTAAACCTTGGCGATAATTACGATATACTTTTTTTACAAGGCGGTGCAAGTTTGCAGTTTGATATGGTACCCTACAACCTGCTTGATGAAGGTGAAACAGCTGCTTATTTAAACACAGGTGTTTGGGCTAAACGTGCAATAAAAGAAGCAGGTTTTTTTGGTAATGTAAATGTGGTGGCAAGCAGCGAGGACAAAAATTTTTCGTATATACCTAAAAACTATAGTATTCCTGATGATGCTAAGTATTTTCATTGCACATCAAACAATACCATTTATGGAACCGAAATGTTTGAATTTCCAAGCTGCAACATACCTTTGGTTTGCGATATGAGTTCGGACATTTTTAGCCGACCTTTTGATGCCAATAAGTTTGATTTGATTTATGCAGGAGCGCAAAAAAATATGGGACCCGCAGGAACAACACTAGTGATTATAAAAAAAGGACTGCTTGGAAATGTAAAACGTAAAATTCCAACCATGCTTGATTATAGGGTGCATATTGAAAATGGAAGTATGTACAATACCCCAAGTGTTTTTGCAGTTTTTATTTGTATGCACACTCTGCAATGGATAAAATCAATTGGGCTTGAAGAAATGGAGAAACGCAATAAAGCCAAAGCCGATTTGCTTTATACCGAGATAGACCGCAATCCACTATTTACCGGAACTGTTGTGCCTGAAGACCGCAGCCGTATGAACGTGAATTTTGTACTTACTAACAAAGATTACGAAGCCGAGTTTTTAGATTTTTGCAAACAAAGAAAACTTAGCGGACTTAAAGGCCACAGAAGTGTTGGAGGTTTAAGGGCAAGTCTTTATAACGCATTACCAATAGAAAGTGTTCAGGAGCTTGTAAATACCATGCAAGAATTTGAACAAAAAAAATCATCAGTTAGTCATTAATTTTATTTTGAACCTTATAAAAACTACCACCATGATTAAAATTTTAGCAAACGATGGAATAGATACTAACGGAAAAAAAATGCTCGAAGAAGCCGGATTTACCGTTGAAACAGAAAAAGTACCCCAAGATAAGTTGGCAGAAGCATTAAAGAATTACGATGCGGTTTTAGTACGTAGCGCAACCAAAATTCGTAAAGATATAATTGATGCTTGCCCTAATTTAAAACTAATTGGAAGAGGAGGAGTAGGGCTTGATAATATTGATGTAGAGTATGCCAAGCAACAAGGCATAAAAGTAGTTAATACACCGGCTTCATCATCAGTTAGTGTTGCCGAGGCCGTATTTGCACATTTATTTACTTGTATAAGACACCTGCAACACCTAAACAGGCAAATGCCGCAACATGCCGATACGCAGTTTAATGAATTAAAAAAACTGGCATCAAACGGTATTGAGTTGCAAGGAAAAACAATGGGTATTTATGGTTTTGGTCGTATAGGTCAGGAAGTTGCTAAAATGGCCGTTGGTTTAGGTATGCGTGTATTGGCATTCGACCCTTACGTAGATACAGTAGAACTTGCTTTGAACCTGCCCATGCTTGGCGAGCATAATCGTATAAAACTTAACATTAACACCGTGAGTGAGCATAGTGTAATTACACAAAGTGATTTTATAACTTTTCATGTACCTTTTAACGAAGGCCAAAAAGCGTTGATAGATGCAGAAGTAATTGCTAAAATGAAAAAAGGAGTTGGTTTAATAAATTGCTCAAGAGGGGGAGTTATTTCTGAAAAAGATTTGTTACATGCCTTAAACAGCGGCCATGTTGGATTTGCCGGACTTGATGTTTTTGAGAAAGAACCACCCGTAAATATGGAAATACTGCAACATCCAAATGTAAGCTTAAGCCCTCACATTGGCGGTTCAACCAAAGAAGCTCAAAACCGAATTAGTATTGAGTTGGCTCAAAAAGTAATAGAGTTTTTTAAAAGCAATTCGCAGCAAGCATAGTTAATGGCCGTTGTTAATCCATTTAAAGCTCTAAGGCCGGTAAAAGAAATGGCCGGGGTGGTTTCATCGCAACCATTCGATTCTGCTTCGAAAGATTTGGCCGATGCCGAAATGGAGCATAATCCATACAGCTATTTGCATGTTGTAAAGCCGCATTTACACTTTAAGGGCGAGAAAAAAAATCCCCAAAAACATTTTCCGCTTGGACTCGAATACTTAAGTAAATTTAAAGAAAAAGGTGTGCTAATAAAAGATGAAGAGCCATGTTACTATATTTACAGAATAATTCATGGTAGCAAGGCTTATACCTCGCTTATTGCTTGTGCAAGTGTTGATGATTATTTAAACAACAATATACTTAAGCACGAAAACACCCTTACCGAAAAGCAAAACGAACTGGCTGAACATATTAGATTTTTTAATAGCCTTGGAAATCCGGTATTACTAACCTACCCCGATGATGCCAAAATTGATGAGGTTATAAATAATTACATAAACAATCATATACCCGAATATAATTTTATAAGTACCGACCAAAAAAAGCATAACCTTTGGGTAGTAAGCGATAATAATGATATTGAAACTATAAGGCAGCGTTTTACCGATATATCAAAACTTTACATAGCAGATGGGCATCATCGTAGTTCCGGAAGCGCAACCTATACCAAATTTAAACGCAGAGAAACCGGAAACTTTAACGGTAAAGAGCCTTTTAATTTTTTTCCTGTTTGTTTAATTCCTTTTTCAAAACTTACAATTTACGAATATCACAGACTTGTAAAATACCCAATTAATGATTTGCATGCACTGTTGAAAAAAGTTGAACAATCGTTTGATATTATACCAAGTGGAAACTTGCCAGTACAGCCGCTTGCAAAATGCGAATTTGGTCTTTATGTAAAACACAAAGCATTTTTACTAAAACCAAAACAACATATATTAAATGTTTTAAACTCAACTCTTGAAAAACTTGATGTGAGCATTGTAGAAAAATATTTACTGAATGATGTTTTTGAAATTACCGACAGCAAAACCGATAACAGGCTAAGTTTTTTAGATGGTGGTAAAGGTATTGGGCATTTGCAGGAATTGGTTGATAATGGTGATTTTGATATTGCCATAACACTATACCCTACAAGCGTTGAAGAAATGGTAAATGTAGCCAATGAGCATTTAATAATGCCACCAAAATCAACATGGATTGAACCAAAAATAAGAACCGGTTTAATTATTTACGAGCATATTTAATAAGGGTTTGGTTGAACCTAAAAAATATATACCTCAATTTATAAAATTTCCTTTATGGTATTTATTTAAATCGCCACAGCGAAAGATAAACCCGTACTCGGTTTTTTACGATTTATTTGGAATTTTTCTTGCAGGATTTTTAAGTGTTTTTAAGTTTTACAAACTAAAACCAATCAGTATTTGTGTAGGCATTTATAATCGAAGCGATTTGTTTTTAAAGTACTTTATTCCATCTCTTGCCAAAGCCTCAAAACAGCATTTAATAGAATTAAGCGTTTTAGATTGTGGTTCAAATGACATAGAAGATTTAGAAAATGAAATTAAAAAGCTGTATAAAGGTAAATTGATATATAAAACAATAAAACAACCATTTTCAAGGGCCTTTGCTTTTAATATTGCAGTAAAGCAAAGTACAAATTCAAAAATATTTATTTGTGATGCCGACTTTTCGATACCAGAAAATATTGTTGATCTTGTAAATAGATTTACACAATTTGGTTGTATTTGGTTTCCAATAGTTTTTTATTTATATAAAAACAAGCCACCCGAATATGCTAAAAAAAACGGAGAGTGGATGCTTTGGGGAGGCAAAGGCATTTTAGCTTGTAATAAACACCATTTTTTTAAAGTGGGAATGTTAGATGAAAAATATAAACAATGGGGTTTTGAAGATGAAGACCTTTGGCTTAGATTTCATAAGCAAAAATTTGTTGTTATAAGAACACGCTGTAAAAAACTATTACACCATTGGCACAAAAGTCTTAATCCTAAATATCAAGCACTTGAAAATAAGTAGCAAGTTTAAAATTTTGATTTAGTAAGTTAAAAATCCAATTTTGTCAGGTTAATAAAAAATATACCTTTGCAAACTTTAAAAATGGCAGGCAAAACTAAATTTAATAAAGAAACCTATATAAAATGGTATGAGCAAATGTTGCTTATGCGCAGGTTCGAGGAAAAAGCTGCTCAATTATACGGGCAACAAAAAATAAAAGGTTTTTGTCATTTATACATTGGTCAGGAGGCTGTAGTTGCTGGCACCATGAGTGCTCTTCAGAAGGACGACAGAATAATAACTGCTTATAGAGACCATGCTCACGCTTTGGGTTGTGGTCTTTCGGCAAAATCGGTTATGGCAGAGTTGTATGGAAAGGTTACCGGTTGCAGTAAAGGAAAAGGCGGCAGCATGCACATGTTTAGCAAAGAGCATAATTTTTTTGGTGGTCATGGCATTGTTGGAGGACAAATTCCGCTTGGAGCCGGCATAGCGTTTGCCGATAAATACAGAGGTGGAAATCAGGTAACAGTTTGCTATTTTGGTGACGGAGCTGCAAGACAAGGTGCATTACACGAAACTTTTAACATGGCCATGATGTGGAATTTGCCGGTAATTTTTGTTTGCGAAAACAACGGTTATGCAATGGGTACATCAGTTCAGCGAACAACCAATGTTTTAGATATATATCAAATTGGTTCAGCTTACAACATGCCTTCAAAAGCTGTTGATGGCATGCAGTGCGAAACGGTTCACGAAGCTATAGCCGAAGCAGCCGAACACGCAAGGCAGGGAAATGGTCCAACTTTACTCGAAATTCGTACATATCGCTATCGCGGACATAGTATGAGCGACCCGGCCAAATACCGCACAAAAGAAGAAGTTGAAGAGTATAAGCAAAAAGATCCCATTGAAGTTGTAAAGTCGTTGATTTTAAAAAACAAATGGCTAAACGAAAGCGAAATAGAAAAGATTGAAGAAAATATTATTAACGAAATAAACGAAGCAGTAGAATATTCTGAGAATTCTCCATTCCCCGATGCTGAAGAGCTTTACAAAGATGTTTACGTTCAAACTGACTATCCTTTTATAAAAGAATAAATTAATAACATGGAAAATAAAAAAGAAGAAAAAACTAACCTGGATTTAGATGCAGCCTTAGTTGGTACAACACAAAAAGCAGAAGAGTTTTACAACAAATACAAAAAACAAATTAATATTTCATTAGCAGCCATTGCAATAATTGTAGTTGGCTATATTTCTTTTAATATGTTTTATATTGAACCAAAAGAAAAAGAAGCTCAGGCGGCCATATTTAAGGCTCAACTTTGGTTCGAGAAAGATTCTTTTGAAACGGCTTTAAATGGTATGGGTGATGCTTTGGGTTTTGAAGCAATAGCAAGCGAATATGCACTTACAAAAGCAGGTAATCTTGCACATTTTTATGCTGGCAGATGTTTAATGGAGCTTGGTAAATACGAAGAAGCCATTGATCATTTAAATGATTTTAGCACTAATAATGAATTAATTGCTCCTTTGGCAGAAGGGTTAAAAGCAGATGCATATGTTGAACTTGGTAATTTAGAAAAAGCCGCAAAACTTTATATTAAAGCGGCCAATATGAGCAAAAACAAACTTACCTCGCCAATATTTCTTAAAAAAGCCGGTCAGGTTTTCGAAGAATTAAAAGAATACCAAGACGCTGTAAAAGCATACGAAAATATTAAAACCAATTACTTCGAGAGCCAGGAAGCTCAAGATATTGACAGATATATAGCAAGAGCTAAAACCTTAGCAAATCAAAACTAAAAAGAAAATTCTTTAAAAACCACTTATTAAAACTACCCAATGCTCGTTGTAAAAAAGTCTAAAATACCCGGTGCAGGTAAAGGACTGTTTACAACCCACGAAATAAAACGTGGAGAGAAAGTTGTAGAATACACCGGAGAAATAGTTACATGGGCAGAGTGTTTAAGAAGAAATGATAATATGGACGGAGTTGGGGCATATTACTTCTACATAAATAATAGAAAGTGTATTGACGCCCAAAATTGCCCCGACAGTTTAGCCCGATATGCAAACGATGCAGCCGGTTTTGTTAGACTTGAAGGCGTTAAAAATAATTGCAGATACGAAATAGAAAAAGGCAAAGCTTATATAGTTGCAAGCCGTAACCTAAAGCCCGGTGACGAAATTTTAGTTGCATACGGTAAAGAATACTGGGATGCCATGCGAGAAAATGGCTATGGTCCCAAGCATACAAAAACAACAAAAAAAGACGTTAATAACAAAAAAGAATATCTTAAAACACACGAACATGCCATTATTGCTAAACGAACAAAAAAATAATTTGGCAGGCTTTTTGAAATATACTGAAATATTACGTTATTGGCGCTCCAATTTAAAATAGTATTGTTATAAATAAGATTGAAAACACAAATGAAATATAAAATATTCCTTAAGTTTTTAACCGTATTTTTTTTGTATGCCTTTGCTGCAAATGCACAGGTTCAGGATCCACTTTCGCCCGGATATGATGAAAATTATGATGAAAGTGCATTTGACAGTACTGAAATGGAATCGAAACTAAATGATAAAGACGAACCAGTAAACCCACTTTTAAAACCATACGAAAGAATTAAACTACCTTTTGACAGTATTACAAATTTAATTACCTACTCTGGTGTTGTAGATCAAGATGAAAGCGGTTCAGATTCTCTCTACATAAGGGCTAAAAAATGGGCCGAAAAAACATTCTTAAAAGGATATAAAGTAGAAACGGATAAGCGAAATCAAAAACTGGTTTATATAGCAACTATTCCGGCATACAGTTACAACAATCCCTACAGCAGAAGACCAATTGGCACTTTTGAGTTTAAGTTTACCGTACTTATAAAAGAAGGTAGATATAAGTATCAAATAAGCAATTTGGTTCACGAAAGTTTAAAGCCTGCAAGCGGCAAATCAACCAGAAATTATTTCGAATATTACTATACCACAAATGTTAGTGTTCAAAACAGCGACCGAATTTTGAGGTATGCCGATAAAGACATTAACAACATGATTGCGTCATTTAAAAAAGCAATGGCCGAGCCAATACTTGTTGACGAAGACGATTGGTAATAAATGCCAATTTAAACGTAACTTCCTCTTTGTCATTATTTATATTGCATAAAACAAAAACATCATAATTTATATTTCATTTTTATGAATAAACGAATTTTACATGCAGCAACAGGCACAGAAATTAGTTGTAAAGGCTGGGTTCAAGAAGCTGCGCTAAGAATGCTTCATAATAATTTAGACCCTGAAGTAGCCGAGAAGCCTGAAGATTTGATTGTGTATGGCGGAATAGGAAAAGCAGCAAGAAACTGGGAAAGTTTTGACCTTATTGTAAAAGCGCTAAAAGATATAAATGAAGATGAAACACTTTTAATACAAAGTGGAAAACCGGTTGGCATTTTACCCACGCATAAAGATGCGCCAAGGGTAATTATTTCAAACAGTATGTTGGTGCCTCGCTGGGCAACATGGGAAACATTTCACGAATTAGATAAAAAAGGCCTGATGATGTATGGCCAAATGACAGCAGGTAGCTGGATTTACATTGGTAGCCAGGGAATAGTTCAAGGTACATACGAAACATTTGCAGAAGCAGCTCGTCAGCACTTTAATGGCTCTTTAAAAGGTACACTAACCGTAACAGCAGGCTTAGGTGGTATGGGCGGTGCACAACCATTGGCAGTAACCATGTGCGATGGCGTATGCCTTGCAGCAGAAATGGTTGAGTGGCGTATTAAAAAACGCATTGAAACAAGATACCTTGATGTAATGAGCCGAGATATAGATGAAGCAATAGATTTGGCAATAAAAGCAAAAGAACAAGGTAAGCGTTTAAGCATAGGTGTTTTATGCAATATTGTTGATTTACTTGAGCGTTTGCTTGAACGCAATATAACACCTGATTTGCTTACCGACCAAACATCGGCTCACGACCCATTAAATGGTTACTATCCGGAAGGTATAGCCGAAGAAGTAGCAGACAGTATGAGAAAAACCAATCCAGAGCAATACATAGAAAAATCTTTGGATACAATGGCTCATCATGTTAAGTTGATGCTTGAAATGCAAAAAAGAGGTTCGGTGGTATTTGATTATGGTAACAATTTACGTGGTCAGGCCAAAGATAAAAGACATGTAGAAAATGCTTTTAATTTTCCCGGTTTTGTGCCTGCATACATAAGGCCTTTATTTTGCGAAGGTAAAGGTCCTTTTAGATGGGTAGCTTTAAGTGGAGACCCCAATGATATTTATACAACCGATGCATTAATGAAAGAATTGTTCCCCGAGAATAAATCTTTGCACCGCTGGTTGGATATGGCTCAGGAAAGAATTGCTTTTCAAGGTTTACCTGCTCGTATTTGCTGGATTGGACAAGGTGAAAGAGAAAAAGCAGCACTGGGATTTAACGATTTGGTAAAAACCGGTAAAGTAAAAGCTCCGATTGTAATTGGTCGCGACCATTTAGATACCGGTTCAGTTGCATCGCCAAACCGCGAAACAGAAGCCATGAAAGATGGTAGCGATGCCGTTGCCGATTGGCCAATATTAAATGCTTTAATAAATACTGCAGGAGGCGCAAGTTGGGTAAGTGTTCATCATGGTGGTGGTGTTGGTATGGGTTACAGCATACATGCCGGAATGGTAATTGTAGCCGATGGAACTGAAGATGCAGCCAAAAGACTAAAACGAGTATTACACAACGACCCTGCTATGGGTGTTATTCGCCATGCCGATGCAGGTTACGATATTGCAATAGATACTGCCAGAAAACACAGGCTTGATTTGAAGGAGAGACTTTCGGGTAAATAAAATTTATAATTTTTAAACAATAGTGTCCTAAATAATTTTTATTGAGATATAAGCTGCTTGATTTTATTGGTACTTAGAAAGTAAAATTAATCATTTCAAAAAAGAACCCCCTGTATTGGTTTTCGATTAATCGGT